>NZ_JBBALW010000001.1:0-45025 GCF_040402835.1 Flavobacterium sp.
TTTCTATCCGCCATAAGGCAAAGATAATTAATTGCGACCTAAACGCCTATACCTACTTAAATAATTACTTTTATTTCGTTTGAAAAGCAAAAATAATATTTTTATTCTGATTTAAATTCATTAATTACTAAAAAATTATTTTAAGCGTTTGATTTGTTTTTTATCGTACGTTTTTATCTTTTAACAGTAAGTTAAAAAATAGTAGTTCAAAAAAGGCAAAGATGTGTGATTTAATTAATTTCTAAATAGTGTATTCCAAAGTATCTTGACATCTCCAAATAGGGAATGATTGTAAAAATACGCCAAATTCATTTTAACTTTATCTGGAAAAAGTACCGTGTCGTTGTAAAGTAATGGATTTTCTTGATGTTCTAATATCTTGTCTTCATTGGCATATTTAATACTCGCTAAGCTGGTTAGCCCTGGTTTTAATTCCAATATTTTCCTGTTTTCTCCTTCCAAAACATCGTAATATCTGGCAATGTCGGGCCTGGGCCCTACGAAACTCATATTTCCCAGTAGCACGTTCCACAATTGAGGCAGCTCATCTAGTTTTGAATTTCTCAAGAAAGCGCCAATTTTAGAAACTGGTTTTATTTCTGAAAGTCCGAAGGTTCGGATTTTATAGATTGTAAATGGCAGACCAAATTGACCAATTCTCTTTTGAGAGAAAATTCCATTTTGTTTCGTGTCAATTGAAGCGATTAGGTATACAGGTAGTAGTATTGGAAAGGTTAATATCAAACCAAATGTTGCAAAAAAAAGATCAAAAATACGTTTTGGCATTGGGAAGAATTAATTTGGTAATTTGAAAATTTGAAAATTTGAAAATTTGAAAATTTGGTAATTTGATAATTTGGTTATTCGGTTAATCGTAATTAACAACTAAACGGTTAAACGGTTCAATTTTTTCAACTCTCAACTTCGGAAGTGTGGATTTGATTATTCGGTTATTTTAAAAACCGTTATTTACTACTTGCTACCGAAATAACAATTAAACGGTTAAACGGTTCAACTTTTTCAACTTTCTCAACTTATAACCTACAACTTTTTCAAACTCAATACAACAAACCAAACATCCATAAAGGTATAGTTTTCAGCATTGGATATTCAATATCATCTTTAACAACCCAAGCATTTTCTATTGCTTCAAGCTGTTTTTGCCCTTTGCCTTTGCCTCCTACTTCAAAAGTATAGCTATCATTAACATAAAAATCTCCTTGTTTAGGCAGTTGTACTTTATGCAAGGGTTGCAGCTGTGAAAGAAAAAAAGTTTCGCGAACAGTTCCTATATTCGGTTTTTGCTCCGCTAGTGCAGCTAATAATGTAGTATTGTTTAAGAATATTTTTTCGGGTTTTTGCAACACGGCAGTACTGTTTCCGGCTGGAAACAATAGCGATAGTATCTTGGCTTGCTCCAAATAATACAAATAATTGTTTAATGAATTTCTGTGAATACTTGTTTTAATAGCTAAGCTTGAAATATTAGGTTTAAAAGGTACTTGTTGTGCGATTACATAAACGAGTTGCAATAATTTCTTGGCATTGCGAATGTCAAAATCTTTTAATTCGGCCATATCTACTTCAACAACAGTTCGTATCAATTGATTGATTCGTTGGTGAATAGAAGAACTATCAACTATTCCGAAGGGATAATACCCGTAATTCAAGTACTTGTTAAAATGTTCTAGTGGACGAAAAGTATGCGGAATTTTTTTTTTGATTTCAGCACTGTTAAACAGTAATTCTTCTAATCCAATCACAGGAAGATTTATGATACCTAACATGGATAAGTATTCTCTGTAGGACAACCCTGGAAGTTCATACATTAAGGCTCTTCTACTTAAATCCCCTTCTTGTTTACTGATGTCAATTATTGAAGAACCTGTAAAGATGATTTTTAATTCAGGAAAAAAATCATAAATATTTTTAATTTCTATTGACCAATTTTTATATTTATGCACCTCATCTAACACTAAAACCAAACCTCCATTTTTATAAAATTGAGTTACTGTGTCTTTCAGTGAATGTTCCAAAAAATACAAGTCATCCAATGAAAAATAAGCTGCTTTTTCAGTGGGAAGATTTTGTTCCTTAATCCATTGTAACAAAAGCGTTGTTTTGCCTGTTCCCCTTGCCCCTTTTACACCAATTAAGCGACTATCCCATTGAATAGTATCAAATAAATAGCGTTTAAAGTTAAGGTTTATACTGCTTATTAAGCGTTCTGATTGTTCTAATAAAATATCCATTTTGCATTTTTTATTGTGCAAATATACAATTTAATTGCATATCTTAATGTTCATTTTTTATTTATTTTTTGATATTTGATAATCAAACAATTAAACGGTTCAACTTTTTCAACTCTCAACTTCGGAAAAAGTGGATTTGGTTATTCGGTTATTTGTTTAATTAAATATTGAATAATTTAAAAATTAATTTAACCGCAAAGAACGCAACGTTTTTCGCAAAGAACGCAAAGAGAAACGGTTAAAATCAACTTACAACTTACCACCTACAACTTACAACTTCCTCAACCTTCAGCTTTTTCAACCCACAACTTATAACCTGTAACTTCCTCAACCAAATACCCTACCTACCACTTTGGCAATTCTATCCCGGTCTTCGTTTGTTAGATTAGATCCCGAAGGCAAACACAAACCATTTTCAAATAGTGTTTCCGCTACTTTATTCCCGTAAAAAGGGTACTTTTCAAAAACAGGTTGTAAATGCATGGGTTTCCACAATGGGCGGGATTCTATATTGGCAGCTTCCAATGCCAACCGCAGGGTTTCTTGGGTGATGCCGTTGGTTTTTATTGGGTCTATTAAGATGGTACTCAACCAATGATTAGAAAAATAATCCGTATTAGGAGCTGTAAAAACAGTAACTCCTGAAATATCTTTGAATAATTCAACATAAAAATCATGCATCGCTCTTCGTAAGGCAACATGAGCATCTAAGACTTCCATTTGTCCCCTACCTATTCCTGCGCAGATATTACTCATACGGTAATTGTAACCAATTTCTGAATGCTGGAAATGGGGCGCATGGTCTCTAGCTTGGGTAGCATAAAAAATAGCTTTCTCTTTTTGGGCAACGGTTTTGGTAACGATGGCACCACCACCTGAAGTAGTAATAATTTTATTCCCGTTAAAGGATAAAACACCAATATCTCCAAAAGTACCACATTTTTGCCCTTTGTAGCTACTCCCTAAAGCTTCAGCGCTATCTTCTAAAATAGGAATTTGGTACTTATCTGCAATTGCTCTTACGGCTTCTATTTGATACGGCATTCCATACAAATGTACAGCAATAATGGCTTTGGGCTTTTTCGCTTTCTCGATTCTGTCTTTAATTGCTTTTTCAAGAGCTATAGGACAGAGGTTCCAAGTTTCTAATTCACTGTCGATAAAAACTGGGGTTGCTCCTTGGTATAATATTGGGTTTACCGATGCATTATGGGTATGGGTTTGCACCAATACCACATCGCCTTTGGAAACTCCTAAAAGTATTAATCCCAAATGAATGGCAGAAGTTCCTGCACTGAGTGCCCCAACA
Organism: Flavobacterium sp.; assembly: GCF_040402835.1. Lineage (GTDB taxonomy): Bacteria > Bacteroidota > Bacteroidia > Flavobacteriales > Flavobacteriaceae > Flavobacterium. The sequence continues at coordinate 3,562 of NZ_JBBALW010000001.1, forward strand.
AAAACAGTTTCTTCAAGATAAGTCTCTAAATCCAATTCCAATCCATCTACGTTAGGACCCAAGGGAGCAATCCAATTGGTATCAAAAGCTTCTTGAATATATTTTTGTTCGGTGCCTCTCATGTGGGGCGAGGAGAGCCATATTTTTGAGTTAATCATTTTTACATCTATTTTTATTTAGCTACAAAAGAAAAATTTGCAACTAAATACTATTTAATCTTTTATCTCTGAATCTTTTATCTCTGAATCTATTGTCTAATTTCTCAACCAACACTCCAAATCCCACTTCTAATTCCCCCTTCGGGGGTTAGGGAGATTTTACCCTTCGGAGGTTATGGGGACAACTTCCTAAACAACTAACTCATGATTGATGACCGCAAAAACCATTTTAATCCAAATCTATTAAAATTGAAATATTTTCTTTAATTGTGTGAATTAATTCATTAGGTAGCATCCCCACTTTTTTCATCAAGCGTTTATTATCAATCGCTCTTAATTGATCAATCATTACATCACAATTTTCATGCAAATTTGCCATTCCTTTTTTTAAATGAACTCTTAGAATGCCCGAATCAATATGTACATTGGTTGTGATAGGACAAACAATAGTGGAAGGGTGTGGTATTTTATTAAGTAAATTCGACTGGACCACTAAAACAGGTCTTGATTTTCCAGCTTCAGTTCCAATTTGAGGATTTAAATCGGCAATCCAAATTTCATATTGATTAATTTGCATATGCTAAATTTTCAAATTCTTTCAATGTTTTCATTGAATCTTCTCCTACCATTTCGGATTCTACTTTTAATTTTTGTTCTAAAAGGTGCCTTTTTTGGGCTTTATTATAGTACGCTATAGCTTCATTAATATACCTGTTTCTAGGAATATTAATTCCGGAAAGAATTTTTTCGGTTTCTCCAAATATGGAATCGTCTATTTTTAGTGATACTGTTTTCATAAGTACATTTTTAATTCTTAAATAAGATATCACAAAGGTATGTCTTTTTGGTATATCAAAAATAAAATAATTGTTAAAATTGCTCGACACTATTAATTGAGAAGCAACGTTTTCAACCCACAACCTCCGCTGTAAAAAGTGGATTTGGTTATTCGGTTATTTGATTATTTGGTTAATGGTGATTTACTACTATTCTCGAATTAACGATTAAACAGTTAAACGGTTCAACGTTTTCAACATACAACCACCGCTGTAAAGAGTGGATTTGGTTATTCGGTTATTTGATTAATCGAATTGAAGTAGTTGGTGTTTAATTAAATATTGAATAATTTAAAAATTAATTTAACCGCAAAGAGCGCAAAGTTTTTCGCAAAGTTCGCAAAAAAAACGAATTTTTTTATTCGGTTATTCGTGTATACTAATCGGTATCGAATTAACGATTAAACGGTTCAACGTTTTCAACACATAACCCACAACTTCCTCAACCTAAAACTTACAACTTTCCCAACTTCCTCAATGCCCCACCCCATCACTTTTCAATACACTTGTAAACGTTTGTAAAATAATCTTCATATCAAACCAAAACGATTTTCGAGATAAATATTCTTTCTCTAACGCCACTTTTTCTTCCAATGAAATTTCATCTCTACCATTAATTTGAGCCCAACCCGTAATGCCCGGTTTTAATTTCTCAACGCCTGCTGAAATTCGAAGTTGCATTAAATCATCCTGATTGTATAATGCGGGGCGGGGGCCAACAAAAACCATTTGTCCTTTGATGATATTGATAAGATTGGGTAATTCATCTAAACTTAATTTTCGCAAAACCCTTCCGATTTTTGACACATACTGCGCTGGGTTATATAACAAATGGGTCGCCACATTAGGAGTATTCTTTTTCATACTTCTAAACTTGTAGATATCGAAAAAAGTATACTTTTCACCCACTCGCTTTTGAGTAAAAAATACAGGAAATCCATCTTCAAATAAGATAGATAAAGCAACCAAAATAAAAATGGGAGAAAGAACCACTAAAAGTACTATTGCAAAAATTCTATTGACCATTTGAGAACGATTGAAAGGTTTTTTTGAATCCTTCTTCAGCGGAAAAAGGAAGTGGCTTTCCTAATGCTTTAACTATTTTCTGATTGCTCACCACATAATTCTCGGTCAACTTTTGCAAACGTTCTGAGTTTAGGGGTAAATGTAAAATATCTCCAATTCTAGCCAAAAGAAAGATTATTTTTTTAGGAATCGCCAAAGTCTTTGGGAGTTTATTTTGAGATTTAGAAATTAAAGTTATCAATTCGTTGGTTGAAAGCGCTGCATCATCTGCTACATTGTAAACCCCGGATGGTATCGATTCCTTTTCCAACAATTGCTTAATTACAAAACATAAATTATCAATACTCAAAAAGGAGCGTTGATTTTCGAATGCACCCAAAGGCCACGGAAAACCCTTGCTGACCAAGCTGTATAACAAATTAAGATTTCCTTTATTTCCTGGACCATGAATCAGGCATGGCCTCAAAATATATACTTTTTTATCTCGCGGCAAATTGGCTAAAATATAGTTCTCAGCCAGTATTTTTGATTTTCCATAATGCGTTACAGGATTGGGAACTACTTCTTCCGTCAAAATACCTACAACAGTATCGGCAACCGCTTTCACGGAACTGATGTAAATAAACCGATGGGCATCCGATTGTAAGAACTGGTCATACAAACGTTTGGTTAACTCAAAATTAGCCTCGTAATAATCAGCATCGTTTGCTGTTTTCTTCAAGTCGTGGGCTTTACCTGCAAGATGAACTATGGCGTCGTAATCTCGCTTTTCCTGAAAGAAATTTTCATAATTTAAGCTAATTGAAGTTTCCCTTCTTGAAATTCCTTTCACATCAAAATCCTTGGCTAAATAAAGTGTGAGATTTTGACCGACGAAACCATTGATTCCTGTAATAAAAACTATGGAACGACTCATTTAAATATGTTTTTTTTATAGATTAATCGTGAGTAATCAGTCATCACGAGCATTCAGGCATTAGAAAGAATTTCAGTAGCTATTGAAATAACACAAATAGCGCTTCGTTATCTTTTAGCGATTGAAACAGTTAATCAAGTAAACGATTAAACTTTTAAACCCTTAACAAATAACCAGTTAACCCATACCTATTCTTCCAGCAAAGGCATATCCCTATAAATTTTAAACAAGGCTATAGCTTCTATCCGCAGTTTTGTTTTTACAAACTTCTTCAAATCTTCATCTAACAATTCGCCTAGTCCTTGAAGAATATTCCTGTCCGACATATTTTCTAAATAAACGATACAATCCTGAAAATAATCTGGTAAAGGTTTTTTCATTCTTTCCTCCACAATTTGTTTATTTATTGCTGTTTGCTGTTGCATAAAAAACCAACAATCGAACAAATCCCGATTAGTAAAAGAACTTCTATCTAAAAGTGCACAAACTTTGTGTGCAAACATATCAGGCCCAGTCATAACCCTCATACTGATTCCCAATAGATTTTTTATCTCATAATGATTATCAAACGGCCGGTTAGAAATCTCTACCTTCAACTTTCGCTCTCCAGAACCATAGTCCAGAACAATGATAAGTCCGAAATGTTTAACTGCTTCATCGTGAATTTTTCCATATTTCAATACGAGGGAACGAATTTTATCAAACGCTAAACCTTGCTGCTCCGGTTGAATGAGATGAAAATCTAAATCAACTGAAAATCGAGGCAACCCATAAAAAAACATCAAAGCAGTTCCTCCTTTGAAACCTAGCATATTTCCCAATTCGATATCATCGTAAATATCTTTTAAGATCCGTATTAGGTAAGATTTATGCTTAGTTACATTCATATTTCCAACAGTTTCATTACTCGTTTTTCAAGTGCCTTACTCTCATAAATAGGAAGTAATTCCTGCACTAATTTTGTATTTATGGTGTTTATGGAATCAAAATGCAACTCGCCCTTCAGGTAAAGTAAATCTAAAAAAGCCCTTTCTGTAGTGGCAACATTTAGACCATTGGGATTAGACAGAACACCAGTGGTATTGAATAAAATAGAGTCCTTTATTTTGCTATACTTAATTTTCCAACCATCAATTTCCAGAGCCCTACTCAAATAACTAACCGCCGTAATCGTACTATCGTATTGAAAAATGACACCTTCTTTTTGAAGCACATAATCTAACGATAAATAAGAGGGAGTGTATACCGTACAAGCTAAGACTGAGGGTTCATAAATGGGTTTAGTGTACAATCCTTTACGTGGATTTTTTAAGTTACCATTACCTACTTGATAATGTAATTTCTTGGTTAAAGAAATAGAATTTGTCTCCCCAGTAAGCAAGGCAACATCCGCCAATCCAAATACTGAACGAGGACTTTGGTAGATTTGCAAAAGCCAATTATTTTTTTTAATAAGTGAACTCATTATACGAATTATTAGTATGTTTAGTTCCCAAAGATATAAAAAGAATTAAAAGAAACAAATACAATTCCAAAAAAATAAAGATTAAATAGCGTGACAAATGAAACGATTAACGCTTTATACTGTCTTTTTACCTAAAAAACATTGTATGAAATCAATTCGTCACCCTTTTTTCTTGAAATGCCTTGTATCTCAAAAACCTCCGCTAAATAAAGTCGTAGATTTTGACCTACAAAACCTGAAGTACCCGTAATTGTTATTTTCATTTTTTATGAATTTATTCCCCTATTTCACTCAACCTTATCCTTAACCTCAACCTTAGTCTCATCCTCAAAAATTATTTCCTCAAAAAACCCACCATTTTCCAAACCCAACGCAGCTTAATTTTTAATGTTGAAAAAAGGATGCCATTCATTTCAAGTGCTTTTTGAATTTCTTTGGTAATTAATTTATAAGAACTGCTTCCCGAACTGCTCAAGCCACCAACTAACATCGCTGTAGTTGTGATACCCGAATAGTTCCAATTGATTTTATTTTTTAGAAAAAATCGAATAATCAATTCATAATCGGCACCAATAATGAATCCTAATTCGTAATTACCAAATTTGTCAAACAATTCTCTTTTAAAAAAAATAGACGGATGAGGTGGCATAAAGCCAATTTTTAGTTTTTCTGGAGACCAATATTTGGAGGAATATACCCGAACTACCTTGCCATTTTCCTGGTGCTGCATAATGTTTCCCACCGAAGCATCTATAGCATTCGCAGTATGAAATGCGGCAATTTCTTCTAGAATTGTATCGGAATAAAAAGTATCGTCTGAATTTAATATCCCAACAATATCTCCAGTCGCCATGGCAATTCCTTTATTCATGGCATCATACAACCCTTTATCCGGTTCCGATATCCAATGGGTGATTTTGTCTTCATGATTTTGTATTTTGCTTAATGTTTCATCATTAGAATTCCCATCAACAACAATATATTCAATGTTAGCATAGGTTTGTGCCGTTACCGATAAAATTGTTTTTTCTATCGTTGCAGCGCTGTTATAACATACGGTGATTAAACTTATTTTCATTTAAAGATTGTGAGACTGTGAGACGTGAGACTGTGAGACGTGAGACTATGAGACTGTGAGACTGTGAGACTGTGAGACGTGAGACTATGAGACTGTGAGACTGTGAGACGTGAGACGTGAGACTATGAGACTATGAGACTGTGAGACTGTGAGACGTGAGACTATTAGACGTGAGACTTTTAGACTTGATTATTGTTGGGGGGAAAGTTTTTTCATAAATGATCTTATCATTGAATTTATCTCGTAGGATTCTTGAATCAAATCATCTAAAGGAAATTGATTGTATTTTCCGGTATTTTTAACCAATGTCAATTGAGTTTCAAGTTCTGCTGCCGATCCACTTGAATATTCCAAAAAACGTCTGAATTCTTTATCAGAGCCTCTATCTGCTCCTTCTGCAATATTACTAGGTATTGAAATACATGAACCAGCTAATTGTTCTCCTAGTCGGTAAGGTCTTATTTCATCAACCAATGTCAATACATCGGAAGCCAATTTCATACTTCTTTGATAAATCTCTAACTTCCTAAAATTATGTCTGGTATTCATTTTTTTATTTGAGACTGTGAGACGTGAGACTGTGAGACTGTGAGACGTGAGACTGTGAGACTATGAGACGTGAGACGTGAGACGTGAGACGTGAGACTATGAGACTATGAGACTATGAGACTGTGAGACTGTGAGACTGTGAGACGTGAGACTTTTAGACGTGAGACTTTTAGACTTAGTTATTGTTGAGGGATAGTTTTTTCATAAATGATCTTATCATTGAATTTATCTCGTAGGATTCTTGAATCAAATAATCTAAAGGGAATTGATTGTATTTGCCCGTATTTTTAACCAATGTTAATTGTGTTTCAAGTTCTGCTGCCGATCCACTCGAAAATTCAAGGAAACGTCTGAATTCTTTATCGGTGCCCCTGTCTGCTCCTTCAGCAATATTTGAGAGCTCGAGAGGACGAGAGTTTGAGATAATTAATTATATTCTTTTGACAATTTGATCATGAATCCTCTAATCATTGCGTTTATTTCTTCGCACTCTTTAATCCATACTTTTATTGGATATTGATTATATTTTGCTGTTCTTTCTACTAATATTAATTGTGTAAATAATTCTGCTGCCGATCCACTTGAGTATTCCAAAAAACGATGAAATTCTTTATCGGTTCCTCGTTCGGCTCCTTCAGCAATATTTGATGGTATAGATATTGCAGACCCAGCTAACTGCTCACCTAAACGATATGGTTTAACTTCATCAACTAGTGTCAATATATTTTCAGCTAATTTTAAACTTCGTATATAAATTTCAAGTTGTTTAAAATCGTGTCGTCTCTTCATTTTTTTATTAATTAGTTCATATATTTAAACGACTCGCTTCTCGCTCTCTCGCACTCTCATTTCTCGCCCTCTCATCCTCTCGCCTCTCGCCCTCTAGCTTCTCATCCTCTCGCCTCTCATCCTCTCATCCTCTCGAACTCTCGTTCTCTCTAACAATAACACAATTTTCCAAAACCAACATATCCATTTGCGTTCTCAAAAAACAATCTAAGGCTTCTGCTGGTGTATTTACAATGGGTTCATTTTCGTTAAACGAGGTGTTTAGCAAAATAGGCACCCCAGTTTTTTCTCTAAACCTATCAATAAGAGCATAGTATCGCGGGCTTACGTCTTTGCTTACTGTTTGTAATCTACCAGTACCATCTACATGGGTTACTGCAGGAATTTCTGCCTGCTTTTCGGGTTTTATTGGGAATACTTTTTCCATGAATGGAACCTCCTCAACTTTGGTAAAATAGTCGCCCATATACTCTTTAAGAATACTTGGCGCAAAAGGTCGGAAACTTTCTCTGCGTTTGATTTTTGCATTCAATAACTCTTTGGCCTTATTGTTTCTGGGATCGGCAATGATGCTTCTTCCTCCCAAAGCACGAGGACCAAATTCTGCTCTTCCGCTAAACCAACCTACTACGCCAGGTTCTATTAATTTATCGGAAATTCTATCATACAATTCTGTATCTTCGAGTCGTTCGTATTTTATGCCACGTTCTTTCAAATAAATCTCGATTTCCTCATTGGAAAATTTACTACCCGTATAAGCATTATAAATAGCAGGTTGTCTCGGATTTTTTAAAATGTGGTTATAGGCATACAACGCACAACCCATACTAATTCCGGCATCATGCCCCGCAGAAGGAATGTATAAATTATCAAAGTCTGTTTTTTCTAAAATGATTCCATTGGCAACAGAATTTTGTGCCACACCACCTGCAATACACACATTTTTTAAACCCGTACGTTTTTGCAAATGATTCAATATATGAAGTATCAATTCCTCACATACTCTTTGTACGCTGGTTGCTATGTCTTTGTGTTTTTGCGTAAGTTCTTCTCCTTCTTTACGTGCGGGGCCAAATACTTCCACCATTTTTGCTCCAAAAAGAGTAGAAATTAACGGAATATGGGTGTCATAATCCAGTTTTATTTCATTGGGATTCACAAAATAATCAGCATCCCAACTAAATAAACCATCCTTGTTAAAATGTACTATTTTTCTAATTTCTTCCACATAATTGGGTTGGCCATAGGGCGCTAATCCCATTACCTTATATTCATCGCCATAATGTGGAAAACCTAAATATTGGGTAAAAGCCGAATAAAACAAGCCTGCACTCACCGGGAAATCAATAGAATCTAACACCTCAATTTGATTGCCTCTGCCTATTGCTATCATGGTAGTAGTAAAATCTCCGGAACCATCGATTGATAATAGGGCTGCTTCTTCAAATGGACTGGCAAAAAATGCCGATGCCAAATGACTTCTGTGGTGTTCTACATTGATAATTTTACTTTTTATTGCTGCTTCTTTACAATCAAAGTGTGCTGCAAATTCGCTTTCTAAACTTTTTATTTTCCCGCTATTTTTAATACGGTCGAAAATTAAAGTATTTTTTTTGGTAAGGCTTTTAAGCACGTATTTGGCTTTGTTCCAAACCTTGGCTTTTGGGTCGCGACCAATGCAAATGTGGTCTACTTGGTCTATGGTAATACCGGCTTCTTTTAAGCAAAATGCTATGGCCTCACTAGGAAATCCAGCCCAATGCTTGATGCGCCTAAAGCGTTCTTCTTCGGTGGCAGCTATCATTTTACCATCTACAAATAGGGCTGCTGATGAGTCTGCGTGGTATGCGTTGAGTCCGAGTATGATCATTATGAGGTTGAGGTTAAGGTTGAGAATTTGAGAATTTGAGACTTGAGACTTTGAGACTTGAGACTTTGAGACGTGAGACTTTGAGACTTTGAGACTTGAGACTTTGAGACTTTGAGACTGTGAGACTTTGAGACTTTGAGACTTTTGAGACTGTGAGACTTTGAGAATTGAGAATTGAGACTTCGAGATAAGAGACTTGAGACTGATTCTTTAATTATTATTTTTAAGTTTTAAAATTGGCTTTTCAAATAATTCATAAGATAGTATAGCAATGATAAAAACAAACAAAATGTTTAAAGGGTATTTTTGAAAGAAAAATATTTGTTTAGTAGCTCCAATTTTTAATAGAAAAAACTGTTGCCATATATATATTGAATACGATAAAATACCTACATATGAAATAAATTTGAGATTTAGAAAACGATAAATCAAAGTTTCTTTTTCTTGAATACAGTATATTAGAAAAAAAGCAATTAAAATTGACCCAAATCCCTTTAATAAAATAAATAAAGTGTAACCAATATTACCAAAATGTTGTAGACTATACAACAACAATAATGATATTATGGTATATAATACGGGGTGTTTAATACTTTTGTAATAGCCATAAAACCTAGGGAGTTTACCCTCAATAATTAATAAGCTAATATAGGAACCAATTAAAATTCCATCAAGAGAACCAATTAATGGATTAAATATAAAATCACTATATTCTTGATTAAATAATCCAATAAGTCTTAAAATAATAGCTAAGAAAAAAATAGTTAACGCTATTTGTGGTATATATTTTTTAAATTTATAAATAGTAAATGGCCAAATTAAATAAAATTGTTCTTCTACAGATAATGACCAAGTATGCCCTAAAAACCAATGACCTCCAAAAACTGCAAAATTAGAAAAGTAAAACAAAGGCTTAATAAAATCTAGAATTGTTAAATTATAGATATTATTTAAAAATAAAATAAAAATAACATATAAAAAAAACACTGGAAAAATTCTAAGAAATCTTCTGAAATAAAATCTTTTAAAATTAATGTTATCGTTGCGTTTTACTTCCGACAATAAAATTGTACTAATTAAAAAACCACTTATTACAAAAAAAACTTCTACCCCTAAATTACCATAACAAGTCCAACTAATAAGTTTTATTAAAAATTCAGGAACTCCGAAAGTATCTTTAAGGTGTGCAAACAATACAATGAAAATTGAAATTGCTCTTAAACCATTTAAAGAAGGTATATGCTTCATAATTTATTATTTATTTATAAAAACAATCTATACGGTTTTTGCTATTTTGTTAATACATGAAATTATAATCTATAATTTTTAGATTTTTAATTTTTTATTAAACAATTTTCTCTTTATAAATTAATTGAAAAGTGTTAAGTATTGTTTTTCGCAGATTTTTAAATCATCTAAAACTGGAAGTAAATGAATTGACTTATTGGTCTTAAAAATGTTAAAACAAAAATAATTATTATTGCATATTTAAAGGTATGAAAACTAAAACTTAACCATTTATATTTATTTAATTTAGGCTCTATTATTTCATTCGAATAATAAGTAATTAAAACTAATAATAAAATTACACCAGCTATTAAGTAATTATTTTCACGCATTGTAAAATATAAATATTGAGAGGGAGTAATCACTTTTTTAAACATGATAAAAGTATCTTCTAAAGTTTTTGCTCTAAAAGGAATCCAACTTAACATGGCTAACATTAAAGTAATTCCCCATGCTATAATTTTAAAATTTAGAAATTTAATTTTATCTCTCAATGGTTTAAGTTTTCTTTCTAAAAATATAATTGTTGCATGATATAAACCCCAAAATACAAAAGTCCAATTTGCACCATGCCAAAAACCCATTATTGCCCATGTGAGAAACAAAGCTTTTGTTTTAGCACCTTGTGAATTTGTTTTCTCTAAACCTTCGCCAATACCCCCTTTACCTGTAGTTTGTGTAACTTTAACCCCTGCAAGTGGAAGGTATAAATAATCTCTAATCCAAGATGAAAGGGAAATATGCCATCGTTTCCAAAAATCTTTAAAGGAAGTGGCTAAATAAGGAAAATTAAAATTTTCGGGTATATTGATTCCCATCAATTTAGCTGAGCCTACTGCAATATGGCTATAGGCTGAAAAGTCAAAATAAATTTGATAACCAAATAAAAACGCCATCATCCATATATCAATAGCAGAGAGACTATTAGGGTCTGCGGCAAATGCTTCATTTACAAGTGGACTAATGTTATCTGCAAGAAATACTTTTAAAAACAATCCGTATAAAATTCTTTTAATGCCCTCAGCTAAAAATTCAACTTGAAATGCAGGTCTGTTTTTTAATTGCACGAGCAATTCAGATGCCCGTTGGATAGGTCCTGCAACTAATTTTGGAAAAAAGGTAACAAATAACCCATAATTTAAAAAGCTACGCTCGGCTTTAATTAATCCTCTATAAACATCCATTGTATAGCTAATGGTTTCAAAAGTATAAAAACTTATCCCAAAAGGTAAAAGAACCTTAAACAAAGGTATATTTATATCTATGCCTACTAAAGCACCAAATGAATTCATATTATCAGTAAAAAAATACAAATATTTAAAATAACCCAATAAACCCAAATTAACCAATAATGTAATAGCCAATAATAGTTTTCGTTTTCGTTTATTCTCAATTGGTGTTTTTTCAATTTGTATGGCCGTAAAATAATCTGTTAATGCCGAAATAAACATTACACTTAAATATTCCCAACGCCAAAAGCCATAAAAAATACAACTCGCGATAAGGAGCATCCACATTTTAATTTTCTGAGGCAAGACCCAATACGCTAGAACTACAATAAATAAAAACAAAATGAAGGTTACCGAATTAAATATCATAGGTTTAATTTATTAATTTTAAATGATTGAATAAAGAATCTGCCAATATTTGGTGTCCTTTGAATTGAAAATGCATATAATCCATTTCTCGTTTTTCTAATAAATTAGTAGCCCCCTTAAAACCCCAATATCTTCCGGGAATTATGGTGTCAAAATCAGCATAAAATAATTTACTTTTCTCCTTTTTACAAATTTCCTTTATTTTATTTTTAAAATTTGAATATAATTTTTTTTCATAAGGAATAGGGACATCGCTTCGAATTGGGGGAATATATAATAAAACTTTAATGTCATTTTTTTTGCAATCATTCAATATTAATTCAAGTGCTTCAAGATTGTCTTTATATCTTTGAGGAATCATTTTTCTTATTGTGCTTGCATTAATTCCTAAAATCGTATTTCTGAATTGGTATAACCAAACAAAGAAATCTCCTCTTACATTTTCTCGGTTGTTCCAAGATTTACTATTTTTTTCTAAAAACAAGTTTAAATTATTTTCAACATCTTCTTGAACAGTTTCTCTTAATGCTTGATTATCATTTTTTTCAACGGAACTATTAGTTAGTTTTACCTCCTTTTTGCTTGACCAATAACTTTTTAAATTAGTATTTATTTTTTTTCCAATATGACTTAAAGAGTCGGATAATAAAAATCTATCATTAATAAGATTAGTGAAAAAAACATCTCTAATTCCGTCCTCCCTGAGATCATCAAAAAATAAAGGGATTACTAATACTTTGATATTTAATTTTTTTTTCCAATACATATAAGACAAATAAAACTCTTGCATCCCTGCATTAGGCATACTATGGCATAGGATTTCTGAATTAGAGTTGATTAATGTATCATGCAAAATTCTTATAAAATTAACCTCTCCATTTTTCATTTGATTGATACTGTGGGTTTGGGAATTACCCAAAAACAAAGTGACATTTTTATTTCCCCTTGTATTGTAATCATTTACAAAAACACCCTCTTCAGCTTTGTCTATATGAGTTAAATGAATATTTGAACCCGAAATATCTTTAGCCATATATGTTACAGTTTCCGTTCCTAGAGCTAATTCATCGAATTTTCTTTTTTCAGAAAACAATAATTGTACAATTACTAATGCAGTAATAAACCCTAATATTATTTGAACTAAAAGTTTGTTTAATTTCATGGATTCGGTTATCAAATTAATTTAAAGTAAATAATTTCAAATACTGCTGTTTTATTTCTTCTCTATGGATGGCATTTTCAGCATAGGTTCTTACCGCCTTTACTTTTTCATTGTATTCGTTTTGATTCAATGAAGCTGCATTTGCTATGGCTGTTGCCAATGATGCAGGTGATAATTCAACATTGTATCCTGCATTGTTTTCATTTAAAAAATTCCAAGGAGTATTGTAACTGGTTATAATGGGCTTAGCTGCTACCATGGCTTCGTATAAGGCGTGGCCAAAATTTTCACTTTCACTTGGTAGTATAAAAAAATGATACGTATGTAAAGTATGATAAACTTGTGTTGGGTTGATTTCTCCTTTGAATGTAACCGTAATATTGGAAGGTAATTTGTCAATTAATTCTTTACATTTTCCCCAATAATCATTGTCTTTTATGGGTCCATAAATATCCCAAATTACATTACTTTTTACTAAACTCAGTGCTTCTAATACCAAAGTATGGTTTTTCATAGCACTGATTAAAGCTATACTTACTAATTTAAGTTCTCCCGTATTTTTTGGTATAGGCGCTATTATTTCAAAACTTGCTGGAAAATTTTGCGCAATTTTTATATTTGTATTTTCTCCAAAAATAGCTTGTGTGTATTCTTTTTCCTTATTATCACTTACACAAAAAGTAATTTTTTTTTGAAGGCCTAAAAGTTTTATTCCGGTTAAAAACAATTTCTTTTTTAAAGGTTTTTGCGCCAATGCACCCGGGTGCAACATGCCTCTAACATGCATAATTGTTTTTTCTGGAAAGAAAAATGCAGGTGCAATACTGAATGGAATAGAATAAATACCATTTACAAATATTTTAGCTGGGTTTATATTTTCAATGAGCTTTTTGATGTAAAAAGCATTTGCATGTTCCTTACTTAAATAAATGACTTTTGCCTTTCCATTTTCAAAATCTTGCCAAACATTGGGTATTACATTGATTGACTCTTTTTCTCCAAATTCCGTATTGCTTGTGATTACAACTATTTCATAATCTTGATGCACATTCCTAATTAAATGCGCAATGGATTGAATAGGGCCTCCAGCTTTATAAGCAGGTAGAAAATAGTTATATAAAATTACAATTTTGGTTCTCAAAAAGTTACGTATTTTTTGAATCCGTTGCCGATAATAAAAACGTTTTCTTGAAAAAATATATAATAATAATCAAAAAAAAGGTGGTTTTGAATAAATGGTTTAGTGCCGTCACGGTTTCGCAATCAGGGCGCATGGGGAATACAAAAACTAAAACTGCAAAAAGAATTAGAATGGGATATTGCTTAGACCGAACAAAAAATTGATTTAAAATATACCCATACAGTAAGCCAAAAAGGAATGTATAAATAATGGCTCCAAATTGGCCAAATTCCAAGTAAGCATCCGTAAATAATCCCAAAGCAATAGAAGTACTTCCGCCAACGTTAATCCCTGCATATCTTTCTACATATTCATGACCTCCGGATTTTATTTTATCTTCATCAAAAAGCCTAGGGACTAGAGCCGCATAGAAATATCCTACTGTTAGCGCTCCATTGGTATGACCTACAATTCTAGGAACATTGTCAAGTGTACTTGCCAAAACCCACCCTTGGTTGATTCTAATGATATTAGGTCCCAAATTTTCCATACTAAACATTCCTCCATTATTGGAATTCACATCTCTAGTAACGTTTTTTACAATTGAAACGGAAGCGTCTTTATTATTAGTCCAAGTTTCTTCCCTTAACCCCCCTTTTATGGATTGAATAAAAATAGCAAAAATTCCAAAAACCACTAATCCTGTTACTTTATATTTTAAACTTGGCTTGTACCGATACGATAAAATTAGAGCTAGTATTATAATCCAAATCAATAAATCGTGGAACATACCCCCTTGAAAGGAACTAATTAAAATGGAACCATAAATCAATACCATTAAACCCGGTTTAATGGTTCTATAACTCATTAATAAAATGAAAATACCAATATATTTGAAACCCGATACGGAATAAAAAATAAAATCTAAACCACTAGGAAAAATACCCGCTGTAAAAGACACCAAAAAACCAATTATAATAAATGTATAGGGCAATTGAGGATGCTCGGTGACCCATTGGTTTATACTGTCTCGATTGATTATTAGGGCATCCTTTTTAGAAAAAATAGAAAAGCCAAGACAAAAACTAAGAAATACGGGTATGGTGTATATAAAATAAGTGTTGCTTGGAACTTTCATTTGATTTTCAAAGTAGTTGTACTCATCTATGCCATTATACGTCAAGGCAGCGCCAAATAAATACTGTAAACCATACAAACTTAAAAACAGCTCTTTGATTGGTAAGGAATCGTTTCCTCTTATCAGTAAAGCACTAATCCAATAGGCAAAAATACCCACTGCCAGCGCTGATAATAGGTCGTAATTGAACAAGCCACCAAACAATATCATGGTAGCAAGTGCAATAAAATAATTGAGGTGTTTTTTCATTATAGAGAAAATGTCGTGAAATGTAAAATTAAATAACAGCTCAATTTTGGGAACAGTTTATACATTTTGAAATAATTTAGTTAAAAGTGGGTCGTTTTCGGGAGCTTCATAGTTACAATTTAATTGTTTTAAAAATTCTGGAAGTTTGGGATTTTTACTATTGCTAACTTTATTTAATTTATCCGTTGACACTAAATCCTTACTGTACCATACTTCTAAACCACAAGCCAAATACTCATAAACCTTATTTGGCACATTATAAATATAATTGGGAATATGACCGTTATAAATAGTTACGCCAATGTCGTAATTAATTAAAACTTGCGGGAGCTCAAAATAGTTAATAGGTCCCAATAGCCTAACATAATTATTTTGCATGGTATCAAATACAACTTTGGCTTCGCTTGAAATGTTACTGGTATAAAAATCAATAGAATATTTACCTTTTTGCTCCTTAACCCAATCCAACATTTCCTTTACATACATGGTATCTAATCCAATGGCACCAACATGCACTAATTTTATTATACCTGTTTTGTTTTCTTTCTTATTTAACTTGGAAAATTCAATCCAATTAGTTGGTGGTAAATTTGGTACAGCAAAAGTCTTGTCTTTTTTGATATTTGGATAATCCTTTAAGAATAATTGGAGCCTATCGTCATTTGTTTGCGAGATAAATTCACAATTTGAATACAATTTTTTTTCAAAAAAATGCAGGATTTTAAAGTAGGCAGAAGCATTTTTTATTTCTTTTTTACTGGTATATTCATGGTAATGAATAAAAATTTTGCATGATTGAAATAGTTTTTTGTAGAAATAAACAGGCGCTATACTATACGTTTCATAAATAATTATAATGTTGGGTTTCTTAATAAGTAAACTAAAAAAAGTAATGGTATTAAATTGAATATAACACCAATATCTTAAAAACGAATTATTTTTATTGATTCCTATTCTTTTAATATTTACTTTATTGGCAGCAAACCAATTATTATTTTTATGTTTTGTTGTGTAAACAATGCTAGCAATATTTTCCATCGCACTAATGCTATTAATAACATTCATTACTGGCGGATATTTTTCTAAGGGCTGAAAATGAATAACGGCAATTGTAGTCATTTTATAATTTTTCTAAAACTTCCATTACTTGCATAGCCCTGTCTTTATAACTGTGCCTATTATTGATGGCTGCGGCTCGTGCAAAGACCCTAAACTCATTGGCTTTTGCGGTTGATAGTAATAGTAAATAATTTATTTTGGATACACACTCCTCCACATTTTTATATAAAAAAATCTCTTTGCCTTCTTCAAAAAACAATTGATGATCTAGTGTATTTGGTGCCAACTGAATTCCTCCAATACCGGGAATTTCAAAAGTACGCATGTTGTGAGCGTTTAAATTATGAGGACGCATTATGTTCAATTGAATTCTATACTTTCTTAACGTGTACCACAATTCATTATTGGAGACAGTATTAAAGCATTTGATATTTTGATGCTTTACAAATTTCTCCCAACGGTAGCCAAAAACATCAATTTCAATTCCTTTATTTGCAAGACTTTGTATTAACTTAGCCCTGAATTCATCTGGATTTCCTATAAAGCAAACCTTATGTATCTCGTCTTTATTTAAAGCTAAATTATAAACAGATTCGTCAATATCAAAACCAAAAGGCAGTATGGATGTCGGGATATTAAATTGCAAATCAATTTGTTTTTTTATATCCACACTGTAGGTAAAATGGTAGTCATATAAACCAATACTTTTGGTGATATTTGAATTACCACTACCTCTTCCAGAAAAAATAAAAGGATTGTCGGGATTGTAATTAATCAATTTAATTCCTTTCTCTTTAGCTAATAATAAGGATGTTGGAAATACCTCCATACCTTTGAAAATA
The DNA here is from genome assembly GCF_040402835.1 of Flavobacterium sp. Classification (GTDB taxonomy): domain Bacteria; phylum Bacteroidota; class Bacteroidia; order Flavobacteriales; family Flavobacteriaceae; genus Flavobacterium. Next base: position 20,704 of record NZ_JBBALW010000001.1, read on the forward strand.
AAAATTAAATCGGGCTGAAATACATCAATCTTTCTAACTAATTTTTTATTAATCTTATTATAAATAGCACTTATACCTAATTTGAATATTATTTTATTTAAACTATTTTTATTGTAATATTTGTAAAAAATATTCTGAGCTGGGAAGAATTCTACAGTAATGTTCTTTCCATGTGCCGACCAATATTTCAAATAAAAACGTTCAATAGCATAGTTGCTATCTGCTCCAATTACTAGTAATTTCATTTTTTTAGAAAAGAATATATTTTTTGTTTAAAGGTTTTATAAACAAATACCGGAAATAACATCGAAAATAAAGTGAATAAATAGTAAATCAAGTAAATCTTAATTTGAAAATACAAGGAAAGTATTTTTAAATCATTGTTTTTGCTTGGATGCATTCCAACACTTAAACCAAAAGCTTCTGGTAATGCATCATTTTGTTTGTAATCTAATATCCAATGTGGGTAGGTGATACTGTAAATTCTTTTAAAAACTGAATAAACTCTTTGCTGTGTTAATTGATCGGAATCATTTAACGCACCAATTAAAACATGAATAACTGAGGGCAACCCCCCATCTACAACCTTATAATTTTTCCATTTTTTTGCGATAGTATCTTTATAAGAATTGCGATGCTCATTTTCTAAAACAATATCTTTTAAAACAAGAGGCTCATGTATTGAAAATAATTGAGCTCCTGTATTAATTATATATACGCCTAAATACATTTGAGCATAAATACTTCCATCATACTTAGACGTGTTATATTTATCAAAAGTGTCTTTTTTGTATATTAATCCTCCAACAAAACTAAAACAATAATAATTTTTGAGAGCAACATCTACACCGGTTCCAATTAACTTGGTTGTTACAGCTCTATTAATTAATGTCCCTCCAGTACTTTCTTCTATCATATTACAGAAACCAATATCTGGGAAATTATTTTCATTCAAAAAATTCACTAAATATTGAATACTATTATTACCCAAAATACTGTCATCATTTCCAATTACAAATGCATATTTTCCAGATGCGAGCGAAATACAATTTCTATAATTGAAATCATAACCTTTATTTATTTCATTTTTGTGATAAATTATTGGGTATTTGTAAGTAGGAATAATACTTCTTATTTGTTCCTCCGTATCATCAGTTGAACAATCATCACTGATAACTATTTCAATATTTTCGTAACTTTGAAATGCAATGATTTCAAGGCTTTTTAACAAGTATTTTACTCTGTTATACTGAGGAATACAAATAGAAATTTTCATACTTATGGTTTTTTAGCTTCTAAATAAACGGACAAATATGACTCTTTACTCCCTTCTACATCTTTTATTTCATTGATATATTCACTTTCACCATACGATTTAATTTTTATTTGTTGAAATCCATATTGTTTAACTTTAAAAGTCAAGCTTTTATCATCATACATATATTTATGTTGATGAGGATAACCTTGCCACTCTAAAATTAATTTTTTGAAAAATCCAACATTTCCATATTGACCTTCTCTGTGCATATTAATTGCCCACATGATAAATTTAGTGCTTTCTGCTTCAAAACTATTTTGCTCATACTCCGCAATGTACTTTTTAGCAATTTGCAATAAATCAGGCACTACAATTCTAATTACTCCACCCGGCTTTAAAACTCTATTCGCTTCTTTTAAAAACAAATCGGTTGATTTTAAAGTTAAATGTTCAAACAAATGTGATGCATAAACTATATCAATTGAGTTATCATTGTACCTCCACTTTTTATTTAAGTTCATATACACAAAATTTTCACTTTTGTATTCAACGGGGTTGAATAATTTAGCAAAAGATTTACCAATAAAAGGTATCTTTTGAATATTTGCATTTAATGAAGAGTCGGTATTAATCCAACCAATTGGCCTTACTGAACCACAACCAAGATTTAGTTTTATCATGTATTTATTATTGATTTTTTTATTAAAATTTCCTATTAAAACCCCTTATCTGTTCCACCCTTTATGCTGACATCAGAATAATAATACACTTCTAAATCAACTTCTTTGGCTAATTCTTTCAGAAGCGGTGAAATGTATTGAATTGGATGCGAAATGAAGTAAGTGAGTTTTGGTTTCATAATTATTCCCCTTTGAGTTTATTTTTAATATAAATAGCATTTTCAAATCCAATAATGAATGAAAGAAATTTAAAGTATTTACCACCTACAAGGGGAAATTTTTTGTAACCTAAAATTTCATTCATTTGCTTTTTTACATCAAATATAATTATCGGATAATAAGAACCATAACTATATGCAATTTTTGCAAAATTTTTTGCTAGTGTTTTTTTTACTTTTGGAGTATAAATATATTCTAATATAATTTGAGTTTTTAATTCTACCGTTTTTAATGCCCCTTTTGCATGATGAAATGTTTTACCACCTGAAAGTAAATTTAGAGATTTTCTATAATAATTAATGGAGGTTTTGTCATAAATAATTTCATTGGAATGAAGTAATACCCTACAAAAAAACTCACTGTCGTCATCGGGTGACCTATTTAGTAAAGTTGACCAATGACCAGCTTTATTTATTATTTCTTTTGGAGTTAAATATGCATTTGGCTGTACCATTCCATCTTTTCCATTTACACCATTTAGATTGAGTAAAAACTCCATTGGATTAGTAGAAAATGATAAAAATTCAGTATCAATTTCAATTCCTTTATTTGCAAGACTTTGTATTAACTTAGCCCTGAATTCATCTGGATTTCCTATAAAGCAAACCTTATGTATCTCGTCTTTATTTAAAGCTAAATTATAAACAGATTCGTCAATATCAAAACCAAAAGGCAGTATGGATGTCGGGATATTAAATTGCAAATCAATTTGTTTTTTTATATCCACACTGTAGGTAAAATGGTAGTCATATAAACCAATACTTTTGGTGATATTTGAATTACCACTACCTCTTCCAGAAAAAATAAAAGGATTGTCGGGATTGTAATTAATCAATTTAATTCCTTTCTCTTTAGCTAATAATAAGGATGTTGGAAATACCTCCATACCTTTGAAAATAAAAATTAAATCGGGCTGAAATACATCAATCTTTCTAACTAATTTTTTATTAATCTTATTATAAATAGCACTTATACCTAATTTGAATATTATTTTATTTAAACTATTTTTATTGTAATATTTGTAAAAAATATTCTGAGCTGGGAAGAATTCTACAGTAATGTTCTTTCCATGTGCCGACCAATATTTCAAATAAAAACGTTCAATAGCATAGTTGCTATCTGCTCCAATTACTAGTAATTTCATTTTTTTAGAAAAGAATATTTTTTTTGTTTAAAGGTTTTATAAACAAATTATATTGTGCCCTATTTATATTCTACTTTTAATAAATTTAATAGGTGCACCCGCGTAAATAGAATCTTTTAATAAATGACCTTTAACAACACTATTTGCACCAATAACTACCCCATCTTCTATCATAGTTCCAGGTAAAATAATACAGCCTCTTCCAATCCAAACATTATTCCCGATATTAATTTCTTTTGAAATATCCGGATTATATTTCATAGACACTCCTAATTCTGAATAATCATGAGTAGTGTCTCTAATTGAAGTATATTCTCCAATTTGAACATCATTACCAATTGTGACTTTGTTTAAGCAACATAGTATTACACCAAATGAAAAAATAACATTATTTCCTACTGTTAATTTAGAATTCTCACACAATTCAAATTTACAAGCATCGTAAATATTGATGTTTTTCCCCATATTTACTTTTAAACAAAGGCCAGAAAGTTTGACGTTTTTTCCAATTATTAAATCTTTTGAACTAAAATAAAAAAAAACTCTAATTTTTTTTATAATTTTAATATTAATGGTTCTAAATAAAACAAAAATTATTTTTCTCATAAAGTCTACTAGACTTTGAGTTCTATAAAAAGCTATGATTTTATTTTCCATTATAAGTATTTATGATGTTTTATACTAGATTAAACTATATTTAAAAGCGATAAATTGTTTGTTTTCCAATAATTAAGTGTGTTTTTAAATTTTCTATTAAAAATATTTTTTATTAGATTTCTTACCAAGGATTTCTTTTCCCTATTGATTATTTTTATTTGATCCTTTTTTCGTAAACTTGATAAATTTAATTTTTCGATAAGTAGATTTAATGAATACATTAAATACTCATCTTTACCCTTAATTATTTCTTGATCTGGATGTTGTCTCCAATTCACTAAATTCATTTGCATTTCTAATAATGGATATTTTAATGCAATTCTCATAAAAAATTCAGTATCGCTTACACACCTTAATTCTAAAAATCCTTTTTCATTTTCAAAAATATCTTTTTTTATTATTGTTAGAGAAGGACTTAAATCTAAAATTCCTCTTTCAAAAAAATGAGTTCTGTAAGCAGTATTTGGGTAATGAACAGTAACATTGGTTAAACTCCTTGAGCTTATACCAAATGCACAATCAGGATGTTTCTCCATTTCTCCTACCATCACCTTCAAGCAGTTATTACTCATAGCGTCATCACTATCCAAATATTTTAAATATTTTCCTTTAGCATAACTTGCTGCCTTATTTCTATTTGGATAATCTCCCAAATTAGATTCATTAATATATACTTTAATGCGGCTATCTTTTGCTTCATAAGACTTTGCGATATCGACTGTTTTGTCTAATGAACAATCATCCACAATAATCAGTTCAAAATCTTGAAAAATGGATGCTAAAACGCTTTCAATGGCTTCGCCTATATACTTTTCGCGATTGTAGGCTGTCATTAGTACGGATACTATCGGCTTTTGGTTTACCATTTTAGGTTTCTTAAAAATTTAGTACTAAAGTTATGTATATACTTATTATCTAGTCGAGACATTGGCAAAGGGTTGGTGTTTTTTATTTTTCTTTTAAAAGAATCAAATTGCAAAAAAAGTTTAATGTAATTGTCCGCATTTTTTTCAATATCATACGCTTTTTTATATAGATCAAAGCAATTAATTTGCATTTGTTTTAATAAATTTCTATCCTCATGAAGTAACATAATAAAATTTGAAAATTCTTCAATGTCATTTAATTTGCACCTAAATCCAATGTCTTTTGTAACAATGTCTCTAATTCCTCCTGGTAAATCATTTACAATTGTTACTACTCCATTCGCTAAACACTCTAAAATAGAAACTGGTGTTCCTTCAAACGAAGTAGGAAAAATAAAAACATCTTGTTTTTCTAATATTTCATATACTTCATTGGTTGAATCAGGCTCAAAAAACTGAATATTTTTTTTATTTCGCCATTGTGTTTGAAGATTTTCCTTTTGCGGACCCTTACCGATAATCGTCCAATTTACTTCTATGTTTTTGTTTATTAATAACTGTTCTATTTCTAATAAATAATTAACCCCTTTTCCTTCGTCTAATCTTCCTAAAAACACTAAATTTAATTTATTTGATAGGGGTTTATTTATAAATAATGACGACCCCTCTTTTACTCCATAGGGAATGTAAAAGCTCCTGTTTGCAAAATCTAAAGGATTTGAAGCAAAAACAGCATCTGAAAAAAAAGAAGAATGGGCTATCGCAACATCAATTTTATTCCCAAAAGAAATATTTTGATTTACATAAAAAAAATCATGCAATAAATGAAAAATAGTTTTAGGATTATTAAACCTGTCTGCAGCGCTTAAAGTTAATGCGTTATCCGTAACTAATGCCCCAGACTCATTACCTAAAAGTTGATTCAATCTTTTTTGAACATAATATTGATTTTCTTTATCAGAATATTCAAATAAAATAACTTCATCAACCAAAAACTTATCTAAAAATGGCATTCTATTATCTTCTTTTGATTTCAATAAAATAACTTTAGAATGAAAATTATTTATTAAGGCACTGTAGTTGATTATATTGTAGTTGAAGCTAGATACACCTCCCATACAATTTGGAAACGTAAACACTATCGTTGGTTTATTTGGCATTTTTTAATTGTTTAAACCAAGTTATATAATTTGATACGCCATCTTCTAATATAACTTTTGGGCTATATCCTAAACTAATCATTTTATTTATATCCGCTTTCCAATTTAATGGGTCACCAATTTTTGATTTACCCGAAAAACTAATTTCTTTTCCAAGAAAATAGCTTTTAAAAATAATTGCCAAATTTTTAATTGTAGTTTCTTCCCCATTTGCAACATTAAATACATCACATTTAAAGGTGGCTTTTGAAATAATTAAATCTATAATTTGGACTAAATCATTAATATGAATAAAATCCCTACTTTCCATTCCAGTTCCAAAAAGTTCAATGGTATTGTTATTTTCTAATTTCTGACAAATGTCCCATAATAATTGTTTTTTTAGACCATTTCCATATACCGAAAAGGGTCTTATGATAGCAATTGAAATTCCAAAAAGTTGATGAAACTCTTTGCAAATAGTTTCACTCATTAGTTTATGAAATCCATAAGGTGAAAGTGGATTTGTTCCGTCATTTTCGTTAATGGGTAACTTAATAGGGTTGCCATATACAGCTGCACTTGAAATATGAAGGTATTTACATGAAGGTTGGTGTTTTTTTATGCAATCTAAAATTTTAAAAACTGCCAAAGAATTTGCTTCAAAGTCATTTAATGGATTTTCAATAGAATATCCAACATTACCACTGCCAGACGCATTAATGCAGACATCAAAAGAATTACTAATAAACAATTGTTCAAAATCAGAAGACAGAACTGATAATTTTGAATAATGATACTCACTAGAATCAAATTCAATTAAATCGCAGCCGAAAATAATATTTTTACTTTCGCAAAAATGTTTTATTATATGTGAGCCAATAAAGCCTTGAGAGCCAAGAATTAAAATCATATTTATAAAAAGTTTTATAAACTATTTAAGTTAAATTAAGTAAAATACAAAGGAAGTAAACGTTTAATATGTTTAGTACCGAATAAAACTAATTTGTAAGTTTTAAAATAAAATATAACTAAATTTTTTATTGATTTAATTGCACTTATTGGGTTGGTTTTAAGGTAATGTTTAAATGAACCTAAAATTTGCAATATTTCCAACCTTTTTAAGAACATTAACATAAATTCATATTCATTAGCAGTAATTATGCCTATTTCAACTTTTTCTTTCCATATTCCAATTACTTTTTCTACTGCTTTTTTATTCAAGACCTCATTTGAAGTAGCTTGTTTTCCGTGTTTTCTATAAAAATAAAGTTGTTTGTTATGGAAATAAATTTTACTTATCAAAGAAATTTCACAGAATAATAGAACTCCCTCTCCAATATTGCCTTTTCCTAATCCGAAGCGATCATCCCAACCGCTTGTGTTATTATAAATAGATTTGCGTATTAAAACCATTGGCTCAATCATCTTAGACCAGGAAAATATGGAACAAAAAGGCATATTCGGGTTAGTTTCCAATATTTTTTTTAACCAAAATCTTGTAGGATAATATCTTTGGCCATAATTAGGATGAGCTAAAAAAGAATCATATTCGTCAATTAATATATGGTCAGAATAAATCGCACCAATAGTTTGGTCATTTTGCAAAATATTTATTAAATCTTTGTAATATTTTGAATCTAAAATATCATCTGAATCCATAAAATGAATATATGAAGAGTTAATATTTATTAGTTTTAATCCGAATAATCGGGCACTAACATAACCTCCATTTGATTTTTTAAAAACCTTGATTCTTTTATCTTGTTTCATTATTGAATTTAATATTTCAGCTGTGTTATCGGTACTGCCATCATTAACTATTATTAACTCCCAATTAATATAAGATTGATTAATTATTGAATTGATTGTTTTTTTAACAAACAATTCAGAATTATAACATGGCATAACAATGCTGATTACTATTTGTTCTGCCATCTAAATATGTTATAATATATAATTATTCAATTTTCTTGGTTAAAAGTTTGCCTTTCAACTCTAAATATATTCCTTATTTAATCCAATGGTTAATTCACCAGAATTGAATATTAAAAAATTATGGGAAATTAGTATTAATTCCAATTCACTTTTTGACATTACATCTTCATGAACCTCTATGGCAATTATCTTTGTGTATTTTAAAAAACACATATTTGAACCTGATTTGAATAATTCTTTTTCATATCCTTCTATATCAATTTTTAAAAAATCAATATACTTCCATTTTTCATTCAGGATAATTTCATTAATGGTAATTGAATTAATCTTTCCATTGCAATCCTCAATTGTTGTATTTGACCAGTCTGATTTGTCTCGATAGTCTTGCGAATTTTCAAATTTTTTTGTACTATCATTCGAAAGTGCCATTTCTTTAATAGTTATGAAATTTTCCAGGTTGTTCAATTCTATATTCTTTTTCAATATTGCTACATTTTCTGGGCTTGGTTCTATTGCTATTATTTTTACATTCGTTAAGTATTTTGCAAAATATAAAGATGTATAACCAACGTTACTTCCTGCATCAATGATATTAAAGACTGATGTGTTGTATTGACTTAGGATATTTAAAACTATTTTATATTGTTCCTCTATAAAAACTTGGTCATAAACTAAAATATCACTGTGTTTATAATCTCTCATTGCGATTAAAAATTCTGAATCAAACTTTACAATATAAATTCCATCAACCTCTAAATGATTTTCATATTTTGGTTTCCATTGAATTCTTTTCTCAAAGTAATTATTTGTCAATTCATTTATCGGAAATAATACTCTAAATATTTTTTTAAGTTTTATAATATTTATTATTTTTTTCATGAAGTAAGGATTATAATATTTTATTTTCAATACTTATTATCTTTGTTTCCGGAACAATAAATCCAGCATGTTTAGGATAAATAATATTTCTATTTTTCATTGGGTTTTCTGAAATTTCAAATTGAATAATTTCTGGTAAATAATCTAATTCATTAAAATGATCTAATCCTAACCATATTCCAAGCATGTAAGTTCCTGGTATTAAACCAAAAAGATTAATTTCTATTTTAACTTTTTGAGTCATATTTTTTTCTTTGAAAAAAATATTTGAATAACCTGGTATACCTTCCATTAAGGGTTCCGAGTCATACGAGGATATGTATATAGCAAGGAAAGCCCCATTTTGGATACTTTCAATATTAGAAATGAGCAACTCTAATTGTAACACCAAATTTGGTTGATTACCAGTAATGCTTAAATTTACATTACTAATTTGAATATTTTTTTTCTGTTTAACAAACGAATCTAACTGCCAAAATAATGATTTGTTTTTTCCAAAATTATACTGAGCAATAACATTTTCAACTGTGGAAGAAATTTCTATACTTCCTTTTGTTATTAAAATTCCTTTATTGCAAAGATTACTAACAGCTGCCATATTATGGCTCACAAACAATACCGTTCTACCTTCTCCTTTCGAAATATCGCCCATTTTCCCCAAGCATTTTTTCTGGAACTCCGCATCGCCAACGGCAAGTACTTCATCTACTATTAAAATTTCACTTTCCAAATGGGCTGCTACTGCAAAGGCCAAACGCACATACATGCCAGAAGAGTAGCGTTTTACTGGGGTGTCAATATAGCGTTCCACACCTGAGAAATCTACAATTTCATCAAACTTGCGGTCTATTTCACGTTTGCGCATGCCCAAAATGGCACCGTTTAAGTAAATATTTTCGCGGCCGGTAAGTTCTGGGTGAAATCCTGTTCCAACTTCTAGCAAACTGGCCACACGGCCTTTAATATTTATTTTTCCGGTAGTGGGTGTAGTTACACGGGACAGAATTTTAAGTAAAGTGCTTTTACCCGCACCATTTCTTCCAATAATCCCCACGGCATCGCCTTGCTGTATTTCAAAATTCAGGTCTTGTAAACTATACACCAAATCGGAGCTTCCCTTTTGGCTACGGTCATTGCTTTCTCCAATTTTCAAAAAAGGGTCTTCTTTTCCCAATACATTCATTTTCACCCAACGTTCTAAGTCCCGGCTAATGGTGCCAGTGCCTATTTCGCCAAGGCGGTATATTTTAGAGAGGTTTTCTACTTTTATTGCTGTTGACATTAAGGTTGAGGTTAAGGTTGAGGTTGAGGTTAAGGTTAAGGTTAAGGTTGAGGTTAAGCTGCTAATCTTGAAATGATTTCTTTACTGTCAATATTTAATTTTGAGAAGGCAAACCATTTCTTCCCTAAATCTTTTAATGATGCTCCAATGTGATACACTTCTTTTTGATCAAGTATCAAAAATCGGTCATGTGCTTTTTTGAATAGGTTTACTTCAATAACGTCATACTGTAAATTGTGTTTTTCAATATCAAGTTGAAAAGCTGGATCTATTTTATTTAAGTATATACTTGCTTTTACCTTAGCTTGTCTTTTTGAAAGTAAAGTTAACACCGTTTCATCACAATAATTATCAATTAATACAATTGATTTCTTTGCTGATTTTATTAATTTATTTACAAAAACATAGGCATCAAAAACTTCCCCATCATAGAAAATACCTTGATTTGGCGGTAAATTAGTGTGGAGCAATAATTTTATTTTAGTATCATGGTCGTACAGTTTTTTTTCAATACTTTCAATTCTATCCTGAATAACATACCCTTTTAATAAATACGTTTTTAAAGTATTTGTTGCCCAAATGCGAAATTGAGTTCCCGTTTTGGACTTCACTCTATAACCAACCGATATAATTACATCGAGACTATACAACTTTGTTTTATATTTTTTGCCATCAGATGCAGTTGTCAAGGAATACTTGACAACTGAATTTTCTGGGAGCTCTTCTTCCTTGAAAATATTATTGATATGCAAACTAATATTTTGCTTTGTCGATTGAAATAACTCTACCATTTGTAATTGTGTAAGCCAAACGGTTTCATCCTCTATTAAAACATCAATATGTGTTGATAGATTTTCTGATTGATATATGACTATTTCGTTGGGTGACAATGTATTGAGGTTGAGGTTGAGGTTAAGGTTGAGGTTAAGGTTAAGGTTAAGGTTAAGGTTAAGGTTAAGGTTAAGGTTGAGGTTTTAGGTATTTGATAAGTTTATTGAGTTCGTGGTGGATTTCGTTTAGTTCGTTTTGTATATGATTGTCTTCAGTGAAATAATCAACCTTACATCCATATATATAATGACTTTTAGTTTCCAATAAACTTCCTTTTGCTATAATATAAAATCGTTTTTTGTCCATTGAAGTTTCTCTTCCAAATCCTTCTGCTATGTTAGCCGACACTGATAAACCCGCTCTTCTAATCTGACTGGTTAATCCATAATCCTCCGATCGTGGCAAACTTTTAGTAAGCTCAAAAATAACTACTGCCAAATCCATCGCTCTTTTCCAAACTGGCATGTCTTCAAAAGAGTGGTATTTCATGGTGGAGGTTGAGGTTAAGGGTTAAGATTTTAGGTATTTGATAATTTTGTTTAGTTCGTGGTGGATTTCGTTTAGTTCGATGAGAAGTTGATTGTCTTCAGTGAAATAAGCAACTTTACATCCATATATATAATGACTTTTAGTTAATAATTCAAGTTTACCCATTTTGCCAGCGTTAAATATCATTATGTTGTTTATCCGTAATTTTCCAGTGGCCGGTTTTAGACTCACCTTTGAACTCTATTTTATTTTCCTCTCTTAATAGTTGCATCCAACGTTCTATGGTTCTTTGCGTAACTTTGAAATGTTTCTCCATGGTTATAGCATTAGTTCTTGGATTATTTTCGATAAAAACAAGAAGCGTTTTACACCGACATTTACACCAACATTATCTCCGACCTTATTAGTGATATCTTCTGTGACATCTTCTGTGACATTATATTTATTAAGTACACTTTCATTAAAAACTGTTACCCGAAAACCATTTTGAAAATCTTCAAAAACAGGGGAAGCCAACCCATAATCGATAAAAGCATTGGTAATACGCTTTATTCCCGAACCGTATTTTTCAATAATCCCTGCTTCTCTAAAAAAATCGGCAATCTTTCTATTTCTGGCATACGAAGTATAGATACCTGCTTGTAATGCTGAAACCGTTAATCCGTTTCCCAAGCCGCCCGGGTTGTAAAATTCTATTTTGTGGTCAAATATTTTGATGATGGAATCTCCCGCATTTTGATAATCACGATGCACAATCATGTTTACCACAATTTCGCGCAAAGCCTCTAGTGGATACTCCCAACGCTCTTCTCGTTGTGGATCACCGGTAATTATATAGTTTTTATTGATATGTTTCCTGACAAACGCTAAAGTGGCATCCACCTCAGTAAATAAATCAGTCCGTAAAACTAAACTGTCTTTTATACGCTACGGTAAGATTCCCATAAAGCGTTCCTGGATTATAAAAGGTAATATAATTATCGAAAATTTTTATTGACTATCTATTTTACTTTTAGAATATTGTATCGCTTTTTTCAACTTTTGTTTTAGTAATTCGTTTGGAATAAACTGCGTTATATATTCGCTTACTTTTATATTTGAAACATCGAGTTGCAGTAGTTCAATTTGTTCCTTATTTCCTTCAGTACACAAAATTAGTCCAATTGGAGCTTCTTCCCCTTCTTGCATTTCGTATTTTTCTAACCATCGTAGGTAAAGTTCCATTTGTCCTTTAAAAACTGCCTCAAATTTCCCTATTTTTAAATCAATAGCTACTAATCTTTTTAGCTTTCGGTGGTAAAAAAGCAAGTCTAAATAATAATCATCATTATCTATTTGCATTCTTTTTTGTCGTTCTAAAAATGCGAAACCATTCCCTAATTCTAAAATAAAATGTTCAATTTCTCTTAAAATTGCTTTTTCTAAATCTTTTTCTTGATAAGTATCCTTTAATCCCAGAAAATCTAATAAATAGGGGTCTCTAAAAATCAAATCGGGAGTTAGAATATCTTCCTTTTTGAGTTGCTGTATTTCTAATTTTGCTAATTCTTCTGGTTTTTTTGATATGGCTGTTCGCTGAAATAATAAACCGTTTGTTTTTTTCCTTAGCGTTGCTACACTCCAATTTTCTATGCGACACATTTGAGTATAGAAATCTCTTTCCAACTCACTTTTTATAGGGATTAATATCTTGAAATGAGACCAACTCAATTGTCGCCACAGCGTAGCGACATTTTCAATGTCAGAAAATTGAATGGCAAATTGTATCATTCTGCGTAAGTTTTTCTCTTCATAAGTACGACCATACTCAATTGTCAATTGTCGTGACAGCGTAGCGACAATCTGTTTTCCATATTCGGCTCTTTGATTTTCAAGTATTTCAGTGTTTACACGACATCCTATTTTCCAATACATCACAGCAATATTTGAGGTGATCACTTTACTTACCGTTTCTTTTGTTAGATTGATGATTAACCTAATATCAGATAAGATTAACTCTTCTGTATTTTGTAATTGATTTTTCATTTTACCTTTTTTAGAATATTTTAATTGCTTTGTCCGTGGTTGGTGTCCTCACTAATCCACTCAATTTAGCCATTGTTTGTGTTTTAGCAAAGTGGTATTAACAATTTAAATTAAATTTTTCTTCTATCTTTTTCCTTCTTGTTGAACTGTCAAGTATTCCTTGACAGTTGAAAATTCGTCTAGTTCCCCTTCTTTGGAAATATTATTGATATGCAAACTAATATTTTGCTTTGTCGATTGAAACAAATCTACCATTTGTAACTGTGTAAGCCAAACGGTTTCGTCTTCTAATAGAACATCAATATGTGTTGATAGATTATTTGATTGATATATGACTATTTCGTTGGGTGACATGGGTTGAGGTTGAGGTTTAGGTTAAATGGTCGTTTTGCGTTTTGCGTTTTGCGAATAACGGTTAACGAATAACGATTAGCGATTAGCTTTTTTTGAATGGTTGAGCCTGCCTGCCGGCAGTCAGGGTTATTTATATCCTAGTTTTTTTCTGTTTTCCCAGTTTTTCTGTTCTGTTTTTTCATCAATAAATTGTTCCATAACTGCATAAATTTCCATCAATTGCACATCGTGTTCCCCAAGTCGTTGTTCTAAATTGTTTTTTAAAGCCATGATTTGTTCAGAAAGATGACTTTGCAAACTAATGGCCTTTCTGACTTCTACAAAAGCTCGCATGATAGCAATATTTACTAATGCCGCTTTTTCTGAACGCAATACCGAACTTAGCATTGCAACACCTTGCTCTGTAAACGCATAAGGCAAATACATTTTTCCTCTATGCTTTCTCGAACTGGTCACAAACTGTGACCAGTTCGATTCTAATTCTTCTAGTGTGATTTGAAACATAAAATCATCAGGGAATCTCACGCTATTCCTCTTTACGGCCTGATTTAACACTTTAGTTTCTACTTCATATAGTGATGCTAAATCAAAGTCAAACATCACTTTTACTCCTCGAAGTTCATGAATTGAGGTTGAGGTTGAGGTTAAGTCTGTCATTTAAGGTTAAGGTTATTTAGGTTGAGGTTAAGGTTAAGGTTAAATGGTCGTTTTGCATTTTGCGTTTTGCGTTTTGCGAATAACGGTTAACGAATAACGGTTAGCGATTAGCTTTTTTTGAATGACCTTTGCTGTAAATTTCTTGAAGTCTCTAATCAAATCAGACAATTTACCGTTTTCTGATTGGAGTATCAAATGTATGTGATTGGACATTATTACATATCCATATAAAATCATTCCTTTGTTTTTTATACAATATTCCAAACTTTCAATGATGCAGTCTTTATACGATTTCCTATAAAAAACATCTACCCAATCTACAACGGTTGCAGTAATAAAATGCAGTTTTGATTGATCGCGAATTAAATATCCTTCTTTGTCTTGCATTTGTTTGTTTTAATATTCAGTCGGAGACTGGAAATCACTACCTCAAAGTCGGAGACTTTGCGGAGCTGGGGCCTCACCTTAGTCATAACCTCAGCCTTAAATCGTATCCACAAATGTCTTCTCTGTTTTATTAAAAATCACAACTCCCAAAACCAGTGAAATAAAAGTTACTAAAGCAGAATATCCTAAACTATGTAAAGTCAATTCTCCTTGTCCTAAAAAGCCATAACGAAAAGCTTCTATAATACCTGTCATAGGGTTTAACTCAATTAAATGTTTATACTTTACAGGTGCTGCACTTAATGGGTAAATAACCGTAGTGGCATACATCATTAATTGTACCCCAAAGGTGATAAGAAATGCTAAATCTCTGTATTTAGTGGTTAAGGCGGTGATGATGAGTCCAAGTCCAAGACCTAGTAGTGCCATTAGTAAAACTAAAAAAGGAAACAAAGCAATAGCCCAAGTAAAATGAAAATTCGCCCCTTGAATGGCATAATAGCCAATCATAATTACAAATAATAATAATTGCACCAAAAAACGAACCAAATTGCTTGCCACAATACTCAAAGGCATAATTAAACGAGGAAAATATACTTTTCCAAAAATATTGGCATTGTCTTTAAATACCGTTGATGTTTTGGTAAGGCAATCGGCAAAATAATTCCAAGCCGTTATACCTGCCATGTAAAACAAGGGCTGTGGTAAACCATCAGTGCTTATTCCCGCAAGGTTACCAAAAATAAAAGTAAAAATAATAGTGGTAAATAAGGGTTGTATAAAGAACCATAATGGCCCTAAAATGGTTTGTTTGTAAAAACTCACAAAATCGCGTTTTACAAAAAGCCAAAGCAAATCTCTGTATTTCCATACATCATTTAAATTGAGTTTAAATAGGGAACTTTGTGGCTCTATAGTAAGGTCCCATTCATTTAATGCTTCTTCGTGGTTCATTTATTTTTTATTTTTTTACAAATCCACCACTGAACAATACCCATACTTGCGCAGAATATAAAAATGCTTAAAAACACATAATACCATAAAAGATAAAACTTTATAAGGTATTTTCTCAAACAAATATCATTTGCTTTTTTTTCGCCATAAACAAAATCAAGTCCTTTTTTTACTAAAGGGGAAAGTAGTGGAATTTTATTCCAATTGGTATAACGTACGTCTTGGTATCGGTATTTTTTAGGATAATTTGGGTGTAATTGCTTGGCATAAGTTGCAAAATTATTTTGCACTTCCTTGAAAGAGGCCAACGTGCTATCGGTTTTGTAAAAAGCTTGATTGAACAAAGGGTCCATGACCATCCAACGGCCGTTACTCCAAACTTCTACCAACATGTGCCCGCCAAAATGCCCATCGGCATACATTTGGCCTATGCGGGTAGGAAAGCCCATGGCCATATAGGTTCTGGTTAATACCATAGACGAACTGGCACAAGCACCACTTACGTCTAACAGGTCTAAATCGGTGGAGCGCATGTATTTGACTTTAAAACTATGAAGTTCATATTGAAATAACTCTTTTCTATTTTCTTTCTGTAAATTATAAATGGTATTCATTGCCCTTACGACCGTTTGCTCCGTATTTTCGTGTTTTAATTGGGATTCATGTAAAATAAATTTACCAAGTTGGTCAAAAAGTTCATTGTTATAATCGGCATTTATTTTAAAGAATAGCGTAGCCGAAAGAAAAAAACCAGCCGCAAATACTAATGTGAAGCGGTGTGGGATAAAGAAGTTGATAAAGCGTGTGCGTTTTTTCATTGAAATGGAGTTTAGGGGATTGGACTGTTTAATTGGTTAATAGTTTAATCGGTTATTTGGTTATTTGGTTATTTGTTGAATTGGTTATTCGGCAAAGGGGTTAATCGGTTAATTGTTGAATTGGTTATTCGGTTAATCGGTAATTTGGTTATTTGCAAAGGGGTTAATCGGTTAAACTTTTTCCTGATCGATTAAACTTTTCCGCTTAATTCTATACTATACAGCATTTGTTGAAACCCAGTTTTATTAATTTTGTTGTCATTCCGACGTAGGAGGAATCTCATAAGTTGCGCTCGTTATGTGATTCTTCGTTCCTCAGAATGACAAAAGCGGTAAATAATAGTATTAAGCCAACTTTTCCTAACCGATTAAACTTTTCCTAACCGATTAAACTTTTCCTAACCGATTAACCTATCATTATAACTTACCCAATAAATCCTTTGGGTCGATATTCAATTTAGATAAAGCAAACCATTTTTTGCCTAAGTCTTTTAAAGATGCTCCTATATGAAACACTTCAGTTTCATCAATTATCAAAAATCTGTCGTGAGATTTTGTGAATTCCTGAATATCAATGGAATCGTATTGCTTTTCAAATCGCACTAAATCTAGTTTCAACTGTTTGGTGATTTCTTTAGTATAAATTATAACTTTTACAGCTTTTGCTCTTTTCGATAATTGTAATAAAACCGTTTCATCTATGTAATTATCAAATAGAATGATAGATTTTGTTGCGGATTTAATGATATTTAAAACAAAAACGTGTGCGTCAAATAATTGTCCATCATAGAAAACTCCATGATTTGGAGGCAATTTAGTATTAATGACTAAATCAAATTCATTACTTTTCTCTTCTAGAGAATTTACTTTTTTTTCTAAAATATCCATTCGATGGTGAATGGCGTACCCATTGAGCAGATAGTTTTTTAGTATTTTATTTGCCCAAATACGAAACTGAACCCCTCTATTTGATTTTACTCTATAACCTAAAGACATAATCATGTCCAAATTATAAAATTCTACTTGATATGTTTTGCCATCACTTGCAGTTGTCGCAAATTTTGCGACAACTTGAATTCCTTCAAGTTCTTCTTTGAGTGCATTAGAAATATGCTTTCCTATAGTTTTAACATCTCGATCAAACAAATCAGCAAGTTGAATTCGATTCAACCAAACAGTTTCATCTTCAACCCTAACCTCCATTTGGCTTGTTAGAATTTCTGACTGATAGATAACTATTTCGTTTTGCATTGTTTTCTAGTTTTTTGGCGAAATGGTTGAGGTTGAGCCTGCCTAACGGCAGGCAGCGGTTAGGTTCAACTTTTTCCTAACCAATTAACCTTTTCCGCTTAATTCTATACTATACAGCATTTGTTGAAACCCAGTTTTATTGATTTTGTTGTCATTCCGACGAAGGAGGAATCTCATAAGTTGCTCACGTTATGTGATTCTTCGTTCCTCAGAATGACAAAAGCGGTAAATAATAGTATTAAGCCAACTTTTCCTAACCGATTAAACTTTTTTATCCTTATTTACTGCCAATTTCATTGTACAATAATGCATATTGTTTGGCTATAGTTTCGGCACTGAATCTTTTTGCATTTTGATAGCCATTTTGAATAAGACGTTCTCTGTAGGCGTTATTTTCAATTAATTTTTTGATGCCATTGTGAATGTCTTGAACAGCAAAAGGATCAACTTTATGGGCGGCAGTTCCTGCAATTTCGGGCATTGAGGTGGTATTGCCAGTTATACAGACTCTTCCTACAACATTGGCTTCTAAAATAGGCATTCCAAATCCTTCTAAAGTAGAGGTTAAACTCAAAATATCACACTTATTGTATTCTTCACGTACTTCTTCATCGGTTAATCTTCGGTCGTGAAGTTCTATATGAATTCCGTTTTCTTTTACTAACGATGTAATTTCTGTATCGATTTTGCCGATAACAACCAAGGTTGATGGAATCCCTTTAAGTGCTTGAATTAATCGTTTTAAATTTTTGTTGGCAGCGGTGCCTATTTGCAAAATTCTAGGGTTTTTAGAATTAAAAGATTTTTCATTTTGTTTAAATTCCGGTGAGATACAAACATAAATCACTTTAATTTTATCGGCTTTGCAATAATTCAATCTCAAAATATCCTCTTTCGTTGCATAGGAGTTGGCTGTGATTATTTTTGATTTTTTTATGGGTAATTTAAACCAAATGTATTTAAAAATATATTTTTTCAAACCCTTAGATTCATACAATATTCCACAATCATGAATAGTAAGTATAGTTTTAGATTTTTTCAAAAATGCGGCGACATAATGAATATCTCCAGTAATATGATTGACATCGCCTTGATTGACCATGCAATAAAGCGTATTGCGCAATCTATTTAAAAAACCATTGCTTTCAAAAGGCATAATTTTATTGATTATTTCAAAATCATTTTGTAAATAATCTTGAATTAATTTAAAATACATTTCGATACTGAAATTACCTAAATGTCGTGGCTTTCTGTTAAAAAAGACAACTTTTATTTTTTTATTTGACTTGATTTTTTTCAAAATATCAATTCAATTTTTGACTTAAAACTGTTGCCCAATACCTACTCCACGTATAATTTCCTTTTTTAAATTGAAAATACGAATACTCATTTTTATGCATTTTGGTAGTATGGTTAGGTTCTTTTGCATCGTTTATTTTACCATAACCAAGAAGCCAATCTTGAAAAGGAAAGGTAAATCCCATTTTTGGTCGGTCCCAAATTTCTTTGGGCAACAAATCGGTAAAAGCATGAATAAGCAAGAACTTTTTTGGTTGGGATGCTTTTATTTCGGGAGCTATTTCATGGGCAAACTGCAGTAATTCTTTGTCTAAAAAAGGAACTCTTACTTCTAAAGCGTGCCACATACTCATGTAATCGGTATCTTTTAAAAGCTGATTTTGCATGTAGAGATTTATTTCTAGAAATGATGCTTTATTGAAAGCTGCTAAATTATTGTATTTTTCAAGTTTTTCTACTTGAGTTTTATCATTATAATTAGCTAGCGACGTTAACAATTGCCATACTTTTTTTTCCTCGATAGCCAATATCTTACTGATTTCCTTGGGACAAAGAAGTCCTCTATGAAACAGATACTCCCCAACAGGACCCGGAATATTTAAAAAAGCGGCTTTTTGGTATTTGTCTTTATTGAAATATTGTGCGCATTTAAAAAAAGAGTTTGGAACCCATTTCTTAACTTGGGTGATTTTTTTTGAGTTTGCAAAGGAATTGTAACCTCCAAATAATTCATCGGCTCCCAAACCACTCAATACGGCTGTAAGTCCAGCTTCCTTGGCATATTTACAAATAAAATAGCTATTAATCCCGTCGGTACTCGGCTGATCCATCGCCTCCATTACATCAGGTAGTGCCGCAAAAAATTGTTCCTCAGAAACTGTAAATGTTCGATGGTTAGCAGCTGTTTTTTTGATAATAATTTCTTGGTATTTCCTTTCTGAATAGGCTTCTTCATCAAAAACTATGGATAGGGTTTGTAAGGTATCTTTTAGTAAGGGTTGTGCCAAAAGCGTCAATAAACTACTGTCTATCCCACCGCTTAAAAACAATCCTATAGGTGCGTCTGATATCAGGTGGCGTTCCACTGAAGCAGTTACAACTTCCTTCACTTTTTGTAATGTTTCTTTTTTATTGCTGATTTGAGATGTAAATTGAAAAGCTGAAAAACGTTCTGTAGTAACCTCAGCTGTAATGGTATTGAGGGTTAAAACAGTGCCTTTTTGCAAGGGCAAAACTCCTGATAAAGTTGTTATTGGCTCCGGCAAATGACCAAAAGCTAAGAAATAAATTCGCCAATCTGGATTTTCTTCGAAACGGTTTAAGGTTTTAAAAGCTCTGATTTCTGAAGCAAAATATAGTTTTCCTTCTTCTAAAAAATAATACAATGGTTTGATACCCGCATGATCTCGGGCTAAGGTCATTTCATTTTTGGCTGTGTTATAAATTGCCAAAGCAAACATTCCGTTAAATTTTTCGAAACAGCCATTACCCCATTTTTCAAAGGCTTTTAATAGCACTTCAGAATCGGTTTTGGTATGAAAAGTAACGCCTAAAGTTTCTAAAGTTGACCTAATTTCTTTAAAGTTATAAATCTCCCCATTAAATGTTAAAACCAAATTTTTATCTTCACTAAGCATGGGTTGGTGTCCTGCTGAAGACAAATCAATAATAGAAAGCCGTCTGTGTCCTAAAGCTACCGTTGCATTTATATAGACTCCAGCATCGTCTGGCCCTCCTCTGTGCATGGCGTCACGCATTTTCAGAATATCTTCCTGAAGTGTGGTGCTTTTGGGGTCTATAATTCCTGCTATTCGACACATTTTTTAATTCTTAAGTAACTGGAATAATTTTTTATACTTTAATTTAACAAGCTAAATAGGCTAAGGCGTTATTTTGATTTATTTAGAAACAAGGCTTATAATAACTGTCTTTTCAAAATTTCCAAATCACTGGCTACCATTTCTTTTACCAAACCAGCTAAGTCATATTGAGGGTTCCAGCCCAATTTTTTAGATTTACTTTCCACAACCTACTCCTTAATAAAGAAACCCAAATAACCAAAGCGGAATATTGTTGTCGTTACCTATCTCTATGTTGTCTTTAACTACATACGAATTGGGGATGTTTCTTAATTGAGTTTGTTTTTTATTTTTTCCTCCTACTTCAAAAGAATAGCGATTGTTAACTATAAAATCGACTTGTTTTGATGCAAATACCTTATTGCTTTGGCTTACTTGATTAAAAAAAAATGTTTCACGTATGCTTCCCTCATTAGGAATAGAAACTAAATTATACATCAAATTAGCGTTGTGTATGTAAATTTTTTCGGGCTTGCCTAAACTATTAATTCCTTTGTCTTCTGTATGCAACAAATTTAAAAGTTGTGCCTCATTCAAAAGGTTTAAATAATTTTTCATGGTATTTAAACTAATGCCACTGCGTTCACTTATAGCATTCATATTGGGCTTATACGGTACGGAACTACTGATGATTGCCATTAATTTTTTTAGCAAAATTACATTAGAAGGTGAAATGACTGCATATTGTGGAATATCAACTTCTAAAACGGTGAGCAGTATCTCACTTAATTTTTGATGAAACGATTTCTTATTTTCTAAATAAAACGGATAATAGCCATGGTGTAAATAATCTGTAAAATAATGTAGTGGTTTTACTTTTTGAGTTATTTCAATAGCAATTTCTACATGATTTTCTATAATTTGTTCAACAGTGTATCTGTTTAGAAGAACTTTGGTTTCAAATTGTATAAATTCTTTAAACGATAATCCAGGCATTTCATACACTACGACGCGCCTGCTTAAATCTGCCTTGGCTTGATGAATGTGCAACAAGGAGGAACTTGTAAAAACTAGCTTCAAGTTGGGCATGTCATCGTAAATATTTTTTATTTCAATGGCCCAATTGTGGTATTTATGTACTTCATCGATGGCTATAAATTCGCCCCCTTTTTTATAAAAATCAGCTACTAAATCGTATAATTTATTTTCAAGAAAATAGAGATTATCCAAACTAATGTATAAAACTCGCTTGTCTGGTTTGTAGTTTAATCTAATATATTGTAATAAAAGTGTAGTTTTTCCTACCCCTCTGCTTCCTTTTATACCAATAAAACGATTATCCCAATCTATAGTATCAATAAAACTACGTATCTGACTAGTGGATATGGTTGCGTATTTTTCATAAAACTGACTAACTAATTTTTCCATATTTAACTTTTTACAAAAATACTAAAAAATATCAATGTATTGATGTTTTTTAAATAATTTTATATCAATGGATTGACGTTTTTTAGAATTTTATTAATAAATGGATTAATTGGTTATTTTTTTAAGCGTTTAGCAGAATATTCGATTAATTGGTTAGCTGATACAAACTTAAATTACCCGATTAAATTTTTCCTAACCGATTAACCCGTTAATCCTTTACCTAACCCTTCTCATAATTTCCAAATCACTCGCTACCATTTCTTTTACCAATCCAGCCAAATCATATTGAGGGTTCCAGCCCAATTTTTTAGATTTACTAGGGTCTCCTTTCAATAAGTCAACTTCTGTAGGACGGAAATATAGTGGATCTACTCTAACCACTACTGTACCTAATGGTAATTGATATTCAGGATGGTTGCAAGCCACAATTTTGGCAATTTCATTTTCATTTTCTCCTTCAAAAGCTAATTCTATTCCAACTTCTGCAAAAGATAAACGCACAAAATCACGAATATAAGTGGTAACTCCGGTTGCAATGACATAGTCATCGGCAATCTCTTGCTGCAGGATTCTCCACATGGCTTCGACGTAGTCTTTAGCATGACCCCAATCTCTTTGAGAATTTAGATTTCCTAAATACAAACAATCTTGTTTTCCTAAAACTATGGCAGCGGTAGCCATTGTGATTTTCCGAGTAACAAAAGTTTCTCCTCTTCTAGGTGACTCATGGTTGAACAAGATGCCATTACAGGCGTAAACACCGTAAGCTTCTCGGTAATTTTTTGTTATCCAAAAACCATATATTTTTGCAACCCCGTATGGTGAACGCGGATAAAACGGAGAATTTTCATCATAAAAACCTGCAGCATTTTTGTTTTCTGCCAAACCTCCATATAATTCCGAGGTAGAGGCTTGATAGATTCTGGTTTTCTTTTCTAGACCAAGAATTCGCACTGCCTCCAATATTCTTAATGCACCTATTCCGTCGACATTGGCAACATACTCAGGTGAATCAAACGAAACTTTTACGTGAGACATAGCCCCAAGGTTGTAAATTTCATCGGGTTGCACTTCCTGTATGATTCTGATAATATTCATAGAATCGGTCAAGTCACCATAATGTAATTTAAAATTAATATGATTCTCGTGTTGATCTTGGTAAATATGATCAATTCGTTGGGTGTTAAATGAAGAGGCTCTTCGTTTGATTCCATGAACCATATAGCCTTTTTCTAACAACAATTCAGCTAAATAGGAGCCATCTTGACCGGTTATTCCTGTTATTAAAGCAGATTTTTGTTTAGTACTCATATTTGTTCGTTGTTTGTTGGTCGTTGGTCGTTAATCGATATTCGTTATTCGTTTTGCAATGGACGAAAAACGGTAAGCGACAAACGGTAAACGATTACTGCATTGATTTTATTAATTTATATAACATCATTTTTATTCTAATGCACATTTCTGACAATAATTTATAATCCAATTCAGAAATATATCCCAAATCCTTCGATAAAAATAAATGATAGTTTGTTTCTTCTAAGGAACCTTTTGCAATATATAAAAACTGGATGAATTCCTTTTTATACTGTCTAGCTTGACCTTCAATTATATTAGTAGGAACACTACTAGCACTTCTTCTGACTTGACTAATAAGACCAAATTGTTCTGCCTTAGGAAAAACTTGGGTTATTTTATAGACTTCAATAGTTAGTTGATGTGATAATTTCCAAACTTCTAAATTAGATTCCATTATATCGGTGTTCGTTATTCGTTGGTCGATATTCGTTTTGCGTTTTGCGATGGACGGTGACGGTAGACGATTTTAGTTGCTCGTTGTTCGTTTTGCGATGGACGGTGGACGGTAAACGATTTTAGTTGCTCGTTGCTCGTTTTGCGATGGACGGTGACGGTAGACGATTTTAGTTGCTCGTTGTTCGTTTTGCGATGGACGGTGGACGGTAAACGATT
>NZ_JBBALW010000001.1:45125-183729 GCF_040402835.1 Flavobacterium sp.
ACGGTGGACGGTAAACGATTTTAGTTGCTCGTTGTTCGTTTTGCGATGGACGGTGACGGTAAACGATTTTAGTTGCTCGTTGTTCGTTTTGCGATGGACGGTGGACGGTAAACGATTTTAGTTGCTCGTTGTTCGTTTTGCGATGGACGGTGACGGTAAACGATTTTAGTTGCTCGTTGTTCGTTTTGCGATGGACGGTGGACGGTAAACGATTTTAGTTGCTCGTTGTTCGTTTTGCGATGGACGGTGGACGATAAACGACTTTACATTTTTACTTCCTTGAACACCTTCACGTTCTCTAAAAACCATGTGTATGTTTTCTGTATCCCTTCTTCTAAATTCACTTTATGTTTCCATCCTAAAGCATGCATTTTGGAAACATCCATTAATTTTCTTGGGGTTCCGTCAGGTTTCGAATTATCCCAAATGATTTCTCCTTGATGACCAATAATTTTTTGAATTAATAGCGCCAATTCTTTAATAGTTAAATCTTCTCCCGTGCCCACATTGTATAAATAATCAGGCAATTTATTTTCTAAAGCAAAAACCACTGCCTGAGCCATATCATCTACAAATAGAAATTCTCTCAATGGCGTTCCACTTCCCCAAAGGGTAACGGGAGCGTCATTATTCAGTTTGCCGTCATGGAATTTTCTAATTAATGCAGGTAAAACATGAGAACTATTCAAATCAAAATTGTCGTTTATTCCATATAAATTAGTGGGCATCAAACTCACAAAATCTTTCCCGAATTGGTTTCGGAGTGCTTGACAAGCCTTCACACCCGTAATTTTTGCTAAAGCATACCATTCGTTTGTTGGTTCCAAAGCACCTGTTAACAAGTAGTCTTCCTTTAATGGTTGCGGCGCCAACTTAGGATAAATACAAGAGCTACCGAGAAAAATAAATTTATTGATTCCTTGATCAAAAGCAGCGCTTATTAGATTGTTTTGAATTTGCATATTTTCCATTAAAAATTGGTATGGAAAATCATTATTAGCCAATATTCCTCCTACTTTAGCGGCAGCATCTATAATCACGTCTGGCTTTTCTTTTGAAATAAAGTCAAAAACTGATTGCTGATTTCTTAGGTCTAATTCCTTACTGCTGGCACCTATTAAATTCGAATATCCTTTTGCAGACAAGGAACGCCAAATAGCACTTCCAACCATTCCATTATGGCCTGCAATGTATATTTTAGAGTCTAAGTTCATTCATTGTCAAATTAATAATTTATTACTATTTAAGATTTATCAACCTAGAAAATCGATTGTCACTATTCGTCATATGTCTATCTTCAATAGAAAACCAACATCGGTTAACGGTCAACGTTTTTCATCTATTTTCTCTTCGTCTATTGTCTATTTTCTCAACCAAAAATCGCATAATCCCACTCCTCAATTCCCTCTTCGGCGGCTAGGAGGCCTACAACCTTGCATCAACATTTTCTCTTGGTAATGCAGCTTTACTATCAAAAATGACGGTGTGTGTTCCCTTTTTAAATTCATTTAAATCTAATTTAAGAAACTCTTTATGAGCAACTGTCAATATAATGGCATCATATTTAGTTGGAACTTGTATCAATTCAATGTTATATTCTGCTTTAACTTGAGAAAAATCAGCATGGGAATCAAAAACATCCACCTCTAATCCAAATTGAACTAATTCATTATAGATATCTACTACTTTGGAGTTACGAATGTCTGGACAATTCTCTTTAAAAGTAACCCCTAGTAATAATGCTTTAGCTCCTTTAATATTGGTTCCTTTTTGAATCATCATCTTAACGACTTTCCCTGCAATAAACATGCCCATGGTGTCATTTACACGTCTTCCTGAAAGAATAACTTGAGGATGGTAGCCCAAAGATTCTGCTTTGTGTGCTAAATAATAAGGGTCAACCCCAATGCAATGACCACCAACCAAACCGGGTTTGTATTTTAAAAAATTCCATTTTGTTCCGGCAGCTTCCAAAACATCGTTGGTATCAATTCCAATTCTATCAAAAATTAAAGCCAATTCATTTACAAAGGATATGTTTACATCACGTTGTGCATTTTCAATGGCTTTACTGGCTTCTGCAACTTTAATACTAGGCGCTTTATAAGTTCCAGCAGTAATTATTGAAGCATACAAATCATCAACAAAAGTGGCTATTTCGGGCGTAGAGCCTGAGGTCACTTTCTTTATAGTAGTTAAAGTATTTACTTTATCTCCCGGATTAATTCGTTCCGGACTGTAGCCACAGTAAAAATCACTATTGAATTTTAAGCCACTATATTTTTCTAAAACAGGTACACAATCCTCTTCTGTACACCCCGGATAAACCGTACTCTCATAAATTACAATAGCTCCTTTTTTAAGTACTTTCCCAATCATTTCTGAAGCTTTGAGCAACGGATTTAAATCGGGGGCTTTGAATTGATTTATGGGTGTTGGAACCGTTACAATAAAAATGTCGCAGTCTTTCAAATCTGCTACAGCACTAGAAAAAGTCAATTGGGTTGCCGCTTTTATCTTGTCGCTATCGGATTCTAAAGTACGGTCGACTCCTTCTAACAATTCCGCAACACGAGTGGTATTGATATCAAATCCTACCGTTTTGTATTTGGATCCAAATGCAACTGCCAGAGGAAGTCCTACATAACCCAGACCAATAATGGCGATATTTTTATTTGAAATTTCCATTTTTCACTATTTTTTTTAGTACTTTTTGTTGAAAAAATCAGGTTTTTTCTATTTACCGATTCAACATTTTTAACCTACAACTTACAACTTACAAAACTTAGTTTTTATTCTTTACTTTTTTACCTTGATGGAAATGGAAAAGATGATTAGTTTATTCGTTTATCGTAAAACGAACATCGGTCAAAGTTTTCTGTCTATTATTTTTTGGTCTATTATCTTTTTTTTCAACTAACAACCAAGAACCTACAACTTCCTCTAAGTACAACTTGTAATTTAATTCCACTTCTTCGTTCCCCCTTCGGGGGTTAGGGGGCTTTTTCCACGGCTTCGCCCCGTCAGTCACATATTCGTAACTAACAAAGCATTCAAAATAATTGCCAAAACTTTACGCTTCTCTACAAATTGTGATTAACACACCCAATTCTTTTAGAACCAAACGTATTTTATTTTTTTCTACCTGTGTCACAACTCCTTCTTTTCCTTGAAAAGGACCTTTAGGAATGGTGAGATTGTCTCCAGGCTTGATTCCTTCTACTTCAACAGAAGTCAGAATTCCTTTTAGACTATTTTTTAATGCCACAATTTCATGCTCCTGAATAATGGCAGGTTTCCCCAACCAATACAAATAACGAACAATTCCGTGAACTTCAAAAACTTTATTTCGTTCTTTTTCTTCTAAATTCACAAATACATACGAACGAATTAGTGGCGTTTCTACCTTTTTTTTTCGGTCAGACCATTGCTTTATTTGAGTAATCATAGGACAATAGGCTTCAATTCCAAGTTGTTCCAATTGCTCAGTTACTTTTTTTTCTTTTTTTGGACGTGTATAGAGTGCAAACCAAGACATCTTTACTCAATTTTAGTTGATAAAGAAGAGTCATCTTCATAAATTAACAATCCTTTACCATCATAACTTTGTGTAATAAAAAATTGGACTTTGCGTTTAATTTCCTTTTCTATTTTAACCGATAGTTGTTCAATATATTCCGTATTCAAGTCATCACCAATAACTATAACTTCAATAACACCGCTATCAATTCCATTGGCATAATCTCCAATTACTATTACTTTTTTAACACTACCCATCCTGTCTAAAACCATTTCAACAATTGAATCCAGCCCAATGTGTTGGAAAATAATTTTTTTGAGGGTTTTAAAAAGAGGGTGACTCGTATTAGCCTTGTAAGAAATTCTATTTTTGATTGCTTTTTTTTGTAAATAGCCTGCTTCTTCAAGGCTATTTAACTCTTTGCGAATGGAGTTAGTAGATTCATTCATTTCTTCAGCTAAACCACGCAAATAACCGTGATTGGCTGAGTTTAAAAAAAACTTAACCAAAATACGAATGCGTGTTTTAGATGTAATGAGTGTTTCTAGCATTGCACATATATTGAGTACCAAAAGTACTCGTTATATGTTGCTAAACCAAATTTTACTGTAGTTTTTTTAATCAAAAATTTATGGCGAAAAAAAAACCGCTCTAAAGCGGTTTGAGTATTAAAATTTGAAAATAAATTCTGCACTGTGCTGAATGTGATTGTTGAGTAGCGATTGTTGATCAAAACCATATTTACCAACCGTTTGAAGTCGGAACCCTAAATTAGGTTGCACCCAAAAATTAAGTCCTAAACCAAAATTTGATGTTTGATTTGTAACACTGTCTACAGAATTGATTCCAACTCCTAAAACCAAGAAGGCATCAATTTTAGATTGTTCAACTATGTAATCATCAAAGAAAAATTTTCCATTTAAATCCAATCCATAATAAACAGCGTCGTTTTTAATCATTGCACCATTTTGATAGATTTTAGACGAAATAGAATTCATTGCTATTGCTGATTCAATAGAAAACTCTTTAGAAATACTTTTTTCAAAACTGATTCTAGAAACTGTAGGAATGTAATTCCATTGTTTTGAAGTATTAAAATATTGATTGTTCATTGTGCTGGTATTGTCAATAAAATTAGTACCAAAACCAATAATCCATTTTGAATTTTGATTTTTTCCGTTTTCTTGACTAAAACCAATTGTAATTGTAAATAATAAAAATAAAGCTAATAAATTTTTCATAGTGTTTGTTTTTTTAATTTAAAACAAATATATAATAAAATTTAAATAAATAAATAAATAAAAATAAAATTTAATAGTTTGTTAAAACACCTATCACAACTACTACCAATAGCAATTATTAATTAGTCCAATCGTTCTATAAAAAACCAACAATATATTTCTTTTAGTATTCCTGATAGAAAGGGATTATTAGACTAATTTGAAATAAAAAGCGAAATAAAGTTACTATTTTTCGCAGCCTATTTTATTTATAGAATCAATGCATCACAAATAGAATCCGAAAATATTTGAAAAAATGAGAAAAAAATAAGTTATTTGTAATAAAATATTCTTTATGACCCCAATTGCCATAGTGTCCTTAATGATTGTGTATTTCGGAATCTTGTTTTTGATTTCGCATTTTGTATCTAAAAACAATACTGGAAATGAAGCTTTTTTTAAAGCAAATAAAAACTCGAAGTGGTATTTAGTTGCTTTTGGAATGATTGGAACCGCACTTTCAGGGGTTACTTTCATATCAGTTCCTGGCGAAGTAGGAAATCCTGAAAATCAATTCAAGTATTTTCAATTTGTTTTGGGGAATGCCATTGGATTTATAATTATTGCGAAAGTGCTGCTTCCTTTATATTACAGAATGAATCTCACTTCTATTTATAGTTATATCGAGCAACGTTTGGGAACGATTAGCTATAAAACTGCCGCTTCCATATTTTTAATAAGTAGAACTATTGGCTCGTCTTTCCGATTGTATTTGGTAGTTATCGTTTTGCAACGCTATGTTTTTGATTTTTATCAAATTCCATTTGCTGCAACGGTTCTAATTTCTTTGCTTTTAATATTCGCCTATACTTATCGAGGGGGTTTAAAAACAATTATAATTACAGATACTTTACAAACAGTTTTCTTAGTTTCCTCTGTTTTCTTAACGATATATTTTATTTGCAGCAGTCTCAACCTAAATGTTTTTGAAGCCTTTGAAGTAGTAAAAAATAGCAATTATTCTAAAATATTTTTCTTTGATGATTATATGAAAGGAACTTATTTCATCAAACAAATTTTAGGTGGAATATTTGTAACTATAGCAATGGTAGGACTTGACCAAGATCTGATGCAAAAGAATTTGAGTTGCGCTACTATTGGCGAAGCCCAAAAAAACATGTTCACATTCACCGGGATTTTTGTCATTATCAATATTTTCTTTTTAAGTGTGGGCGCGCTACTTTATATTTATGCCGAAAAAAATGGCATTTCAGTTCCTACCGATTTAATCACCGGAAAACCCCGAACGGATTTATTATTCCCAGAAATTGCTTTTCATCATTTGACATTAATTCCTGCAATTGTATTTCTTTTGGGATTAACCGCCGCTACATTTGCAACCACAGACTCTGCATTGACGGCTTTAACGACCTCTTTTTGTGTTGATTTTCTTGGCATGGACAAAATTGAAAACGCTGCTAAAGCAAATATGGTACGAACAAGACATTTCGTTCATATTGGATTTTCGCTTTTAATGTTTTTGGTAATTGTGATTTTTAATGCAATAAATAACGCTTCGGTGGTGAGTATGATTTTCAAGATTGCATCTTATACGTATGGGCCTCTTTTGGGATTGTATTGTTTTGGATTGTTTATGAAATCAAAAACCGTTCACGACAAATTGGTTCCATTGATTTGTTTGCTTTCTCCAGCAATTTGCTTTTTGATAAGTTATAATTCGGCAGCGTTATTGGGCGATTATGTAATTGATAATGAACTCATAATTATCAATGGATTGCTTACTTTTATTGGATTGTTGCTGATTAGCAAACCTGCAACTTCTGAAACGCGATTCTGATTTTTTACTTTTTTCCCTTGATGGTAAAAAGTAACAAAAAAGATCAAGCCTGCACAATATTATCTTGAAAACTACCTCGGCAATCTCTCCACAACCCAAGTCGCTCGTCGTGCCTCCTCGTCTATCGGGGTTGCTTCCGTTCTTTTCTTCGTTGTTTTCTTGTGATAATTCTGTGAGGGCACTGTGAGAAATGGTTGATAATTAAGACTATTTAATCTATTATCTCTTCGTCTATTATCTAATTTATAGAAACAAAATCCGAATTGACTTGGTCTGTACGCTATTCTCAGGTTCTAATTTTTAGCCCTGATGGCAGTGGAAATCCTTTGCTTTTTTTCTTTAAAAAGCAAAGATTGCAACGTACAGCAGGAATAGCTCCAAAAAAAAACTAATATTGATTGGTTGTCAATAATACCAATGTGCAGGCAATTTCTACCTTTATATTGTTCAATTTTAGTAATTGATAGAATTCTGGATTTTCTGTTCCGGGATTAAAAATCACCCTTTTTGGCTTTGCTTCGACGATATAATTGTAATAATCCCTTTGTCTGGCTGCGTTCAGATACAGGGAAATGGTGTTGATTTGCGATAAAGGAATGGCTTTTGTATAGATTTTCACTCCCGCAACTTCGCCTGTATTTTGCCCGATGGCGATCACCGTATGTCCTTTCTCGACAAGCATTGTGATGGCTTTAAAGGAATATCTATCGGGTTTTGTTGACGCTCCGAGTACTACCGTTTTTTTATTTTTCATTCGACAAAAGTACGAAAAAGTGTTGTTTTTATTTTACTCTCTTGTTAAGAAAATTTCCGCCATCATACATCTTGCACTTCCACCACCACAAGCTTCAATGGTGTCAAGGCTTGAGCTCAAAATAGTGACGTGTTCTTCCAATTGTGCGACTTGTTTTTTAGTCAAACTTTTATGTGCCGATGTGCTCATTACCAAATATCTTCGGTCGTTGACTCCTTTTACTTCGAGCATATTTCCTGCAAAATTGTTGACTTGGTCTTCCGTAATTAAAATTACTTCTTTTTCATCGCCTTTAAGGCTGTCCAAAACCATTTTTCGCTCTTTTTTGTCATCGATTGAATCGGCGCAAATAACAGCGTAGGTTTCTCCTAAACACATCATTACATTGGTATGATAAATTAATTTTCGTTCGCCATTTACGGTTTGAAAGGATTCAAATAAAATTGGATTTAAATCAAAATCTTCGCAAAATTCGATGAATAATTCCTCATCAGCCCTTGGTGATAAAGCACAATATGCTTTTCCATTGGCTCTGTCAAGCAAAATACTTCCTGTACCTTCAAGGAAATAACCGTCTTCCTCGGCAGAGGTATAATCGACAATATTTTCGATGATGAATCCTTTTTCTTCTAAAATATCCAATAGTTCCTCCCGACGTTCTTGACGACGATTTTCGGCAAACATTGGAAATAAAGCGACGTCGCCATTTTCGTGAAATGAAATCCAATTGTTCGGAAAAATGCTGTCTGGGGTATCTGGATTTAAAGTATCTTCAACCACAATTATATCTACGCCAAAAGCAGTTAATTTAGCGACAAACGCATCGAATTCTTGCTGCGCCCTGGCATTTACAGTTTCTGGCGATAAACCATCAATCACTTTTTGGTAATAATTATTAACGGCAGTTTGCTCGTTCATTCGAAACGCAACTGGGCGAATCATTAAAATGGAATTGGTAGTTTGGTTCATGTTTTTTGTAAGTTATAGGTTATGAGTTGTAAGTTGTAGGTTACGATTTATTTAAAATTAATGATTATTTGTTAATTATTATAATTTAATATTTGCTAAATATATAAAAATCAATGTTTTATATTGATTGAATCGAAATTGTGTTTATAAACAAGAATCAAAATAAAGAATATTAATATATTAATTTTTACATTATGTATAATGCCCTGCCTTAATATCCATAATCAAACTTACAACTTACAACTTATAACTCATAACCCACAACCAATTTCAATTATGTTTTCCAATTCTCTTCAACATATTTAATAAAATTATAAATTTTAGCACTCAATTCGTTGTATTTAGATATAAATTCAGTCTTATTTTCAATTATTTCTGGATATAAAATTGTTATTTTTTCAATGTGAAATACTGTTTCAAGGCAACTTGCATAGGAATAAGTAAGAAATTTTACAAAATCTGCTTTATATCTTTTTCGACCATATCCTTCGACAATATTAGTAGTCACTGAATCGGCGGATCTCCGAAGCTGACTTCCAAGTTCATACAATTCATGTTTAGGCAATTTTAAAGAGTAGTTATGACTTATGTAGAATAATTCTAATCCTAAATTATAAACTTCTAAATCTTTATAACTTTTCATTTTTTTGGCGTTTAAATTGTTGATTGTTACAAGTTAATTTGTTGTAAGCTAATGTTTTATGGTTTATTATAGTTGCTATTTTCTATATGTTATAAGTTATGTATTTAAAATAGGATAGTATCAAAATTGAATTCCTATTTATAGCATATAATACTTTTATTTTTTCTTTTGAATAATCTAGCTAAAACATACAACCCACAACTTACAACGTTTCTATCCATAATCAAACTAAAAACTTACAACCTACAACTTACACCCCACAACCTTCATTCTCTAATCAACGGCAATGTCGAGCAACGCAATAAACCTTCTTGTTTGGCGATTTCGGCATAGGGAATTTCTTCAACGGTGAAACCATTTTCCCTTAGCCACTTGTTTAACCTTTTGAACTTTCTCTCAGAAACAACTACATCTGGAGCTATTGAAAAGACATTCGAATTCATATTATACATTTCTTCTCTTTTAATATGAAACAGATTTTCCTTTCCAAAAAGATTTACTAAAAACATATAATCCGCTTCTTCACGGAAACCTCTTTTGTAAATAATCCCTTTATTGACGCCTACTGGCTGAAAACAACAGTCTAAATGCAAGGCATTGTCTCGAGCTTCAATTTTCGATTTCACCAAATCAAATTCTTTGACAATTTTGTTTGGAAATAAATTTCTTATAAATTCCACCCCTTGCCAATTGGTTCTTGCGGTAATATAATCTTTATAATCACTGCCTTTATAGGTTCCAATAAAAATATAATTGTTCCAAAGCATTACATCGCCACCTTCAATATGAACATCTTCTGGAGGTCGAATGACTTTTAACGGATTTATTTGATTGATTACATATTGAATGGCATCCAATTCGCGCTCTCTATCAGGTAATATATTTGCTTTTATGAAAACACCATCAATTACAAAACCGATGTCCCGGGCAAAAATTTGATTGTAATTTTCAATCTGTTCTGGACGATAAACAGTTACATTGTATTTTTGAAAAACAGCATAGAATGCCTCCATTTCTTTAACCATATCCGCTTCTACGGGATACGTTCCCGCTAAAATATGTTCCAATGATTTTGGATCGTACGCTTCCTCAATACTTGGAGTAGGTCCATTATTTATCGCTGAACCTAAAACTACGGCTCTTAATCTTGATGTTTCGTTTTGTACGTTGAGTTGCAACATAATTCTATTTTAGTTTTGACTACCTACAAATATAAAAAAAAGCCTCACAATTAGTGAAGCTTTCTCATTTTTTAACCAAAAAATCTATCTTTTGTCAATAGATTTGAAATCTCTCAAAGGATGTCCCGTATAAACTTGTCTTGGACGACCAATTGGCTCTTTGTTTTCACGCATTTCTTTCCATTGCGCAATCCAACCTGGTAATCTTCCAATAGCAAATAAAACAGTAAACATATCGGTAGGAATTCCCAAAGCACGGTAAATAATACCAGAATAGAAATCTACATTTGGATATAATTTTCTTGAAACAAAATAGTCATCTACCAAAGCAGCTGCTTCTAATTTTTTTGCAATTTCCAAAATTGGGTCGTTTACTCCTAAAGTTGCTAAAACTTCATCGGCAGCTTTTTTGATGATTTTGGCTCTTGGATCAAAGTTTTTATAAACTCTGTGACCAAAACCCATCAATCGAAAAGGGTCGTCTTTGTCTTTGGCTTTCGCCATATATTTATCGGCATCGCCACCGTTCAACTGTATTTCTTCTAACATTTCCAGAACAGCTTGATTCGCTCCACCGTGAAGTGGTCCCCAAAGTGCAGAAACCCCTGCAGAAATAGAGGCGAATAACCCTGCATGAGAAGAACCCACCATTCTTACTGTTGATGTGGAACAGTTTTGTTCGTGATCACCGTGAAGAATGAATAACTTGTTCAATGCATTGATTACAACTGGATTTGAAGTATAGGGTTCTGTAGGAATTTCAAACATTAAATGCATAAAATTTTCAACATATCCTTTCGTATTATCGTAATAATTTAACGGATATCCCATGCTTTTTCTGTAAGTCCACGTTGCAATTACAAGAAATTTTCCCATTGTTTTACAAACTGCTTCATACATTTCTTTTTCATTTTCAACATTCACCGATTTAGGGTTAAATGCTGTTAATGCACTTGTCAAAGAAGATAAAACCCCCATTGGATGGGCGGTTTTAGGAAAGCCATCAATGATGTTTTTCATTTCTTCGTTAACCAATGTATATTTTCTGATATTGGTTTCAAATTTCTCCAACTCTAATTTTGTTGGCAAATCCCCGAAAATCAATAAGTAGGATACTTCAAGAAAGTTTGCTTTATCCGCTAAATCTTCAATTGCATACCCTCTGTAACGCAAAATTCCTTCTTCACCATCAAGGTACGTAATTTCACTTGTGCAAGAACCTGAATTTTTATAACCTGGGTCTATAGTAATTGCACCCGTTAAATCACGTAATTTATTAATATCGATGGCAACTTCATTTTCACTTCCAACAATTACTGGAAATTCATATTTTTTACCTTCTAATTCTAAAACAGCTATTTTTGACATAATATATGGGAAATAATCTTATTAAATAATAAGTAACAAAAATAAGGTATTTCATATCAATTATAAAAGAAATACGCTAACGATTTCGTTAAATTAAGTATAAATAGTGCACAATTGATATGCATATCGATAAAATATCAAAAATTACGACAAAAAAAAACGTCCAATAAGCAATTCTACTCGTTGGACGTTTAAAATTTATTTAGAAAAACTATCTCGTTTTGAACGCTTTTTTGCCAGGAAAGTAAGCCGTGTCGCCAAGTTCTTCTTCAATTCTGAGTAATTGATTGTATTTTGCCATTCTATCACTTCTTGAAGCAGAACCCGTTTTGATTTGACCACAGTTCAATGCAACCGCTAAATCGGCGATGGTATTGTCTTCTGTTTCTCCTGAACGGTGCGACATTACTGAAGTAAATCCAGCATTTTTAGCCATATTTACCGCCGCAATTGTTTCCGTTAAAGTACCAATTTGGTTTACTTTTACTAATATTGAATTGGCAATTCCTCTTTCAATTCCTGTTGACAAACGTTCTACATTGGTTACAAATAAATCATCACCAACTAATTGTGTTGTGTGTCCGATTTTATCGGTTAAATATTTCCAACCGTCCCAGTCATTTTCATCCATTCCATCTTCAATAGAAATAATTGGATATTTAGAAGCCAATTCAGCCAAATAATCTGCTTGTTCTTCCGACGATCTTATTTTTCCTGTTGGTCCTTCAAATTTTGTATAATCGTATTTTCCGTTTACATAGAATTCGGAAGCAGCACAATCTAAGGCAACCATAATTTCATCACCAAAAGAATATCCAGCAGCTTCAACCGCTTTTTTGATGGTATCTAATGCATCTTCCGTTCCGCCAGCTAAATTTGGTGCAAAACCACCTTCGTCACCAACAGCAGTACTCAAGCCTCTGTCGTGTAAAACTTTTTTAAGATTGTGGAAAATTTCTGTTCCCATTTGCATTGCTTGAGTGAAAGTTGTGGCTTTTACTGGTATAATCATAAATTCTTGAAATGCGATTGGCGCATCAGAATGCGAACCACCGTTGATGATATTCATCATTGGAACTGGCAATGTGTTGGCAGAAACCCCACCAATATATCTGTATAATGGCAATCCCAATTCATTGGAAGCTGCTTTAGCGACTGCTAATGAAACTCCAAGAATGGCATTGGCACCCAAATTTGACTTGTTAGGTGTTCCATCTAAAGCAATCATGGTTTGATCGATTAGATTTTGTTCAAAAACAGAAGTTCCTAATAATTCTTCTGCTATTTTGGTATTTACATTTTCAACAGCTTTTAAAACTCCTTTTCCAAGAAATGCTTTACCACCATCACGTAATTCAGCCGCTTCGTATTTTCCTGTTGATGCTCCTGAAGGAACTGCAGCTCTCCCTAAAACGCCGTTTTCGGTAACTACATCAACTTCAATTGTTGGGTTTCCTCTTGAGTCGAAAATTTGTCTTGCGTGAATTTTGATAATAATGCTCATTTTTTTCTTTTTTATAAGTGATTAATACTAGTTTGTAAATTGTATCGCAAATATATCACAACTATCGGATTGATTTTTTGAAACCAATTAATGTTATTAACTCAAACGTTTTAGTTACTAGAAAGTTTCATATTATCTATGAATTGGTCAAATAAATAGGCTGCATCGTGTGGTCCAGGACTTGCTTCGGGATGGTATTGCACTGAAAAACAGCTTTTGTTAATCATTCTCATTCCTGCCACAGTACCATCATTGAGATGTAAATGGGTGATTTCAAAATCAGGATGTTGTTCTAATTCTTCTTTATTTACGGCAAAACCGTGATTTTGAGAAGTAATTTCGCCTTTGCCTGAAATTATATTTTTTATAGGATGATTGATTCCTCGGTGTCCGTTGAACATTTTATAGGTTGAAATTCCATTGGCTAAGGCAATCATTTGGTGTCCCAAACAAATCCCGAATACAGGAGTATTTGTTTGCAATATTTGACGCGTTACTTCTTGTACTTGTTTCAATGGATCTGGGTCTCCAGGACCATTGGAAAGAAAATACCCATCAGGATTGAAAGCTTTCAATTCTTCAAAAGGGGTGTTGTATGGAAATACTTTGATGTAACAATCTCTGGTGTCCAAGCATCTTAAGATATTGGTTTTTATTCCTAAATCTAAAGCTGCAATTTTATAGGTTGCCTTTTCATTTCCGAAAAAATAAGGTTCTTTAGTAGAAACTTTAGAAGCCAATTCTAATCCTTTCATATTAGGAACTAAAGCTAATTTTGCTTTTAATTCTTCAATTGAAGTTCCATCGGTACAAATCACAGAATTCATAGCACCATTTTCACGGATGTAACTCACTAATGCTCTTGTATCGACATCGGAAATGACAACTAAATTTACTTTTTCAAAATAGTCGAAAAGGCTTTCTGAGGCATCGGGTCTTGAATAGTTAAAACTGAAGTTTTTGCAAACCAATCCAGAAATTTTAATTCCATCTGAATCGACTTCTTGTTCGTGAACGCCGTAGTTTCCAATGTGTGGATTGGTGGCTACCATTATTTGACCATAATACGACGGGTCGGTAAATATTTCTTGGTATCCTGTCATTCCGGTATTAAAACAAACTTCTCCGAATGCAGTTCCTTCGATTCCGATGGATTTTCCGTGAAAAATGGTTCCGTCGCTAAGGAGTAGAATTGCAGGTTTTCTGTTTGAGTACTTCATTTTTGTTGTAGTTGTTGTGTTGTGGTTGCAAATTTAATTTAAAATATGATGCTATGAAAATTTAATTCCTCGAGAAGCCAAAAAAATCTGTTTAGCCCTGATGGAAATGGAAATCCCTCAAAATTGTGAGGCACGAAGCAATTTTGAGGATTGCAATGTACAGCAGGAATACGATTGGTTTAGAATGCCTAAAAATTCGCTCAAAAAAAAAGGACAAACTAATTAAAGTGTGTCCTTTTCTATTTATTAAATAATGAAATTCATTATTCTGCAGCGTCAGTAGTATCGGCTTCAGCTGTTGGAACTTCTGTAACTTCTTCTTGGGAAGTTTCGTCTGCTTTCTTCGCTTTTCCACCTCTACGGCTTTTTGCTTTTTTAACTTCTTTTTTACCGCCGTTGTAAAGTTCATTGAAATCTACTAATTCGATCATTGCCATATCGGCATTATCTCCTAAACGATTTCCAACTTTGATGATACGGGTGTATCCACCTGGACGATCTCCAACTTTTTCAGCTACGTCTCTGAACAAGTCAGTTACGGCGTATTTGCTACGTAAGTATGAAAAAACGATACGTCTGTTGTGCGTAGTATCTGCTTTTGATTTTGTAATTAAAGGCTCTACAAATTGTTTTAGCGCTTTTGCTTTAGCTACAGTAGTATTAATACGTTTGTGCTCGATTAGGGAACAGGCCATATTAGCTAACATAGATTTTCTATGCGCAGTTTGTCTGCCTAAATGATTGAATTTTTTTCCGTGTCTCATGACCAATTTATTTTAACTTCATCTTGCTACAATCCACTATGGAGAGCAAAATATGAAGTAAATTATTCTTTATCTAGTTTGTATTTCGCTAAATCCATTCCGAAGGTTAAATTTTTAATAGCTACTAGTTCGTCTAGTTCAGTTAAAGATTTTTTACCGAAATTACGGAATTTCATTAGGTCATTTTTATTGAATGATACCAAGTCGCCTAATGTATCAACTTCAGCCGCTTTCAAACAATTTAATGCTCTAACAGATAAATCCATATCAACAAGCTTAGTTTTAAGCAATTGTCTCATGTGTAATGACTCTTCGTCATACGAATCTGTTTGAGCAATTTCGTCAGCCTCAAGTGTTATTCTTTCGTCAGAAAACAACATGAAATGGTGAATTAAAACTTTTGCTGCTTCGGTTAAAGCATCTTTTGGATTGATTGAGCCATCAGTTTTTATTTCAAAAACCAATTTTTCATAATCTGTTTTTTGCTCCACACGGAAATTTTCAATTGCATACTTTACATTTTTTACCGGAGTAAAAATAGAGTCAGTAAAAATTGTTCCAATTGCTGCGTTTTGTTTTTTGTTCTCTTCTGCAGGAACATATCCTCTACCTTTTTCAATTGTCAATTCGAAATTCAAATTAACTTTTTTATCAAGATTACAGATTACAAGTTCTGGGTTCAGTACTTGGAAACCTGAAATGAATTTTTGAAAATCACCAGCAGTAAGTTGCTCTTTACCGTTTACAGAAACTGTTATAGTTTCATTGTCTACATCTTCAATTTGACGTTTAAAACGTACTTGTTTTAGATTAAGAATAATTTCGGTAACGTCTTCAACAACTCCAGGAATAGTAGAAAATTCGTGATCTACACCTTCGATTCGAACAGATGTGATTGCGTATCCTTCTAAAGCAGAAAGTAAAACTCTTCTAAGTGCGTTACCAACTGTCAATCCGTAACCAGGTTCTAAAGGTCTGAATTCAAACTTACCTTCAAAATCGTTAGAATCGATCATGATAACTTTATCGGGCTTCTGAAAATTAAATATTGCCATAATTTCGACTAAGTCAATTACTATTTATTGTACAACTCTACGATTAATTGTTCTTTTATATTTTCTGGAATCTGCAATCTAGCAGGAACAGAAACAAAAGTACCTTCTTTAACATCGTTGTTCCAAGTAATCCATTCATATACATGACTTGAATTAGACAAAGAACGCTCAATAGCTTCTAATGATTTAGATTTTTCACGAACTGCAACTTTATCACCAGCTCTTAGGTGGTAAGACGCAATATCAACAACTTCACCGTTAACGGTAATGTGTCTGTGAGAAACTAATTGTCTAGCGCCTCTTCTAGAAGGAGCAATACCCATTCTAAATACAACGTTATCTAATCTTGCTTCACACAATTGTAAAAGAACTTCACCAGTTACACCTTTAGTGGCTGCTGCTTTTTTGAACAAACCTCTAAATTGTTTTTCTAAAATTCCGTAAGAATATTTAGCTTTTTGCTTCTCCATTAACTGGATAGCATATTCAGATTTTTTACCTCTTTTTTTAGCCATCCCGTGTTGACCGGGTGGATAATTTCTTCTTTCGAAAGATTTGTCATCTCCGAAGATTGCTTCGCCAAATTTACGAGCAATTCTAGTTTTTGGACCAGTATATCTTGCCATTTTAAAAAATTAAATTAAGGTAGAGATTATGAATTCAGGTCATATCCTTCGATAATCGTGTATTCTACCTAGTTATACTTAAATATATTATTAAACTCTACGTCTTTTAGGAGGACGACATCCGTTGTGAGGTATTGGAGTAACATCGATAATCTCTGTAACTTCAATTCCACCGTTATGTAAAGAACGGATTGCAGACTCACGTCCGTTTCCTGGTCCTTTTACATACACTTTTACTTTTTTAAGTCCTGCTTCAAGAGCTACCTTACTACAATCTTCTGCTGCCATTTGAGCTGCATACGGAGTGTTCTTTTTAGAACCTCTGAAGCCCATTTTACCAGCTGAAGACCATGAAATAACTTCCCCTTTCTTATTCGTTAAAGAAATGATAATGTTATTAAAAGTTGCACTGATATGCGCTTCTCCTGTTGATTCAACTATTACTTTACGTTTTTTTGCACTTGCCTTAGCCATACTACTTATTATTTAGTTGCTTTTTTCTTGTTGGCAACAGTTTTTCTCTTACCTTTTCTTGTTCTAGAGTTGTTCTTCGTTCTTTGTCCTCTTAATGGAAGACCAGATCTATGACGAATACCTCTATAACAACCAATGTCCATAAGACGTTTGATGTTTAAAGAAACTTCTGAACGCAATTCACCTTCAATTTTGAATGTTGATACCGCTTCACGAATTGCTCCGATTTCGTCATCATTCCAATCTTGAACTTTCTTGTCTTGGCTAACTTGAGCTTTTTCTAAAATCTCAATAGCTCTACTTTTTCCTAATCCGAAGATGTAGGTTAGTGCAATAACACCTCTCTTATTTTTCGGGATATCTACCCCTGCAATTCTTGCCATAACTATCCTTGTCTTTGTTTAAATCTAGGATTCTTTTTGTTAATTACGTACAATCTCCCTTTTCTTCGCACGATAACGCACTCGGGACTTCTCTTTTTAACTGATGCTCTAACTTTCATTGTGAATAGCCTTTATTAATATCTATAAGTAATTCTTGCTTTTGACAAATCGTAAGGACTCATTTCTAGTTTCACTTTATCACCAGGTAATAATTTGATATAATGCATTCGCATTTTTCCAGAAATATGAGCAATTACAATATGTCCATTTTCTAATTCTACACGGAACATCGCATTTGATAATGCTTCAATAATTGATCCGTCTTGTTCTATTGCTGATTGTTTTGCCATAAATTAAGCTACCGCTTTTCTATTTTTTCCACTTTTCATCAAACCATCATAATGCTTATTAAGCAAGTAGGAATTGATTTGTTGAATTGTATCAATTGCTACACCAACCATAATTATAAGTGACGTACCTCCAAAGAACATTGCCCAAGATTGTTGAACATCCATAATACTTACAACAATCGCTGGGAACACAGCTATCAA
The DNA here is from genome assembly GCF_040402835.1 of Flavobacterium sp. Classification (GTDB taxonomy): domain Bacteria; phylum Bacteroidota; class Bacteroidia; order Flavobacteriales; family Flavobacteriaceae; genus Flavobacterium. The sequence goes on from NZ_JBBALW010000001.1 coordinate 63,216, forward strand.
AGCAAGAAATAAAGAACCTGGAAAAGTAATTAAAGACATCACTTTATCTAAAAAGTCAGATGTTTCTATACCAGGTCTGATACCAGGAATAAATCCACCACTTCTTTTTAAGTCATCTGCCATTTTGTTTGTAGGAACAGTAATTGCAGTATAAAAGAAAGTAAATACAACAATTAAAGTTGCAAACAAAAGGTTATACCAAAAACCGAACATATTACTAAATGCACCTGCAATAGAGGATGAAACATCTGATTTAGACAATCCTGCTAATGCAGCTGGAATAAACATAATAGCTTGTGCAAATATAATTGGCATTACACCAGATGCATTAAGCTTTAAAGGAATCCATTGTCTGTTTCCGCCCATCATATCTTCTTCGAAATCTCCAGAAACAGTTCGTCTTGCGTACTGAACAGGGATTTTTCTAATTGCCATTACTAACAATACACAAGAGATAATAACCAATAACCATACAATAATTTCGATTACCAATAACATTGGACCTCCGTTGTTGTTTGTTACTCTAGTTGTAAATTCTTGAATAAATGCTTGTGGTAATCTTGCTAATATACCCACCATAATTAATAGTGATATACCATTACCGATTCCTTTATCAGTAATTTTTTCTCCTAACCACATGGCAAAAATTGTCCCTGTAACTAAAATAATAACTGATGAGAATAAGAATGCAAAAGAATCTGAACCTAATAAGAAAGCTGCTTTAGGCAAAGTTCTGTACAAGTTATAAATATAACCAGGACCTTGAACTAAAGTAATAGCGATTGTCAACCAACGTGTGATTTGGTTAATTTTCTTTCTTCCACTTTCACCATCGCTTTGCAATTTTTGTAAATACGGAACCGCGATTCCCATTAACTGAACAACAATAGATGCTGAAATATAAGGCATAATACCTAATGCAAAGATAGAAGCTTTTGAAAAAGCACCACCAGTAAACATGTCAAGAATTGAACCAATACCGTTTTTAGTTTGGCCTGCTAAACTGTTTAATTGTGTAGCGTCAATACCTGGTAGCGTAACATGTGCTCCAAAACGATATACTAAAAGTAGTCCTAAAGTGATTAGGATTCTATTTTTAAGTTCCTCGATTTTCCAAACATTAATTAATGATTCAATAAATTTCTTCATCTTACTAAAATTATAATGTTACAGCTTCTCCACCAGCAGCCTCAATAGCGGCTTTAGCGGTTGCAGTAAATTTGTGAGCAGTTACCTTTAATTTTGCTGTCAATTCTCCTCTACCTAAAATCTTTACGATTTCATTTTTGGTAGCCAAACGGTTTGATACAAAAACTGTCATATCAACAGTATCTGTAATTACACCATTATCAACAAGTAATTGAAGTGTATCAAGATTAACACCTTCGTATTCTTTACGATTGATGTTTGTGAAACCAAACTTAGGCACACGTCTTTGAAGTGGCATTTGCCCTCCTTCAAAACCAATCTTTTTAGAATAACCAGAACGAGATTTTGCTCCTTTGTGACCTCTTGCAGAAGTACCACCTTTTCCAGAACCTTCTCCTCTACCTAATCTTTTGTTTTGATTGTGTGTAGCACCTTCAGCAGGTTGTAAGTTACTTAAATTCATAACAGTATTTGTTATTTAGCTTCTTCAACAGAAACTAAGTGTTTAACTTTATTTATCATTCCAAGGATAGTTGGGTTAGAATCATGCTCTACAACTTGACCCATTTTACGAAGTCCCAAAGCCTCTAATCCTCTTTTTTGAGTAAGTGGACAGTTGATTTTGCTTCTTACTTGTTTTACTAATAATTTAGCCATAATTTCCTTGAATTAACCTTTAAAAACTTTATCTAAAGAAATACCTCTTTGTTTTGCAACAGTATGAGCACTTCTCATTTGTAACAAAGCATCAAAAGTTGCTTTAACTACGTTGTGAGGATTTGATGATCCTTGTGATTTTGACAATACATCATGAATTCCAACTGATTCAAGAACTGAACGAACAGCTCCACCAGCAATAACTCCTGTACCATGAGAGGCAGGAATTAAGAATACACGTGCACCACCAAATTTACCTTTTTGTTCGTGAGGAACTGATTGACCATTCAAAGGAATTTTTACTAAATTTTTCTTGGCATCTTCTACTGCTTTCGCAATTGCTTCAGAAACGTCTTTAGATTTTCCTAATCCGTGACCAACTACTCCATTTTCATCACCTACGACTACAATAGCAGAAAAACCAAAAGCTCTACCACCCTTTGTAACCTTAGTAACACGATTTACACTTACCAAACGATCTTTTAATTCAAGACCACTAGGCTTTACTAACTCTACATTCTTGTATTTACTATTAGACATACTATATTAGAATTTAAGTCCAGCAGCTCTCGCGCCTTCAGCTAATGATTTAATACGACCGTGATATAAATAACCTCCTCTATCGAAAGTTACTACATCAATACCGGCTTTTAACGCTTTTTCTCCAACTAGTTTTCCAACTGCAGTTGCAACATCTACGTTTGTACCTTTACTTACTTCTTTTTCTCTTGAAGATGCAGATAAAATAGTAACTCCAGAAACATCGTCAATTAATTGAGCATAAATTTCTTTGTTACTTCTAAATACAGAAAGTCTTGGATTAGTAGCAGTACCACTAATTGTCTTTCTAATTCTATATCTAATTCTCTGTCTTCTATCAGATTTTGTTAATGACATAATCTTATATTTTTTAAGCTGATTTACCCGCTTTTCTTCTTAATACTTCACCTACGAATTTAACACCTTTTCCTTTGTAAGGTTCTGGTTTTCTAAAACCTCTAATTTTTGCAGCTACCTGCCCTAATAGTTGTTTGTCGAATGATGTTAATTTTACGATTGGATTCTTACCTTTTTCAGATATTGTTTCAACAACTACTTCAGAAGCAACTTCCAAAACAATATTATGAGAATAACCTAAAGCTAAGTCCAATTTTTGTCCTTGATTAGATGCTCTATAACCAACACCTACCAATTCCAATTCTTTAGTAAAACCTTCCGATACACCTACAATCATATTATTGATTAAAGATCTGTACAATCCGTGTTTTGCTCTATGGTCTTTATGATCAGACGATCTATCAACTTGAACTTGATCGCCTTCAACTGTTACAGTTACGTCCGAAAACTCCTGCGTTAGTTGACCTTTTTTTCCTTTTACTGTAATGATTCCTGAAGCAACTTCAACAGTTACGCCAGCAGGGATTACAACTGGGTTTTTACCTATTCTTGACATCTTACTAGACTTTAAATTAGTATACGTAGCAAATTACTTCGCCACCAACATTAAGTTGTTTCGCTTGTTTTCCAGTCATCAAACCTTTTGATGTAGAAACAATCGCAATACCTAAACCGTTTAAGATTCTTGGGATTTTAGAAGAACCTGCATACTTTCGTAAACCTGGTTTACTAATTCTTTGGATGTCTTTGATTACTGACTCTTTGGTATCTTTATCATACTTCAAAGCTATTTTGATTGAACCCTGAACAGCGTTGTCTTCAAATTTGTAACTTAAGATATATCCTTGATCAAATAAGATCTTAGTTATTTCTTTTTTTAGATTAGATGCAGGAATTTCGACAACTTTGTGGTTTGCAGCCACGGCGTTTCTAACTCTTGTCAAATAATCCGCAATAGGATCTGTGTACATGTTTATTGATTTGCGGTTTTGGTTTTCAAATAACTATTATTCGAACCTGAAACCAATTTATAAATGTTTATAAAAAAACGTAAATTACGTTTCTACCAAGATGCTTTTTTAACACCTGGGATTAATCCGTTATTTGCCATTTCACGAAATGTAACACGTGAAAGTCCAAATTGACGCATATAACCTCTTGGTCTTCCAGTTAATTTACAACGATTGTGCAAACGAACAGGTGAAGCATTTTTCGGCAACTTTTGCAAACCTACGAAATCTCCAGCTTCTAACAAAGCTTTTCTTTTCTCAGCATATTTTGCTACCGTTTTTTCTCTTTTTACCTCACGGGCTTTCATTGATTCTTTAGCCATGTCTTAATTCTTTTTAAAAGGTAATCCTAGTACGGCTAATAACGACTTTGCTTCTTTATCTGTTTTTGCAGAAGTAACAAAGGAAATATCCATTCCAGAAATTTTATTTACTTTATCAATATCAATTTCAGGGAAAATGATTTGTTCTAAAACACCTAAGTTATAATTACCTCTTCCGTCGAAACCAGTAGCTTTGATACCACTAAAATCTCTAACACGTGGCAAAGATGAAGTAACAAGTCTATCTAAAAACTCATACATTCTTTCTCCACGAAGGGTAACTTTTGCACCAATCGGCATTCCTTTTCTCAATTTGAATGACGCAACGTCTTTCTTTGAAATTGTAGAAACTGCTTTTTGTCCAGTAATCTTTGTTAACTCATCAACTGCATAGTCAATTAGTTTTTTGTCAGATACTGCTGCACCAACTCCTTTACTCAAAACGATTTTTTCCAATTTTGGAACTTGCATTACGTTTGTGTAACCGAATTCTTCTTTAAGAGCAGAGACTACTCTGTTCTTATATTCATCTTTTAGTCTAGGTATATAAGCCATCACTATAGTACTTGATTAGATTTTTTTGAAAATCTTACTTTTTTATCTCCTTCAATTCTGATTCCAACTCTTGTAGCTTCCTTAGTTTTAGGATCTATAAGAGATAAATTTGAAATTTGAATTGCAGCTTCTTTCTTAACGATTCCTCCTTGAGGGCTTTTAGCACTTGGTTTGGTATGTTTTGAAACCATATTTACGGCTTCAACAATCGCTTTGTTCTTCTCACGGTCAACTTTAAGAACTTTACCTTCAGAACCTTTATGGTCTCCAGCAATAACTCTTACAATATCTCCTGTTTTTATTTTTAGCTTTATCATCTTAAAATAATTAAAGCACTTCTGGTGCTAATGATACAATTTTCATGAATTGTTTTTCACGAAGTTCTCTTGCTACTGGACCAAAAACGCGAGTTCCTCTCATTTCACCAGCAGCATTTAACAATACGCAAGCGTTATCGTCAAATCTAATGTATGAACCGTCGGCTCTTCTCACTTCTTTTTTGGTACGTACAACAACTGCAGTTGAAACAGCTCCTTTTTTAACGCTTCCGTTTGGAGATGTATCTTTTATTGAAACTACAATCTTGTCACCAACAGAGGCATACCTTCTTTTGGTACCTCCTAAAACACGGATAGTCAAAACTTCTTTTGCTCCTGTGTTATCTGCTACTTTTAGTCTTGATTCTTGTTGTACCATAATTATTTAGCTCTTTCAATGATTTCAACTAACCTCCAACATTTTGTTTTACTTAAAGGACGCGTTTCGCTAATCCTTACAGTATCTCCAATATTACAGTCGTTCTTTTCGTCGTGTGCGTGATACTTTTTAGTTTTCAACACGAACTTACCGTATAATGGGTGTTTAACTTTACGCACTTCTTCAACAACAATAGATTTATCCATTTTGTCTGAAGTAACAACACCAACTCTTTCTTTTCTTAAATTTCTTTTTTCTTCCATCTTTCAGCAGATTACAATTATTGTAACTCTCTTTTAGTAAGTTCTGTAGCTAATCTTGCAACTGATCTTCTTACACTTCTAATTTGAAGTGGATTTTCAATTGGTGAAATGGCATGTGCCATTTTAAGGTCAGCATATATCTTCTTAGTTTGACTAAGTTTCTCTTGCAACTCCGCTGCAGAAAGATTTTTTATTTCTGATTGTTTCATAATATAATATAAGATTATGCTTCGAAATCTCTAGCAACGACAAATTTAGTTTTTACTGGAAGCTTTTGAGCTGCAAGACGTAACGCCTCTTTTGCAACTGACAAAGGTACTCCTCCAACTTCAAACATAATTCTTCCGGGTTTAACAACGGCAGCCCAATATTCAACGGCTCCTTTACCTTTACCCATACGTACCTCAAGAGGTTTCTTTGTGATTGGTTTGTCTGGAAATATTTTAATCCATAATTGTCCTTCTCTTTTCATAAAACGAGTTGCAGCAATACGCGCAGCTTCGATTTGACGAGAGGTTAAGAACATTCCATCTTCATGTACAGATTTAATTCCAAACATTCCATTAGAAAGTTCATGTCCTCTTTGAGAATTTCCTTTCATTTTACCCTTTTGTACCTTTCGGTATTTTGTTCTTTTAGGCTGTAACATTTTTCTTTAGTTTAAAAATTTACTTTCGTTTACGAGCGTCTGGTTTACCACCTTTATTAAAAGGCTTTCTGTCTCCTCTTGGAGAATCGCCACCTTTACCACTATTTGGTCCAGATTGTTTTTTATCCATTCCAGCAAGTGGAGAAAGATCTCTCTTTCCATAAACTTCACCTTTCATGATCCACACTTTGATTCCCATTCTACCATAAGTAGTATGTGCTTCAGCAAGTGCGTAATCAATATCAGCTCTGAAAGTTGATAGAGGAATTCTACCTTCTTTGAAACCTTCTGAACGCGCCATTTCTGCACCATTCAAACGTCCAGAAATCAAAACTTTGATACCTTCTGCGTTCATACGCATAGTAGCAGCAATAGCCATTTTGATTGCACGTCTGTAAGAAATTCTGCTTTCGATTTGACGACAGATGCTTGTAGCAACTAAATAAGCATCTAACTCAGGTCTTTTAATTTCAAAGATGTTGATTTGAACCTCTTTGTCGGTAACTTTCTTAAGTTCTTCTTTTAACTTGTCTACCTCTTGGCCACCTTTTCCGATAATAATACCAGGTCTAGCAGTAGTGATAGTAACGGTTACAAGTTTCAAAGTTCTTTCGATATATACCTTTGATACACTAGCTTTTGATAAACGAGCATGGATATACTTTCTGATTTTGAAATCTTCGGCAAGTTTATCACCGTAATCATTTCCACCATACCAGTTGGAATCCCATCCTCTGATGATACCAAGTCTATTTCCTATTGGATTTGTCTTTTGTCCCATCTTAATTATTAATTGCTTGTGTGTTATTAATAGCTCCTAACACGATTGTTACGTGATTAGAACGTTTTCTAATTCTGTGTGCGCGACCTTGTGGTGCTGGACGAAGTCTTTTTAACATCATTCCACCATCTACTCTAATCTCTTTTACGAATAAGCCTGCTTCTTCCATATTAGCATCAGGGTTTTTTGCTTGCCAGTTGGCAATAACAGATAAAACCAATTTTTCTAATTTTCTTGAAGCTTCTTTAGAACTAAATCTTAAAATATTTAGTGCTCTTTCTACTTTCTGACCTCTTACCAAGTCCGCTACTAAGCGCATTTTTCTAGGTGAAGTAGGGCAGTTATTCAATTTCGCGAAAGCCAAAGACTTATTAGCCTCTTTTCTCGCATCTGCTGTTTCTCTTTTACGAACTCCCATTGCTTCTTATTTTTTACCTTTATTTTTTGCTCCAGCGTGACCCCTAAAAGATCGAGTTGGTGAAAATTCTCCTAATTTGTGACCTACCATGTTTTCTGTTACGTAAACTGGTACAAACTGACGACCGTTATGAACTGCGATTGTTTGTCCAACAAAGTCTGGAGTAATCATTGAAGCTCTAGACCATGTCTTTACTACTCCTTTATTACCACCTGCAATGTTTTCTTGAACTTTCTTGTCTAACTTATAATGAACGAAAGGTCCTTTTTTTAATGAACGTGCCATATCTTATTATTTCTTTCTACGTTCTACAATATACTTGTTACTCGGGTTTTTCTTAGAACGCGTTCTATAACCTTTAGCAGGTATTCCATTTCTTGAACGTGGATGTCCACCAGAAGAACGTCCTTCACCACCACCCATTGGGTGATCGACAGGGTTCATTGCAACAGGTCTTGTTCTAGGTCTTCTTCCTAACCATCTTGTTCTACCTGCTTTACCAGATACAACTAATTGGTGGTCTGAATTAGATACTGCTCCAATTGTTGCTGAACAAGTTAACAAGATTAATCTCGTTTCACCTGATGGCATTTTAATTGTAGCGTATTTTCCATCTCTTGCCATTAATTGAGCGAATGTTCCAGCTGAACGTGCGATTACAGCACCTTGACCTGGTCTTAATTCGATACAAGATATAACAGTTCCTAAAGGAATTCTGCTAAGAGGCAATGTATTACCAATTTCAGGTTGCGCATCAGGACCAGAAACTAATTTCTGACCAACTTGCAATCCGTTTTGAGCAATAACATAAGTTTTCTCACCATCAGCATACGCTAATAATGCGATAAACGCAGTACGATTTGGATCATATTCGATTGATTTCACTGAAGCAGGAATTCCTTCTTTAGTTCTTTTGAAATCAATAATACGATATCTCTGCTTGTGACCACCACCCGTATAACGCATGGTCATCTTTCCTTGACTATTTCTACCTCCAGAGTTTTTTATCGGCGCTATCAAAGAGCGTTCCGGCTTATCAGTTGTAATGGCGTCATAACCATTCACAACTCTAAATCGCTGACCTGGGGTAATAGGTTTTAATTTTCTTACTGACATTTTTCTAGTCTAGATATTGTTGTAAAAATCAATTGTTTCTCCTTCTTGTACTTGAACAATTGCTTTTTTAGCAGCATTTGTCTTTCCACTTATTAAACCACTTTTGGTGAATTTTGTAGTTCTATCTGGTCTTACGTTCATTGTGTTCACGCTAACAACAGATACTCCATAAGCAGCCTCAACAGCTTTCTTAATTTGTACTTTGTTTGCCTTCTTGTCAACGAAAAAACCAAAATGATTTAAAACTTCACTTTGTTTGGTCATTTTTTCTGTAACTATAGGTTTAATTATGATGCTCATATCCTAGTTATTTACTTAAATTATCTTCAATTCCTTCTAATGAGCCTTCTAACAATACTAAATTATTAGCATTTAAAATGGCGTAAGTACTTAATTCTAAGTTGCTTAACACGCTAGACCCCTTCAAATTACGTGACGACAAATATACATTTTTATTTGTATCGCCCAACACAAACAAAGATTTTTTATTCTCTAATCCTAAAGCCTTCAAAACAGTGATGAAGTTTTTAGTATTTGGAGTGTCGAAAGTAAAGTCTTCAACAACAATAATGTTGGATTCTTTTGCTTTGATTGAGAAGGCAGATTTTCTTGCTAAACGTTTTACAGCTTTATTCAATTTGAATGAATAGCTTCTTGGTCTGGGTCCGAAAACTGTTCCTCCACCTTTGAATAATGGATTCTTTGCACTACCAGCACGAGCCGTACCAGTACCTTTTTGTTTTTTAATCTTACGTGTACTTCCGGCAACTTCAGCTCTTTCTTTAGCTTTGTGAGTTCCTTGTCTTTGGTTTGCTAAATATTGTTTAACATCCAAATATACTGCGTGATTGTTTGGTTCTATACCGAATACTGAATCAGAAAGTTGAACTTTTCTTCCAGTATCTTTTCCGTTGAAATCTAATACTTTTGCTTCCATTACTTCTGAATGATTACATAAGAGTTGTTACATCCAGGAACACATCCTTTAATAACAAGTAGGTTCTTTTCAGCCACTACTTTTAAAACTCTAAGGTTTTGAACTTTTACATTGTCTCCTCCCATTCTTCCAGCCATACGCATTCCTTTGAATACTCTAGATGGATAAGAAGAAGCTCCTACAGAACCTGGCGCTCTTAAACGGTTGTGTTGACCGTGAGTTGCTTGTCCAACACCACCAAAACCGTGACGTTTAACAACCCCTTGAAAACCTTTACCTTTAGATACACCTTGTACATCTACAAACTCTCCTTCAACAAAAATAGAAACATCAATAAGATCTCCTAATTTTTGTTCTGTTGCGAAACCTTGGAATTCAACGACTTTTTTCTTAGCTACAGTTCCCGCTTTTTTAAAGTGACCTAAAGCCGCTTTTGTGGAATGTTTCTCGTTTTTGTCATCGAAACCTAGTTGCAACGCTTCGTACCCGTCAACACCTTTGGTTCTGACTTGGGTAACAACACATGGTCCAGCTTCGATTACTGTACAAGGAATATTCTTCCCGTTTTCGTCGAAAATGCTAGTCATGCCGATTTTTCTACCAATTAACCCAGACATAATTATTATTTATTAATTATTAAATATTTATAATCGTTATTGGTTATACGTTATTCGTTAAAAGTCTTACGACCGTATAACAAATAACTGATAACTTATAACTAAAATTATACTTTGATTTCTACTTCAACACCACTTGGCAACTCTAATTTCATTAGAGCGTCAATTGTTTTTGATGAAGAGGAATAAATGTCAATTAATCTCTTGTATGACATTACTTCAAATTGTTCTCTCGCTTTTTTGTTAACGTGTGGAGAACGCAAAACAGTGAAAAGTTTTTTGTGAGTTGGTAATGGAATTGGTCCAGTTACTACAGCACCCGTGCTTTTTACAGTTTTTACAATCTTTTCAGCAGACTTGTCTACCAACATGTGATCGTAAGATTTCAATTTTATTCTGATTTTTTGACTCATTTTCTTAAAGATTATGCGTTTCCTTTTGCTTTTTTGATAACTGCTTCTGAAATATTTGCTGGTGTTTCAGAATAGTGTGAAAATTCCATTGTAGATGTTGCTCTACCAGAAGATAGTGTTCTTAATGTAGTTACATAACCGAACATTTCTGATAATGGCACATCTGCTTTGATTGTTTTTGCGCCTGCTCTGTCACCCATGTCATTCACTTGACCTCTACGACGGTTGATGTCACCTACGATATCTCCCATGTTTTCTTCAGGTGTAATCACTTCCATTTTCATGATAGGCTCAAGAATAACAGCTCCAGCAGCTTTTGCTACTTCTCTGTACCCCATTCTTGCAGCAAGTTCAAAAGAAAGTGCATCAGAATCGACAGGGTGAAAAGATCCGTCTAATAAAGTTACTTTTAAACTATCGACTTGGTATCCTGCTAAAGGACCTGTTTTCATAGCTTCTCTGAAACCTTTTTCTACAGATGGGATATATTCTTTAGGGACGTTACCTCCTTTTACTGCATTTACAAATTGCAATCCAACAGCAGCTTTACCGTCAACTTCGTCAGCAGGCTCAAGTCTAAATACGATATCACCGAATTTACCACGACCTCCAGATTGTTTCTTATACGTCTCTCTGTGTTGAGCAACTTTTGTAAAAGCTTCTTTGTATTCCACTTGAGGCTCCCCTTGGTTCACTTCAACTTTGAATTCACGTTTCATTCTATCCACAAGAATATCTAAGTGTAACTCACCCATTCCTGAAATAATAGTTTGTCCTGAAGCTTCATCAGTTCTAACTGTAAATGTAGGATCTTCTTCAGCCAATTTAGCCAAAGCCATACCCATTTTATCTACGTCAGCCTTAGTTTTAGGCTCAATTGCAATACCAATTACTGGTGCAGGGAATTTCATTGACTCCAGAATGATTGGGTGTTTTTCGTCACACAATGTATCTCCAGTTTTGATATCTTTAAATCCAACTGCTGCTCCAATATCACCCGCTTCGATATAATCGATTGGGTTTTGTTTGTTAGCATGCATTTGGTAAATACGAGAAATTCTTTCTTTATTTCCTGAACGCGTGTTCAATACATAAGAACCAGCATCTAAACGACCAGAATACGCACGGAAGAAAGCCAAACGACCTACGAATGGGTCAGTAGCAATCTTAAATGCCAAAGCAGCGAATGGCTCTTTAACATCTGGCTTACGCATAATTTTAGTTTGATCTTCTTCTAATAAATCAGCATCATCAGGATGAATTCCTTCGATACCTTCTTTATCCATTGGTGATGGTAAGTATTTACATACCGCATCTAACATGAATTGAACTCCTTTGTTTTTGAAAGAAGAACCAGCAATCATAGGAATGATAGCCATGTCCATAACAGCAGCTCTTAGAGCCGTATTAATTTCTTCCTCAGTAATTGAGTCTTCATCTTCCATGAATTTTTCAAGCAAATTCTCATCATAATCAGCAACTGCTTCAATAAGAATCGATCTGTATTCTTTTACTTCGTCCAACATGTCAGCAGGAATAGGCACAATATCAAATGTAGCTCCTAAACCTTCTTCATCCCAAACTATTGCTTGGTTTCTAACTAAATCGACAACACCTTTGAAATCATTTTCTTCACCAATTGGCAAAGTGATTGCAACTGCATTTGATTTTAACATGTCTCTTACTTGTTGACATACCATCAAAAAGTTAGATCCTTGTCTGTCCATTTTATTAACAAAACCGATACGTGGCACTCTATATTGATCTGCAAGTCTCCAGTTAGTTTCAGATTGTGGTTCTACACCATCAACTGCACTAAACAAGAAAACCAACCCATCAAGTACACGTAAAGAACGATTTACTTCAACAGTAAAATCAACGTGTCCTGGGGTATCAATAATATTGAAATGATACGGTAATGTTTCAGGTAATACTTTACCTTGTGTCGTTGGAAAATTCCATTCACAAGTTGTAGCAGCAGAAGTAATTGTAATCCCTCTTTCTTGCTCTTGCGCCATCCAATCCATTGTTGCAGCACCATCGTGTACTTCGCCAATTTTGTGTGATTTTCCAGTATAGAATAATATTCGCTCTGTTGTTGTTGTTTTACCAGCATCAATGTGAGCAGCAATTCCTATGTTTCTTGTAAATTTTAAATCTCTAGCCATTTCTTCTTAATTAAAATCTAAAATGTGAGAATGCTTTATTTGCTTCAGCCATTTTGTGAGTATCCATTCTCTTTTTAACAGCAGCACCTTCTTCTTTAGCCGCAGCTAAACACTCAGACGCTAGTCTTTGAGCCATAGATTTCTCATTTCTTCTTCTAGAATAAAGTATCAACCACTTCATTGCCATAGAAATTTTTCTGTCTGGTCTGATTTGCATTGGAATTTGGAATGTAGCTCCACCAACTCTACGACTACGTACTTCTACGTGAGGCATAACATTCGTTAAAGCATCTTTCCAGATGTCTAATGATGATTTTTCTGCATCTTGCTTTTTAGTTTCTATAATGTCAATTGCATCATAAAATACTTTGAAAGCTGTTGATTTTTTACCATCCCACATTAAGTTGTTCACAAAACGTGTTACCAGTTGGTCATTAAACCTTGGATCTGGTAAAAGTGGTCTTTTCTTTGCCGCTCTTTTTCTCATTTCTTTTTTTTTAAAAAAAGTCTTAACGTCTTAAGGTCATAATGTCATAATGTACAAAAAATGCACTTTCGACTTTCGACTTTCGACTTTCGACTAATTAATTACTTTTTTACTTCCTTTGGGCGTTTTGCTCCGTACTTAGATCTTCTTTGTGTTCTTCCTGCTACTCCTGACGTATCAAGCGCACCACGCACAATGTGGTATCTTACTCCTGGCAAATCTTTTACCCTTCCACCCCTAACTAATACTATCGAGTGCTCTTGTAGATTGTGTCCTTCACCAGGGATGTAGGCATTTACTTCATTACCATTAGTCAAACGTACACGCGCTACTTTACGCATTGCAGAGTTTGGTTTTTTTGGTGTAGTAGTGTAAACACGCGTACAAACCCCTCTTCTTTGGGGACAAGAATCTAAAGCAACCGATTTACTCTTCTTAGTTATCTGAGTTCTTCCTGTTCTTACTAATTGTTGAATTGTTGGCATAATTAATACTAAAAATTACTTATATATTAAATTTCCCGCTTTTTACGGGGTTGCAAATATACAAATTATTTTTTTCTATCCAAATCATAAACCATTAATTTTCAAACCATTTTGTAAACCCTAATTTTTATTATACTATTTTGGTATTTTTGCGTTATATTTATAAAAATTTGATGTCAAATTGAAAAGAACACTTCTTTTATTTTTATTTATTTTCATAAGCTATTCGACTTCAGCTCAAAATAGCTATTTGAAAATTTCTAGCGCATCAGAATTAGAAAATAAAACGATAGATTCCATTGGATACAATAAAAAACATTCCAATGTGAAAGGTGTTTTTGATGAAGTTCAATTGGTTTCCGATAAATTAATGAAGCACGGTTATATAGATACCGAAATTTTGAAGAATTCTAAAGACAATGACACCACTTTTCTGTTCCAAATTCAGCTTGGAAACAGAACGAATTTTATACATATATATATAGGTAGAAATTCTCCTTTAAAATCGCTTGCTAATTTTGAATCTAAAAGCGATACGTTGATAATGACAATCGGCGAAACTGAATCTTTTTTGAATCAAACGTTAAACAAATTAGAAACTAAGGGTTATTCCCTTTCCAAATTAAAACTCGTAAATTTCAAAAAAATAAAAAATTCGCTTTTCGCAGAATTAGTTTTAGAAACAGGAAACCATCGTCAATTGAATGACATTGTAATTAATGGCTACGATAAATTCCCCGAAGGACACAAAAAAGAAATCCTTCGGCTTCATAAAAACAAAACTTTCAATCAGGAAAATCTAAAGAAAATATATAGCGATTTTGAAAAATTTAGATTTATAAATCAAATGAAATATCCAGAAATTTTATTTACAAAAGACACTACCAAAGTCTATGTGTATTTAGAAAAGTCCAAGCCCAATAAATTTGATGGTTATATTGGATTTTCAAATGATGAAAAAAGCAAATTGGCATTCAATGGCTATTTGAATTTATTATTGGTAAATATAATGAATGCTGGCGAAGAATTTTCGCTCTATTGGAAAAGCGATGGCGGCAATCAAAAAACATTTAATTTAGGGGTTGAAGTGCCATATATTTTCAAAAGTCCTATTGGGATAAAAGCAAGTTTAACTATTTTCAAACAAGATAGTATCTTTCAAAATACTAAAACTGCCATTGATTTTGGTTACCTTTTCAATTACAATAGTCGTCTTTATTTAGGGTATCAATCGGCAGAATCGAGTGATATTCAAAATAAAAATAGCGCTATTATTAGTGATTATAAAAACTCGTTTTTAACCACAAATTATGAGTTTGTTGATTATCGAAACTCCAATTTTTTATTTCCTGAAAAGTCAAAAATAAGCGCCAAAATAGGCTTTGGTTCTCGGAATTCAAATTTGAAATCCTACCAGCAAATTTTCGCAACTATTGACCTGAGCCACTCTTTATTTTTAAACGAAAAAAATTGTATCAATATCAAAAGTCGGAATTACTATTTGCAAAGCGACCAATATATTATCAATGAATTGTACCGTTTTGGCGGAATAAATTCCATTCGAGGATTTAATGAAAATAGTCTACAAGCAAATGAGTTTTTCTCTTTGTTAACAGAGTACCGCTATGTTCTTGCACCAAGTATTTATATCCACTCCATAATGGATTACGGCTATTATAAAGATACTACGAATTCAAAAAACGGCACTTTATTAGGGCTGGGTTTTGGTTTTGGATTACTCACAAAAAACGGGCTTTTTAATATTGTTTATGCCAATGGAAGTACAAAAAACCAAGCAATACAACTTTCAAATTCAATTGTGCACATCAGTTTTAAATCCAATTTTTAAAAGCTTTGTAGCTTACTAACTTTATCCTATATTTGCAAAATGGAAAAAGAACACCTTATATTTGGAATACGTGCGATAATTGAAGCAATTCAATCTGGAAAAGAAATTGACAAAGTCTTTGTTCAAAAAGAAATTTCTGGAGAGTTGATGAAGGATTTAATGAAAGTGATGAAAAGAAATAATATCAATTTTTCGTATGTTCCTGTTGAAAAATTGAACCGTTTGACACCAAATAATCATCAGGGAGTTGTGGCAAGTATTTCGCCGATTTCTTTTTATGATTTAGAAACATTAATAGAAACTGTAATTGAAAACGGCAAAACGCCCTTGTTTTTAATTTTAGATCAAATTTCTGATGCGAGAAATTTTGGCGCCATTATCAGAACAGCTGAATGTACTGGTGTAAATGGTATAATTGTTCAAAAAGCGGGTTCTGCACCAGTGAATGGCGACACTGTAAAAACATCGGCTGGTGCAGTTTTTAATATTCCCATTTGTAAAGTTGAACACATAAAAGACGCGATTTTTTTATTGCAAGCAAGCGGCATAAAAACGGTTGCGGCTACTGAAAAAACAGATCAAAATATATATGATATTTCATTAAATGAACCTGTAGCAATTATTATGGGCTCAGAAGATCGAGGTGTAAATCCTTCGGTTTTGAAAATTGTAGATGAAAAAGCGAAACTTCCAATGTTTGGAACTATTGGCTCATTGAATGTTTCCGTTGCGTGTGGTGCTTTTTTATATGAAGCCGTAAGACAGAGAAGTTAATCCCATCCCAAACCCTTCCCAAAGGAATGAGACGAAACTAAAAAAATGAATTAGGACTTTGGTTTGAATTCCTTTTTTTTATTTTCTAAAATGGTGTAATTTACTGGAAAGTCCGTTGTGTAATATGGCGGTATTTCTTCTTCAATTTCAATTTTTGGAAGGTTTACAAAATTTCCGTTTTCGTCAAAACGCTGCATAAATTTATCCTCTTCAGTATTAAAATTTGGGTGTTCCCAATCGTATTTTATCAGTTTTTTATATTCGGGAGTTTTGAAACTTATTGTAAAAATAAATCCTGTTACCAAACCTGCTAAATGACCTTCCCAAGAAATTCCTTCTTGAATGTTTGGAAAAATATACCACACCATACTTCCATAAATCAAAACTACAAGAAGTGAAAGCGCAACTAATCGGTAATATTTAGTCATTATTCCTTTGAAGAAAATAAAACTTACTAGGACATAAATTAATCCGCTTGCGCCAATATGGTAGGATTCACGACCAATAATCCAGGTTATAAATCCTGATATTAGAATGCCATAACCTAAAATCTTGAAAATATAATCTCTGTAGAAATAGCGTAAAGTGGCAATTAATATAAATAATGGAATGGAATTATTATAAAGATGCTCTACGTTTCCGTGAATAAATGGGCTGCATACAATTCCTATTAAACCCGATACTGTTCGTGGATAAATTCCGAATTGGTCGAAGTTGAAATGAAAACGCACGTCAATCCAAAAGACAAACCAAAGTAAAACTACCGATAAAAACGGAATTAGAATTACGGAAGGTGAAAATTTGAAATGATTGTCATTCATTGAGAAATAATTTATCGATTATTAAAAATAGTAATCAAAAATAAAACCAAAAACACAAGGTGCTATTTTGTCATACCAATTTGAAAATTTGAAAATAAGATAACTTGAAAGTTACTTCAAAAATGATTTAATATAATTATATTTGTAAAGCGTTCATTTGAATGTATTATTTCATTTTCAAATCATCTCATTTACAATTTCTTATGGAAGCACCGTTAGCAGAGCGAATTCGCCCGCAGAAATTGGAAGATTATTTGAGTCAGTTGCACTTGGTGGGGCCAAATGGCTCGTTGACGCAACAAATCGCAAAGGGAATTATCCCGTCATTGATTTTCTGGGGACCACCAGGAACGGGGAAAACGACGTTGGCACAAATCATTGCGCAGGAATCGAAACGCCCGTTTTATATTTTGAGCGCCATCAATTCTGGGGTGAAAGATATTCGCGATGTGATTGAAAAAGCGAAACAAAGCGGCGGATTATTCACTACTAAAAACCCGATTTTATTTATAGATGAGATTCACAGATTTAGCAAATCGCAGCAAGATTCGTTGTTGGCGGCGGTTGAAAAAGGATGGATAACATTGATTGGAGCTACAACTGAAAATCCAAGTTTTGAAGTGATTCCAGCGTTGTTATCAAGGTGTCAGGTGTATGTTTTGAACGCATTTTCAAAGTCAGATTTGGAAAATTTGTTACAAAGAGCGATGCGGGAAGACGTGTATTTGAAAACTAAAAATATTGTGATGGAGGAATCTGAGGCAATCTTAAGGCTTTCGAGTGGCGATGGACGCAAGCTATTAAATATTTTTGAATTGGTCGTAAACGCTTCTAATGAAGACGAGATTTTGATTACGAATGAAAAAGTTTTGCGGTTAGTGCAGCAAAATACGGTTTTGTATGATAAAACTGGGGAGCAGCATTATGATATTGTTTCGGCATTTATAAAATCGATACGTGGAAGTGATCCCAATGGAGCGGTTTATTGGTTGGCAAGAATGATTGAAGGTGGTGAAGATGTTAAATTTATTGCCCGGCGAATGTTGATTTTATCGAGTGAAGATATTGGAAATGCAAATCCAACGGCTTTTATTATGGCAAACACAACTTTTCAAGCGGTTTCGACAATTGGTTATCCTGAAAGCAGAATTTTGTTGAGCCAATGCGCAATATATTTGGCGACTTCTCCCAAAAGTAATGCCAGTTATATGGCGATAAATCAGGCGCAGCAGTTGGTAAAACAATCTGGGGATTTGCCCGTTCCGATTCATTTGAGAAATGCACCAACGAAATTGATGAAGGAATTGG
Organism: Flavobacterium sp.; assembly: GCF_040402835.1. Taxonomy (GTDB): domain Bacteria; phylum Bacteroidota; class Bacteroidia; order Flavobacteriales; family Flavobacteriaceae; genus Flavobacterium. The sequence continues at coordinate 81,589 of NZ_JBBALW010000001.1, forward strand.
GTTATGGCGAGGAATATAAATATTCGCACGATTTTGCAAATAATTTTGCTGAACAAGAATTTTTACCTGATGAAATAGCAGAAACTTTACTATATAATCCCGGGAATAACTCAAGGGAAAATGGAACTCGGGAGTTTTTAAAAAATCGTTGGAAAGATAAATATGGGTATTAAAGTTATGAGTTATGAGTTATAAGTTATGAGTTGGGTGATGCCGATTTAAAACTTCACTTCTACTTTTTCCGAAAGTAATTTTGAGTTACTAATATATTCAAAAAACCACTGATTTTCTTTTGAAATCAAAACTCCTTGAATGTTGTTTTTATATGCAATAAAGCAAATTGGGCTTGATGTTTTATAAATTTTCATAATCACTTTTGGTGTTGAATCTATAAGTTGAAATCCATTTTCGATGGGTTGCGCAAATAAAACCAAATCATTGGCTTTTATATTGTCATTTATTACATTCCTGTCTTTCACATTACTATTTTCTTTTGCAATGACATTGATATTGAAATTACCATTGCCATTGTATTTATATCCCAATTTTTCAAATGAATTAAACGCTTCTCGCAACGCTATATTATAGGCAACTTGATATTCTTTTTCTTGACTTTTGCCTTCTACAGATGTAAATAAAACTGTGTTTTTACAATCTTTTAAGACCACGGAGATTTTGGTCTTAAACATATTTCCATTGTTCAGCACTTCTACAAAAACCTTGTTGCAATTGCTTTCAGCAACTTCGGCGGGTAAAATATCAGTGTCAAAAAAAGTGACAAAACCGTATTTTTCCATTAACATTTTGGTAAGTGTGTTCAATCGATATTGATCTTTTTCATTTAAAAAAGTAAATTTTGAAGGAACAATTGCATATTTATAATCGTTGATAGTTTGAGAGAAACCTAAGCTTGAAGCCAAAACTACAAGTAAAATGATATATTTTTTCATACTCTAAAGATAATTTTTTAATTCTAATAAATGTGAAACTTGTTTGATATTTATATGTGTTTTCGTTGGGTCAATATTAAATAGAATGGCATCCATCCCAAAATTTAAGGCGCCATTTACATCTGCTTCGATACAATCGCCAATCATAATACTATGTTCTTTTTGTGCTTTTGCTGAAGCTACCGCATATTCAAAAATTTTAGGATTTGGCTTTTTCACACCCGCTGATTCAGAATTGGTAATGGTTTTGAAATAATGTCCAATATTAGAATTTTGTAATTTATTTCCTTGAATTTCTTGAAAACCATTCGTTATAATATGCAAATTATATTTCGGTTTTAAATAGTCTAAAATTGCAATTGCACCTTCAAAAAGATGATTGAATTTTGGTAAGTATTCAATATATTCTTCTGATAAAAACAGTATTCTTTCATCATCAATTTCATAATTTAATAGTACGAATGTGTCTTTTAATCTCCCCAATCGCAATTCATATTGCGTGATTTCATCCACTCGATACAATTCCCAATATTTGATATTTATTGGAACATAATGAGTTAGGAATAAGTCCAAGTCAACATCTATAGCGTGTTTCTTGAAAATAGTTTCAATTGCCAATGCAGAATTTTTTTCAAAATCCCAAAGTGTATGGTCTAAATCAAAGAAAACATCAGAAATTTTCATAGTTGTATTTTAATTATTTTAAAAGAAAATCTAATTTTTTAAGGAGCAATTCACCCGTTGAATTGACTGCAATTATTTTCCCGTCTTTGTCTAATAGTATGTTTAGTGGAATGCCTTTAATCTCAAATTGATTGGTGACTTTTCCGTGCCAGCCTCCAATATCGACAAGATTCGTCCAACTCAAACCATCAGTTTCTATAGCTTTTGTCCAGTTATTACCGTAAGTATCAATCGAAATACTCACAATTTCAAAATTTCTATTTTTATACTTATTATAAATATCTTTCCATTCAATATTATTTTTTCTACTTGGTTTGTACCAAGATGCCCAAAAATTAATTAGCACTACTTTTCCTCTAAAATCTTCTATAGAAACTGATTCTCCAGTTTGATTTGGTAAACTGAAATTCTCCAATTTTTTGCCAATTTTCAACTTTTTAGAAAGTACTGTTTTGTTAAATATTTTTAAAGTATCTTTTACTTTTTCAATTTCTATTTTCTTTTTAATAGGCGCAACCAACATTAAATCGTTAATTTGTTCCGCAGATAAAACCTGATTTTTTGGTGCTTTTTTTAATATCAAATCCAAAATGGGATAACCGGGATTTCCAATTACTGTTTCAAAATACTTCTTGTAAATTTTATTGCTTTTCTCCTCTTTAGTAAGCCCGCTTTTTTCAATTGCCTTCTGATATTCATCAATTGAAGTCATCAAATCGTTGGTTTTAGAACCTGAAATTTTCTTGATTTCTATATCATTAACATCTTCATTTCCATTTTTAAAAACGGTTGTTGCTATTGTTACATCTACAATACTGTTTTCTAAATAGAAAAAAGCAACGGTAGAAGTTGGTTTTAAAGTCAGGGAAATTTTAGCGGAATCACCTAATTTGCCTTTGAATTTGAATTTTTTATCAACCACCAAACAACTATCATTTATATTTTCAAGTGCGCTTGAACGCAGATAAATCATACCGCTATAATCGCCTTCAACGTTTCCATTTATTGTAAATGTTTTATTTATTTCTTGAGAAAACAAGGCGATTCTAAGGAATATAAAAAGGGATAAAATTATTTTTTTTGTCATACCAATTTATAATTATTAACTAGTCCAATCGTTCTGGTATAATGCAGCAGTATATTTCATTTGGTTCAATTTTTATTGTACTAATTTGAAATAACAAGCGGTATCATTATAAATTTATAAAATTCCTTCATCTGTAAAACTAAAATAACCATGTTCACCAACAATTATATGGTCTAAAATTGTAATATCTAAACTATCGGCGGCTAATTTTATTTTTTTTGTAATCTTAATATCTGCTTCACTCGCTTTCAAGGTTCCCGATGGATGGTTGTGACAAAGAACAATTCCAGTTGCTCCATTTTCCAAGGCGTTTTTAAAAATCAACCGAACATCTACCAAAGTTGCAGTAATTCCACCTTTACTTAATTGTGATTTTGAAATAATCCGATTGGAATTATTGACATAAATTATCCAAAATTCCTCGTGCGGCAATTCACCAATTACGGGTTGCATAATTTCAAAAATCATCTTGCTAGAAGTTATTTTCTTTAATTCTGCCGCTGCTTCTCCCCTTCTTCTTCGTCCCAAATCCATTGCTGCAATTATAGAAATTGCTTTTGCTTCGCCAATTCCTTTGAAACATACCAATTGTGCAATCGATAATTTTCCTAATGCATTCAAATTATTATCGACACTTGACAAAATCCGTCTGCTCAATTCAACTGCACTTTCATTTCGACTTCCAGAACCAATTAAAATGGCAATAAGTTCGGCATCGCTTAATGCAGCTTTTCCTTTTAACATCAGTTTTTCTCGTGGGCGATCGTCTTCTGACCAATTTGTAATTGGGAACGAATTATTTTCCATATTTATATAATTAAATGGCGTTTAAATAGTAGGTGAAAAAATGCTACTTTTTATTATTCAATCAATCCTTTAACTTCATCAAAATTCAATCCTCCGTAATTTCCAGAACTCATTAATAATAATGCTGAATTTTCAAGATTTAAATTGAATAAATAGTCTTTAAAAGCTACTGGATTGGTATAAATAATCAAATCTTCACGGTTAAATGCTTGTGAAATTTGCTCATACGTTACTTCTTCCAATTGTTTTATTTTCACCGCATCAGGCGAATAAAAAACTACGGCAATATCTGCAAATTCTAATGCGCCTTGATATTCTTTTAGAAATTCAGCATTCAAACTGCTATACGTGTGCAATTCCAAACACGCTACTAAAGTGCGATTTGGATATTGTTCTTTTACAGCTTTTGTAGTTGCGGCAACTTTACTTGGGGAATGTGCAAAATCTTTATAGGCAACTTTTGATTTGCTTTCGGCAATTTTTTCTAATCGTTTTGAAGCCCCTTTAAAACTTGCAATGGCTTCATAAAAATCAGCTTCATCAACACCCATATTTTGGCAAATCCATTTTGCACCCGCTAAATTATTTAAATTATGGGCACCAAAAACTTCAATTGGCATTGCGCCTTCTGGTGTTTCTAACAAAGTTGCTCCGTCTTTTACAGAATATTTAGGTGTTGAATAAGGCAATTTTCGTATTGGATTTGTTGCTGCTTCAGCCACTCGTTTCACTTCAGAATCGTCTTCATTATAAACCAAAATTCCACCATTGGTAATCATTTTAATGAAAATTTCAAACTGCTCAACGTAATTTTCATACGTTGGAAAAACATTAATATGATCCCAAGCAATTCCTGAAATCAAAGCAATATTGGGTTGGTATAAATGAAATTTCGGGCGTCTGTCCATTGGCGAAGACAAATATTCATCCCCTTCAAGAACAATAAAATCATTTTCTTCCGTTAAATGAACCATCGTATCAAATCCTTCCAATTGTGCGCCAACCATATAATCAACTTCAATATTATGGAAATGCATAACGTGCAAAATCATCGAAGTAATTGTTGTTTTTCCGTGTGAACCACCAATTACAACTCGTGTTTTATTTTTCGATTGTTCGTATAAAAATTCAGGATATGAATAAATTTTAAGTCCCAATTCTTGTGCTTTTAACAATTCAGGATTGTCTTTCTTGGCGTGCATCCCAAGAATTACAGAATCAATATCCGAAGTTATTTTTTCAGGAAACCAACCCAATTCTTTGGGCATAATTCCTTTTTTTTCTAACCTTGATTTTGAAGGTTCAAAAATGGCATCGTCACTTCCTGTAACTTTGTAACCTTTGTTATGTAGTGCCAATGCTAAATTGTGCATCGCACTTCCTCCTATTGCAATAAAATGAGTACGCATTATTTATCCTTTTGTTTATGAATATTATATGTCTAAATTATATTTTTTGTCTTTCAAAATCCTCTAAAACTAACTTCGCTTTTTCTGGTTGACGCATTTTGTTTTTATACAAGTTGGCAAGAATTAGATAGGCTTTTTTCGACTTTCCAATTTCAACTGCTTTTTTATAATGCTTCTCTGCCTCCGAATATCTTTCGAAATATTCTGCAATGTGACCTTTGGAAAGATACCCATCAATTGTTGATAATTGAGATAATTCATTGGCGTAAAGTAGTGCTTTTCTCTCGCTTCCACCAACAATTCCTGGCAATTGCAAATACAATTCAATCAATGCCCATCGTGCTTCAAGGTGTTTTGGATTTAAAATAATCGCTTTTTCAAACGCTGCTTTCACCTCTGAAATCAATCCAAGTGCTGCAAATTTATTGCTCTCTTTGGCTTTCATTCCTAAAACACCTCCATATTTATAATAATAATTTGCCTCTGAAGGCTTAATTTGTTTCAATTTTTGATAATAAAAAATAGCCTTATCCCACGACTTATTTTGTCCTTCAATATCTCCTAAATATTCCAATGTTTTGAGATTATTAGGATTGTCTTTTAAGTAATTTTCAAATAAAATACGAGATTGCTCAAAATTATTAGCGATAAATAATTTTTCCGCTTTATCAAAATCAGATTGAGACATAGCTAACATTGGTATTACTATGAGTATTAGAAATAAAATACGTTTCATAAAATTATAATTTCTTCAGATAAATTCAAGCTTGTCAAAAATAATAAAATAAGATTAGAATTACTTTAATTTTATAAAAGGATTTAGATATTTAAATAAGTGTGAAATATAAATTCTGTAATGAAAATCAACAATTATCTCTGAAATTTTATCTAATTTAGCCCTATGAAAAACATCATAGTTACAGGAACTTCAAGGGGCATTGGATTTGAATTGGCTTTACAATTTGCAAATGCAGGGCATCAAGTTTTGGCACTTTCTCGAAAAACACCACAAATATTAATTGAAAATCCCAATATAACGTGTCTTTCCGTTGATTTATCATCAGAGGAAGATTTGACGAAAGTGGAACATTTTTTATCAACTTCATGGAAAAAAATTGATGCACTTGTTCATAATGCGGGAACTTTATTGTTGAAACCTTTTTCAGAAACTTCACTCGAAGAATTCGAAAATATCTATAAAGTTAATGTTTTTGGGGTTGCTAATTTAACTCGAATTTGTTTGCCATTTCTACAAAAAGGAAGCCACGTGGTAACCATAAGTAGTATGGGGGGAATTCAAGGAAGTCTCAAATTTGCTGGATTATCAGCTTATAGTTCCAGTAAAGGCGCCGTAATTACGCTATCTGAATTACTAGCGGAAGAATATAAAGAACAAGGAATTGCATTCAATGTTTTGGCTTTGGGTTCCGTTCAAACAGAAATGTTGGAAGAAGCATTCCCGGGATATAAAGCACCATTAACAGCAATTGAAATGGCAAGTTATATTTATGATTTTACCCTAACTGGAAATAAATATTACAACGGAAAAGTGTTACAAGTATCATCAACGAATCCATAAATTAATTATAAGTTATAAGTTATGAATGAGAGCATCGTTAAAAAGAAAAATTTTGAATTAGCCATTCGAGGTGTTAATTTTTACAAATTTTTAATTTCAGAAAAGAAGGAATTTGTAATGAGTAAACAATTTTTACGTTCTGTAACTTCAATTGGTGCTAATGTCAGGGAAGCTATCAACGCAAAAAGTAAAGCTGATTTCATCCATAAATTATCCATTTCTCAAAAAGAATGTGACGAAACAATGTATTGGTTAGAACTATTAAAAGAAACAAATTATATATCTGATTTGGAATTTAATTCCCTTCACGAACAAAGTACAGAAGTTTTAAAAATAATTAGAAGTATAATAATTATCTCAAAGAAAAACTCATAATTCATAATTCATAATTATTTAATTCTTGGAAGAAACATTGTCAAAATATATTCCTGAACATGCTGTAAAACCAGTATTTGAACTTATTGTCGCCAATCAAGTTCACCTTAAGATTGTCAATGAACGAGTAACACGACATGGTGATTATAGAAAAGGATTGAGCGGCAAACACGAAATTACTGTAAATGCGAGTTTGAATAAATACCGATTTCTGATTACATTAATTCACGAAATTTCACATTTAGTAGCGTTTGAAAAATTTGGAAAAACTATAAAACCTCACGGAAATGAATGGAAATATAGTTTCCAAATTATGATGGTTCCTTTTATTCGGCCAGAAATATTTCCCTCAAATTTACTACCTTTACTGGCAAGACATTTTAAAAACCCGTCAGCAAGTAGCGATACCGATGCAACATTAGCATTGGCATTGAAACAATATGATGCGCAAAACGACAAAAACTATGTCTTTGAAATTCCTTACGGCAGTGTTTTTAGAATTCCAAATGGAAAGATTTTTAAAAAAATTGCGTTACGAGTAAAAAGATACGAATGCATAGAAGTAAATTCAGGTCGGATTTATTTATTTAATCCAAATGCCGAAGTAGAGGTATTAACCAATTAGAAAATGAATACAAATTATTACGCAATTTTAATGGCAGGTGGCGTTGGATCAAGATTTTGGCCTGTGAGCACCACTGAATTTCCAAAACAATTTCACGATATGTTGGGTTCTGGCGATACCTTAATTCAAAAAACATTTGGCCGATTATCAAAGTTAATTCCCGTTGAAAATATTTATATTCTAACCAACGAAAGGTACAATAACTTAGTTTTAGAGCAATTGCCAATGGTGAAACAAGCGCAAGTTTTGCTTGAGCCAGCAATGCGAAATACGGCACCTTGTATTTTATATGCTTCTTTAAAAATTCAAAAACTAAATCCAAATGCAGTTATGGTGGTTGCGCCAAGCGATCATTGGATTGAAGATGAAGTTACATTTTCAAATAATTTGAAACAGTGTTTTGATTTTTGTTCCAATGAAGATGCACTGATGACTTTAGGGATAAAACCGACGTTTCCAAACACAGGTTTTGGCTATATCGAATATGATAAATCAGATGAAAATCCAATTAAATCAGTAAGTCAATTCAGAGAAAAACCAGATTATGAAACGGCAAAATCATTTCTTGCAAGTGGAAATTTTTTATGGAATGGCGGAATATTCATCTGGTCTGTAAAATCAATTTTAAATGCATTTGAAAAATTCAAACCTCAAATGAATGCGTTGTTTTTAAAGGGTTTTGAAAGTTATAATACCAATTCAGAAACTACCTTTATTAGTGAAAATTATGCCGATTCAGAAAACGTTTCCATTGATTATGCCATATTAGAAAAAGCGAAAAACGTATATGTTTTACCCGCAACTTTCGATTGGAATGACCTTGGAACTTGGGGTTCATTGCACGAAAAATTAGATAAAGATGCAAATAATAATGCTGTTGTAAATGCAACTGTTTTATTAAAAAATTCTTCGAGCAATATTATAAGTACATCAAAAGATAAATTGGTAATTATTGATGGTTTAGAAGATTTTATCGTCGTTGATAAAGACAATGTTTTGCTCATTTATCCAAAATCTAAAGAGCAAGAAATTAAAGGAATTGTAGCAAGTTTAAAAGTATAAATCATAAAAAAGGCGAAAATTAGATTTAATTTTCGCCTTTTTTTTATTCTAATAAATACGCTTTTCGAACTTTTTTAAACAGGTTAGAAGAATATACAAAATCGACAATCGCTTGATTATCAGTTCTAAAAATCTCTTCTTTGGTTCCTTCCCACTCTTTTAAACCGTTTTTTAGGAAAATTATTTTCTCGCCAATTTCCATAACAGAATTCATATCGTGGGTATTTATTACAGTCGTAATATTGTATTCTTCTGTAATTTCCTTGATAAGATTATCAATTAAAATGGCAGTATTTGGATCTAAACCAGAATTAGGTTCGTCACAAAATAAATATTTAGGATTGTTTACAATTGCCCTTGCAATGGCAACCCGTTTTTGCATTCCTCCTGAAATTTCGGCAGGGAATTTAGTGTGTGCATCTACTAAATTCACTCTTTTCAAAACAAAATCTACACGATCTTGAATTTCAGATTTTGAATTATTGGTAAACATTTTCAATGGAAATCCAACATTTTCAGCTACAGTCATTGAATCAAAAAGGGCACTTCCTTGAAAAACCATTCCAATTTCGGTTCTTAATTCTCTTTTTTCATCTGCTGATAATTGCGAATAAATTCTGCCGTCAAATGAAATTGTTCCTGCTTCTGGGGTATGGATTCCAAGTAAACTTTTAAGCAAAACTGTCTTTCCAGAACCACTTTGTCCGATGATTAAATTGGTTTTGCAAGTTTCAAAAATCGTAGAAACGCCTTTCAAAACTTTACTGTCACTAAAGGATTTCTCAATGTTTTTTATTTCTATCATTAGGTCAAAAGTAATTGCGTTAATATATAATTTACTGCAATAATGGTAACCGATGCCCAAACAAATGAGACTGTACTTGCTTTACCAACTTCGAGTGCACCACCTTTCATATAATACCCGTGAAAGGACGGAATTGTTGCTAAAATTAAACCAAAAAGAAAGGTTTTAATAAATGCATACGCAATATGGAAGGGTATGAATTTTTGTTGCAAACCATCAACAAAATCAGATTCACTACCAAAGCCACCGTAAACTGCAGCAATATAACCTCCAAGAATACCTATAAACATAGAAATTCCAATTAAAAAAGGGTACAACAACAAGGCCATTAATTTAGGAAAAACTAAATAATTTAAAGAGTTTACACCCATTACTTCTAATGCATCAATTTGCTCCGTAACACGCATTGTACCAATACTTGACGTGATAAATGAACCCATTTTTCCAGCCATAACAACCGAAATAAAAGTGGGTGCAAATTCTAATATCACAGACTGTCTTGTGGCGAACCCGATTAGGTATTTTGGTATTAATGGGTTGGTCAAATTTAATGCAGTTTGAATAGCAACAACGCCGCCCACAAAGAACGAAATGAAGGCTACAATTCCAAGTGAGCCAATAATTAAATCATCGATTTCCTTGAAAATAAGAATTTTCATTACAGACCATTTTGTTGGCTTTTTGAAAATTTCCCTCCACATTAGAAAGTACTTTCCGATTTGCGATAAATAGCGAATGAGCATCATTTTTTTAGTGTTCAGTTTATAGTATTCAGTCGAAAGTAATCTTACGCAAAAATACTGTATTTTGTTTGAATTTTAGATTTTGTTTTTAATTACGGTTGGACGAAATATTAAAACAACTTTCCTTTCATTTTATTCCAACGATAATTTCTAATAAACTTGGCTTGTTCGTCAGAAACCAAAAGTGGTTTTTTACTTAATTTGGCTTTCCAAAAACCTTGAATATAATCAAAAAACAAAAGTGGTTTCCTTTTCATAACTGCCAATTTCGCAGAAGCTATTGCAGTAATTACAAAACCATATCCTAAAGAATAAAAAGCTTCTCCTTGCTTGAATCTGGCGGTTTTATTGTAGTTCGCACCCGTTGGTTTCAAATGTTTTACCTTCAAATCAGCATCGGTTACTACTTTCCAACCATAGAATTTACACAACAATTCATCCACAGTATCCCAACCCATTGCAGGTTTTAGATTTCCAATTTGCAAAAAACATTCTTTTCGATAGGCTTTAAAAGCACCACGAATATGATCTTTATCGGTTAAATTCTCTAAAATCCATTGTCCTTTTTTTTCAATATAGGCAAAACCGCCAACCATTCCGATTTTGTTATCTTTCTTGAAATGATTTATAATAGTTTCAAAATAATTGTCAGGCAAAATCAAATCGGCGTCTAACTTTACAATTATATCATAATCCGCATCGATAGTTTCAAATCCTTTATGAAAGGCTTGAATAACTTTGCTTCCCGGCAAATGAATGGCTTCTGAAATTTTATTTACTAATGAAATATAGTCGTGCGAATTACTAAATTCAGCGACAATAGAAGCCGTTGCATCCGTTGAATTGTCATTGACAACCACCACTTTTGAGGGCAATAGTGTTTGAGAATCAATAGAATTTAATGTCAAGGCAATAAAATCAGCTTCGTTATGTGCCGGAATAATAATGTAATATTTCATTTTTTTTCAAAGTCTAGTGCAAATATCATTATTTTTGTACTGATTAAAAAAAATACTTTCGATTGGAAAAGAAAATAAGTGTTGTAATAGTAACTTATAATGGTGAAATTTGGATTAAAAAGAACATCGATTCTTTATTAAAATCCAACTATCCAATTGATATTATCGTTGTGGATAATGCTTCAACTGACCAATCTGTTGCACTTTTAAAGGAATACAAAAACATCCAACTCATTCAAAATAATACTAATTTAGGTTTTGGCAAAGCCAATAACATTGGAATTGGTATTTCAATTAAAAACGGTGCGGACGCTATTTTTTTATTAAATCAAGACACTTGGATTTTTGAAAATACAATTACAAACTTAGTCGAAAAATTATTTCAAAATCCAGATTTAGGAATTGTAAGTCCAATGCATTATTCCGCAGACAAAACCATTTTAGACAGTAGTTTCAGCACTTATTACAATAAAAACGAAACAGAAATCGACTCGAATTCTATTAGAATAGTTCCATTTGTAAATGCAGCAGCTTGGTTGGTTTCAAAAGAATGTTTTCAAAAAGTAGGCTATTTTGAACCCATTTTCAATCATTATGGCGAAGATCGAAATTTTTGTGACAGAGTTCATTATCATAAACTCAACATTGGAATTGTCAAAAATGCCGCAATTTGTCACGATAGAATTGTAAAATTAAATAGTAATAAAATCCTATTACAATCTCAGTATTTGGTTTTAATTCAGGTTATAAATTGTAATAATTCTTTATTTACATCACTCATTCTTGGATTAAAGTCAGTTTTTGGATTGCCAAAATTTCATTTTAAATCTCAAGGTTTACTAAAATCTATTTATCTCTTTTATAAATTGAAACGCTATTTTTTTAGTTTACTTTTGGATATTAAAACGATTAAACTAATTCGATTTAACTCAAAAAAAGGAATAAATGGAATTTTCACCCAGTAATTATGCAAAATAAAGCAACACACAAACAAGCTTTTTTCTTTACCATAATTAATTATGCGGGTATTTTAATAGGTATCGTTTCTACACTTTTTATCTATCCAAAAAATAAAGAAATGCTTGGCATTTTTAGATATGTAGAATCTTTAGCTCAAATTTTGTTTCCAATAATGCTCTTAGGAGCTTCTCAAGCATTGATAAAATTCGGGCCAAAATTAGACAAACAACAAGAAAAACAGTTGTTTAATTATAGTATTTTATCTATAATTGCAATAAGTTTACTAGTACTAACTTCAATTGGATTTTTTTCGTTTTTTCCAATATTTAAAGGGTTTAAGTACATTTATTTGGCATTTCCAATTGCCTTTTCGTTGGCTTTTATAGATTTATTTAAAAAGCAAGCTACCATTATTCAGAAAATTGCAGTTCCTACTTTTTTTGATAATATAATTCCAAAAATAGCATTGCCAATAGTGTTTTTGATGGTTTTAAACAACTACTATTCTACAGAAGAAGCATTACTTTTTTATATTATTTCATACAGTTTGATAGCTCTATTTATAGCAATATATCTTTTTTACTATTTCAAACCTGAATTCAATTTTAATTTCAAATCGCTATTTACAGAAATTAGCAAAACCGAAATGTATCGCTTTTCATTATATGCTTTTGCGGGAAGTCTAGGTTCTGTATTTGCATTTAGAATTGATTCTATTATGATTCCCAAATTCCTTTCGATGGAAGACAACGGGACTTTTAGTATTGGCGTAACATTAGCGTCGGCACTTGCTGTTCCTGCAACAGGCATTTTTATTTTATACGCTCCTATAATTTCCAATTACATAAAAAATAATGCCATTGCCGAATTGGATTTAAAGTACAAAGAAATTTCAAAATTACTATTTTTCATTGGTGCACTGCTGTACAGTTGCATATTTATTGGAATTGAAAACTTGTTTTTACTATTGCCAACACACGAGAATTTAATGGCATCCATTCCTGTAATTTTGATTTTAGGGTTCAATGTTTTAGTGAATATGGGAACTGGATTTAATGGGGAAATTATTACGTATTCCAAATATTATAGGTTTAACCTGATTGCAATTGGAGTTTTAATCCTATTGAATATTTCCCTAAATATCGTTTTTATAAAAGTATTTCATTTTGGGATTGAAGGTGTGGCAGTGGCTTCATTAATTGCAATGTTGCTCTTTAATTTTTCAAAACTACTGTTTATATATCAAAAATTCAAAATACTTCCTTTTGACAAGTCTTATCTAAAATTGATTTTAGTATTTAGTATCGTGCTTTTAGTGAGCAACTATTTACCGAATTTTGAAAGTAATTTATGGAATTTAATTTACAAAACAATATTCTGTTTGTCGATGAACCTTTTGCTTATTTACAAACTTAAATTGGTGTTTTCTTATAATTTTTGGGTAGAAAAAACAATGTCGAAAATCAAATTCTAATACCTATAAACGAAGGCGTTAATATTCATTCCAGCACCAACAGAAGCAAAAAGTAATACGTCGCCCTTTTTAATTTCTTGATTTTCAAGCTTTCCATTAACCAATAAATCAAACAAAGTTGGAATCGTAGCCACACTACTATTCCCTAAAAAATTAATACTCATTGGCATAATTCCTTCAGGTGCTTTTTGATCGTATAATTTATAAAAACGGTTAATTATAGCTTCATCCATTTTTTCATTTGCTTGATGGATAAGAATTTTTTTAACATCCTCGATTGAAACTCCACTTTTCTCCAAGCAACTTTTCATTGCTGTTGGCACGTGACTTAATGCAAATTCATATATTTTGCGACCGTGCATTTTTATGTAACCTACATCGGGATTCAATTTTGAGTTGAAAGATTTTCCAAAAAACAGGTAGTCTTTTTCGCTGAATGTATAGGAAGCACTTTCGTGAGATAAAATTCCGCTATTTTCATTTGTGTTTTCCACAATTGTTGCTCCAGCTCCATCGGCATAAATCATTGAATCTCTATCGTGTGGATCTACAACGCGAGACAATGATTCTGCCCCAATAACCAAACATTTCTTAGCCATTCCCGATTTTATCAACGCATACGCCTGAAGCATCCCTTCAATCCAACCTGGACAACCAAAAAGAATATCGAAAGCAACACATTTTGGATTTTGAATTTGTAATTTATGTTTGACGCGTGCCGCTAAACAGGGTACAGCATCTGATTGAATGGCACCGCTTTTAATATCCCCAAAATTATGTGCGACTATAATATAATCTAATGTTTCTGAGTCAATTCCTGCATTTATAATTGCTTTTTCAGCGGCTAAATAAGCCATATCAGAAGTGATAATATTTGGTTCGGCATACCGTCGTTCTTCAATACCGGTAATTCCTTTGAATTTTCCAATTACAATATCATTGCTATAACCAAAAGGGCTTCCATCTTCATTCATAAAATGATGTCCAATGAAATCGGTATTGCTGACTTTTAACCCTGGAATATAACTCCCAGAACCCGTTATTTTTATATTCATTATAGAATCGATATTTTATTGTAAGCTAATTTAAGTATAATATTTCTTATGTAAACAAAAAAAATACTATGCATGCATATAATTATGAAATAATTTCATTTTAAGCTTAAAAAATATTAATTATCTAACTTTTTGCTATTTAAATTGATTTTTATTTGCATCACCGTAGCTAAACTTAAAGCTTGGGTTTTAATTTTTTCAGAATTCGTTCCGATAAAATTTTCGTCTACCGCTGCATTAAAATGTTTGAGCCAAATTGCAAAAAGTTCAGGCGTTAAATATTCCTTTTCACTAATATCTAAATGAATTTGAGTTAAATTATTATAATATCCACCAGTATTAAAGATGGCTTGTGACCAAAATGTCACAAGTATTGGCAAATGTTCTTCCAATTTAATTTTCACAACATCGGTAAAAATGTAACTAATCGATTTGTCTATCAACAATTTTCGATAAAAATCATTTACCAATACATATAAATCATCCGTGTTTAAAATATCTTTCATGTCCAAATATAAAAAAATCCATTTCAAATAATACGTTTTGAAATGGATTTTTTGTTAAAATGATTTACTGCTAGTTTTCCATATACGCTTCAATTGGAGCGCAAGAGCAAACTAAATTTCTATCGCCATAAGCATCATCTGTTCTTCGAACGGTTGGCCAAAATTTATTTTCGGCAATATAATCCAATGGGAAAGCTGCGGTTTCTCGTGTATAAGGAAAATTCCAAACATCCGTTGTTAACATGGCTAAAGTATGAGGCGCGTTTTTCAAAACCGTATCGTGATCTTCCAAAGTGCTTGCTTCAATTTCTTTTCTGATTGCAATCATAGCATCGCAAAAACGATCTAATTCTTCTAAATTTTCACTTTCTGTTGGCTCAATCATTAAGGTTCCTGCAACTGGAAACGAAACAGTTGGCGCATGAAAACCATAATCCATCAATCGTTTTGCAATATCGGTAACTTCAACTCCTTTCAGTTTGAAAGGACGACATTCCAAAATCATTTCGTGAGCCGCACGACCCATTTCCCCCGAATACAAAGTATCATAATGACCGTTCAAGCGCTCTTTAATATAATTGGCATTCAGAATGGCATATTTTGTGGCATTCGTAACTCCTTCTGCACCCAACATGCAAATATATCCATATGAAATCAAACACACCAAAGCAGATCCCCAAGGTGCTGCAGAAATGGCTGTAATTGCGTTTTCTCCTCCAGTACAAATTAATGGATTTGAGGGTAAAAATGGAACTAATTGTGGTGCAACACAAATTGGACCTACACCAGGACCTCCGCCTCCGTGAGGAATTGAGAAAGTTTTATGTAAATTCAAATGACAAACGTCTGCGCCAATTGTTGCAGGATTTGTCAACCCTACTTGCGCATTCATATTGGCACCGTCCATATAAACTTGACCGCCATTATCGTGAATTAACTGTGTAATTTCTCTGATAGCACTTTCAAAAACACCATGAGTAGATGGATAAGTTACCATTAAACAGGATAGATTATCTTTGTGAAGAAGTGCTTTTTCACGCAAATCGTCCAAATCGATATTTCCGTTTTCTAATGTTTTAGTAACAATAACTTTCATTCCTGCCATAGCCGCCGAAGCTGGATTTGTTCCGTGTGCTGATGACGGAATTAAAGCGATATTTCTGTGATGATCACCACGAGATTGATGGTACGCACGAATAACCATAAGTCCTGCATATTCGCCTTGAGCTCCCGAATTAGGTTGCAAAGTAGTCCCTGCAAAACCAGTAATCACGTTTAATTGTTGTTCTAGTTTGGTCAACATTTCTTTATACCCTTGTGCTTGGTCTATTGGGACGAATGGGTGAATGTTATTCCATTGTGGGTTGCTTAATGGCAACATTTCGGCTGCAGCATTTAGTTTCATTGTGCAAGAACCCAAGGAAATCATAGAATGATTTAATGCCAAATCTTTGCGCTCCAACATTTTAATATAGCGCATCAAGGCAGTTTCAGAATGGTATTTGTTGAAAACATCATGCTTTAAAAAAGTAGAAGTTCTAATTAAATTCTCAGGAAAATGATTTGTCTCCGTTAATACTTGAATTGCGGTTGCCTGCGTTCCATTTGCGGAAGCGAAAACACCAATAATTTTATTTAAATCGGAAATACTTGTAGTTTCATTCAAAGAAATCGAAACTGAATTATCATCGATATAGTAAAAGTTGATTTCGTTTGCTAATGCAATTTCATTAATTTTTTTTGAATCCGCTTTCACTACAATAGTGTCAAAAAACGCAGTATTCATTTGTTCAAAACCTATTTTTGAAAGTTCGTTTGCCAAAGTTGCTGCTGAGGCGTGCACTTTATTAGCAATATATTGTAAGCCTTTTGGACCGTGATAAACGCTGTACATTCCCGCCATTACTGACAATAATACTTGTGCCGTACAAATATTTGAAGTCGCTTTATCGCGTTTTATGTGTTGTTCTCTAGTTTGCAAAGCCATTCTCAAAGCACGATTTCCATTAGTATCCACCGTAACTCCGATAATTCTTCCCGGCATACTTCTTTTGTATTCGTCTTTTGTAGCGAAATAAGCAGCGTGAGGACCTCCATAACCTAACGGGATTCCGAATCGTTGTGTGGTTCCTAAAACTACATCGGCACCCATTTCTCCCGGAGGAGTTAATTTTACTAAACTCAAAATATCTGCTGCAACGGCAACTTTAATCTCGTTTTCTTTTGCTTTAGCAATAAATTCTGCATAATCATGAACCTGTCCAAATTTTCCTGGATATTGAAGAATAGCTCCGTAAAAGTCATTTGAAAAATCAAAATCTTCGTGGTTTCCGATAACTAATTCTACACCAATTGGTTCGGAACGGGTTTTTAATACGGATAAAGTTTGGGGTAATATTTCTTCAGAAACGAAGAATTTACAAATATTATTTTTCTTTTGGTCTCGAGAACGGACGTCAAATAATAACGCCATAGCCTCAGCAGCTGCAGTTCCTTCGTCTAATAAAGAGGCATTTGCAATTTCCATTCCAGTTAATTCAATAACCATGGTTTGGAAATTCAAAATAGCTTCCAATCTACCTTGAGCAATCTCCGCTTGATACGGTGTATATGCAGTGTACCATCCCGGATTTTCAAAAATATTTCTTTGAATTACAGCAGGAACAATCGCTTGATTATAACCCAAACCAATATAAGATTGAAACATTTTATTTTTATTTCCTAATGCAGTAATATGATTTAAAAATTCATATTCGGTCATTGCCGAATCTAAATTTAATGAAGATTTTAATCGAATATCGTCTGGAATTGTTTCTAAAATCAATTGATCAAGCGTCTCAGCTCCAATTGTTTTCAGCATGTGTTGAAGGTCATTTTCTCTAGGTCCAATGTGTCTTAAAGCAAAAGCATCTGTTTTCATATTGTAATTAAAGTGTAGTTAATTTATTTTTGCAAATTTATGCATTATTATCAAAGTTTAAGATGATTTATCACCAAAATTCACAGAATTTTTCAACTAAAAGCCATTCTTATTAACAGTTTGATTAATTTTGTTTAATGAAATTTTTAAAACAATTATTAGCATTTTATATCAATTCTAGTATTCATGTTGCTTTATCGTGTTTTGCATTGGTAAATATCACCTGTTTAATGTTGAACATTCCAAATGATAATTCTGTTGCGTATTTTGCTTTTTTTGGAACTATCGTAGGATATAATTTCGTAAAATTTGATGCTTTGGCTCGTGCCAATAAAAATAAAATGAAAATTCAATTGAAAGCCATTACTGCTTTTAGTTTTATAGCTTTATTAATAGTGATTTATTTTTATTTTAAATTACAATACAGCACCAAAATAATTGCAGCTTTTTTTTTAATTCTAACTATTTTATATACGCTTCCTTTTTTTCCAAATACTAAAAATGCGAGAAAATGGGCAGGATTGAAAATTTATATTGTTGCTATTTGTTGGGTTGGAGTTACGGTAATTCTTCCAATTTTAAATTCAGAGATTTCCTTTCAAAACTCTCTTTATATAATTGCATTACAACGATTTTTCTTGATTTTCACCTTAATTCTAATTTTTGAAATTATAGATTTAAAATTGGACGACCCACATTTGAAAACTGTACCTCAACAAATTGGAGTTAAGAATACTAAAGTTCTTGGTTTTGTTTTATTGATTGTATTTTGTGGTTTAGGTTTTTTCAATGGCAATTGCAATTTTCAATTTTTACAATTGCAATTGAATTTTGTTATTGCCATTGTAATTGCAATTTTTCTATATTTTTCAAATGAAAATCGTTCAAAATATTATACTTCGTTTTGGGTAGAAAGTGTGCCGATTTTGTGGTGGTTACTTTTTCTATTTATTCCATAAGAATAAATGGTCTCCGTCTTTTGAGTTCCCCCTTCGAGGGTTAGGGGGCTAAACCTGCTCTTCTCAACAGCGCGTCAGGTTTTGGTTCTTGACCTCTAAAGCGTTTGTACAAAATCATTGGGTGTTCGATTCCGCCTTTGGAAAGAACATTTTCTTTGAATTTTGCAGCCACTTCTTTATTGAAAATTCCTTTTTCTTGGAAATAAGCAAAAGCATCAGCATCTAAAACTTCGGCCCATTTGTAACTGTAATATCCAGACGAATAACCGCCTTGAAAAATATGTGAAAAAGCGGTGCTCATTGCGTTTTCTTTGACTTCTGGATACAATTGCATTGCTGAAAATTGTTCGGTTTCAAATGTTTTTATGTCTTTTATATTTGATGGATCTTGACCGTGCCAACCCATATCTAACAATCCAAAACTCAATTGGCGCATCGTTGCCATTCCTTCTTGAAAACTGGCACTTTCTTTGATTTTTTGAACTAATTCCATCGGAATCATTTCGTCAGTTTGATAATGATAGGCGAACAAAGCCAATGCTTCGGCTTCATAACACCAGTTTTCCATAATCTGACTTGGCAATTCCACAAAATCCCAATATACATTTGTTCCCGACAAACTTGGATAAGTGGTATTCGCCAACATTCCGTGTAAACCGTGTCCGAATTCGTGAAATAAAGTGGTTACTTCGTTGAAAGTCAATAAGGATGGTTTTGTTTCTGTGGGTTTTGTAAAATTACAAACATTCGAAATGTGCGGTCTTTCGTTGCTTCCGTCCTTAATATATTGTGATTTATAAGATGTCATCCAAGCACCGTTTCGTTTTCCTTTTCTCGGAAAAAAATCAGCGTAAAAAATGGCAACTAATTGATTGTCTTCATCTTTTGCTTTATAGGTTTTTACTTCTTCGTGGTATGTGTCAATGTCGAAAATTTCTTCAAATGTGATGCCGTATAATTTTTGAGCAACTGTAAAAGCACCATCTAAAACTTTTTCTAATTGGAAATAAGGTTTCAGCGTTTCGTCGTCTAAATTGAATAATTGTTGTTTCAATTTCTCCGAATAATACGCTCCATCCCATTTTTCTAATTGATCAATTCCGTCTAATTTTTTGGCGAAAGTGGTCAATTCAGCAAATTCTTTTTGAGCGGCTGGTTTGGCTTTTGCCAATAAATCATTGGAGAATGTTTTCACTTTCTCAGGATTTTCAGCCATTCTTTCTTCCAATACAAAATGGGCGTGCGTGGCATAACCCAAAACTTGCGCTCTGTCGAAACGTAGCTTTGCGATTTTTAAAACGATTGCTTGATTGTCGTATTCATTGTTTTGAAAAGCGCGCGCTCCGAAAGCAATTGCCATTTTTTTACGCAATTTACGATTATCAGAATACGTTACAAATGGAATATAACTTGGATGATCCAAAGTGAAAATCCAACCTTCTTTTTCAAGGCTTTTAGCCAAGGAATGAGCGGCTTCTATTGTTCCTTCTGGTAAACCTGCTAATTCTTTTTCATCGGTAAGATGCATTTGAAACGCTTGGGTTTCAGCCAAAACATTTTCGCCAAATTGCAAACTCAATTTTGATAATTCTTTGTCGATTTCTCGTAGAATGGTTTTTTTATCATCGGATAAATTAGCGCCATTTCTAGAAAAGCTTTTGTATTTTTTATCTAAAAGCGTGGTTTGTTCCGGGTTTAGATTTAAAGTTTCTTTTTGTTCGTAAACCGCTTTTACTTTTGCAAATAAAGCAGCATTCAAGCGAACATCATTTCCAAATTCAGATAATAATGGTGAAACTTCTTGTGCAATTTTTTGCATTTCATCACTGGTTTCGGCAGAATTCAGATTGAAAAAGATACTTGAAATTCGGTCTAAAGTATTTCCGCTAAATGCCAATGTTTCGATTGTGTTTTCGAATGTTGGTTTTTCGGGATTGTTTACAATAGCGTCGATTTCGGCTTTTGCCAATGCGATTCCTACCTGAAACGCGGGAAGATAATCCTCATTTTTTATTTGTGAAAAAGGCGCGGTGTTGTATTTCGTATTAAAATATTGAGTTAATATGCTCATGATATGTTTTTCTTTTTCCTGCAAGGTTTTTAAAACCTTACAGGTATTATTAGTTTTTTCTTTTTTGAGAAATATACTTACAAGGTTCATAAAAAACCTTAAAGGACGGACTTTCCTTGTGGGCTAGCCCCGATAGAAATGGAAACCCCACGCTTTTAGCGTGGATTGCAATGAATTGCTACGCCAGTTCGGCTTTCAGCTTCGGGTGCGGGAAATAGCTCCTAAAAAAACAGCTCTTATTTCTTCAAACTTTCGGAAGATTTATTCACGGATTCTTTCAAACCTTCTTTGTAAAAACCGATTTTATCCAAAACACATTTGTCCTGCGTACCGATGATTTGTGCGGCAAGAATTCCAGCATTTTTAGCTCCGTTTAAAGCTACAGTTGCAACGGGAACGCCACCAGGCATTTGTAAAATGGACAAAATGGAATCCCAACCATCAATAGAATTACTTGATTTTATAGGCACTCCGATTACGGGAAGTGGCGACATTGACGCTACCATTCCAGGCAAATGAGCAGCACCACCAGCACCGGCAATGATAACCGATATTCCTCGAAGATGGGCGTTTTTGCTAAAATCAAAAAGTTTTTCAGGTGTTCTGTGTGCAGAAACAATATCGACTTCGATTTCGATATCAAAACCATTTAGAATGTCGATGGCTTCCTGCATTATTGGCATGTCGGAAATGCTTCCCATTATTACGGCTACTTTCATTATATTTTTTATTTTAACACTAATTTCACTGATTTACACATATTAAATCTGTGCTAATTTGTGAAATTTGTGTTTGATTATTTATTGCTTATAACTCTTATCGTGTTTTTTACATCTTCGGCAATTTTTCGAGCTACTTTGATGTCATGGTTTACAATGGTTACGTGTCCCATTTTTCGGAAAGGTCGCGTTTGTTTTTTTCCATAAATATGCGGCGTAACACCATTCCAACCCAATATAGTTTCTATATTTTCGTAAATTACATCGCCAGAAAAACCTTCTTCGCCAACCAAATTTACCATAATTCCTCCAACTTTACTATCAGTATTTCCCAGAGGTAAATCTAAAATGGCGCGTAAATGATTTTCAAATTGCGATGTAAAACTTGCTTCAATTGTGTGATGTCCAGAATTGTGTGGGCGTGGGGCGACTTCGTTTACAATGATTTCGTCGTTTTCGGTTTGAAACATTTCGACTGCTAAAAGTCCCACGTGATTGAATTTTTCGGAAACATTCAAAGCGATTGCTCGTGCTTTTTCCGCTACTTTATCATCAATTCGCGCAGGGCAAATTACATATTCCACTTGGTTTGCTTCGGGATGAAATTCCATTTCCACGACAGGATACGTTTTGATTTCACCTGATGGATTTCGGCAAACAATTACCGCCAATTCATTTTTGAACGGAATCATTTCTTCTGAAATACATTCTACGTTAGGTAAATTATCTAAATCTGAAATTGTTCTGATGATTTTTACACCGGTTCCGTCATAACCAAATTCGGTACATTTCCATACAAAAGGTAATTTTAGATTTTGAATTTCCTTTTTAAGAACTTCCAAATTTTCAAATCTTTGATAGGCTGCCGTTGGAATATTATTTTGAGAATAAAAATCTTTCTGAATGCCTTTATTCTGAATCAATCGCAAGGTTTTTGGTGATGGAAAAACTTTGATTCCTTCGCTTTCTAATTTTTCTAAAGCCTCTAGGTTGACCAATTCGATTTCGAAAGTTAAAACATCGACTTGTTTTCCGAAACTATAAACGGTTTCAAAGTCCATTAAATTCCCTTGAAAAAATTTATTGCAAGCTATTTTACAAGTCGCTTCATTGCTTGGGTCAAGAACGTAGGTTTGAATGTCGAATTTTCGAGTGTCAAACAACATCATTTTACCGAGTTGTCCGCCACCAAGGATTCCTAATTTAAAATCGGAAGAAAAATAATTCATTTAAAATAAATTTTTTACAAAGATACTTTTAAAAGAGTAAATATAAAAAGATAAGTAAATGAAAATAATTGCATTTCTATTTATCGGCGAATGATTATTTTTTTTGAAAAACTACCATTGTTAGTGTCAACTTTTAAAGTGTAGATTCCAACTGCTAAATTTTGAACATTGAAGCTGAAATTATCGGTTGTAATAGGATTCTTATAGGAAGTGATAAATCTCCCATCGATAGAAAATACAGAAACAACATATATAGCATTGTTAACGGAACTTATATTTATAGTTTCGGCAGTTGGATTTGGATAAACTACTATATCATAACTAGTCGTAAAATCATTAGTTGACAATAATGCATTTGTATAACAACTTGGAGGAACAGTATTTGCTAACTTAATTAGATTGCTAACTTTGTTATTGGCGAAGCCCGAAGAGGATGTATGATTATAAAATGTTAAGTCGAGCGTTTGATTACTTGTTCCAAACCAGTCTTGAAGAATCGTGCTAAAAACGCGGCGGTAATCATGTTGAACCGTTTGCACTTGAAAATTATTGGCTAAAACTGCTTCTGAAAGGTTAATATTTGATCCTGAAACTCCGGGATTTATCGATTTTCCAAAAACAAACATAGGTGCAATTTCTCCGTGATCAGTTCCTAAATTTCCGTTTTCTCCTGCTTTTCTTCCAAATTCTGAAAATGGAACAGCAATGACATCATCACCTAAATTTTGATTATTTAAGTCGGTTATAAAACATTTTACGGCGTCAGAAACTTGTGTCAATAGATCCGCATGCGTGCCCAAATGTGTTGTTGTATTTGTTGCAACTTGAATATCATGAGTATCAAATCCGCCAATTTTCACAAGATAAACTTTAGTTTGTAATCCTCCAGAAATGAATCTCGCGACTGATTTTAATTGATTAGCCAAACTTGTTCCGGGATAGGTTACAGTTGCCGAATTTGTACCGCTATTAAAAGCCGTAGAAATAGATTGTGCATAAATATTGGTCTCGCTGTCACTATCTAAAATAAATCGTATTAGATTTCCATACTCTGAATTAGGGATATTTGTTGGTGGCGCTCCTCCAAGTCCATTTATAACCGAATAAAAACCTGCAGGATCTTGTCCGTTAATATTGATTGACATTCCATGTTCCACTTCACCATGAAAACCCAAAGAATTGTCGCTACTTCCTAATTGAATTCCAAGAGGAAAATTAGCAGTTAAAAAATTACTATAATAACTCTCGAGAAAACGACCTATCCAACCGCTGTCAAGTGCATTGTTCGCTTGGGTTCCATCTCCACCTGTCAGCCATAAATCAGTAGATTTGAAGTGTGATTTATCTTGTGATGGATACCCAACTCCTTGAATAACTCGCATAAATCCACTATCATATAAACTTTTGAAACCTGTTAATGAGGGATGAAGTCCAACTTGATTTGCTAAAGGCAAAGTAGAATCTAAATTAATAATGCCGTTGGCTCCTCCTACATTGTTTAGTTTTATATTTGGACGTAATGAAGCATACATATCGTATTGATTTAACGGGACTACAGTATTTAAACCGTCATTTGCTCCGGACAATTGAATAAGTACAATTTTTTTTGCGTTTACATTTGGGCAGGTTGTCATTCCTGCCGATTTAAAAAGCGCAAAAACTTCAGTTGGTAAAAGTGACAATGCACTTGCTGAAGCGGTGAGTTGTATAAAATTTCTTCTTTTCATACTAAATATTATTAGAACATTTGAGATTCTGGTGCTCTCAAAATATTAGTTACCAATAGTTTTAATCTCGATTCTACAACGGTGTTACTATTTGTAGCCATATAATCATCCCAAGCGTTTGTCCAATAAAATGTAGCAAGTCCTTGTAATAGAAATGAATTCATAAAGTAATTCACCCTATTAGTATCTGGATTTTGAGCGAATAAAGCATTGCACAATTCAGAAGTTAGAATGTAGGGATCGTTAGCCACAGAAATAATATTAGATGTTTTAATAACGTCTGAAATATTAATTTTAGTTATTATTGATGCATTCCCACTAATTCTATTATAACCATCCAATAATGATTCGCCAAGGCGGTATCTTGAAATCAAGGTGGATGCAGAAATCCAATTTTTATCAAAATCAGGTGCTTGATAATAGGCTGGGTGACCTGCAACATTCTCTGGGTCAAACAAAATCATATTCGCTCCAGTAAAAAAACTGTTATAGGCAAAATTAGACCAAAATTTATAATAGTAATCGTATTGATTCGTATTTGGATTTGAAATTGTAGCTTGTAAATAGGTGCAAATTTCAGATATCTGTTGTAATGGCGATTTAATAATTCCTCCAATAGTTTCATTTGTGGCATCAGAATCGTCCAAGTCATAAAAATGTTGACTTTCTAATAATTTTCTGATTATTGGGGCAATTTCATATCCATTATTATAGAAATCTTGAGCTAATGGCGTAATAATATCTGTTTCAACTTCGGCAGAAATAGTGCCTTTTACGAAATAAATATAGAGTTTTCTACAAATATTTTTTGCTGTGGCTAGTTGATTAAAAACCATATTTACAAAATCACTTAATTCTACATCCATACCAACATCTGTTGAAGCAGCGGAAATAATAGTATTATTAAATGAACTACTGAATGTTTTGGCGCTTGTGTGGTGCTGTGAGAAAAGATTATATCCTTTTGGCAACATTGTCTCTGTATCAATAATACTTCTAGTGGAAACCCTTCTAAAACCCGTTAAAACTCTAGCCGCTTGGACTATATCTGCCTCTGTATAGGTAGTATAATTGCCTGTTCCAATTTGTGGTCCTTTACCAATGGTAAATAATTCCAAAAATTCCCTTGCATAATTTTCATTTGGAGCTGTTTTAGAATTCGATGTATTGTTTAAATAATACAGCATCGAATTGTTGAGTGTAATTTTTTTTGCTAAAGTTTTATAATTTCCATAAGAATAAAATAAAAGTAATCGAATATAATCATAGAATTCTGTAGCTGATCCAGAAACACTACTTTCCACAGTAAAACAAGTCGATAAAAAATGAGACATTTTATATTTTAAATTCGGACTGTTTATGGCATTATACCACCACCACCCAGAAACTATACCTCCTTTTCTTGTTTGACCTGTAAATGAAGAAGCCAAAGCTGCAGATTCTGTCCAGAATCCGTCAGGAGCTGTAGTTGGAAGCGGGTCATAAGGAAGTTGAACAGATAATGGATTTGTCGTTAATAACAAATTCAACGCTTGACTAGGAGTTAATACCGCATATTGATTAATCAAAGTTTTGGTATACACAAAACTTGCTCTTCTCAATAAATGCTTTGCATTCTTAATCCCTAAAATGTTTGTATTTTGATTTAATGACGCCATAAAAAAATGGATTACAACTATTTAGAATATAAAAATACTAAAAAGTTTAATACAAAATTAACAAATTATAAAAAAAATTAACTAATACAAAAATACCAACAATCTTATAAGGCACTAAAACCTAAAATAACAAGAAGGTTTGTTCTATGTCAAATGTGAATTTAGTATATTTGCAGATTATTTTAAAACCTAAAAATGATACAACTTCACGACAAACAATTTGTTCCATTTATTTCTGCTGAAGAAATAGATTTTGCTATTGCTACAATGGCAGCTCAAGTAGAAGCTGATTTTGCAGAAGAAATTCCAGTCTTTATAGGTGTTTTAAATGGCGCTTTTATGGTGGTTTCGGATTTTATGAAACACTACAGAAAGCCTTGCGAAGTAAGTTTCATAAAATTGGCTTCTTATGAAGGAACTACATCTACAAATGAATTAAAACAGTTGATAGGGTTGAACCAAGATTTATCGGGAAGAACCGTAATTGTTATTGAAGACATTGTCGATACTGGAAATACGGTTTTAGAATTGAAAGAATTATTCAAAAAACAAAACGTAAAACATTTCAAAATAGCAACACTTTTTTTCAAGCCTGAAGCGTATAAAAAAGAAGTGAAAATAGATTACGTAGGCATTAGAATTCCAAATAAATTCATCGTTGGTTTTGGTTTAGATTTTGATGGATTAGGAAGAAATTTACCCGAAGTATATCAATTAAAAGAATAAATTAACTACAAAACTTCACAATACACTTTTACATCATGATTAACATTGTTTTATTTGGGAAACCAGGCGCTGGAAAAGGAACTCAAGCTGAATTTTTAAAAGAAAAATACCATTTAACGCATCTTTCAACTGGGGATATTTTTAGATTTAACATCAAAAATGAGACCGATTTAGGCAAATTAGCGAAAAGCTACATGGACAACGGAGATTTAGTTCCAGATGATGTTACCATTAAAATGTTGCAAGATATGGTAGAAAAAAATCCTGATACAAAAGGATTTTTATTTGATGGTTTTCCAAGAACTTTAGCTCAAGCAGAAGCGTTAGATACTTTTTTAACAACAAAAAATTGGGAGGTTACCGCTACAATTGCATTGGAAGCAAATGATGAAATTCTAATTCAACGGTTATTAGAAAGAGGAAAAACTAGCGGAAGAATTGACGATCAAGATGAAGATAAAATCAGAAATCGCTACCAAGAATACAATGAAAAAACAGCTCCTTTGACGGAATATTATTGTAATCATAACAAGTTTTATCCAGTGAATGGCATCGGTTCTATTCAAGAAATCACGGAAAGATTGAGCGCAGTAATTGAACGTTTGTAAATTCATTTACGAAAATTAAAAACCAAATAATTACAAATTGGAAATACTAATAATACTTTTTTTAATTGTTTTAAACGGCATTTTTGCAATGTCGGAAATCGCATTGATATCTGCGAGGAAAAACAGATTGGAAAATGCCGCTAAAAAAGGAAATCATAGTGCACAAGTTGCCTTGGATTTGGCTAATACGCCCAATAAATTGTTGTCAACCACTCAAATTGGGATTACATTAATTGGAATTTTAACAGGTATTTTTAGCGGCGATACTATTACAACTTCTGTTCAGTTATTTGTGAGTGGATTTGAAGTTCTAAAACCCTTTTCACACTCAATTGCGGTGGGATTTGTTGTTATAATATTGACTTTTTTCTCTTTGGTATTAGGCGAATTATTACCTAAAAGAATTGGATTAAACCATCCCGAAGCTATTTCAAAAGCAGTAGCTATTCCGATGAGAATGATTTCAATAGCTACAGCACCATTCATTTGGTTGCTTACAATTTCAACGGAGTTTTTATTGAAAATATTAATGATTAAGCCTTCCTCCGATGGAAAAATTACGGAAGAAGAAATTAAAGCAATCATAAAAGAAGGTACCGAAGGCGGAGAAGTTCAGGAAATTGAGCAAGACATTGTGGAACGTGTTTTTCACATTGGAGACCGAAAAGTAAATTCGTTAATGACACACCGACAATCGGTAGTTTTTTTGCCATTAGCATCTAATAGAGAGCAAGTTAAAGAATTTATGCTAAAGGAATTACATTCTGTATATCCAGTTTATGGCGAAAATTATGACGACATTGTTGGAGTTGTAAATCTAAAAAACATCTTTTCAAATATAGATAATGAGGATTTCAGTTTAGAAAAAATAATGACCGATGCGCCTTTCATTATGGAGCAAACATCGGCATATAAAGCATTAGAAAATTTCAAAAAAAGTGGTGTTCATTATGCTTTTGTTTCAGATGAATATGGAATTTTTCAAGGAATTATTACATTGAATGATATTTTGGAAGCACTTGTTGGCGATGCAGCCGATTTCAATAATGATGATTATCAATTAATTGAAAGAGAAGACGGAACTTGGCTTGTTGACGGGCATTATTCATTACACGATTTTCTAACTTATTTTGAGTTGGACGAATTGACAAATGACTATGAAGTTACCACGGTAAGCGGTTTGATTATGACCGAATTGTCAAGAATTCCAAAGCAAGGAGAAAAACTGATTTGGCAAAAATATGAGCTTGAAGTAATCGATATGGATGGCGTGAGGATTGATAAAGTGATGGTGAAAACCATAAAATAATAGTGCTCAGTTTGCAGTTATTAGTGTTCCGTAAATAACGGAACACTAAAAAACGGAACACTGAACACTGAATACTAAAATAATGACTGAAGGAAATTTCGTAGATTACGTAAAAATATATGTTTCCTCTGGAAAAGGCGGTAAAGGTTCAACGCATTTACACAGAGAAAAATTTATTGAAAAAGGTGGTCCCGATGGTGGTGATGGTGGTCGCGGTGGACACGTATATCTTGTTGGGAGCAAAAGTCTTTGGACATTATTTCATCTGAAATTTGCAAGACACGTAAAAGCAGGACACGGTGGCGATGGTGGTGGCGATAGAAGTACCGGTGCCGACGGCGATGACAAATTCATAGAAGTGCCATTGGGAACAGTAGTTCGCGACAAAGAAACCAATGAAATTTTATTCGAAATTACCGAGCACGGAGAGCGCAGAATTATTGCTCTTGGTGGAAAAGGTGGTTTAGGAAACTGGCATTTTAGAAGTTCAACCAATCAAACGCCAAGATATTCTCAGCCCGGTTTGCCTTCCACAGAAGTGGATATGATTTTGGAATTGAAAGTCCTTGCCGATGTTGGTTTAGTAGGTTTTCCAAATGCTGGAAAATCGACGTTACTTTCAGTATTGACCTCTGCGAAACCAAAAATTGCCGATTATCCGTTTACAACCTTAAAACCAAATCTTGGAATTGTGGCGTATCGTGATTTTCAATCCTTTGTAATCGCCGATATTCCAGGTATTATTGAAGGTGCCGCTGAAGGAAAAGGGCTTGGTCATTATTTTTTACGACACATCGAAAGAAATTCCACGTTGCTGTTTTTAGTTCCCGTTGACACCCCAAATATCAAAGACGAATATGATATTTTGGTAAATGAATTGACAAAATACAATCCTGAAATGTTGGATAAAGAACGCATTGTTGTGATTTCAAAATGCGATATGTTGGACGATGAACTCAAATCAGAGTTGAAAACCCAGTTGGATAAGGATTTCGCAGGAACGCCCTATATGTTCATTTCATCCGTTGCGCAACAAGGGCTTTCGGAGTTGAAAGACAAATTATGGAGTATGCTAAACATGGAAGACGACGTTCCTGAAAACAGTCATAATTTATAGAATTATCTCAAATATAAAATTTAAAGCCGTCAATTGATGGCTTTTTTTGTGACTAATTCCAGTTAATCATTATACGTATCAAACAAAAATTGTAATGTTTTTGGAATGTCATTGGCTTCAATTTTTGGATATTCAATTTTGCCATTCAACCAATTTTCTATTTCAATATGAAAATCATCCCCCACTTTACTAAGAACTGGAACGCCCAATAATTTCAAAGCCACCACATTACATTCCTGCTCGTAATGATTTTGGATTGGAATACTCAATATTTTTTTGTTCAAAAACAATGCTTCGGCAGGAGTTTCAAACCCACCACCGGTTAGAATTCCGTGACAATTTATCAAACTTTCATTGAAAAGTTTTTGGTTTACAGGAAAATAAGTAATGTTTCCTTCCTTACGAATTTCTTTAATATCATTTAAAAACCATTGAAATTCAATGCCTTTTACTTTATGAAATGCTTTTTCCAAACATTCTCTGTCGAATGAAGGAAGGTAAACCGAAATATGATTCGAGTCTTTAGGTGTTGCTTGAAAAATTTCGTCTTTAATAATTGGCGGATGAATAAAGGAATCATATTGTTTGAAATGAAGCCCAATATACTTTGATGCAGAAGCATACTTTTTCAGTATTAATTCTCCCATAAAATTATTGTTTTCAGACCTTGGGGTCAAATCCGACATAAAACTCGCTTGATGTCCAAATTGCACCGATTTCACTTTTTGAATCCTACACGCCAAAGAAGTTATCGAATCAAAATCATTAATTACCACATCATAATCTGACAAAGGCAACGCTTTTGCATCCTGATACATTTGCAAAGGATTAATGTTTTTGGCAATTTCCCAATAATCTAAACCGCCGCATTTACTGTAATGCAAACTACATCCTTTGCTTTTATATTTAATAGGAATATCAACATTCAAACTCGCATTATTGCCACTCATAAAGAAATCAACAGTTCCAAACTTTTTCAAATACGGATACAACTGAACGGCTCTACTAATATGTCCGTTTCCCGTTGCTTGAATTGCATAAAATATTTTCATGTGTAAATTAAATGTATTTAGGAAAGAATTTTTAAAGCATAATCTTCTGAAATCGATTCCTCAACCGTATCAGAATTCTGATAATGCTCTTTATTATACTGATAAATGCTCCATTCGGAATTTTTATATTCCAATGCCGTTAAGTTTTCGACCCAATCCCCACTATTTAAATACATTACCGAGCCATTTTCGTTTTTAACCACTTTCATTTGAGGATTATGAATATGACCACAAACCACATAATCGAATTTTTTATCGATGGCAATTTCTGCAGCCGTTTTTTCAAAATCGGTAATGAAAGCGACTGCTTTTTTAACACTGTCTTTTACTTTCTTAGAAAAACTTCTCTTTTCTTTACCTAATAATACCATTATCAAATTCAAGAAACTATTTATTAATATCAACAAATCATAGCCTTTACCACCAATCTTAGCCAATATTTTAGCATACCCTTGTGTGGAAGAATCAAATACATCACCATGGAAAATCCAGGCTTTTTTGCCATCTAAATCTAAAACTAGTTTGTCTACCAATTCAAAATTTCCTAAAATTAAATCGGAATATTTACGCAAAACTTCGTCGTGATTTCCTGTAATGTATACTACTCGCGTTCCATTTGTGGACATTTTAATAATGTGCCGCAAAACATTCATATGAGAAGCTGGAAAATAGCTTTTTGAAAAGTTCCACATATCGATAATATCACCGTTTAAAACCAACGTTTTGGGTTGAATTGATTTCAAATAGTGTAGCAATTCCGTGGCGTGGCAACCATATGTTCCAAGGTGCACATCGCTTATAACTACTAATGGAATTTTCCTTTTCTTTTTCATTTTTAGTTTTAACAAAATTGCTTATATAATGTTAATTTATTGTTTTTATAATTTTATTATATCGTTATTTAATTTATTTAAAATTAACATTAAAAAAACTCAATTTTTATATTTGGGCGTGCCCTCGCTTATGTCATTGCGAGGAACGAAGCAATCTCTAGTTAAACTCGGTCGGGCTGTGCGTTACAATCTCTGCTCCACTTCGTTCCGCAGAGGATTTCCACTGCCATCCCTCACGCGGGGAATTAATAAAATAGTCTTGCAATAAGTTTATTACTTGTTTACTTTGCGATTTGTAACTTTATTAGGTTAACTTTGAAAAGACTAAATATTCAACTTCTTTAATTCACAATAGTTCTAAAATCAGGACATAAGTACCAAAAATTATGAAGGAAATTCTATGTATATTAATATTGTCAACTTTGAGTTGCAACAGCCAAGTAAAACTGGCTAACAAAACAACTACCACAGACACGATCAAGCAAGTTGCGACAATTCTTAAAACTTCTAATTCAAAATATTATACAACAAAAGACACTTTAATAATTACAACTGAAATTGGTGACACTTTACAATACTATAAAAATGACTTTAATAAGATTGTAGATAAACATTCAGAGTTTTTTGAAGATTATCCCGATAATCCTGACCAAGCATATTTTAATGCTAATGACCAAGAAGAATTTGGAAGTGAAGTTGGGCAAGACGGTTATTATGTTTTATATGCTTATTTTCTTAAACAAAGAAATGGCGTCAAAGAATTTGTAAAACAAAGACAAAAACTCATAGATATATATTCAAATATCAATTCACTATTTGGTTATTTTGAATATGGCGGAACCTATTTTGGACACCAAAGTAGAAGGATTTTAGGGTATGCAGAATATTCAATTTACTTGTTGCCAAAAACCAAAGACAACATTTCTAAAACATATGATATTACAAAACAAAAAGAATTTTATATAAAATCATTGCGACAACTTATTAAAGATGAAAGTAAAATTGATTTTAATACTTTGGGATAAGAAAAAAAGATTGAACGAACTAAAATACTTAATAGTATAGTTGACGAACTTGAAAAGCTAATCACAGATAATTTTTTCCTCAGACGAGCACAAGAATTTCATTATGGATATTATGAATATTATTGAAATAAATAACAGCCCAAAAATAGGTTTTCTGCCAATTTGGGAAGTATTTGTTTTAAAAACACCAAAAAGCGAAATTGAAAAAGCATTGCGTTTGATGGAAATGTATCATAATGATAAATTAAAAGAAAATGAAAACTAAAAGTTGGAAAGAAATTAAAGACACTGTTTACGGAGTTAAAGGAACAGAAAGACGTGATTAATTAGAACGGAATTTTGGTGGTTTCAAAATTAAGAATTTTTCAAAAAACACTTTTTATAATATCATAAAGATGTTGTGTTTCAAAAATAAAAAACTATGAAAAAAGAATATATATCAGAATTATTTAAAAAGTTTGAAGATGCTTGCTATGATTACGAAGGTATTGAGTGTTGGAGTTCAAGAGAACTTCAAACAATTCTTGGGTATTCACAATGGAGAAACTTTAAGAATGTAATTGATAAAGCTGAAAAATCTTGTGAACAAGCAGGAGAAGACACTAAAAACCATTTTGCTGTATTCAGCAAAATGGTCGAAATTGGAAGCGGTGCTCAAAAACCCATTGAAGATATAGCTCTTACAAGGTACGCTTGTTATTTGATTGCACAAAACGGAGATGCAACTACAAAATCTGAAATTGCTTTTGCTCAAACTTATTTTGCAGTTCAAACAAGAAAGCAGGAAATCATTGAAAAAAGACTATTACATGTAGCAAGAGTTAACGCTCGTGAAAAACTATCTCAATCCGAAAAAAAATTATCGGGAATTATTTTTGAAAGAGGAATTGATAATAAAAGTTTTTCAATTATTCGTTCAAAAGGCGATCAAGCATTATTTGGAGGAAGAACAACTAATGATATGAAACGAATTTTACAAGTTCCAGCAAATCGTCCGTTAGCAGATTTTCTTCCAACACTGTCAATTAAAGCTAAAGATTTTGCAACAGAATTAACAAGCCATAATGTAGTGGACAAAAATTTAAAAGGTGACAATCAAATCACAAAAGAACATATCGAAAACAATTTAGCGGTCAGAAAAATGCTTCACGACAGAGGTGTTAAACCAGAGCAATTGCCAGCATCCGAAGATGTAAAAAAAGTGGAACGAAGATTAGAAAGTGAAGAAAATAAAATTTTGAAAGAGGTAAAGAAAAACCAAGAAATGAATAACAAAAAGTAGCGCAAAATATTTAGAATAATAATTTTTCGCATAATGTGAATTATAAAAAGTAAATATCCAAATTGAACTTTAAGCAATGATTCGTACTTCTTTTAAGACGCCTTCAAACCCAAAAACTTCAAACCCACCAAAAACCGCGATAGGGATAGCAGCGGCATCCCACGCTTTTGGGCGTGGATACAGCGGATAGCCCGGCCATTCGCCCAAATACTAATAAAAACTTAAAATTTATTGTAAATCAGTAGTTTTTAGTAGTGTAATGTCAATCGAATTGTGAAAAAGAATTATATTCGCAGCACTAAAACTATAACTATGAAAAAAATTATTTTATCCTTATTATTAGGGATTATGCTTATTCCTGCAAGCGTTAAGGCGGATGAAGGAATGTGGTTTTTGATGTTCATTGAACGTTTGAATCACCGAGATATGCAAAAAATGGGATTGCAATTGACCGCCGAAGAAATTTACAGCATTAATCATCACAGTTTAAAAGATGCAATTGTTCAGTTTAATGGCGGTTGTACAGCAGAAGTAATTTCGAAAGACGGATTGGTTTTAACGAACCATCACTGTGGATATGATGCGGTTGCAGAATTATCGACTGCTGATAAAAACTATTTGAAAGATGGTTATTGGGCAGCAAATAAAGCTGCCGAAATGAAACCATCAAGTTTATATGTTCGGTTTTTTGTTCGTATGGATGATTGTTCAAAACGTATTTTGGCAAAAGTAAATGATAAAATGACGGAAGCGGAAAGAGAAAAAGCCGTGAATCAGGAAATTGCAGTTATTGAAAAAGAAAACAATGAAGGTGGGAAATATACCGTTTCTGTTCGTCCGTTTTTTCAAGGAAATGAATATTACTATTTTGTTTATCAAGACTATAAAGACGTTCGTTTAGTAGGTGTTCCGCCAGAAAGTTTAGGAAAATTTGGTGGCGACACCGACAACTGGGAATGGCCAAGACACACAGCCGATTTTTCTATGTTTAGAATTTATGCTGATAAAGATGGAAATCCAGCGGATTATTCTACAAATAATGTTCCGTTGAATCCAAAACATTACTTACCTGTGAATTTAAATGGTGTTAAAGAAGGCGATTTCGCTATGATTTTGGGTTATCCAGGAAGAACAAACCGTTGGATGCCAGCAGGTGGAATTGAGCAAAACGTGAAGTTTGCCTATCCAGCTTGGGTTGAAGGTGCAAAAACGGGTATGGATAATATGAAGAAATATATGGAGCAAAGTGATGCGCTTCGATTGGTATATGCTTCAAAATTTGCTTCTACCGCCAATTATTGGAAAAACCGTCAAGGAATGATTGATGCTTTAAGCAAATTCGGGACTGCAAAATCAAAAGTGATTCAAGAAGCTAAATTTGACAAATGGGCAAATATAGCTGCAAACAAAGCAAAATACGGAAATGTAATTGCGAATATAAATGTGTATTATGCGTTGACAAATGAGAAATCTCGTCACGATAATTATTTGCAACAGTTAATGAGAACGACCTCTTTTGGGGCTATTGCTAGAACTTTAGGAAAACAATTGGACAATTACGCAAAGGCTGACGCTGCAAAACGCGCTACAATGGCTCCGATGATTACTGAAATGGCGGATGGTTTTTTTAAGGATTTATACCTTCCTGCTGAAAAAGATTTGTTGACAGCGCAATTGAAATTGTATGCAACAAAATCGATTGGATATGGAATTGCTCCAATGGTTGAAAAAATTGGAAAAGAAAACAATTACGATTATTCAAAATTTGTAAATGCTGCTTTTGAATTGAGTATTTTAACTTCAAAAGAAAAAGTACAAGCATTTTTGGATTTTCCAAGTGATGCTTTGTTGGCAAGTGACCCGTTGTATAGCATTTCAAATGATATGATTTCGCATATGAATTCAAAATCGGATGCAATTGCAAAAGCTCAAAATGATTATGGTGCAGCTTTTAGATTGTTGGTGGAAGGTTTGAGAGAATCAAAAATTGGTACTATAAAATATCCAGATGCGAATTCTACGTTGCGTTTGACTTACGGGAAAGTTCGTGCTTTGCCAGCTGACAAAAGAAACGATGCAAAAATTAATAACTACACGACATTAGACGGTCAAGTTAAAAAATACAAGAAAGGCGATGAAGAATTTGATTTGCCAGTGCGAGTTCTTGAAATGAATAAAAACAAAGATTACGGTCGTTTTGCAGACAAAGACGGTTCACTTCACGTAAATTTCTTGACTGACAATGATATAACTGGAGGTAATTCAGGTTCGCCAGTTTTGAATGGTAAAGGAGAATTAATCGGATTGGCATTTGATGGAAACATTGAAGCGATGGCTGGAGATGTTATTTTTGATCCAAAATTACAACGTACAATTAATGTTGATATTCGTTATGTTTTATGGGTAATTGAGAAATTCTCAGGTGCAAAACACATTGTCGATGAAATGACATTGGCGAAATAAAAACCACATTTCATTAAATGAAAAAGTCCTAAAACGAGGTGTTTTAGGACTTTTTTTATTTGTGTAAATTAGTATTAAGAAATCAAAGTTCGAGAAATTACAATGCGTTGAATCTCAGAAGTTCCCTCATAAATTTGAGTTATTTTCGCATCACGCATCATTCTTTCTACGTGATATTCGGCAACATAACCATTTCCACCGTGAATTTGAACGGCTTCAATTGTAGTGTCCATTGCAGTTTGTGAAGCAAATAACTTAGCCATTGCACCTGATTGAGAAATATCTTCTCCCGTATCTTTTTCTGATGCTGCTTTGAAAACTAACATTTCTGCTGCTGCAATTTGTGTTGCCATATCAGCTAATTTGAATGCAATTGCTTGGTGCTTAAAAATTTCTTTGCCAAAAGCTTTACGTTCTTGAGAATATTTTAATGCCAATTCAAAAGCGCCTTTTGCAATTCCTAAAGCTTGTGCAGCGATTCCTATTCTACCACCATTTAATACACCCATTGCAAAATTGAATCCAAATCCGTCTTCGCCAATTCTGTTTTCTTTGGGAACTTTCACATCGGTAAACATTAGAGAATGGGTGTCGGAACCACGAATTCCCATTTTCTTTTCTTTAATCCCAATTTCAAAACCAGCCCAACTTTTCTCCACTATAAAAGCGTTGATTCCTTTGTGACCTTTTTCTATATCGGTTTGAGCTATTATAATATAGGTCGAAGCCGAATTCCCATTGGTAATCCAGTTCTTCGTTCCATTCAAAAGATAGTGGTCGCCCTTATCAATTGCAGTTGTTTTTTGTGAAGTTGCATCAGAACCTGCTTCAGGCTCAGACAAACAAAAAGCACCAATAACTTCGCCTGTTGCCAAAGGAATTAAGTATTTTAGTTTTTGTTCTTCGTTGCAATATTTTTCAATACCAGCACAAACCAAAGAATTGTTAACCGACATAATTACGGCTGAAGAAGCATCAACTTTTGCAATTTCTGTTATCGCTAAAATATAAGAAATACTATCTAATCCAGAACCACCATATTTTGGGTCAACCATCATTCCCATAAAACCAAGTTCCGCCATTTTTTTGACTTGCTCAGTTGGAAATTTTGAATGCTCATCTCTTTCAATTACTCCAGGCAACAGTTCCATTTTAGCAAAATCTCTAGCTGCTTGTTGAATCATTAATTGCTCTTCCGTAAGTTTAAAATCCATAATAAGTAATAATAATTGTGATTAATTTAAAAAATATAGACAAATATACTTTTAAATTATTATATTCTCAAAATGATTTATTAATTTTAGCCAATGATTCTTGAAAAATATAATATAATTAGTGTAATGTCGGGAACTTCGCTTGATGGTATCGATTTGGCACACCTCAATTTTGGAATTATAAATGGGAAATGGAGTTTTCAAATCCTTGAAAGTGAAACTATTGGCTATAGCCAAAAATGGATTGACCAACTTAAAATTGCTGTTGGATTTTCAAAATTGGAATTGCAAAAATTAAATACCGATTATACCTTATTATTAGGAAATGTAATTTTTGATTTTATCGACAAGTATAAAATTGAAAATATTGATGCAGTTTGTTCCCACGGACATACTATTTTGCACCAACCGCAAAACGGAATTACGTTACAAATTGGAAATTTACCTGAAATTGCTGCATTGTGCAAACAAAAAGTAGTTTGTGATTTTAGAGTTCAAGATGTGAAATTGGGTGGTCAAGGTGCACCATTAGTTCCAATTGGTGACCGATTATTATTCTCAAATTATGATTATTGTCTGAATTTGGGCGGTTTTTCAAACATTTCCTTTGAGGAAAATGGAAAAAGAATTGCTTTTGATATTTCACCTGTAAATACCGTTTTGAATTTCTATGCCAATCAATTGGGTTTAGATTACGATGATAAAGGAACAATTTCAAGAACTGGAACTACCAATTCGGGATTATTAAATGATTTGAATCGATTGGATTTTTATCAAAAGAAATACCCTAAATCCTTGGGTTTTGAATTTGTAAAAGAAATAATTTTACCACTAATTGAAAGTTATCCAATAGCATTAGAAGATAAAATGAACACTTTCACAGAACATATTGCTATTCAAATCGCATTGGCTTTGGCCAATAAAAAAAATAATCTATTCATAACGGGCGGTGGTGCGTATAATGATTTTATGATTGAAAGAGTTCAATTTCATTTGCCCGAAACAAAAATTGTTATACCTGAAACAAAAATAATTGAATTCAAAGAAGCTTTAATTTTTGGATTACTTGGCGTGTTGAAATTAAGAGATGAAATCAATACTTTAAGCAGCGTAACTGGCGCAAAAATGAATCATAGTTCAGGAATGATATACCAACAATAAAAAGTTAAAGATAAATAAAACTGAAACAATCATTTTTTTTCGTAACTTTACGTATCTCAAATAGTTATAGTAATTTAAAAACTAGGAATTATGATAAATGTTTGTCTTGCAGATAATTTTCCAGTAGTTCATTTTGGGATAAAATCGTATTTTAAAGACCATTCCGACATTAGTATCGTTTCTAATATTGGAAACTTTTCTATGATACAAGATGCGCTTAAAACGAAAAAAATTGATGTTTTAATTCTTGACCTTGAGCTCAATGGGCTTTCAAGTATTTTTGATGTAAAAGCAATCTTGAAAAATAATCCAAATTCAAAAGTGATTATTTTTTCTAAGCTTTCAGAGCAAATTTATGCAACTAACGCAATAAAATCAGGCGTTTCAGCTTATGTTCATAAATCTGAAAAGCTAGAAACTCTTGGGGCAATAATACAAAAAGTGAATCGCGGTGAAATCGTTTTGAGTGATTCTGTAAAGAAAAACTTTGCGTTAATTGGTCGTCAAAATAAAAGTGAACGCGTTTATCGTAAACTTTCCAATAGAGAAATTGAAGTTTTACGCTATTTAAGTGATGGAAAAAAGAACAATGAAATTTCTAAAATTCTTCATCTAAATGAAAAAACAATCAGCACATACAAATTAAGATTGTTGACAAAATTGAATGTTACCAATTTAGTTGATTTGGTTAATAAAGCTAAAAAATTAGAAATCGTTTAGTTATAACGTGACATAACACGTCCTAATTTATTCGAAAAAGAATTGATTAATTTGTAGTAATCCATCGCCAATGACAATGAATCCGTGTTATCAGCGTCGGGTTCAGGCAAAATAGAACCTTTTAATTCCTCAATGATTTTATCAACTAAATACCATCTCAACGTTAGAATTGTTTCGGAAACATACTGACTTATCGTTTCGTTTTTTTGCTTTACAAAGATGTTTTGTCCGCCCCAATCGTGCAATGCTAACTTTTCATCTTCCATCAAAATATCGGTAACTTCTTGCGCAAATTCTTGTGGCAATTGCATCAAATAGTGCTCAATATTAAAGCCTTCGTTTTGATTAAAATAGTCAACTAGATTAGTATAAATTCCTTTAAATAATTCATTTGCAAGTTCAACCTCATCTTCTTGCAAACTTAAATAGACTCTTTGGTAAACGAAATATTCTTTTTTATCGATGCTGTTTTCTAGTTCTCCATCGGCATTTGTTTTCAAAAGCACATCTTCAAATTCTTCTTTTAGGTTTCCATATAAAAGTAAAATTTCAATGATTTTGCGCTCCAATTGATATAAAACATCCACTTTTTCGATTGTAATTGAAGTATCACTTTTTACAATTTCAAAAGCTTTTTGCTCTTGTTTGATTTTTTTTCCAGTTTCTATTATGTCTTTCTGAACCAATTGAGCCAAAGTACTCAGCAAAACTTGCTCTGAAATATCCATAATTCGAGAACATTCTTGGATGTATATTTCGCGTTGAATTCGGTCTGGGATTTTAGAAATACTGGA
The DNA here is from genome assembly GCF_040402835.1 of Flavobacterium sp. Classification (GTDB taxonomy): domain Bacteria; phylum Bacteroidota; class Bacteroidia; order Flavobacteriales; family Flavobacteriaceae; genus Flavobacterium. Next base: position 122,256 of record NZ_JBBALW010000001.1, read on the forward strand.
AACCATATCCCGAATTAATTCTGCTTTTTTGATTGGATCATTCTTTGCATCTTTCATCAAAAGAGACGCTTTGAACTGAATAAAATCTTTAGAATTTTCTTCTAAATACAAAACCAAATCTTCATAAGGAGTTTTTCGTGCAAAACTATCTGGATCTTCGCCATCAGGAAAAGCACAAACGCGAACGTTCATTCCTTCTTCCAAAATCAAATCGATTCCTCGAATAGAAGCCCGCAATCCTGCAGCATCTCCATCAAAAAGCACCGTAACATTTTTTGTTAATCTGTTAATTAAACGGATTTGGTCTGGTGTTAAAGCCGTTCCCGAAGAGGAAACCACATTTTCAATTCCCGATTGATTGAACTGAATCACATCGGTATACCCTTCAACTAAAAAGCAGTTATTTTGTTTTGCAATGGCTTGTTTGGCTTGAAAAATTCCATATAAAACTTTACTTTTATGGTAAATATCACTTTCAGGGGAATTCAGATATTTTGCTGCTTTTTTGTCATTGGTAAGAATTCTTCCGCCAAAACCCAAAATTCTACCCGACATACTCTGAATTGGAAACATCACACGCCCTTTGAATCTGTCAAATGGACGGTCGTCTCTTGGAATTGTCAAACCTGTACTTTCCAAAAATTCCAATTTATATCCTTTGCCTAATGCTTCTTTGGTAAATGCATCCCAAGCTTCCGGCGAATAACCCAAAGCAAATTTCTTGATCGTTTCATTGGTAAAACCACGTTCTTTAAAATAAGAATATCCAATGGCTTTTCCTTCTTCAGAATTTAAAAGTACATCTTGAAAGTAATTTTTAGCAAATTCAGAAACCAAATACATACTTTCGCGAACGTCAATATTTATTTTTTCTTCATCTGTTTGAACAGTTTCTTCAATTTCGATATTGTATTTTTTGGCCAAATATCGAATGGCTTCTGGATAGGTAAAATGCTCGTGTTCCATCAAAAAAGCAACTGAATTTCCACCTTTCCCAGAACTAAAATCTTTCCAAATTTGCTTGACAGGCGATACCATAAAAGATGGGGAACGCTCGTCAGAAAAAGGACTTAATCCTTTGAAATTACTTCCCGCACGCTTCAATTGTACAAAATCGCCAATAACCTCCTCTACTCGAGCAGTTTCGAAAACGGTGTCAATGGTTGCTTTTGAAATCAATTTATTTTAGGGGTTGAAATGTTAAAGTTCAAAGTTACAAATTTTTTCAGTAATCCAATATATTACTTTTTTCTTTCAATTACATAATTTACCATCATAATCAAAGAATCTTTATACTCTGATTTTGGATAATTTTCTAAAAGTTGTAAGGCTTCTTGTTGAAATTGAATCATTTTTTGTTCGGCATACGAAAGTCCGTGATTGTCTTTCACAAAAGCAATCACTTCTTTTACACGCTTTTTATCTTTATTATGATTTTTTATTGAATTGATAAGCCAACTTTTATCTTTTGGTGAACAAATATTGAGAACGTGAATTAATGGCAATGTCATTTTTTGTTCTTTAATATCAATTCCTGTTGGTTTTCCAATTGCTTCTTCAGAATAATCAAATAAATCATCTTTGATTTGAAATGCCATTCCAATAAGTTCTCCAAATTTTCTCATATTCTCTACTTGAACGGCATCATCGAGTACAGATTTTGCTCCAAGCGCACAACATGCAGCAATTAATGTAGCTGTTTTCTTTTGGATAATTTCATAATAAATAGCCTCGGTAATGTCTAATCTGCGGGCTTTTTCTATTTGAAGTAATTCCCCTTCACTCATTTCTCGGACAGCAACTGAAATAATTTTCAACAAGTCAAAATCGCCATAGTCAATGGAAAGCAATAATCCTTTTGACAGTAAATAATCACCAACCAAAACCGCAATTTTATTTTTCCAAAGTGCATTTATGGAGAAAAAACCTCTCCTTTGATTGCTATCATCCACTACATCGTCGTGAACTAACGTCGCCGTATGAATCAGCTCAATTACAGAAGCACCACGAAAAGTTCGTTCGTTAACGCTGCCTTTAGAAAGCATTTTCGCAGTAAGAAAAACAAACATTGGACGCATTTGTTTTCCTTTTCTATTGACAATATAATAGGTGATTCTGTTGAGCAATGCCACTTTAGAAAGCATCGCTTCCCGAAACTTTATTTCGAAAAGTTCCATCTCCTGAAGAATCGGTTGTTTTATTTGAGATATTACGTTCATTGAGATTCCAAAGATACAGCTTTGAAACTATTTTGTAATTAAATTTTTTTATTTCGATTAAACCTTTTACTTTTGTTTAAGTCTTATTTAAAACTTATTAATCAACTACTTATGAAAACAAATTCTTTATTGAAAATAGTGGCTTTATTTGCTGTTATTTTATTTGCGAGTTGTTCAAAAGACAACAATGATACTGCAACTACTTTTACCACTGCAGACATAGCAACTAATGCTAAAATTGATCAAATTTCAAATGATGTTACAGATGTTATAGATGATCAATACGCTGAACAAAATCCAACTGGCAGACCTAATGCTAATGTAGAAAATACATTGTTACCTACATGTGCTACCGTTACTACATCTGTTACCAGTACCACTTGGACTAAAACAATTAATTTTGGAACTACTGGTTGTGCTATGCCAAACGGAGCGATACTTAGAGGTGTAATTACGATTAGCGGAAATTTAAATTATACCGCTCAGAATTATGTGATTTCTTACACTTTCGTTAATTTTTATCATAATGATATGTTAGTTCAAGGAAATAGAACAATAACTAGATCTTTACAAAGCACAACTTATCAAACTGCTATACATCCAGTTACCGTTATGGATATGAATATGACTTTTACTATTCGCGGGGACGTTTATACTCGAGTTGGTTCACGAACCAGAGAATGTGTTGAAGGATATGATACAAGAACAGATTGGCATGACAATGTTTATGTAGTTACAGGTTCATGGGCAACAACTTTCCCTACAGGAGCTATTCATACTAATGCAATATCTGCAACTTCCCCACTTCGAATTAGAATGAGTTGTAATTACAGAATTGTCTCAGGAACCGTTAATATTACAAGACCATATCACACTGCGGTATTAGATTATGGAACAGGAACTTGCGATAACATTGCGACTATTTCAATTGACGGTGGAGTAGCAATTCCATTTACTTTTTAGGAATTAATAAATAACTAAATTTTTTATTAAGAAAAACGTTCGGAAATCATTTCGAACGTTTTTTTTATATTTCTTTATTGGCTAGTTGTCCGCAAGCCGCATCTATATCTTTCCCACGACTTCTTCTTACTTTTGCCACTATATCATTAGCTGCCAAAGCTTTGATATAAGCATTTATAGATTCTTCAGATGCTTGCTGGAATTCACCATCATCAATTGGGTTGTATTCTATTAAATTTACTTTGCAAGGAACATATTTACAGAATTTCACTAGGGCGTCAATTGACGCTTTATTGTCGTTAATTCCTTTCCAAACCACATATTCATAAGTGATTTTGCTTTTCGTTTTGTGGTACCAATATTCTAACGATTCTCGTAATTCGGATAATGGGAAATTGGCTGAAAATGGCATAATTCGAGAACGAATTTCATCAATTGCAGAATGTAAAGAAACCGCCAATTTGAATTTTACCTCGTCATCCGCTAATTTTTTTATCATTTTTGGAACGCCTGAAGTAGAAAGAGTAATTCGCTTTGGAGACATACCCAAGCCTTCGTTAGAAGTTATCATTGCAATAGCCTTTAAAACATTATTATAGTTCATAAGCGGCTCGCCCATTCCCATAAAAACAATGTTTGACAAAGCATGATTATAATACAACCGACTTTCTTTGTCGATAGCGATAACTTGGTCGTAAATTTCTCCAGGTTCCAAATTTCGCATTCTTTTTAACCGTGCTGTTGCGCAAAAATTGCAATCTAAACTACAACCCACTTGACTGGAAACACAAGCGGTAGTTCGCGTATTTGTAGGGATTAAAACGCTTTCTACAACCAAACCGTCGTGCAAACGAACTGCATTTTTTACGGTGCCATCAGAACTGCGTTGCATTGTATCGACCTTGATATGGTTAATTACGAAGCTGTTTTCTAACATAGTTCTCGTTTCCTTAGAAACATTTGTCATGTCTTCAAAACTATGTGCGCCTTTGCTCCACAACCATTCATAAACCTGATTTCCACGAAAGGCTTTATCTTGATTGGCTACAAAAAAATCCCGCAATTGTTCTTTTGATAATGCCCGTATGTCTTTTTTCTCGATTTGCATGGTGCAAATTTAGTTTAAATTGTGGATTTGTTTATTTGATAATTTGATAACTTTGACAAAATATTAAAATTCAAATAGCAGATGCACTTTATATCCCAAGAATTAGAAGATTATATCGAACAACATTCTGAAAATGAACCCGCATTATTAGCGGCATTAAATAAGGAAACCTATCAAAAAATCTTGTTGCCAAGAATGCTTAGTGGTCACTTTCAAGGTCGTGTTTTGAGTATGCTTTCTAAATTAATTCGTCCCGTGAATATATTAGAAATTGGAACGTTTACGGGTTACGCGGCTTTGTGTTTATGTGAAGGAATGCAAGAAAATGGGCAGCTTCATACGATTGATATAAAAGAAGAATTGGTTGATTTCCAAAGAAAATATTTTGATAAATCCCCGTGGGGAAATCAAATTGTGCAGCATTTGGGGGAAGCAATTTCGATACTTCCAAAATTAGAAATGAAATTTGATTTGGTTTTTATTGATGCCGATAAAGAAAATTACATCAACTATTTTGAGTTAATTCTTCCTAAAATGAATAAAGGGGGCATTATTTTATCGGATAATGTTTTGTGGAGCGGGAAAGTTTTAGAGCCTTTACAGAAAAATGATTTTAGTACAAAAATACTTATAGAATACAACGAATTATTAAAAAATGATAGTAGAGTGGAAACTGTTTTGTTGCCAATTCGTGATGGTTTAACTGTGAGTCGGGTGCTTTAAAGTTGAATTGAGATTGTTAGAATAAATATCCTTTTGAATACGGATGCCCTAGCCCAGATGGAAGGGAAAATCCCGAGCTTTTTAGCGAGGATTTGGAATGACAGCTGGAAAAAGCTCCAAAAAACAATTAAATTGGAAAATACTTTTTCTGTGTGATTTGATATGTTTTGAACATCAAAAGTCCTAAAATAAAACCACTTATATAGCCACAAATTATATCGGATGGATAGTGTAATCCTAAGTAAATTCTGCTATAGGCGAAGATTAGTGGCCACAAAAAGAGCAATCCAAAATACTTGAATTTATCCTTGAGAATAAAGTATAAAAATGTGGCAACTGCCATTGTATTTGCGGCGTGACCTGAGAAAAAACTAAAGGTTTCGCTAGATTTTACAACTCTAATTAAAGTGTTGATTTTTGGGTCACTACAAGGACGAAGCCTTTGAAATGTGTCTTTTACAAGATTAGTAAATTGGTCGGAAATTGTGATTAAAACTAAAATAAATAGAACCAAAATAAATGTTTGCTTTGTGCCCAATTTTTTGTGAATAAAGTACAGAAGTGTTGCAAAAAAAGGAGTCCAATTAGATTGATTGGTTATTAATAGCCATAGCACATCAAATTTTTCAGATCCTAAACTATTGAGAAAAATGAACGTATGTTGATCAAAATAGATTATTTTTTCAAGCATTATGAATCGCGTTTTATAGGACCTTCACTTTCAGTGGTTTCTACTTTTGAAGTTTCAATTTTAACATTTTCAATTATTGGGGCTGTTTCTTTTAACAGATTATCTTTCGCTTTATTGATTTCTTGTGTGATATTTCCCGTAAAATCGGTTATCGATTTTGTGTCTAATCCATTGGCATCGGCTCCTTTTTGAATTTCACTCTTGATATCGTTAGTCGCGTTTTTTAATTGTGCCATAGCTTTTCCCATTGTTCTTGCAATGTCAGGGATTTTATCTGAGCCAAAAAGCATCAAGACTACAAATAAAATTAGAATTAATTCGCCACCACCTATTCCAAACATATCAATTTATTTTATTGCAAAGTTACAAAGTTTTTATGAAGCTATTTTTAAATGTCCTATAAAAATATGTTAATCAAATTTAGATTTTACCTCTTCTTTTGGCCAAGTATTGTTTGTGATGTCTATATCTGCAGTTTCTAATTTTGGGTCAACTACAATCTTTTTAATTACTTTTTTCGTAGCAAATGTTCGTGTTACTTCTTCATCATTCATTCTCCAAATTTGCGCTGGGAATGTTTGATTTTCCGTAGTTCCGTCTTCAAAAGTAAGTTCCGCAATAATAGGCATCACCAATCCTCCAGGCTTATTGAAAGTCACTTCATAGAAATATTTAGGCGAATCAAATTTCGCGATTTCTTCTGGTTTGAAATTGGTTTGCAAAAAATCATCTAATGTTTTTATTTCTTTAATTTCGAATGCTTTATTCATTTCTGACTTAAAACTTTCACTTGTATTTGTGACCATAAAAACCATTGGACCAGTTGTTTTTAATCGATTTCTTCTTGATGGCATTGGTGCTTTAAAGTCTTTTGGCGCTACATTACTCACATAATATTGTTTGACTTCTTTAATTCCAATATCGGTGTAATCGGTGGTGTAAAACCAACCACGAATAAACCAATCCAAATCAGTTGCCGATGCGTCTTCCATCGTTCTAAAGAAATCTTCTGGGGTTGGGTGTTTAAATTTCCAGCGATTTGCATACGTTTTGAACGCATAATCAAATAATTCGTGCCCCATAATTGTTTCACGCAAAATATTCAAACCTGCAGCTGGCTTACCATAAGCGTTGTTTCCAAATTGTTTTATAGCTTCAGAATTGGTCATTATTGGCTCAATATTTTTTTGATCCCCACTCATATATGGAACGATTTTAATTGCGGGTCCACGGTCAACTGGAAAGGTGGATTCCCAAGAAATTTCTGCTAAATATTCCATAAAAGAATTCAATCCTTCGTCCATCCAAGTCCATTGGCGCTCATCAGAATTGACAATCATTGGAAAAAAATTGTGTCCTACTTCGTGAATTATTACGCCTAACATTCCGTATTTTACTCTGTCGGTATATTTTCCATCAGCATCGGGACGACCAAAATTCCAGCAAATCATCGGGTATTCCATTCCTTGATCTTGCGCATTTACAGAAATTGCTTTTGGATAAGGATAATCAAATGTATAACTGGAATAGCTTTTCAAAGTGTGAGCAACGGCACGAGTTGAATATTGTTCCCACAACGGATTTCCTTCTTTTGGATATAACGAAATCGCCATTACAGTTTTTCCGCCTAATTTTACTGCCATTGCATCCAAGATAAATTTTCTTGAAGTTGAAATTCCAAAATCTCGAACATTTTCTGCTTTGAATTTCCACGTTTTTTTCTTTTCAGAAAATCCTTTTTCAGTTTCAGTAGCCTCGTCTTGAGTTACAATTATTACTGGTTTTTCGAAAGAATTTTCTGCTTGCGCATATCGTTTTACCTGTTCTGCGGTGAAAACTTCGGCTCTATTTTGCAAAACTCCCGTCGCTTCCATAATATGATCAGCAGGAACGGTAATGTTAACTTCATAATTTCCGAAAGGCAAAGCAAATTCTCCACTTCCCCAAAATTGCATATTTTGCCAACCTTCAACATCATTATAGACTGCCATTCTTGGGTAAAATTGCGCTAAAACATATAGATTATTACCCTCTTTAAAATGTTCGTAACCGGAACGACCTCCATCCAACATGTAATTATTGATGTTGTAATTCCATTTTATATTCAAGGCTGTTTTTTCTCCGTGTGCCAATGGTTTTGATAAATTAATTCGCATCATCGTTTCGTTCACAGTATATGAAATTGGATTTCCTTTGGCATCTTTAACATAATCAATTTTGAAACCACCGTCGAATTTTTCTTCTAAATATTTTCTTGAAAATCCAGCGGCACTTATTGCGGGATCTATTTTGGCATTCTCAACTAACGGAGATTTTGAAGTTCTGGCAGCTATATTCTGATCCAATTGAATCCATAAATACTCCAAAGATTCCTTAGCATTATTAGTGTACGTTATGGTTTCTGTGCCGTAAATTTTAGTGTTTTTGTCATCTAATTCGATGTCCATTTTATAATCGGCTTGTTGCTGATAATATTCAGGACCTGGTGCGCCAGAAGCGGTGCGATACATATTGGGAGTTGCCAATAAATCATACATTTGACGAAATTTATTCTTATCTTCGTGACCCAGCTCTTTAGTTTTGGTACTTTCTTTAACTTCTTGAGCAAAAGTTGAAATTGAAATTGCAGCGAAAAATAATAGGAATACGGATGTAATTTTTTTCATAAAAGTGTAATAGTTAGCTTTCATTTGCTAAAGTAAATAATTTATTTGAAGAATAAATAGAAGTTGTTATTTTAACATTCCCATAATTGTACTTTCAGTAAGCAATAAACTTTGTTTTTCACCGTAAATAGTGGATTGTATAATATTTTGTTGCTCCGAATTTAGTTCAAGAAGTACCGTACTTTTTACTTCCAATGTTTTAATTTTAGAAATTTCTTTGATGTTATAATAGCAAATGATCACGTTTCCTTCCAATTCATTACTAAGATAATTTAATGGTTTTTGCTGACCATTTACTTTTAAAGAAAAATTATCTGAAATGTATTTCGTCATTAGCACAATATCTTCTGGAGATTCATTTGGTTCTCCTAAAAATGTTTTTTTATTGTTTTTTTTATAAAGAACCGCATTTAAATCATCTACAAATATTCGGGAAGTAATTTGCAACATTTTCTTTTCGGAAGCATACTTAATTTGATAGATGGAAACATAAAATTTATGAATCCCAAATGAAGTTCCTGCAAAAAATGTTATTCCAATTAAGGTATATAAAAGTACTTTTTTCATTTTCAAATATAGTTAATCCATTTCTATTTTGGAATAGTATTATAATTTACTGCCAATTTTGAAATCAAAAACAACATCATTGTTCTATTTTTTACTTTCAAAGCTGCAGCAAATTCTTTGTCTTCTATAATATAACGCTGAAAATCATCAATATAAATTTCTGGGACTTTCAAGGTTTGAATGTAATATTTATCGTCATATAGAACGCCAACTTTATCTAACATTCGCTCTTTTCGTTCTACTATTACTTCTTTTTTTAGCATTTCTGTTCTTCCGGAAAGCCAGTTTAGCGGTGCGTCTAATAATCCTGAAGTTGCGGTATATAATTTTCGTTCAGCAGGAGTATAATGCTTTTGACCTTGAAATATACTCGTGCCTTCGGCTGCATTTTTCTTTACAATTACCTCATTAAGTTCATTAATTTTTGGTGTCATATAAATCGTTATCATTTCCGATTTCAAATCGTCTTCATCAACCAGCATTCGTTTCATTTCTAAAGTCATTGATGAAAATACCAAAATATCATCGGCTTTCGCCAAAATAGAAAATTCCCCTTTATTATTAGTTACGGTTACTTTTTCATTGCCTAAATTTACCACATCAATTCCAACCACCGAAGCAGAATCAGCGACAATTTTTCCGTGTAGGATTTTTTCGTTGCTGGTTTGTGACCAAGTGCAGACTGTCGTAAAAAATAATAGGACAACAAACCAGTTCTTCATATACCAATAATTTACACTTTTATTAATTGTAAAAGTATTTAAGCGCGTTCTAAATTAATGAAAATTGCTTGGTAAAGTTATGTTAATAAATAAAGCACCGAAATTTCAGATTAGAAAATTAGAAAATAATGTAACTTTGAAATTATTAAACACTAAAATGAAAATGAAAAACTGCATCATCGCAAGCACGTCAACTCTTTATGGAGGTGACTATTTAGACTATATTTTACCTGAATTATGGGAGCATTTCAAGAATTGCAAAACGATTCTTTTTATTCCGTATGCGCAACCAAGTGGGATTTCGTATGAGGAATACACCAATAAAGTAGCTGCGGCTTTCGCCAATATAAATATAATTGTTAAAGGAATTCACGAATTTGAAAACCCAAAAGAGGCAATCGAGCAAGCCGAAGGAATTTTTACGGGAGGTGGAAATACGTTTTTATTGGTTTTCCAATTGTATAAAAACAAGGTAATGGACGCTTTGGCAAATGCCATAAAAAACGGAACACCGTATTTAGGAACCAGCGCAGGAAGTAATATTTGTGGTTTAACGATGCAAACAACCAACGATATGCCTATTATTTATCCGCCAAGTTTTCAAACATTAGGAATTGTTCCTTTCAATTTGAATCCTCATTATTTAGATGCCGATTTGCAATTAAAATACAACGGCGAAACTCGGGAAACCCGAATTAAAGAATTTCATCAGTTCAATTCAGCACCAGTTTTAGGATTGCGTGAAGGAAGTTGGCTTGAAGTTAAAGGCGAAAAAATCACGTTAAAAGGAAGTCTTTCTGCTCGATTATTCAGACATAACAAAAATCCTGAAGAATTAGAATCGGGAAGTGATTTGAGCGATTTAAAATAAAAATCCCCAAACTTTACGTTTGAGGATTTTAGAGCGAAAGACGAGGCTTCCCGCTAAAAAGCGGGATAAACTTCTCGCCACAACTAATAAAAAAAAATCCTCAAACAAAAAGTTTGAGGATTTTATGGAGCGAAAGACGAGGCTTCCCGCTAAAAAGCGGGATAAACTTCTCGCCACAACTAATAAAAAAAAATCCTCAAACAAAAAGTTTGAGGATTTTATGGAGCGAAAGACGAGGCTCGAACTCGCGACAACCAGCTTGGAAGGCTGGAGCTCTACCAACTGAGCTACTTTCGCATTAATAACAGTGCAAATATAGATAATAAGTTGAAAGTATTGCACGATTTTTTTGAAAAAATTTCAACTCTAGTGAAATTGTATTCTAATAACATATGATTTTCAACGTAAATAATTTATTATGATATTGTTATGGCTTTTTTAAACCTAGATAAACTCCTATAAAAATGTTTGAAATCAAAGAAATTTCTGCTTTTGAAACAATTATTGTTAGAAATCCTGTGCTTCGTTTTGGTAAACCAATAGAAAGTTGTCGGTTTGAAGGCGACGATTTACCAACTACAAATCATTTTGGGCTGTTTTATAATGACCAACTTTCAGCTGTAATTTCATTATTTGAAGCAAAAAGTATATTTTTTCTTGAAGATAACCAATATCAAATTCGAGGAATGGCAGTTTTAGAACAACACCAAAAGAAGGGTTTTGGTGAAGCACTTTTGAAATATTGCGAGAAGCAAATCATAAATAAAAGTGGCAAAATCATCTGGTTTAACGCCCGAGAAACCGCAATTGGTTTTTATGAAAAGTCAGAATATCAAAAAATTGGTGCTGGTTTTGAAATAAGTGATATTGGAATTCATTATGTTTTGTTTAAAGTATTTCATAAAATCAAATAATTTAAACTGCAACAAACATTTTATAGTATTAAGTGGTAAGTGTGATACAGTGTCCTATTTTAAGATATGTGATTTATTGTAATAGACTGATTTTATCTGGGTTTTTTTACTGTTTTGAGACTTTTGACTTTCGACATTAAAACTTTCGACTTACTTAATAAATCGATAATCCGCTATAAAAATACTTTATTCACAATAAAAATATAAAATAATTGTTATTATAGTTGGTAAAAGATAATTTAGCGCCTCAAATCAAATTTTATCCATGAAAAAAATCTTTCTTTTTTGTTTAGTTCTTGTTTATGCCACAACTTTTTCTCAAAAAAAAGCATTAAAAACAGTTCCAATTCAAGGCGGAATAACCATTGACGGAAATTTAGACGAACCCAATTGGAAAATAGCTTCTGTTGCCAACGATTTCTATATGTTTGCTCCCGATAACGGAAAACAAATCAGTAAAGACAAGGAAACTGTTGTAAAAATTTTATATGATAATGAGGCTATTTACATCGGAGCTACATTATATGATAACGAGCCCAACAAAATATTAAAAGAAATTACCCAACGAGACGAACAAGGTACGAGTGACAATTTTGGTGTTTTTATCAACGGATTCAATGACGGGCAACAAGATTTCCGCTTTTTTTGTACTGCTTCTGGAACACAAATGGACTGTTTAGCAACAGACGTAAATGGCGAAGATTATTCTTGGGATGCAATTTGGTCAAGTAAAACCCGAATTACTGATTCCGGTTGGGTGGTAGAAATGAAAATTCCCTATGCTGCTTTGCGTTTTTCAAACAATAAAACCCAAACTTGGGGAATTAATTTTGTTCGAGATATAAAACGAGATAATTCCATATATTCTTGGACTAAAGTTGATAATAAATTGAGTAATATTATTCAACAAGCTGGTATTTTGGAAGGAATAGAAAATATTAAAACCCCAACACGATTGTTTTTTATGCCCTACTCTTCATTCTATTTGAATGCCAATAGCGCTCAAAAAACCATTGGAACACTTAAAGGAGGAATGGATATTAAATACGGAATTAACGACGCCTTTACTCTTGATGCTATTTTAATTCCTGATTTCGGACAAACAAAATTTGACGATAAAATCCTAAATCTTGGTCCTTTTGAACAACAATTCAATGAAAATAGAGCTTTTTTTACTGAAGGAACCGATATGTTTAATAAAGGTAATCTGTTTTATTCGAGAAGAATTGGGGGAAGTCCAACAATTTATCCAACAATTGCAAGTAACGAGGAAATAATTTCTAATCCTTCAAGTGTGAATTTGATTAATGCTTTTAAAGTTTCAGGACGAACAAAAGGCGGTTTGGGAATTGGTATTTTAAATGCTGTTACAGAAATTACAACGGCAAAAATTCGTAATAACGCTGACCAATCTATTCGAAGTGAAATCGTTGAACCGCTAACAAACTATAGTGTTTTAGTGCTTGACCAGCGTTTTAGAAAAAATTCATCCATTAGTTTTGTGAACACAAATGTTACCAGAAATGGGAGTTTTAGAGATGCAAATGTTTCCGCTTTGGTCTGGGATTTGAACACTAAGGAAAATACATATAATCTTTCGGGGGATTTCAAGTACAGTTATGTAAACGATATTACAGCAAAAAAAGGGATTTATTCCAGTTTAAATATCGGAGAAACCAGCGGAAAATATCGCTATAGTTTGGGCGCCAATATTATAACCAAAGACTTTGATAACAATGACTTGGGAATTAATTTTCAGACAAATTATTATAGTTTGTATGGAAACGCCAATTATAGAATACTAAATTCAACCAAATACTTTAATTCTTTCAATGTGAATGTAAATGCTTTTACGCAATTCCAAAAAGAAATGGGATTGCTGCAAGGAAATAATTTTAATATTAATGTAAATATCAATAATAAGAAAAATCATTATTTTGGTATTGGAATAAATGCAAATCCCATACAAAACCACGATTTTTATGAACCACGAACCGAAAATAGATTTGTCCTTATTCCGACAAGAATTGGCGGTTGGCTTTATTTCTCATCCAATTATAATTACAAATTTGCCTTTGATTTCAATCCCTCATTTGCAAAATTAGATGAAGCCGGAAGAAATAATTACGGCTTTTCGGCAGGTCCAAGATACCGATTTAACGACAAATTCGCATTAAATTATAACTTCAACTTTTTTCGTCAAAATAACAACAAAGGTTTTGTCGATAGCATAGACGATGACGCTAATTCATTGACGCCGAATGCAATTATTTTTGCGAACAGAAACGTAACGACTTACTCCAATTCTATTTCTGGGAAATATTCTTTGAATAGCACAATGAATTTCAATCTTTCCGTCCGCCATTATTGGTCGTATGCCGAAAATAAAAACTTTTTGACGTTATTAAATAACGGTCATTTGACAGATTTTTCGGGATATTCTACAAATAAAAATTCCAATTTTACTTCTTGGAATGTCGATTTATCCTATTCTTGGTGGTTTGCGCCGGGCAGTCAAATCTCGGTTTTATATCGTAATAATGCAGCGAATTTTGAACGTGAAATCAATAAAGACTTCGGAAATAACGTAACCAATTTACTAAATAACGAAGTGTTAAATCATACTTTTTCAATTAGTGTTAAGTATTTTATCGACTACAATCATTTGAAAAAGTTATTTTAATTCCTTAAATTTGGAGCTATTTCCAGCTGTACGTTACACTATTTTTGTTTTTAAAGAAAAAACAAAAATGATTTCCACTTCCATCTGGGCTAAAAAAAAATTCACTGCAATGAACAAGAAAGTTATCCTAATGATACTTGATGGTTGGGGGAAATCTCCAGACCCAAAAGTTTCTGCAATAGACAATGCGAATATCCCTTTCATCAATTCGTTATATAAAAAATATCCTAGCGCACAATTACGAACAGATGGTTTGAACGTTGGTTTGCCAGAAGGACAAATGGGAAATTCTGAAGTGGGTCACATGAATTTGGGTGCCGGAAGGATTATCTATCAAGATTTAGCCAAAATAAATTTAGCGGTTGAACACAAAACCTTGAACAAAGAACCCATTTTGGTAGATGCTTTTCAATATGCAAAAGACAACAATGTTAACGTGCATTTTCTTGGATTGGTTTCTGATGGTGGCGTACATTCTCACACGTCTCATTTGCGCGGATTGATTGATGCAACCCAAGATTTTGGACTTCAAAAAGTATTTGTTCACGCTTTTACTGACGGTCGCGATGTTGACCCGAAATCAGGAAAAAAATACATTCAAGATTTAGAAAAGTATATCCAAAATACTTCTGTAAAATTAGCTTCGGTTATTGGACGATATTATTCAATGGATCGAGACAAACGTTGGGAACGTGTAAAATTAGCTTATGATTTATTGGTAAACGGTAAAGGAACTCCTTCTAAAAATGCAGTTGAAAACATCGAAGAAAGTTATAAAAATAACATTACTGACGAATTTATCGACCCCATTATTATGTTGGACGACAATGGAACTCCATTAGCAACTATCAAAGAAAATGATGTCGTGCTATTTTTCAATTTCCGAACAGACAGAGGTCGTGAATTGACAGAAGCGCTTTCGCAAAAAGATTTTCACGAGCAAAACATGCACAAATTGAATTTGTATTATGTAACGCTTACCAATTATGACGAAAGTTATCAGAACGTAAAAGTGGTTTATAACAAAGATCATATCACTGAAACGCTGGGTGAAGTTTTGGAAAAAGCCAACAAAAAGCAAATCAGAATTGCGGAAACAGAGAAATATCCACACGTTACTTTCTTTTTTTCTGGAGGTCGCGAGGATCCTTTTATTGGCGAAAGCCGCATCTTAAAAAACTCACCAAAAGTAGCAACGTATGATTTGCAACCCGAAATGAGCGCGTTTGAATTGGCGGAAGCCTTAGTTCCAGAAATAGAAAAAGGCGAAGTTGATTTTGTATGTTTGAATTTTGCCAATGGCGATATGGTGGGGCATACGGGCGTTATGAGTGCTGCAATAAAAGCCTGTGAAGCGGTAGATCAATGTGTTGAAAAAGTAATTACTGCGGCTTTGGCCAATAATTATACGACGATTGTAATTGCCGATCACGGAAATTGCGAAACCATGATCAATCCTGATGGAAGTCCAAATACTGCGCACACAACAAATCCAGTGCCTATTATTTTAGTTGATACTGATTTAAAAACCATTCACGATGGCGTTTTGAGCGATATTGCTCCAACAATTTTGGAGTTGATGGGAGTTGAAAAGCCAGTAGTCATGGACAGAAATTCGTTGTTGTAAACAGAAATTATTTTAGCCAATACGTTTTTGATTATAAATTGCTAATGCCTTAAATTAGACTTCTTACTACTAATTAAAATATTCCTTATAAATCCATTTTGAGGGTTTGAATATGCAATTTTTTCCATTTCTAAACCTCGTTATTAATAAAGATAGTGCTGCTTGCGCATAAACTCAATTATTGATTTTACAAATTTATAAATATCTTCTGACGATAAATATTTACTTATTTGTATTTGAATTTAAGAAAAAAAATTAATTATCTAAAGTTAATAAAACAGGGCAAAATTCATTTGAGTATGCAAATTGTTTCCAATAATAAATAAAAGTTAAAATTTCATTTTTAATAGTATTACTATTATATTTGCATAAATAACTACTATTTATGAATGCGATATTATCAAATTTGAAAATTCAGATTAACGAAAAAATATTTGTGAAGAATCCTGAAACATCCGACTTAGGGAAAAAAATATTAAAACATAGCATTCTACTAATCGATGAAATTGGATTTGACAACTTCACATTTAAAAAGCTGGGTGAAAAAATAGGGTCAAATGAAAGTTCTATTTATCGTTATTTTGAAAATAAGCATAAATTACTGGTTTATTTATCCTCTTGGTATTGGAGTTGGATAGAATATAAGTTGGTTTTCGCAACAGCAAATATTTTAGATAAAAAGGAAAAACTCAAAATAGCAATAACGATTGTAACCGAAAAAGTTCGGGATGATTTGAGTACAGAACATATTAATGAGGCGATTCTGAATAAAATTATAATTACTGAATTCACCAAAACATTGCATACTAAAGAAGTTGATCAGGAAAATAAGGAAGGTTATTTCTTGATTTACAAAAGACTGATTGCTAGGATTGAAGCCATAGTAAAAGACATCAATCCCGAATACCCTTATGCAAAAACACTAATTTCTTCGGTTGTGGAGGGAAGTTTACATCAGTATTTCTTGACGGAACACTTAAAACCAATTACAGATTGCAATGAGACAGTAACTCCTACTGATTTTTACTTGAATCTAGTAGAAAACGCCTTAAAATAAATATACAAATACAAATTATGACACCATTAAAACGATTTTACAATTTACTTGAGTTAGACAAAAAAGATGTTTCGCAATTATTTTTTTATGCGCTTTTTGCAGGATTAATAAGTTTGTCCTTGCCATTAGGAATTCAGGCAATAATAAATTTCATTCAATCGGGTCGCGTTAGCGCTTCATGGATTGTTTTAATTATTTTAGTTGTCTTTGGAGTAGCTTTAGTTGGTATTTTATCCTTAATGCAACTTCGGATAACTGAAAATTTGCAACAAAAAATGTTTGTACGTTCTTCATTCGAATTTGCTTCTCGTTTGCCAAAAATTAAAAAAGAACAATTATACAATACGTATCCGCCAGAGTTAGCAACTCGCTTTTTTGATACAATAACCATTCAAAAAGGTACTTCAAAATTACTACTTGATTTTTCAGCTGCATTACTTCAGATTTCTTTTGGAATCATACTTTTGTCTTTATATCACCCCTTCTTTATCGTTTTTGGAATACTATTATTTTTCCTTTTGTACTTCGTATTTAGATATTCTTATACATCGGGATTGGAAACTAGTATGAAAGAATCTAAATTCAAATATAAAGTAGCAAATTGGCTGCATGAAATGGCGCGAAACAACTATAGTTTCAAAAATGAAACCAACTATGATTTCGCACTTCAAAAAAATAATTTATTAGTAGCTGACTATTTAAATTATAGAGAAAAACACTTTAAAATAATTCAACGGCAATTTAGTCAGTTGATAGTTTTTAAAGTAATAATAACGGCCAGTTTATTGTTAGTTGGAGGTTTTTTAGTATTGTCTCAAAAAATGAATATTGGTCAATTTGTAGCTTCAGAAATAATCATATTATTAGTTATTAATTCCGTTGAAAAAATAATTATTGGTATTGAAACTTTTTATGATGTATTAACTTCTATTGAAAAAATTGGGGAGGTGACGGATTTGGAGTTAGAAAAAGAAATAAATACAACTACTGATATTTGTTACACAAGTATAAATTTAGAGGCAGATAACATTAAATTTAAATTTCCTGATTCAGATAAAGAAATAATAAATGATATTTCGATAAAGATTAACCAAGGAGAGAAAATTAGTATTGAAGGTGCAAATGGTTCGGGAAAATCAACATTAATAAAAATATTGTGTGGTTTGATAGAGCCAAAATCAGGTGCTTTGTATATAAATGATGACACCTTTAGAAAATTAAATTTGAATCAATTTCGCTCTCAAATCGCAAGTGTCTTGCATGATGAAACTACATTTGAAGGAACACTTTTAGAAAACATCACTTTTAAAAATCCAAACGTAAGCTTTGACGATATAAAATGGGCTATAGAAAGTGTTCAACTTACATCTTTTATAAAATCCTTACCGAAGGGATTGGACACTCCTATTTTTCCTGAAGGCAAACAATTATCTTCTTCCAATGCACAGAAAATCCTTTTGGCAAGAAGTATTATTTGTAAACCAAAAATCCTCTTCTATGAAGATCCAACAAGCGCTATGGACGAAATAGAAGCAAATAAAATTATTGATTTTATAACATCTAAAGATAATAAATGGACCATTATTGTTTCTTCTAAAAATTCTTATTGGGAAAAAAAATGCAATCGCAAAATAACAATGCAAAACGGGACCATTCAACTTGATATAAATACGAAATAACTATGCTAAATATATCTAATAACAAAGCCAGATTACAAAATTTAGAAAAATATTCTACTGTCAAAAATCTGACTAACAGACCGCATTATAGAATTTTAAATAAAATTATTGCTGTCGTTTCCATAATTGTTTTAATTGCACTTTTCCTGCCTTGGACGCAAAATATTTCTGGAGCTGGATTCGTAACTACTTTAAAACCGGGACAAAGACCACAATCGATTCAGAGTGTTATTTCTGGAAGAATAGAAAAATGGTATGTTCAAGAGGGTGATTTTGTAAATAAGGGTGATACAATACTATTTATTTCCGAAGTAAAAGAAGATTATATGGACCCAAATTTGGTTGAAAATACAAAAAAACAAGTTGATGCAAAAAAACAATCTTATCTATCCTATGGTTCAAAAGTAGTTTCGCTTTCTGAGCAAATTAAAGCGATAATAGCAGAAAAAAAATTAAAAAAAGAGCAAGCAAATAATAAAATCATACAATCGCAATTGAAAATAAAAAGTGATAGTATGGATTTGGCTGCTATAAAAACACAACTAAAAATAGCCAGTACGCAATTCAACCGTGCCATTCAACTTAATAAAGAAGGCCTAAAACCGCTTACTGATGTTGAAGAAAAAAGGTTGAAATTACAAGAGGTTGAAGCCAAAATAATTACTCAGGAAAACAAATTATTAACTAGTAAAAATGAGTTTATAAATGCAAAAGTAGAAACCAATCGAATTGATGCTGAATATTCCGAAAAAGAATCAAAGACACAAAGTGACCAATTTACAGCCGTTGGTAATCAGTATGAAACTGAAGCGCAAGTGAATAAATTAGAGAATCAATATGCAAATTATAGCATTCGAAACGGAATGTATTATATCAAGGCGTCCCAAAGTGGCTATATTAACAGAGCTTTGCAATCCGGAATTGGCGAAACAATAAAAGAAGGAACACCAATTGTTACAATTATGCCTTTAAATTATGATATAGCTGTTGAAACGTATGTAAACCCAATAGATTTGCCCTTGATTTCTAAAGGCGAAAAAGTTCGAGTATGGTTTGACGGTTGGCCAACTATTGTTTTTTCTGGCTGGCCCGATATTTCTTATGGAACTTTTGGCGGTAAAATTGTAGCCATAGAAAATTTCATTAGTGAAAATGGAAAATACAGAGTATTAATAGCTCCAGATAGTACCGATAATAAATGGCCAAAACAGTTGAGTATTGGTTCTGGTGCAAAAACTATTGCACTTTTACACAATGTGCCCGTTTGGTTTGAACTTTGGCGATCTCTGAACGGATTTCCACCTAATTATTATACTCCATCAACTCCATTAGCAAAAGAAAAAAAATAATGAAAAAAATACTTTTTATGTTTCTGTTTATTGGATTATTTGCTAATGGTCAAAATCCAGTATCCAAAGAACTTACCTATAATGAGTTTATTGGTTATGTAAAAAAGTTTCATCCACTAGTGAAAAATGCCAACCTAGAAATTAATAAGGCACAAGCAAATCTAATGATTGCCAGAGGTGGATTTGACCCTAAAATAGAAGTCGATTTTACAAAAAAACAGTTTAAAAACAAAGACTATTATTCCATTTTGAACAGCAGTTTCAAGATTCCCACTTGGTATGGAATTGAGATAAAAGCAGGATTTGACAATAGTGAAGGAATTTATTTGAACCCTGAAAACACAATTCCAAATCAAGGATTGACCTCTTTGGGAATTTCGGTTCCACTAGGTCAAGGATTACTAATAAACCAGAGAATGGCAGATGTTAGAAAAGCAAAAATCCAAATGCAACTGAGTCAATCCGAAAGGAAAATTCAAGCTATCGAAATACTTTATGATGCATCAGTAGCCTATTTTAATTGGAAGAAAACGTTCAACGAATTTAAATTGTATGAAGAATATACAAGTAACGCTCAAGTTCGATTTAAAGGAATTCAGACGTCAATCCAACAAGGCGACAAATCTGCAATTGATAGTATTGAAGCAAGAATTATTGTAAAAAACAGGTTGCTAAGTGCCGAAGATTCAAAGTTAAAACTAACTAAGGCAAAATTAGAATTATCTAATTTTTTATGGTTGGAAAACAATATTCCCTTAGAAATTTCGGAAGATATAATTCCTGAAATTCAGTTGGAATTGTCCATTCAAGAAACATTAAAGACAAATGACTTATTGAGTGACCAATTCTCAATAAATACGCATCCAAAAATTAATGTGCTTCAAAACAAAATCGACATCTTAAATGTAGAAAGAAAATTAAAAGCCAACATGTTATTGCCTAAAATTGATGTTGGTTATTCGTATTTGTCAGAGCCAAGTTACATTGATAACTATCAGTTTAAGGATTACAAAATTGGCTTGAATTTTTATTTCCCTTTATTTCTCAGAAAAGAACGAGGAAATTTGAAATTAGCAAAATTCAAAATTCAAGAAACTACATTTTTAATGGATTTTGAAAAAGTGCAATTACAAAATAAATTAACGACTCAAAAAATAGAAGTCAAATCCTTTTTGAAACAAATGGTCCTTGCAAAGTCCTTGGCGGAAGATTATGGAATAATGCTGAAATCTGAAGAGCGTTTGTTTCTATTTGGCGAAAGCTCCCTGTTTTTAATTAATATGCGAGAGAATAATTTGGTAGCCGCTAAGCTTTCACAAATTGCATTAGAAAATAAATTTTACATGTCAAATTCAGAACTTTTTAAAATTATTGCCAATCCTGATTAAATAATTATAAAATTGTATTTTTGCATCCTGAAAAAGGCATTATGATTATTGTAAAAACAAGAGAAGAAATAGAATTAATGCGTGAAAGCGCACTTATAGTTTCAAAAACATTGGGAATCATTGCTCGGGAAATTAAACCAGGAGTAACCACTTTATATTTAGATAAATTAGCCGAAGAATTTATTCGTGATAACGGTGCTATACCTAGTTTCCTTGGATTATATGGCTTTCCAAATTCGCTTTGTATGAGTCCAAATGCACAAGTCGTTCACGGAATTCCAAATACTATTCCCCTTGAAAGTGGCGATGTAATTTCAGTCGATTGTGGCGCATTCAAAAACGGATACCACGGCGACCACGCCTATTCCTTCGAAATTGGCGATGTGGCACCTGAAACCAAAAAATTATTACAAGTTACAAAAGACTCCTTATATATAGGTATTCGCGAATTCAAACTTGGAAATCGTGTGGAAGATGTTGGAAATGCCATTCAAAAATATACAGAATCTCACGGTTATGGCGTCGTTCGCGAATTAGTTGGACACGGTTTGGGGCAAAAAATGCACGAAGATCCCGAAATGCCAAATTACGGAAAACGAGGTCGCGGAAAAATGTTTGTTGAAGGAATGGTAGTTGCCATTGAACCTATGATAAACATGGGAACTAAAAACATAAAACAACTAAAAGACGGTTGGACAATTCTAACGGCCGACGGAAAACCAAGTGCCCACTTTGAACATGATGTAGCCATTATTGACGGCAAACCAGAGTTGCTTTCTACTTTTGCATATGTTTATGAAGCTTTGGGAATTGTAAGCAATGAAGAAGATGAGTTTAGAAAAGTGCCATTTGTGATATAATTATTTCACTAAGATTCACAAAAAAACGCAGAGATTCACTAAGATTTTATAAAATAAATATGGTATAAAATAACACAGATTTCAAAGATTCCCACAGATTTCTGATATTCGAAGTTTGAAATTAATGAAAAGTGTTACTCTTTAATTTTTAGAATATAACCAGGTAAAGAATTATAAATAATATAAAAATGGAAGATTACTATTTAAAGAATGAAACATATAAAATAATCGGAATTTGTATGGAAGTTCATAAAATACTAGGTAAAGGTCATAGTGAAAAAGTCTATGGGGACGCCATTGAATTTGAGTTTAAATCAAATGAAGTAAAGTATCAACGAGAATCAAAATTCAATATTTATTATAAAGAAATTGTGTTGCCAAGTTACTATTTTGCTGATTTTGTAGTATTTGACGAGATAATATTGGAAATTAAGGCAATTCAAGAACTTTCAAGTAGCGAAATTAAACAAACTCTAAATTATTTGGCTGCATCTCAAAATAAAATAGGATTATTAGTTAATTTTGGCGAAGACAGCCTCAAATACAAACGAATCATATTATAAATTAATCTGTGAAATCTGTGTTTAATTTTAGCATCAATATTATTTCTGCTTTTTAGTAAAACAGCAAAAAAATCATTTTAAATCAATCTGTGAAAATCTGTGAAATCTGTGTTTAATTTTAGTATCAATATTATTCTGCTTTTTAGTAAAACAGCAAAAAAATCATTTTAAATAAATCCGTGAAAATCTGTGAAATCTGTGTTTAATTTTAGTATCAATATTATTTCTGCTTCTTAGTAAAACAATATCAAATATAAACGAATCATTTTAAATCAATCTGTGAAATCTGTGTTTAAATTAATCCTCAATACCATTCCCCGCCCAATCCTAATCCGATTGAGTTATATCGTACGTCCAATTTTAGCTTTTATTTTAAAAGGAACCACTTTTACTGATCCAATTGACGGAAGAAGTTTCAAGATGTTTTTGCCTTACGGTTACGGAAACCAACGCAACAATGTGCTTTCGCCAAGTACTTTGTCGTTAGAAAGACACCGTTTGCTTTGGTTGTATTTAAATAATGAAACCGATTTTTTTACTTCATTAGAAAAAAAAGAGGTCTTGCATTTTGCACCAGAACAAGCATTCTACAAACTTTTTAGAAATCAGAAAAATATTAATTACACCACAACCGATTTGTTTTCGCCACTTGCCGATGTAAAAGCCGACATTTGCAATTTGCCTTTCACCGATAATTCTTATGATGTAATTCTTTGCAATCACGTATTGGAGCACATTCCAGACGACACAAAAGCAATGCAAGAATTGTATCGCATATTAAAACCCGGTGGAATGGGAATTTTCCAAATACCTCAAGACTTGAATCGAGCAACGACTTTTTCTGATGATGCTATAACCAATCAAAAAGAGCGCGCCGCCATTTTTGGACAATACGACCACGTCCGAATTTATGGACGCGATTATTTTGATAAACTAAGAAGCATAGGTTTCAAAGTAGTTGAAGAGGATTATACTTCCAAAATCGCTCCGGAATTAGTTGAGAAATATTGTTTGGCTAAAGGAGAAATTATTCCAGTTTGTTTTAAATAAAATCAGCAGACATAATTTAAGTTGTTCTTTTTATTATATTTACAAAGTAAAATTTACAAGTATGTCAAAAGCTTTTATACTAAAATTGTTCCTTGTTTTTATATCCATAGCAACTTTTGCGCAAGCGGAAAAAGAAGTCGAACCGCCATTTAATATCAAAACAATAACATTTGTTCAAAACGGACAAAATGCAATTCCGATTTTTAGTTTAAACGATTCCTTCCAAATTCAGTTTGATGATTTGTATGGAAATGAAGCCAACTATTATTATGAAATAATTCATTGTAATTACGATTGGAAACCTTCTGATTTGTCAAAAAACGAATATTTACGAGGCTTTGACGGATTGAGAATTCAAGATTACACCAATTCACTAAATACTTTACAACTTTTTTCGCATTACAATTTATCTTTGCCTAGCAAAAATACACAGTTTTTAGTAAGCGGAAACTACATCATCAAAATACTAAATGAAGACAGAGAAGTTGTTTTTTCAAGGAAATTTTTGCTCTATGAAAACTTAGTTTCTGTTCCAATGCAAGTAAAAAGAGCACGAACTTTAAACGCTATAAATTTCAAACAAAACATCGATTTTTCTATAAAATCACCCTCACTTTTATTTCAAAGTCCACTTCAAAACGTAAAAGTGCTTTTGCTTCAAAACGGAAAATTCAACGAAGCAATTACCAATATTAAACCGATGTACACCATTGGCAACGATTTGATTTACAAATACGATACCGAAACCCAATTTTGGGCAGGAAATGAATTTCTCTATTATGAAAATAAAGACATTCGTGCCGCAAACAATTATGTCGGCAGAGTTGACTCAAACAATGGCGTTTACAATGCCCATTTATACACCAATAATGCTCGTGCAAACAACACGTACACATACAATCCAGACACTAACGGTAATTTTATAATCCGAAACATAAATGCCGCCAATAACGAAATTGAAGCCGATTATTCTTGGGTATTTTTCACGTTATCAGCACCAGCTTTCTATGAAAAAAAAGGGATTTATGTGAATGGAATGTTCAATAATTATGCGCTTTCAGAAGAAAATAAAATGGAATATAATGAAGCAAAAGGCATCTACGAAAAAGCACTTATGATTAAACAAGGTTTCACTAATTATCAGTTTGTAGTTGCCGATTCAAAGAGAAATATTGACTACGAAAACGCCATTGATGGCAACTATTATCAAACCGAAAACAATTATTTTGCAATAATCTACTACCGTGAAAACAACCAACGCTACGACCGAATTATCGGAAAAGGAGTTGCCAATTCTCAGGATATTACAAACTAATTTATTTTTGAGCCAATATGTTGTTACAAGAGCTATTTTTTGTAATTTTACAAAAATTCAGCGTAAATAGTTATGGTATCACAAATTACAAGAGGTATAAAAATTTCAGTTTCTACTAGTTTTGAAGGCACTTACTTCAAAAACTACAAGATACAATTTGCCTTTAGCTATCACATTACAATCGAAAACCACAGCAAAGATTCCGTTCAATTAATGACCCGCCACTGGGAAATTTTCGATTCGCTACAAGAAACAGAAATCGTTGATGGGGAAGGAATAATAGGAAAAAAACCTGTTTTAAAACCAGGAGAGTTACACACGTATAGCTCTGGCTGCCTACTGACATCACCATTTGGCGCCATGCAAGGACATTTCAACATGGTGAATTTCACCTCCACACGAAACTTTAAAGTCGTTGTCCCAACATTCCGATTGAGTGCACCATTTGCATTAAATTAATTTGAAGCTAGTTCCAGCAGTCCATTACAACTCCTCGTTCAAAAATCTTTTTTTCTATTGTGTTTTCAAGAGCTCCCGCTGGTCGCTTTGAAAACACAAGAAAAAATAGCTTTTTGAACTGCGGGGTTTTCATTTTCGTCTGGGCTAGAAATCCCGAAATCAAGAATATTTTTAGAACAATTCATACTTTAATTTCTAATTCCAAATTGCCAAATATCAATTTTACAGTTGTACTTTTGTAAAAACATTTTCCCTCAAGGGACAAGCCCAAATTGAGCGAAGCTAAAATAAAAACTATCATGTTAAAAGGATTCTTTCATGTACCAAAAGCGGTTAACGAACCTGTAAAATCGTACGCGCCAAATTCGCCTGAAAAAGCAGCAGTTCTTGCAGCTTACAAACAAATGTGGAATTCAAAAATTGATGTTCCATTGTATATCGGAAGTGAAGAAATTAGAACTGGAAATACAAGAAATATGTCTGCGCCACACGATCACAAACACATCGTTGGAACCTATCATTTAGCTGAAAAAGCACACATTGAAAAAGCCATTGCCAACGCTTTAGAATCTAAAAAAGCTTGGGCAAATATGGCTTGGGAACAGCGCGCAGCAATTTTCTTAAAAGCCGCGGAATTAATTGCAGGTCCTTACCGAGCTAGAATTAATGCTGCAACAATGATTGCGCAATCTAAAAATGTTTTTCAAGCAGAAATAGATGCATCTTGCGAATTAATTGACTTTCTTCGTTATAATGTGGAGTTTATGACGCAAATTTATAACGACCAACCAAAATCAGATTCTTCTGTTTGGAATAGATTAGAATACCGTCCTTTAGAAGGATTTGTATATGCAATTACGCCGTTTAATTTTACCGCAATTGCCGCAAATTTACCTGCAAGTGCAGCCATGATGGGAAATGTTGTAATTTGGAAACCAAGTGACAGTCAAGTATTTTCTGCAAAAATCATCATCGATGTTTTCAATGAAGCGGGTGTTCCAGACGGAGTTATCAACGTAGTTTTTGGCGATGCCGAAATGATTACCAACACTGTTCTTGCAAGTCGCGATTTTGCTGGAGTTCATTTCACAGGTTCGACTCACGTTTTCAAAGACATTTGGGCAAAAATCGGTACTAACATTCATAATTATAAAACCTACCCAAGAATTGTGGGAGAAACAGGCGGAAAAGATTTTGTTGTAGCGCATCCAAGTGCCAATGTAAAACAAGTAGCAACAGGAATTGTTCGTGGTGCATTTGAATTTCAAGGGCAAAAATGTTCCGCAGCTTCGAGAGCGTATGTACCTCAAAGTTTGTGGCAAGCAGTAAAACAACAATTAATTACCGATGTAAAATCGATGAAAATGGGTTCGCCAGAAGATTTCGGAAATTTCATTACTGCAGTAATTCACGAAGGTTCTTTTGACAAATTAGTAGGATTCATTGAGCAAGCAAAAAAAGACACCGATGCTGAAATTATCGTTGGTGGAAATTATGATAAATCAGTGGGTTATTTTATTGAGCCAACAATTATTGTTACTACAAATCCAAAATATGCAACAATGGAAACCGAATTATTCGGACCTGTTATGACCATTTATGTATATGAAGATGCGGCTTGGGAAACTACATTACAATTGGTTGACCAAACTTCGGAATATGCATTAACAGGAGCAATATTTAGTCAAGATCGCTATGCTATTGAGCAAGCAACAATAGATTTGCAAAATGCAGCTGGAAATTTTTATGTAAATGACAAACCAACGGGAGCAGTTGTAGGAATGCAGCCTTTTGGTGGTGCAAGAGCTTCAGGAACGAATGACAAAGCGGGTTCGGCATTGAACTTGCTGCGTTGGGCTTCACCAAGAACTATCAAAGAAACATTTGTTACACCTGAAGATTACAGATACCCGTTTTTGGGAGAATAAAGTGATTGGCAAGAACGAGCAACCTCATTTTAAATTAAAAACCCTCAAGAATCAAACTAGTTCTAGTGGGTTTTGTTTTTTTATGACTTAAATTTCAACGGCAAATGAACTACTTTTTTAGTTTCAAAGAATTCTCCTTCAAAAAAATCGGTGATATTGTATTCTTTTGCATTTGGGAAAGCAGCCAATTCGGCTGTTAAATCGCCCCCTTTAAGGTATAAAATGCCATTTTTGAGTTTGTGTTTGTGCTGTTTCTTGATTTTGTCTTTTATCCAAGAAACAAAATCTGGCATGTTTGTTACGGCTCGACTCACAATGAAATCGAAATCACCTTTTACATTTTCAGCACGCATTTGTTCGGCTTTTACATTTTTAAGTTCCAATGCTTCTGCAACGGCTTTTACCACATTTATCTTTTTCAGAATGACATCTATCAAATAAAATCGTGTTTCTGGAAATAGAATTGCCAAAGGAATCCCCGGAAAACCGCCACCAGTTCCCACATCCAAAACATAAGTTCCTGGTTCAAATTTTTGAATTTTAGCAATAGCCAACGAATGTAAAACGTGTTTCACATACAACTCATCAATGTCTTTGCGAGAAATTACATTGATTTTTAAATTCCAATCTTGGTACAACGCTTCCAGTTGCTGAAATTGATTTATCTGAACAGCAGTCAAATCAGGGAAATATTTTAGGATAAATTTCATTATAAAATTTTTAACAAAAGTAATACTTTGAAACTAAAATTTTACTCCGAATTTTGTATATTAAATTTTTTAATAATTACATTTGTAAATTATAAATATACTATGAACAACAATGCTCCTACTTTTGCAAAACAAGATGATCTGAAATTTTTTAGAAGCTTGAACTCTAAAGTTAACAATTACTTTAAAGAAAATAATATACAAAAAACAGGAAATTGGAAGTTGTATTTAAAAACAGCCATTTTATTTACCGTTTTTTTAGCCCCATATTTTCTAATTATTACTATGGAAACAATGCCTTTTTGGTTGTTTTCATTGTTGTCAATAGTTATAGGAATTGGGATGGCCGGTATTGGAATGAACGTGATGCACGATGGAAATCATGGATCGTATTCCAATAAAAATTGGATTAACAAATTCATGGGTGGTACCATCTATATTTTGGCTGGAAACGTTTATAATTGGCAAGTGCAACACAATGTTTTGCACCATACTTACACCAATATTCCTGGACACGACGAAGATTTAGACGCGGGGCGCGTAATCCGTTTTACCAAAGAAGCTAAATGGTATAACTTCCACAAATTTCAACATTATTATTCTATCTTCTTGTATGGTTTATTAACTTTCAATTGGTCATTAACCACCGATTTTAAACAAATGAGCCTTTATTTGAAAAGAAAATTGTCCTATGGAGAACCAAAAAGCACGAAATTTCTTTGGACAACTTTAGTAATAACTAAAATAATTTACTTTGCTGTTTGGATTGTAATTCCAATGGTTTTGGGTATTTCTTGGTGGAAAGTATTATTCGGATTTTTCATCATGCATTATACTGCTGGTTTAATATTAAGTATTGTATTTCAATTGGCTCATATTACCGAAGACACAACCAATCCACATCCTAATCATGATGGAGAAATGGAACACACTTGGGCAATTCACCAATTATTTACAACTGTGAATTTTGCTCCGAAGAGTTTCATTGTAAACTGGTACACAGGGGGATTAAATCATCAAATTGAGCACCACTTATTTCCACATATTAGCCACATTCACTATGGGAAAATCGCGAAATTTGTAAAAGAAGCTGCACAAGAAGCGAACCTTCCTTATTATGAATACAAATCAATGAGAACGGCTGTAATTGCACATTTCAAACATTTGAAAGAATTAGGAATGAAACCTGAACTTTCAGCATAACGGAATTCATCTTCGGATAATTCGGAAAAACATTTAACTACAACACACACATAATGAACCCACTTTCGGATAGGATAAATAATTTATCGACATCACAAACATTGGCAATGGCAGCATTGGCAAGAGAATTAAAAGCACAAGGAAAAGATATTATTAGTTTAAGTTTGGGCGAACCAGACTTTAACACTCCTGATTTTATTAAAGAAGCCGCAAAAAGAGCCATTGACGAAAATTACAGTACCTATTCACCAGTTGAAGGATACCAAGAATTAAAAGAAGCCATCTGCAGAAAATTCAAAAGAGACAACGATTTAGAGTACAAACCTTCTCAAATTGTAGTTTCTACGGGTGCAAAACAATCGTTATACAACATTGCACAAGTAATGTTAAACGATGGAGATGAGGTAATTTTACCCGCGCCGTATTGGGTTAGCTACTTTGAAATAATCAAACTTTCTGGTGGAGTTCCTGTTGAAGTTCCGACGTCAATTGAAAGCGATTTCAAAATCACGCCAGCACAATTGGAAGCGGCTTTAACGCCAAAAACAAAAATGATGTGGTTCAGTTCTCCTTGTAATCCAAGTGGTTCTGTATATAATAGAGAGGAATTAACTGCTTTGGCAAAAGTATTGGAAAAATATCCGAATGTATATGTTGTTGCTGACGAAATATATGAGCACATTAATTTCTCAGGTACTTTTTGCAGTATTGGATCCATTTCAGGTATGCTTGAAAAAACAATAACTGTAAACGGCGTTGCAAAAGCATTTGCAATGACAGGATGGAGAATTGGATATATTGGAGCTCCTGAATTCATAGCTAAAGCATGTACAAAAATTCAAGGACAAGTAACAAGTGGCGCCAACAGTATTGCGCAGCGTGCTACTATTACCGCTGTTGATGCCGACCCTTCAGTTTTAAAACACATGGTTGACGCTTTTCACAGCCGAAGAGATTTGGTAGTTGGACTCTTAAGAGAAATTCCAGGTATCAAAATTAACGTTCCGGAAGGTGCTTTTTATGTATTTCCTAATGTTTCTTCTTTCTTTGGAAAAACTCTAAACGGTACTTTCATTAAAGATGCCAATGACTTTTCAATGTATCTTTTATCTGACGCAAACGTAGCAACGGTAACGGGTGACGCATTTGGAAATCCAGATTGTATCCGTTTTTCGTATGCTACGAGTGAAGATTTATTGATAGAAGCGTTACGAAGAATAAAAGAAGCAGTCGCTTAAATTCTACACCTATAATTAAATTATTTAAAAGTTTAATGCTAAAGTTTCAAAACCTTAGGCTTTAAACTTTTTTTGATACAATGAATGCTATTTTTTAAAAAAGACTTCAGGAAAGATTATAATTTTTGCAATGTAAATTGGTGCGTCAAATCTTGTTTTTAATACTGAATTATTGTTTAACAAACTTCTGTATCCAAACCCCGTTCCAACACCAATCCATGAATTTAATTTATAATTGACTTGACCCGATATTTCATTTACATATAAATCAACATTTACACCACTGACTACATCATTGTTGATTTCTTTAACAAAACTAGGCTTTCCATATCCTATTTGCTCAGTTACTAAACATTCCCATTTTTTGTTTTTATATAATATCCAATCGTTAAAAATACTTAAATACCAAAAACTGATTTTGTTAGTTTCTTCCTTGTTTAATTTTTTATTAAAATAATCAATATAAACGGGATTGATTATAAATGAACTACCTATACCAATTCGAGTTAATTTTTTATATTGAAACCCAACTTTTGCTCCAAAAACAGTTATTTGATTGTTTCGAATACTTGAAAAACGGTTGTCTAATTGAAATGCAAAACTCCACTTTTTGGGAACTTCTTGACTGTACAATTGAAATGCGGAAGACAAACTTATAAATAGTAAAAATATTCGTATTTTATACATAACTTAAGTGGGATTTATAGTAAGACAAATATAACTACAAAAGGTTTAATCCATAGAATTTTATCGTTTAATTCAAAGCTACCCCTTCCTTTTATCACCTTTTGAATGATTTGTGGTTAGCGACAGACTTAGATTGTGGAAATAAATTATTTCAAAACAGTACAAAAGGAATTGATTTGCTTCAAAAAAAAACTATTTTTGCAAACAGTTTTATTGTTCTAAATTTTTGAACAACTTTAAACCTTAAACTTTAAACTTAAAAATATGAAAGCATATATATTTCCGGGTCAAGGAGCACAATTTATTGGTATGGGAAAGGATTTGTACGAAAATTCCGAATTAGCCAAAGATTTATTCGAAAAAGCGAACGAAATTTTGGGTTTTAGAATCACCGATATAATGTTTGAAGGAACTGCGGAAGAATTAAAAGAAACCAAAGTAACGCAACCGGCAGTGTTTTTACATTCGGTAATTTTGGCAAAAACACTGGAAGATTTCAAGCCAGAAATGGTGGCTGGACATTCATTAGGTGAATTTTCGGCATTGGTTGCCAATGGAACTTTGTCGTTTGAAGATGGATTGCGATTGGTTTCAAAAAGAGCTTTGGCAATGCAAAAAGCCTGTGAATTTAAGCCTTCAACAATGGCTGCAGTATTGGGATTGGAAGACAAAATAGTGGAAGACGTTTGCGCATCGATAGACGGAATTGTTGTTGCTGCAAATTATAACTGTCCCGGGCAATTGGTGATTTCGGGAGAATTTTCGGCAGTTGAAAAAGCATGTGAGGCAATGAAAATTGCAGGTGCAAAAAGAGCCTTATTATTACCGGTGGGTGGTGGTTTTCACTCGCCAATGATGGAGTCAGCAAGAGAAGAATTGGAGGCTGCTATTGAGGCTACCACTTTTTCAAATCCAATTTGTCCGGTATATCAAAATGTTACTGCAAATGCAGTTTCTGTCCCATCAGAGATTAAGAAAAACTTGATTATTCAATTGACAGCACCTGTAAAATGGACACAATCGGTGCAGCAAATGATAAAAGACGGCGCTGCTTTATTTACAGAAGTAGGACCTGGAAAGGTATTGACTGGATTAATAGCAAAAATAAATAAAGAAGTGATTACGGCTAATGCATAAAATTATATTTTTATTCATAATTATCAAAAACTAAAAAGTCCCGAGTAATACTCGGGACTTTTTAGTTAATTACGATTTTACTAATTTGTCTTTTTTCTTAAGAACAATTTTTGATGGTATCGTTTTCGATTGCAAATCTCCTAAAACATTCAAAGCTTCGTCCACATAAATATCTTTTGATAGATTTTCGTGCCATCTTTGTCTTTTTTCTTTCAAAGCCAAATCAGTTTTCATCGTTTCACTTTCGTAAGGCAGTGACGTAAATTTCAACTGATTTTTATACTCTAAAACCGACTTGTATTTTTTAGCGGTTGCATCAAGTGCTTTTTGTTCTGCTTGAAATTTGTCAATTTGTAAACTATAAACATTGTCTTCACTTCTATCGTTAATCCATTTTGCATTTTCATCAATCAATTTGAACTGATTATTGTCCGCCAATCTCTTTTTACTATTTGCAATTGCGGCATTAAAATTACTTTGCTTATCCCAAACTTTATATTCCGCTGCATCAATTTTATCCCAAGGCATTGCATTATCAACATCGCGTTCGCCCATTTTCACATAAGAATACCGATCTGGCATAACCACATCGCTGCTCACACCATCTAATTGGGTTGAACCACCATTAATTCTATAGAACTTTTGAGTTGTAGTTTTCAACGCGCCTAAATCACCAATGCTAGAATTTCGTACAAACTGATTCAAATCAATTACATTTTGAACCGTCCCTTTTCCATAGGATTGTTTACTTCCAATGATAACTCCCCGTTTATAATCTTGGATTGCTGCTGCTAAAATTTCTGATGCAGAAGCTGAAAAACAGTTAATCATTATTACTAATGGACCATCCCATTGTACTTTTTTATCTTTATCAGAAAGGACTTCTTTTTTTCCCGCAGCTGATTTTATTTGAACAATCGGGCCTTGCTCAATGAACAATCCAGCAATATCTACAACCGTTTTCAACGACCCACCGCCATCATCACGAACATCCAAAACAATTCCGTTCACTCCTTCTTTTTTCAATCGTTCCACTTCAATTGCCATATCTTTTCCCGCGTCTCTACTATCAGAGTTTTCAAAATTAATATAGAATTTAGGTAAATAAATTACGCCGTATTTCAAGCCGTTTTTCTCAACAATACTTGATTTTAAATAGGTTTCTTCAATTTCAATTTCATCACGAATTAAAGTAATAATTTTTATTGAACCGTCTGTTTTTTTAATTGTAAGTCGAACTTCCGTACCTTTTGGTCCTTTGATTTTCTTTACAACATCGTCAATTTTCATTCCAACTACATCAACTGGATCAGCATCTCCTTGTGCTACTTTCAGAAAAATATCTCCCACTTCCAATTCTTTTCCTCTCCAAGCAGGACCTCCAGAAATCAATTCTGTAATTTCGGTAAAATCATTTTTCTTTTGAAGTTTTGCACCAATTCCGAAAAATGTGCCAGACATACTCACGTCAAAACGTTCTTTTTCTTCGGGTGCAAAATAAGATGTATGTGGATCAAATCGCTCTGCAATTGTATTTATATAAACAGCAAACCAGTCGTCTCTTTTCAAATCATTTATAAATCCAAAATACTCATTCATTGATTTCAGTGAGCTTTCGCGAGTTTCTTTTTCGATTTGCTCATACGTTTTTGGTGTTTTGTCAACTACTTTCTTAATTTTTTTAGTGCCAATAGAATCTTTATTGTCTTTTACAACCCCATTTTTCTTGTCTTCTTCTAATTTTAATCGTTCTGTAATTGAAGCCAAAGCAGACAACTTAATTTGTTTTCTCCATTTTTCTTGTAGTTCTGCTACAGAATTAGCAAACGGTAATTTTTCATAATCCGCATTAAATTCTTCGTCAATTTTATAATCAATTGGCTTGTCTAAAATGGTTTTATAGTAGGTTTTACTTTCTTCGATTCGCTGTTTCAAACGCGTATAAGTCAAATCAAAAAAGGTTAAATCTTTGTTTTTAATTTCATCATCTAAATCTGTTTCGAATTTAGAAAACTCATCAATATCCGATTGCAAAAAGAATCTTTTGGTTGGATCTAACGCCTTCAAAAATTCTTTATAAACTCCTTTTGAGAATGTATCGTCAATAGCAGCTGGACTATAATGCCCTTTTTCAATTACAAAAGTTAGTAGTTCTAATAATAATTTGTCTTTTTCAGGATCCCCTTTTTGCTTTGGCATAAAACTCCAAAGTGCTAAAGACAAGGCAAGAACAGCGACTATAATCTTATAATTCCTTTTCATAAAATTCAAAAATGTATTCATTAATTTTTTATCTAAAGTACACAAAAAACTGTGCCAAGAAATATTGATTTGGCTAAATTTTTGTTAAAGATACAAATATAGCCTCTTCCAACTAAAAATGATTAATTTTACAACCTGAAAATTTCACAAAAATGAGCAAACCCTTAATATTAGTTACGAATGATGATGGAATTACGGCTCCAGGAATCCGAGCTTTAATTTCAGTAATGTCAGAAATTGGAACTGTTGTTGTAGTTGCACCCGACAAGCCACAAAGCGCGATGGGTCATGCAATCACACTAAATAGTACACTTTTTATCAATAAAGTTTCTAAGGAAAATGCAGGAATAACAGAATATAGTTGTTCAGGAACACCTGTAGATTGCGTGAAATTGGCGGTTAATGAAATTCTTCACCGAAAACCAGATTTGTGTGTTTCAGGAATAAATCACGGATCTAATTCTTCAATAAATGTGATTTATTCAGGAACGATGAGTGCTGCCGTTGAAGCCGGAATTGAAGGAATCCCAGCTATTGGTTTTTCACTATTAGATTACGATTGGAATGCCGATTTCGACGCTATTAAATCTTCCATCAGAAAAATAACATTAGAAGTTTTAGAAAAAGGAATGCCCGAAAATATAGTTTTGAATGTCAATTTTCCGAAATTAAAGGAAAATGAAATCAAAGGAATAAAAATTTGCCGTCAGGCGAAAGCCATTTGGATGGAAAAATTTGACAAGAGAATTACCCCTCAAGGAAAAGATTATTATTGGCTTACAGGCGAATTTGTAAACCAAGATAAAGGCGAAGATACTGACGAATGGGCGTTGAAAAATGGCTATATTTCTGTAGTTCCAGTTCAATTTGATTTAACAGCGCACCACACAATTCAACAACTAAATACTTGGAATTTAAAATAACATGAAAAAAATAGATTTGTTTTACGGAATTATTATCGGAATTATTACCTCGATGATTGGAAGTTATATTTTCATTGTTGCCTTTACTCACTATTCTTTTTGGGGTGGACTTCAAATAATGAAATTTGAGGGGAAATTAGGAAAAATAATCACACTTGGAGCAATATTAAATTTAGTTTTGTTCTTTGGCTTATTAAAATACGATAAAGAAATAATGGCTCGTGGAGTGATATTGGCAATGATTATAGTAACAATTATCACTTTATTTGTATAAAAATTCAGAAGTTTTAAATCAATATTCTATGAAATACTACATTATTGCAGGAGAAGCTTCGGGAGATTTGCACGGTTCAAATCTGATGAAGGCTTTGTATAAAGAAGATCCAAGTGCTGAAATTCGTTTTTGGGGCGGTGATTTAATGCAAAATGTGGGCGGTACCTTGGTGAAACATTACAGAGAACTGTCATTTATGGGATTCATTGAAGTAGTTTTCAATTTGAAAACCATTTTAAATAATATAAAAATCTGCAAAAAAGACATTCAGGAATTTCAACCTGATGTACTTATTTTCATTGATTATCCAGGTTTTAATATGCGAATTGCAAAATGGGCGAAAGAATTAGGAATGAAAACGCACTATTATATTTCGCCTCAAATTTGGGCTTGGAAAGAAAATCGAATTACGGATATTAAGCGAGATGTTGATAAAATGTATGTGATTTTGCCTTTCGAAAAAGATTTCTACGAGAAGAAGCATCATTATCCTGTTGAATTTGTCGGTCATCCATTAATTGATGCCATCCAAAACCGAACAACTGTTGACGAAATTGCCTTTAGAAAAGAAAACAATTTAGACGAAAAACCAATTATAGCATTATTACCAGGTAGTCGCAAACAGGAAATTACAAAAATGTTGAGCGTAATGTTGAGCGTGGTAAATGATTTTCCCGACTATCAATTTGTGATTGCTGGTGCACCAAGTCAGGAATATTCGTTTTATGCTCCTTTTTTAAAAACCAAAAATAGCCATTTTATTTCCAATAAAACGTATGATTTATTGCGTATTTCCACTGCTGCTTTGGTCACTTCTGGCACGGCTACATTGGAAACGGCATTGTTTAAAGTTCCTGAAGTCGTTTGCTATAAAGGAAGTTGGGCTTCCTACCAAATTGCGAAGCGAATTGTGACTTTAAAATATATTTCCTTGGTGAATTTAATTATGGATAAGGAAGTCGTAACCGAATTAATTCAAGACAATTGCACTTCAAAAAACATCAAAATAGAACTTCAAAAACTATTGGAGCCCAATTATAGAAAGCAAGTTTTGGAAAATTACAATGAATTGGAAAAGCAATTGGGCGGAAGTGGTGCAAGTGAAAAAACTGCGAAATTGATTGTACAAAATATCCGTTAAAAACGTTTAAATATTAAATGCCTAAATTTGCAAAAAATAATTCTTTTGAAAAAACTACTCTATCTACTCGTAATATTAATGTTCTTCGCCAGTTGCAAACCAACCTCGATAATAATTACATCAAAATCTGAGGCTGAGAAAAAAGGCTTATATCACACTCCAGAAGGTACAATTATTATAAAAAATGAAAAACAAAATAGGGCTGTTTCTACTGTAAAAGAAACCAAAAAAATATTTGAAAAAGAACCTAAAAAAGACATAAAAAGCAGGTTGAGTACCGAAGACAAATCGGATGATTTTGATATTTCCAATAGCGACACGACGTATTTGGTGGAGCAGTTGATTAATTCTGCATCCGAGAATTTAGGTTCAAATTATAAAAGTGGCGGCACAACTCCAAATGGCTTTGATTGCTCAGGTTTGATGTTTGCTACGTTTAGCAAATTTGATATTATTCTACCCCGATCATCGAATGAAATGTCACGATTAGGAACCGTTTTAAACCCTGAAGAAATCAAAAAAGGGGATTTAATTTTCTTTAGAACTAACAGAAGGAAAATTATTAATCACGTTGGGATGGTAATTGAAGTTTTGCCAGGAGAAATTAAGTTCATTCATTCTGCAACTTCACGGGGCGTAATTATTTCCTCTACAAAAGAACCCTATTATAGTAAGACTTTTGCTCAAGCCAATCGCATTTATTCTACTTTGCAATAATTAGATAAAATTGACTACATTAGGGGAATGAAAGTACTTCAATTTCCTTTAACGAGAATCACCATTTGGTTTGTTTTTGGAATTTTGTTTTCCTTTTATACTTCTCCAAATCCAAATTTCGTCTTTATTTCAATTGGAGTTTCTTTTTCATTACTTGTTTTTACCTATTTTTTATCCAAAAACGATTTTATTCAAAAAGTATATTTCGGGATTTTTACTTATTTATTGTTTTTTCAAATAGGTGTTTTTACACAAATTATTAATACCGATTCGTATCAAGCTGACAATTATATTCATCAAATTAAAAATGAAACCGACGAACATTCCGTTGAACTCGTTTTGCGAGAAAAATTAAAAAGTTCGGTGTTAAATGACCGATATATTGGTGTTGTAAAATGTATCGACAATCGAGAAAGTTCTGGGAAAATATTAGTTAATTTTCATAAAATAAAAGGCAATTCAAGACTTCATATTGGTTCCAATTTTCTAATAAAAGGAACAGTTTACAAACATAAAAACCCTATAAATCCAGACCAATTTGACTATGGAAAATATTTGACAAACAAATCCATTTTGGCTCAAATGTATGCCGATTCTTATCAAATAAAAATCAGCAAAACAACAGATAAAAACATCTGGTATTACTCCGATTTTCTTCGAAATAAAATTCTAAATAACCTCGAAAAAAGTAATTTTTCAAAGGAGGAATTGCACGTTGTAGCGGCTTTAATTTTAGGACAACAACAAGATATTTCGCCTGAAATATTACACGATTATCAATTTGCAGGCGCAATTCATATTTTGTCAGTTTCAGGATTACACGTTGGTTTTATTTTGCTATTTATTACCTTTTTGTTGAAACCCTTACGTAAAAACAAAGTTGGAAATGCCATTCGATTAGTTACCATAATTGTATCGCTTTGGGGTTTTGCAATATTGGCTGGACTTTCGCCATCGGTGGTGCGTTCTGTAACTATGTTTTCGTTTGTTGCCTTAGGAATGCACTTAAAAAGAAGCACCAATATTTTTCATACTTTATTGGTTTCCATTTTTCTCATTTTGCTTTTTCAACCTTCCTTTTTATTCGACGTTGGTTTTCAATTGAGTTATGTTGCGCTGTTTTTCATCTTCTGGTTGCAACCATTATTAGAAAATTTGTGGACGCCAAATAACAAAATAGCCATTTACTTTTGGGAAATTTTAACCGTTTCATTTGCCGCTCAAATTGGTGCTTTCCCTTTGAGCATCTATTATTTTCATCAGTTTCCGGGATTGTTTTTTGTAACCAACTTAATAATTATTCCTTTTTTGAGTGTCATTATGGCGTTGGGAGTTTTTGTAATGGTTTTAGCAGCTTTTGATTATGTTCCTATAATTCCAGCAAAAATATTAGAATACAGCATTTACTTTTTAAATAAAACCATCAATTGGGTTGCTTCGTTTGAGCAGTTTATCATTAAGGATATTCCTTTTAATTGGCAAATATTATTGAGTTTGTACCTTCTAATTGTAGCGGTAATTATCTGGTTTAAAAAACCAACATTCCACAAATTAGCATTTGCATTGATTGCCATTCTTTTATTTCAAACTACATTTTTTGTAACCCGATGGAACA
This sequence comes from Flavobacterium sp., assembly GCF_040402835.1. GTDB lineage: Bacteria > Bacteroidota > Bacteroidia > Flavobacteriales > Flavobacteriaceae > Flavobacterium. The sequence goes on from NZ_JBBALW010000001.1 coordinate 161,565, forward strand.
ATCAAAATCGAGCAGAATGGATTGTTTTTAATATAAAGAAACACACCTTAATCACTGAAAGAACTGGCGAAAAAGTGGTTGCCTTTTGCAATGACAGTATCCGAAAAGAAATAGCTAAAAACCCGACACTGAAATCGTATTTAATTGCCAATTTTAGTTCTATTTCAAACCAAAAAAAGATTCAAAATGTATTTTATTTCAAGGATAAAAAAATTCTAATTTTGGATAGTTTGGGAATTTATGCGAAGAACATACATCCTGATATTATTGTAATTACGCAATCGCCAAAATTGAATTTGGAACGTTTATTACAAACGTACAAACCTGAAATGATTGTTGCCGATGCATCGAACTTTAAAACCTATATAAAAGTTTGGGAAGCCACTTGTAGAAAAGAAAAAATCCCTTTTCACGCAACTGGCGAAAAGGGATTTTTTAGATTAAACTAAAAATTTATTTCTTTTTTATAATTCCATTGGCGACATTTAACCAATTTTCTGGACCACCCGCAAGGTATCCTGTGCTTCCTAATTTATCGAAATTGGTTTTTCCTTCAACTTTCGTTGCATTTACAAACCAAACTGTTGGATACCCCTGAACAGCAAAAAACTGTTGCAATTCGTTATTTTGCGCAGTTAATTCAGCAGACAAAGCGGTTCTTCTTGGAAAATCAACTTCTACAAGAACAACATTTTCTTTGGCCCAAGTTACAAATTCTGGTTTTTTGAAAACTTCATTTTGTAAACGAATACACCAACCGCACCAATCGCTTCCTGTAAAAAACAACAATAAAGGTTTTTTAGTTCTCTTTGAGATTTCCATTGCCTTGTCTAGGTTGTTGTTCCAAACTAATTCTTGCGCTTCAACAGCATAGGAACCAATTACAAGCAATAAAGTGATAAGTATCTTTTTCATAATTTTTTGTTTTAAATTGATATTCAAAAATAATGCCGAAATATCGGAAATTTATTTGACTTCTTGCATTAATTTTTTAACTAATGGTGAAATTAGTATTAAAATTACACCTGCAATTAGTGCATAAATCGCTAAAGTATAATATCCGTCGGTGTAAGATTGTAATTTAGATACTAAAGTTGTCCCTCCGTTAGATTGCGAAATTGCTGCGCCTAATTTCCCTGCGGCTAATTGACCAAAAGCACTTGCTAAGAACCACAATCCCATCATCATTCCGAATAACCGCTTAGGCGATAATTTGGTTATAATTGACATTCCTATGGGTCCAAGACAAAGTTCACCTATAGTTGTTACAAAGTAAGCAAATGTAAATACGTTTAAAGAGGTTATTCCGTCAACATTTGCAAAAAATTTGGTATAATAAAAAATATAGAAAGATGCTGAAAGGAATAAAAATCCGATTCCAAATTTGATTAAAGTGTTTGGTTCTATTTTCTTTTTGGCCAACCACAACCATAATAATCCAATAAGTGGACTTAAAACAATTACGAAAAAAGTATTGGAACTATTGTTAACCACATTTGGGTCCATCGTGAATCCAAGTAAATTACTACTTAAATTATCTTTTGCAAACAGTGATAATGAGCCACCACTTTGTTCATAAATGGCATTGAATAGAAAGTAGAAAAATATAAACGAAAAAGCCGCAATTAATTTTTTCTGTAAACTTGCTTCCCCTAATTTTAATAATTCAAAAATAAAATAGCCAACAGCAATTAATCCAATTGTGTACATGAAATAATCAGTATAATCAGTATTGATTACCATGGTGTATATAAATGGAATACTCAAAAGTGAACCAATATAAACTGAAATTTCTCTAGTTTTCCTTTTAGATTCAGGTAATGCTAACAATGGAGAATCACCAATTGGTCCGAGATGTTTTTTAGTGAACAAAAAAGTTAGCAAACCTGCAATCATTACAATTGCTGCTGCTAAGAAACACAATGTCCATGAATGAAATTTCCCTAAATAAATACAAAGAGCACCTCCAAATAGTCCTCCAATATTTATACCAGCATAAAACATTCCGAAACCTGCGTCTCTTCTCGGATCTTTTTCATGGTATAATTCACCAACCATTGAAGATATATTTGGTTTAAAAAATCCTGTTCCAATAATTGAAAATGCTATTCCATAATAGAACATTTGTTGAGGAGCAAAAGCGATTAGTAAATTTCCAAGAATCATTACAATTCCTCCGAAAAATAAAGATTTTTTGAATCCTAAAACTTTATCTGCAAAGATTCCTCCAATAAAAGTAAATGCATATACAAATGCTTGAATTGCACCATATTGCAAATTAGCAGCGGCATCTTTTAGTAATAACTGATCAACCATAAAAAAGGTCAAAACCCCACGCATTCCATAAAAGCAGAAGCGTTCCCACATTTCTACAGTAAATAAATACCATAGTTGCTTGGGGTACTTGCCTTTGAAATTTTGTATTTGTTCTAATGTTAAATCTTGTGCCATTTATATTTTAGTATTTAAAAAAACAAACCTACAAAAATACTTGTAGGTTTGAAAGATATAAAATATTTTAAATTGATTAACGAACGCCGTGCATCATTTTTTTCAAAACAGGTGTCAATGCGAATAATGTAACTGCTGCAATTCCTGTTAATACCACAAAAACCATAAAGAATTCAAATAAATTATGAATTTCAAATCCTGCAAACATTGGGTTTACAGCGCTTATTTGATTGTCTGCTAATACTTTTAATTGGTCAACTGTTGGTACAATTGTTTTATTTAAAACCCCTTGCAAATCAATTCCTAATTCTTGTGCTTTCACAAATTTTTCACCTGTAGCTGGCAAAATAGAACCTAAAGTTCCTGCCAATGCGTATCCTGCAGCATTTGATAAAAAGAAAACTCCGAATAATAATGAAGCAAAACGTTTTGGCGATAATTTACCTACTAATGACAATCCAATTGGCGACAAACATAATTCAGCAAAAGTTTGAATTAAGTACAACAAAATCAACCATTTAATTCCTAAAAGCCCACTGTTTCCAAGGTCTTTTACGTTGTAGGCAATGATGAAATAACTCAACGCAATTAATGCCAATCCAATAGATTGTTTCACTGGAGAAATTGGTTCTTTCCCACTTGCTCTTAATTTATCCCATAAAATACTGAAAGGTAATGCGAAAGCAAATACGAAAACACCGTTAAAAACTTGAATCATTGACGCTGGCATTTTCCATCCAAACATAAAAGTTCTGTCGGTTTGATTGTCAGCAATAAATGTCAATGAAGACCCAGCTTGTTCAAATGCAGCCCAGAAAAATATAATGAAAAAGGCAACAATATAAATTACAAGAATTCTGTCTCTTTCAATTTTCGTTAACGAACTATCAGAAATAATTAAACCCGCAAGCGTAATTCCACTTGCGTAAATTACAGGATAAATAATTGTTTTTATGAAGTTATCACCATCTAATAAATATTGAAATGCAAGGAATAATCCAATAAAAGCAACTACTGACAATACTAAAGATTTAGTAGAGAAAACTGCTTTTTGAGCTTCTCCTTCTTCAAAATCGGAAGCGTCATTTCCTGAAGGCAATCCTCCAAGTGGTTTCCCTTCTGGGGTTACAACATATTTATTTTTTAAAAAATAAAACACTAAAGTTCCAATTAACATTGCAATTGATGCGGCAAGAAAACCCCATTTGAAAGCGTGAACATCTCTAATTCCACCGGCATCTTTGACGTCTCCAACTAATGGACAAATTGTTTGTCCTAAAAATGCACCTAAATTAATTCCCATATAAAAAATGGTAAATGCAGTATCTAATTTGCTTTTTTCTTGTTTTGGGTACAAACTTCCAACCATACTTGAAATATTTGGTTTGAAAAATCCATTGCCGAAAATGATAATTCCCAATGCCGACCACATTAATGTAGTTGCTAAACTAAGGTTTGTACCGAAAATACTGGCACTTGTAAACAATAAAAATTGTCCTACAGCCATCATTAAACCGCCTAATAAAATACAATTTCTATTTCCAAAAAAACGATCAGAAATAAATCCACCCAACATTGGTGTTAAATAACAAAGTCCTAAGAATCCACCGTAAATAATAGAAGCATCCGCCTCTTTCATCATTAATGAATTGATTAAGAATAAAGTAAGAATTGCTCGCATTCCGTAGAAATTGAAACGTTCCCACATTTCTGTTCCAAATAATACCCAAAGTCCTTTTGGATGTTCTGATTTTACTGCTGTTTCACTCATTTTTTTTAGTTATTAGTTAATTTAGATTTGGTTTTAATTTTGGTTATTTATTTTTGTATCCTATTTTTACTCTTTCATTTCGGGTTTCAATTTCTTTATTTTCAGTCATTAAAAACTGAATTGCTTCAAAAATATCTTCAAATTGGCTGTCAAATTTTGTCTCTAATTCTTGGATGTGATTTTTTAAATCTTCAATATTCAGTAACGTTTTTCTTAGTGCTACAAAAGCTCTGACAATGGCAATATTCATTTTTCTAGCTTTAGGACTGCGTAAAACACTGGCTAACATGGTTACTCCATGTTCTGTGAAAGCATAAGGCAAATATTTTCCTGTTCTATTTTTTGGCAAATCCATCATCACAATTTGTGATGATGGGGATTTCATCACAATTTGTGATGACACTCCTTCCCATTCTTCTTTTGTCAATCTGAACATAAAATCTTCAGGAAAACTATCAATATTCCTTTTTATCGCTTGATTCAAAACTCTTGTTTCTACTTCGTACAATTCAGCTAAATCAAAGTCAAGCATCATTTTGACACCATTAATTTCATATATTTTATTTTGAATGGCTATTAAATGCATAATTACCTATAAATTTTCCTTAATGAAATTTGTCATTTTAGTATACAATTGAATTCTTGTTTTACCTCCGTAAATTCCGTGATTATTATCAGGGTAAATCTGTGAATCAAATTGCTTATTCGCCTGAATTAGGGCTTCCATCATTTGCATTGAATTTTGAACGTGCACATTATCATCGCCAGAACCATGAATTAAAAGGAATTTTCCTTTCAATTTATCCACGTGATTTATCGGTGAATTTTCATCGTAACCGCTCGCATTCTCTTGTGGCGTTTGCATGTATCTTTCGGTATAAATGCTATCGTAAAATCTCCAATTCGTAACCGGGGCAACGGCAATCGCCATTTTGAACACATCATTCCCTTTCATAATACAATTGGAAGCCATGAATCCACCATACGACCAGCCAAATATACCGATTCTACTTTTATCTACAAAGGGATAATTCCCAATAACTTTTGCAGCGTCAATTTGGTCTTCAACTTCGTATTTCCCCAATTCTTTTTGAGTCATTTTTTTGAAATATGCACCTTTAAAACCTGTTCCTCGTCCGTCAACGCAAGCTACAATATAACCTTGTTGCGTTAACATCATAAACCAATAATCATCTGTTCCGTTCCAATCGTTGTTGACTTGTTGCGATCCAGGACCAGAATATTGATACATAAAAACAGGATATTTTTTATTAGCATCAAAATCTTTAGGCTTCATAATCCAAGCATTCAGTTCATTTCCTTTTTCGGTTTTCAATGTAAAAAACTCTTTTGAAGGCAAATTATATGCTTTTAATTTATCGGCTAATGCTACATTATTTTCAATAGATTGCAATTCCTTTCCGGTTTTAGCATCGTTTAAAGTGTAAGTTGTTGGCTGAGTAGCACTTGAAAACGAGTTGATATAAAACTGAAAATTCGGACTAAAAGTAGCTGAATTAGTTCCTGTATTTTTCGATAATCTAAGTTTGTTTTTTCCATTTAAACCAATGCGATAAACGTCTCTATTGATAGAACCATTCTCAACAGATTGATAAAAAACAGTTTGATTTTTCTCGTCGAATCCATAATAATTAGTCACTTCCCAATTTCCATTGGTAACTTGATTTTTCAATTTTCCCGTTTTATCATACACATAAATATGATTGAAACCATTTTTTTCACTTGTCCAAATAAAACTATTGTCTTTTAAAAAAGTCAAATTGTCAGTGACATCAACGTAAGCTTTGTCTTTTTCATTCAAAACCACTTTTGGCGTTCCTGAATTTCCATCGATGAACAATAAATCCAAATTATCTTGATGGCGATTTAAAACTTGTGCCGATAAAACATTCGCATCATTTGTCCATTTTATTCTGGCAATGTAAAAATCAGCGTAATTTTTTAAATTAATTTCTTTAGTTGTCGTTGCAATCACATCATATATATGTAAGGAAACTTCTGAATTTTTTTCACCTGCTTTTGGATATTTAAAGGTTTCAATTGTTGGATATAAATCTTTACGAAACATCGACATTGAAAATTCAGGAACTTGACTTTCGTCAAAGCGAATATATGCCAATTTTTTACTGTCGGCACTCCAATCAAAAGCTCTTACAAATGCAAATTCTTCTTCGTAAACCCAATCCGTAATTCCATTTATAACTGCGTTTTTCTTGCCGTCAGAAGTGATTTGTTTGGTTGTTTTAGATGCAATTGTGTAAATGAAAAGATTATTGTCTTTTGCATAAGCAATTTGAGTTCCATCAGGTGAAAATGTTGGTTCTTGTATTTTATAATCGAATAATGGAGATAATTTTTTAGATGCAATTTCGTATATAAAATAATTCGCCACGAAAGAATGACGGAAAATTTGATCAGAATTAGTAGCAATCAATATCGATTTTTCATCGGCACTAAAAGTATAACTGTCAATTCCTTCAAGATTTTTAAAATCTTTGGTATCTATTAAAGTAGCAACTTTTTTTAATGTGGCAAAATCGTATAAATCAATTTGAGAAGTATTTGAAGTTCTGTCATAATTTAATACCGTATATTGATTTGTATTCTTCAACGCCTGTAAATCATCCATTCCTTTTGCTCGAAAAGTACCCGAATAAATGGCTTCAATACTGATTTTTTGTTGTCCAACAGCTGAAAACGAAGCGAATAAGACCAAGAAAAGGACTTTACATATAAATTTCATATTTGTTCTATTTAAAAAAACGTTCAATTTTAGTGAAAATTTATCAAATTAGCACGTTTTTTTGTGTTAAATGTAATTTCATCATTTAAGATGTTTTATTAGAATTGACTAAAACGTATATTTGCATCAAATAAAAAGTACACAAATGAACAACGCCATTGCTGGATTTTCAAAATTGTCGAAAGAAGATAAAATTAATTGGATTGCCAATTCCTATTTTTCAGATGCTTCTGAGGCAGTTTCAATTATAAAAAAATATTGGAATACCGATTCTAAAATCCAACAATTACACGATGAATTCATAGAAAACACCATCACAAATTTCTATTTACCGCTTGGTGTAGCGCCAAATTTTCTTATAAATGGGAAATATAAAACCATTCCGATGGCAATTGAAGAAAGTTCTGTGGTTGCTGCTGCTGCAAAATCGGCAAAATATTGGGCAACTCGTGGTGGATTTAAAGCTACGGTTTTGAATACAGAAAAAATTGGGCAAGTTCATTTTATATATAAAGGTGATGTTTTAAAATTAGAACATTTCTTTACGGAAATTAAAAACAAATTCTTGTTTACCACTGAAAGCATTACTAAAAATATGCAAAAAAGAGGCGGTGGAATTTTAGATATTGAACTTCGCAACAAAACAAATTTGATTGAAAATTACTTTCAATTGCACGTTACTTTTGAAACGAAAGATTCAATGGGCGCCAATTTCATCAATTCATGCTTGGAACAAATCGCTAAAACGCTAAAAGAAGAAGCAAATCTATTTGAAGAGTTTTCAGAAGTTGAAAAAAATATTCAGGTTGTAATGAGCATTTTGTCGAATTATGTTCCTAATTGTGTGGTTCGTGCAGAAGTTACTTGCAAAGTGGAAGAATTGGCAGAAAAAAATATTGAAAATCCACGAGAATTTGCGGAAAAATTTGTTCAAGCCGTTCAAATTGCAGAAGTTGAACCGTATCGTGCCGTTACGCACAATAAAGGAATTATGAATGGAATTGATTCTGTGGTTTTGGCTACAGGAAATGATTTTCGTGCTGTAGAAGCTGGAATTCACGCGTATGCTTCTCGAAACGGACAGTATTCGAGTTTATCACACGCTAAAATTGAAGACGGAATTTTTAGTTTTTGGTTGGAAATTCCATTGGCTTTGGGAACGGTTGGCGGATTAACGTCTTTGCATCCGTTAGTGAAATTATCTCTAGAAATGTTGGAAAAACCATCTGCAAGAGAATTAATGGAAATTGTAGCCGTTGCTGGTTTGGCTCAAAATTTTGCCGCTTTACGATCTTTAACTACAACCGGAATTCAGGAAGGACACATGAAAATGCACTTGAATAATATTATAAATCAATTTCAAGCAACTGCAGAAGAACGTATTTTGATAAAAAAACATTTCAAAGAAAATACTGTTTCACATTCTGCCGCAGTTGAATTTATTGAAAAATTAAGGAAGTAGATTGCTTCGTTCTTTACAATAAAAAAATGGAAAAAACATTTTACAGTAACGGAAAACTTTTAATCACAGGCGAATATTTAGTTCTTGACGGAGCTAAAGCATTGGCATTGCCAACAAAATTCGGGCAATATTTAAAGGTTAGTTCTGGTAAAAATCAAGAAATTCATTGGACAAGTTTTGATAAAGACAAAAGCATTTGGTTTCAAGAAACAATTTCATTTTCTGAAATTATTAAGTATAAAAAGACAGAAAATCAATCTGTAAAATCAACTTTAATTGAGATTCTTCACGAGGCTTTTTTATTAAATCCAAAGTTTCTAAATTCGTCTGAAGGTTATCGCATTTCCACAGAACTCACCTTTCCGAAATTTTGGGGATTAGGCACTTCTTCGACTTTAATAAATAATATTGCGCAATGGTTGGAAATTAATGCCTTTGAGCTGCTTAAAAACAGTTTTGGCGGTAGCGGTTATGATATTGCGTGCGCTCAAAATGATTTGCCTATTTTTTATCAAATAATTGATGGAAATCCCAAAGTTGAAATAGTAAATTTCAATCCTGATTTTTGTAATAATTTATATTTTGTCTATTTGAATCAAAAGCAAAGTAGCAAATCTGCAATTGCTTCATATTATAAAAAACAAAATAATTTAAATGCCGTTCTTCCTGAAATCAACAAAATTACTTTTGAAATTACAGAAGTGATACCTTTAGAAAAATTTCAAGAATTGCTACAAATGCACGAAAATATAATGAGTGAAGTTTTAGAAATTCCAACCGTAAAAAATAGTTTGTTTTCTGATTTTAATGGAACCGTAAAAAGTTTGGGGGCTTGGGGTGGAGATTTTGTTTTGGTAGTTTCCAATGAAAATCCAACTGCCTATTTTAAAGCAAAAGGTTTTGAAACTATCATTGCTTATGATGATATGATTTTGTAATACTCGAAAATCCACAAAAAAAATCCCGTCAAGTTTTGAACCTGACGGGATTTTTTTAGTGTTAAAGTGCAATTTAGTAATTAAACTGTGCTCTGTTGTCTTTAATTTTAGCATCAACTTTCAAAGCTGGAATAATTCTTCCTGAAGCTGAAGCATTTTGAGATTTTAATTTTGCCACATAATCAGCATAATTTTTTAAAGTTGGCGCTGTTAAAACTGATTTTGTTTTCACAACATAAACCCCTGAATTCCCTTCAATTGGTGCAGAAACTTTATCGCCTTTCAATCCAAAAGCAGTTCCAACAACTTTTTGTTCTTGACCTACATTTGGCAACGATGGATTTTCCATAGTTACATCAACTGCTGGTTGAACGGTCGTAGCGTTTGCTTTTGCAATAGCATCTAAAGTTGTTCCTGTCATTTTAGCTTTAATTTTTTCAGCTTTTTTCTTGTTTTTAAGAATTGGCTCAACAGAAGGTCTTGCATCTGCTACTGGCGTTAAACCTGCTTCAAAAACCGCTTTAACTTTGGCAATAACATTACCAACATTTGCAACTTCAAAACGTTTTACATCACCAACATTGGTTTCTTTTTCAAAAGCCCAACGAACGATTTGTCTTTGATTCCCAATTGAACCAAAACTCTCGTCCATAACTTTTACTTTAACAGATGGATTTACAGTAATCGCAGCTGCTTTGGCCACTTTTTCAAAATTACCTTCAGTAGCATCCATTTCAAATTTCACTGATTTGTTGTAAATTTTATCAGAAGTAGCTTCAGATGGTTCAATTTTTTGAGAAATTGTAGCCAAACGAACAGCATCTTGTTTGTCAGTTACATTGATAATATGAAAACCGAAATCCGTTTCTACCAAACCAATTTTTCCAACTGGATTTCCAAAAACAAAATCATTGAACGGTTTTACCATTTGGCCTTGACCAAAATATCCTAAATCACCACCTTGTTGAGAAGAAGAATCATCAGAATTCATTAAAGCCAACATCATAAAACTTGACGGATTTGCTTGGGCTTGCGCCAATAACATTTCAGCTTTAGCTTTCGCTTCTGCTTTCGTACGTTTTTCTTTTTTGTTTGGAACTTGAGTTCCTTCATAACTAATTAAGATGTGAGATGCTTTGGCATTTGCACCTGCTTTTCTTCCCATAGATTTAGAAAGACACACATAATTATTGTTTGTATAAGGTCCAAAAACTTCGCCTGGCGCTAAATTAAATAATTGTTCAGCGAATTGAGCTGGCAAATCTTTTTTGGCTACATAAGTAGAATCATAAGGTTTGTCAGAATTAGCATTTACAAATTCAATATTGTTTGTAGCACCTTTAAATCCTGGTAAAGTATCGTTTTTACTTGTTGCTTGATTGTAAACTATTCTTCCAGATAATAAGGCATTTACTGAGGTTTTAACTTCGTTTTCATCTTCTGGTGACGCTTTATCTTCAATTAAAACATATTCTAATTCACGAGATTCTTCCGCTTTGAATTTTTTCTCGTTTGCTTTCATATACGTAGTAATTTCTTCATCAGAAATTTTTACGTCGCTATCTTTCACTGTTGAGAAAAGAACTGAAACATAGTCAAAGTTTACTTTGTTTGCTTCCATTTCATATTTGAATTTCCCTTCGCTTTCGGTAGTGTAAATTCCAGATTTTACTAAAGTATTGTAGATTTGATACTTTGCATTTAAAGCAGCATCTTTTTCTCTTTCTTTAAAATTTTGAGCTTGCTCAGGATTAGATTTAAAAAATTCTTTAAATTTTGCAATATCAAATTTTCCAGCGGCATTTAAAAACGTTGGGTTTTGCCCAATATTTTGATCTGCTTTCAATACTTCCATTATGTGGTTTTCACCAACTCTAATTCCTAATTTATCAAATTCTGCTGTCAATAAAGCGATAGAAACCTCTTGATCCCAAACTCTATTTGCCGCTTGAGTAGCGCTCATTCCTTGTCCGCTTTTTTCAACGTTACTTACTTTAACGCGGAAATCTTCAAAAGAAATATCTTTTCCGTTTATGCTACCAACATCTTTTGAAGTCTGACTAAGACCGCCTTTTCTATATAAATCTTGCACTATAAATGCTAATAAAGAAAAACCAATAACTAGTATTAGAAGTAGTGAACGTTGTCTGATTTTTTGTAAAACTGCCATTTTTTATTGTGTTAATTAAAATTCTGTTTGCGAAAATACAATTATCTATTTAATAATTATAGTTGTAAAGTTATAATTTACAATAAAATTGATTTATTTTTAAATATTACTCTTTTATAGTCATTTTAACCAATTCAATTTTCTTGTTTGAGGCTTCTTCGATAATAAAAGTGTAGGTTCCAATTTTAATTTTTTCACCTTTTTGAGGAATTTCTGTAGTAAAATCGACAATGAATCCGCCCAGAGTTCCATAGGAATCACTTTCGGGAATATTGAGTTTGTAGGTTTGATTTAAGTATTCAACATCCAATCGTGCCGAAAACACAAAAACACCTTCTTCGATTTCATTTTCAATACGAATTTCTTCCGAATCGTGTTCGTCTTCTATTTCGCCAAAAAGCTCTTCTACAATATCTTCAATCGTGATTATTCCTGCCGTTCCGCCGTATTCATCAAGAACTACGGCAATACTTTTTCTTTTTTTGATAAGCAAATCCAAAACTTCTTTAATAAAAATAGTTTCGGGAACAAATTCCACCGCAATTAATGTTGATTTTATGGTTTTTGGCTTTTTAAATAAATCAAACGAATGCACATAACCAATGCAATCGTCTAACGAATCTTGGAAAACCATAATTTTAGAATAGCCTGTTTCTATGAATATTTTCTTCAAATCTTCAACAGAATCATCTATATCAACGGCGGCAATTTCGGTTCTTGGCGTCATAATATCGCGTGCTTTCACACCTGAAAACTCCAACGCATTTTGAAATATTTGAATTTCAGAATCCACTTGCTCGTGATCTTCAAAGTGGTTCATTTGTTCTGTAATGTAATTCCCAAGTTCTAATTTGCTAAAAAATAAAGGAACAAAATCGCCTTCTGTTTTAAAAAATCGTTTCAAAATTGTATCTGAAATCCACATTATAAAAGATGAAATAGCATAAAAAAGCAAATAGAAAAAATAGGCAGGAAGGGCAAAAAACTTAATAAAGGTATTGGCATAAATCTGAAAAAAAACCTTCGGAAGAAATTCCGACGTCATTAAAACCAAAAATGTAGAAAGCACCGTTTGGATTAATAGATTGGCACTATTTGAAAATTGATATCCCAAAGTTGTTATCCAGCGCATCAATAATTCGCCCATAAAAAAGCCGTAAATTACCAATGCCACATTATTTCCAACGAGCATTGTAGCTATAAACTGCGAAGGTTTTTCGGTTACTTTTGTAAGGATTTGGGAAAGAAAATTATCTTGTTTTTTTTCAATTTCAAGATATATTTTATTGGAAGAAATGAATGCAATTTCCATTCCCGAGAAAAAAGCGGATAGTATCAAACATAATATTATAATACTAATTTCCATGGTTTACTTTGAGTTGTTTCTAGCTTCAAATTTCTTAGCAAATTTTCTTCTGAAGAAAAACATAAAAACCGATACAATTGCAATTCCTAAAAAAAGAAAATGTTCATCGGTAGCTTCATTCCAAACTGAGATTGATTTGTAAGCAAAGAAAACTGCGGCTACAAGATAAACGTACTGGGTATATTTTAAATAATTCATTTTTCGTTTTTTTAATTAATTTGACTGAATAACTTCTCCAACTATTTTTTGAGAATTTACAATTTTAAAATCTTTGCTAAAATCGATTCCTTCGCCAAAGGAAACTCCTTTTGGGTCTGTAAATTTAAACTTTTTTTCGGTATAAAACCACTCGTTTTTTTTATCAAAATACAATTGTTCTGTTTCTAAAACTTGCCCCGTTTCATTTGTGATTCTCACATTTCCTTGTAAATCTATCACATCTGTGCCTTTGTAAGTGACTGCATAATTTGAAGTTACAAATGTTTTTTTATTTTTAATATCAAATAAAGTCACGATAATTCCTTTTGGAAATTCTGTAAATGGGTAGGTTACATTTGCATAATCCAGCATTTTTGGACTAACCAATATAGATTTTATTCTTCCCGAATCGGTGTATTTCATATTGAAATCATCGGCTTCACCGCTTGGCGAAAATTCAGAAAAATTTTGTTTTTGTACTTCTTTGAAATTACTTTCACAAGAAAAAAGGCCTGTTACTAAAAGAAGTAAAAGACCACTATTTCTAATTATGTGTTTCTTGAAAGTCATAAATCAACTTTGTTATTATTTATAAAAAAAGTAAATTTTCAACGGAATTACCATTGGCTTTAAGCCTAATAAAAACGTTTCTTTTGGAACCATTTATCGTTTAAAGAAAGACCTACTGTGATATTGGTGTAATTTTCTTGAACTAAATTCGCTAAAGTTGTTCCACGTTTTCCGTATTCAATACCGATATTAATATTAGAAAAAACACCAATAATTGGCAATCCAAGACCCGCTGTAACTTCAAAATCATTAATTGATTTGTTATTGATAATCAGTCCTGTGTTTTCATATCTCAACCCCGCACGATACGTTATTTTTTCAAAATATTTTGAAAAAGAAGTGTAATTTGGAATGTAATACCCCCCAATATTGTATTTTATCGCATTTTCGAATTTAACATTATTTATATCATTGAATCTATTTCCCATGTCACTACTTTGTTGATAGGTAATTTCAGTTCCTATCATCCATTTTCTATTTTGTCCGATTCCAAAACCTAAAGCCAATTTTGAGGGCAATTTAATAGAAGTGTTTGCTACAGTGACATCCAAAGGATCTACAACTATTTCGGCACCCGAGCTAGAATATTGAATAGTTGCAATGTTTCTTTCATTTGTAGATTTCAATATGCTTTCTGGCGAATAAGTCAAGCTCCCAAAACCAGTAAGTTTGCTGCTTATTTTAGTATTATATGTTACACCCGCAGTAAATGTTGCTCCTCCAATATCAGATAAATTCTTTTCTCTGGAACCAAATTGAATTCCCTCAACAAATCGAAGAGAATAGGTTTCAATTTTTCCGAAATTATAACTAAAATCAATTCCAAAACTTAATTTAGGTGAGAATTCGTAGCCAACGCCTGCAAAAACTTTGTTTAGCCCACCACTTCCTGTATACTTTTTGATTTCTGCAGGAGTTACAGCCGGCGAAGTTGTTGCTGAAGTATTTGACTGAATATTGTATCCAACTGAAGAATAGGGCAACAATCCAAAACCAACACCAAATTTACCAAATGGAAGTCCAACTGCTAAATAATCTATCGCGGTTCTTCTTGCATTTTCACTTTGTGAACTTGTAGTTAAATTCGTAGTAAGATAGGTCCCACCCAATGAAAAAGTAGTTAATTTTAATTTTGAATATGATGCAGGATTTTGAAAATTCAAGTGAATACTATCAGAAAAAATAGTCAATCCTCCCATTGCACGGTTTTCCGCTGTTCCTTTGAACTTTACATCGCCAATTCCATAAAAAGAATAAGGAGACGAAGTTGCTTGTTGTGCAAATGAAATTACTGATAAAAGCAGAAAAGCGGGTATTAAAATTTTTTTAATCATTTTGATTTTTATATTGAAATATTTGGTTCAAGCTCTCTAAAAGGAAATTTGAATTGGCAAATATGGTATTTTTTAATCGTTTAGCCAAAAATTCTGTGTCTCCTCCCGTTAAAATTATTATAAATTTAGGATATACAAGTTGATATTGAGCAATAAAACCCTCAATTTCATTTTGAACGCCATTTAAAACCCCAGAATGAATGGCACTTGAAGTTGAATTTCCTATGAATTCGTTTTCATCAATAGTATTTAAATTTTCTTTAAATAATTCCAATGTCAATAAAGGTAATTTTGCAGTGTAATGATGTAATGATTCATACCTCAACCGAATTCCTGGCGAAATTGCGCCCCCAAGATAATTGTCATTTTCGTCAATAAAATCATACGTAATACACGTTCCGGCGTCAATAACCAATCGGTTTTGGTTTGGAAAATTCAAAACCGCACCACTCGCCAAAACCATTCTATCGATTCCTAAAGAATGTGGCGTTTCATATTTATTGTGAAAAGGAAAAGTAGAATTGTGGGTAATAAAATGAACATTTAACCGATTTTCAAATGCTAAAAACGCTTCTTCTGGTAGGTTTCCAACAGTTGCAATAACTATATCGGTTGTATTTTGATATTTATTTAAAGTAAAATCAAGTTGTTTTTGAAGTTCCGAACTATAAAAATCAAACCGTTCTACAAGGTTAGAACCCTCAAAGACAGCCGCTTTAATTTTAGTATTCCCAACATCTACCGCTAAAAGCATAATTTATAATTAGATGTTGCGAAGGTACGAATAGATTTTTTTTAATAATTGTTTTGTATAAATTAAAATTCGTACTATATTTGCACCCGCGAAAGTAAGGTACCTTAGCTCAGTTGGTAGAGCAATGGACTGAAAATCCATGTGTCCCTGGTTCGAACCCTGGAGGTACCACGTTAAAAATCCCTAATCACTTTAAATTAAAGTAGTTAGGGATTATTGTTTTATGTATTTGTACGATTTTTGTATTGTAAATTAAATTAAGCTATAATTTTAGTGTTTCAAGCAATAAAAAAAGTTATTGTTTTTAGCTACATTTCGTGCATTTCATACATTTAAATATTTGACTAATCAAAATTCTTTGTTTGATTTTCTAATTCTTTCAGTTTTTCTAGCATTTTCAGTAGCAATTGATGGAAATTACACCAATTATGTGACAGGTGAAAAAATGAGTTTTTCAAAAAATCAAAAAATCACTTTCAAACCTTGGGAATATAAAATTTTAATCGCCGAATAAGCAATTCAAAATACCTAAAAGCACAAATCAGTTCGGTTTGTGCTTTTTTAATTTTAGCTTTGCACTTTGAAAAAGCAACTATGAATCAGAATTTCGATATACTAATTATTGGCGGTGGTGCAGCCGGTTTTTTTACCGCTATAAATACAGTAGAAAAAAATCCGTCGTTGAAAGTCGCTATTTTAGAACGGGGAAATGAAGTACTCAACAAAGTACGGATTTCTGGCGGAGGCAGATGCAACGTGACCCACGCCTGTTTTGAACCCAACGAATTAGTCAAATTCTATCCTCGTGGCGAAAAAGAATTACGAGGGCCGTTTCATCAAT
Organism: Flavobacterium sp.; assembly: GCF_040402835.1. Classification (GTDB taxonomy): domain Bacteria; phylum Bacteroidota; class Bacteroidia; order Flavobacteriales; family Flavobacteriaceae; genus Flavobacterium. Next base: position 178,184 of record NZ_JBBALW010000001.1, read on the forward strand.
TTTGCTCTGGAGAAACCGTCGAATGGTTTGAAAAACACGGAGTCGAACTAAAAATTGAAGCCGACGGACGAATGTTCCCCGTTTCAAATTCTTCGCAAACAATAATTGACTGTTTTCAAGACGCCACAAAAAAATTGGGAATTTCTGTTTTAACGAATCAAAGCGTTCAATCTATATTCAAAAAAGACGCACTTTGGAAAGTCGAAACACAATCGGAAACCTACATTACCGAAAAATTAATTTTGGCAACAGGCAGCAATCCAAAAATCTGGGAAATGCTTCAAACCTTTGGCCACGCTATCGTTTCGCCCGTCCCATCCCTATTCTCATTCAATATTAAAGACCCAAGAATAAAAGAATTGCCAGGTGTTGTAGCGCAAGTTTCTGTGAAAGTTAAAGACACAAAACTCGAAACTTCAGGGCCTTTATTAATCACACATTGGGGAATGTCAGGGCCTGCAATTCTAAAATTATCGGCTTGGGGAGCACGGATTTTGCACGACAAAAACTACCAATTTACCATTTTTGTGAATTGGCTGAATGATTTAGATGCCGAAAATGTCGAGAAAACCCTCAAAGAATTAAAATTAGAACACGCAAAAAAAGCCGTTTCCAAGAAGTCGCCATTTGATTTAACCAACCGATTATGGGAAAGTTTGGTGCTCGCCTCGGGCATTGAATCAGAGACAAAATGGGCTGATTTATCGAAAATCCAACTTCAAAATTTATCCAATCAGTTGACAAATGGCACGTTTCAAGTCAATGGAAAAAGCACCTTCAAAGAAGAATTTGTAACCGCAGGAGGAATTGATTTGAAAGAAATTAATTTCAAAACTATGGAAAGCAAATTGCACGAAAACCTCTATTTTGCTGGAGAAATTGTAAATATCGATGCCGTAACGGGCGGTTATAATTTCCAAAATGCGTGGACAAGCGGATTCATTGTCGCTAATTCAATTTAGATTTTCCGCTATTTTATTTTGGAGCGAATTGTTCCCGCTTTTCAGGAATTGCAATTCCCGCTTTTGCCTTTATCTCTCCACTTCGTTACGAGGATATCGGCTCCATCGGGGCTAACGGATTATTCATTTTTGTACTTTTAATTAAGAGAAGTTTATCCTTTGATTAACAAGAAATTAGTAGTCACATCAAACTAATTTTCAAACTCCTTAATTACATTGTTGCTTTCTCTTTAATTTGATACTATTAAAAATTGCTACCTTTAGTCGGTTGTAAAAACTTTGGTTTAAGTTTAGTTTTGCATACTGAAATTAGCAATATGACTAAAAAATTCATTTCTATTAAGTTTGGCGAAAGAGTTAGAGAAATTAGAGTTTCAAAAAATCTTTCTCAAGAGCAATTAGCTGACTTAGCTAATGTTCATAGAACTTATATTGGTATGGTTGAACGAGCAGAGAAAAATATCACTCTCGTAAATATTGAAAAAATTGCTAATGGCTTAAATGTAAACATAACTGAATTATTAAAATGAGTTACTATAACGATATTTGGAATCCATGGACAATAAAATCTGTAAATACTCCTTTTGCAACAACTGAAAATGCAGTAGGTGATGGCGAACATAAACTTGGTGTTGAATTTGATGTTGAACCTTTTGGCCAAAACTTTGCTTATGATTTAGAAGTAAATGGAGAGAAATGGGAAGTGAAAAAATTAGATTCTGATAATAGTTTTCGTTTAGGAGTAGAGGTTGCAACTCATTATACACCAATAATTTCAAATGTAATAAGAATTTTAGAAAAACTAATTTCTATAAAAAATGAAATATTAGATAGTGAAGTTGGTATAATAATCAAATTATGTATTATTAAGATTGAATCTACAAGCGGAAGGAGTAGCACATTGCTTTTAGATGGTTTACGAAAAAATGAAGTTTCTGAATCTAATTTAAACAAGGCAAATGAAATTATTGAAGAGTTAAAAAGTATTTTGTTAAAACATGGGACGATGTCTTTATATTCATCAATTGATGGGAGTAGAAAAGATTATGAAATTTCAAATGCTTTTAAAAAAATAATTATTGAGGAAATTTCTATTGAAGAAAAAGTAAAATTAATTGGAGATAGAGATATTTACAATCGTTTATTAGTTACTAATCTTATATTAGATGATATTATAATTTTTGAAACCAATACACTGCGTGAAAAATTAAATTTAATTATTAGAAGTGTTTTTCAAATTGTTAAGTTAGTCCTTGTACACGGAAATAATGGATATAAACCTATTGCAAATTTAGAAAGTTTTTATTGCAATAGAATTACAAGTGGTTTACCAAGGTGTAAGCTTATATAAAACTTAAATTTAATTGAGTTTTATTTTCATTAATAAGTTTATTATCTTCCCAATCTTTTAGTGTTTTACCTAAATGATATGCAAAACCAACCGCAATTGCATTTCCTATTTGTCTAAATTGCGAACCTGTTGAACCGTGGAAAATAAAATCATCAGGAAATGATTGAATTCTTGCAGTTTCTCTAACGGTAAATCTTCTCTCACAATTAGGGTGAACAGCTATAACAGCGCCACCTGTGCCTCCGCCTCTTCCAACAATTGTTGGACTTATTTTATCCCAATCAAGTTTTCTGTTTCCAATATAACCGTTAATTTTTACCTTATGTTTTGTTCCGTAGTGATTAGCAATTTTTTCTCCTTCTACTGTTTCAGGTTCGGGTAAATTATAAATAGTATCTCTTAATGTTTTGTATGGTTTTAAGTCTTTTTCCCCTTTTACAGAATGTGTTTTTTTTGGTGGAAAATTATTAAATAATAAATCTGTTTTTTCTATATCAATATCATTTGATACACCTAAAAATATAACCCTTTTTCTTCCCTGAGGAACACCATAATCTGCAGAATTTAATAAAAATTTTTCAACTCGATAACCATTTCCGCATTCTGAAAATTCCTTTATTATTTGTTTAACAACTTCTCCTTTTCCAATACTTAAAATACCTGCAACATTTTCAGCTAAAAAATATTTGGGTTTGGTTTCATTTAAGAGTCTAACAATTTCTAAATAGAGTTCATTTCTTGCATCATTTACGTGTCTATAAGTGTTAGCTACTGAAAAACCTTGACAAGGAAAACCTCCACAAAGTAAATCATATTCAGGAAGTTCTTCTCCTTTTAATGTTTTAACATCCTTTAAATACAATGGATGATCAAAATTATTATCATAAGTTTTTTTACAATCTTTGTCTATATCTGTTGCTAATACAATTTTATGTCCTGATTTTATTAACCCTAAATCAAGACCTCCACAACCTGCAAATAAAGATACTACTTTCATAAATAAGCTACTTTTAGTATGCAAATATACAAACAATTATTTTGATTTTGCAAACATTACTTTTAATTTTTTTATTATAAATCCATTCTTATATTTATGTTGGATATCGGCCCCATCGGGGCTAACGGATTATTCATTTTTGTACTTTTAATTAAGAGAAGTTTATCCTTTGATTAACAAGAAATTAGTAGTCACATCAACCCTTTAACTTTTTGGTTTAGATATTTTTACAAAATAAAATTCCAGAAATTCAATTTTATGAATTAGCAAAAGACAAAAATTACCAAGAATATTTTAGTAAAAGTTTAAATTTAAAACCAGATGAAATAGAACTATTTCTACAATTTTGTGATGCCGATCCAAAATCTAAAATTGTTGCTCAAAACAATAATTCGTTGGCTATGATGGATTTTTTATTTGCAAAAAACCTTGAATTCAAAAAACTATAATAAAATGTTTTCTACACGTAATCGATTGATTACTAAAAAACTGTACACTGAACACTAACCTCTGTTCAGCCACCAAATACTAGCATTCAAAACTGAAGCAAAACTCACCCAAAGGATATAAGGAATAAATAAATAACCCGCAATTTTATCGATTTTTCCAAATTGAACATAGGTTTCATAAATCATCAACCACAAGAGTACAATTTCTACTAAAGCCAACATTGGGTTATGCAAACCGAAAAACAATATTGACCATAGCGCATTCAACGCCAACTGAATCGCAAAGAAAATCAACGCTTTTTTTACCAATTCTCTATTTGTATCAATTCTGTTCCAAACCAATCCTGCGGCAATTCCCATCATAATATAAAGCATCGACCAAACTGGCGCAAAAACCCAACTTGGCGGATTAAAACTTGGTTTTACTAAATTAGGAAACCAAGTCGTAACGCTTGATCTCGTTGCCATTCCAGAAAAATAACCAATCGCCAGACACGTTGCTACAACAATTAAAATTCGTTTATATTTGTTCATAATTATTTAATTTAGATAACAAATTTAAAGAAACTTTGCGTGGAATAGTCAAATTAATCCAACGTATAAATCAAAAAAAGTATCTTTGTAAAAATTAGTACCGTTTATGAGTTCAGCAAACGATTTTATACCCTCAAAATACGAGCATTCTATTGAAAAAGGGGCTTTTTCGTGGAGCGCGCCAAGCAACATCGCATTAGTGAAATATTGGGGGAAAAAAGACAATCAGAATAGTCAAATTCCCGCAAATCCTTCCGTAAGTTTTACATTAAATTCGTGTAAAACTGAAACTAAATTGGCTTTTGCCAAAAAAAATAACGACGGAAATTTCTCTTTTGATTTGTTGTTTGAAGGAAAACCAAAAGAAGATTTCAAGCCTAAAATTCAGAAATTTTTAGAACGAATTGAAGTTTATTTACCTTTTTTGAAAGACTATCATTTCACGATTGACACTCAAAACACTTTTCCACACAGCTCAGGAATAGCATCATCAGCTTCCGGAATGGCTGCTTTGGCAATAAATTTTATGAGTTTAGAAAAATTGCTATCCCGAAACTTCGGGACTGAAATGACTGATGATTATTTCTATAAAAAAGCATCATTTTTGGCTCGTTTGGGTTCGGGAAGCGCTTGCAGAAGTGTAAAAGGTAGTATTGTTGTGTGGGGAAATCACAATACTATTTCAGGAAGTTCCGACTTATTTGGAGTTGAATTTCCAAATGCAATTCACGAAAATTTCAAGAACTATCAAGACACCATATTATTGGTTGACAAAGGCGAAAAGCAAGTTTCAAGTACTGTTGGACATGATTTAATGCACGGGCATCCATTTGCCGAAAGGCGGTTCCTACAAGCACACGAAAATTTAGATGCGTTAATTTCTATTTTTGAAAGTGGCAATTTAACCGAATTTATCAAAATTGTAGAAAGCGAAGCCTTGACTTTACACGCAATGATGATGACTTCAATTCCTTATTTTATACTGATGAAACCCAATACTTTGGAAATTATAAATGCCATTTGGAAATTCAGAAATGAAACTCAAATTCCTGTATGTTTTACACTGGATGCGGGGGCAAACGTGCATATTTTATATCCAGAAAAAACAAAGGAAAAAGTTTTACAATTTATTAAGAGCGAATTAGTTGGCTATTGTCAAAATGGTCAGTACATTTGTGATGAAATTGGATTTGGAAGTCAATTGATAATTGATAATTGATAATTGATAATTGATAATTGATAATTGATAATTG
>NZ_JBBALW010000002.1:0-143126 GCF_040402835.1 Flavobacterium sp.
AGTAATTTCAATAAAATCAGTCACTAACGAGTGCGACTAAAGCGCCTATACCTATTTTTATTTTATGGGTTTTTTTGTAAATCTGAAATCATAATTCTTAAATCAGTTCTTCGCATTAGGGATTGCAGCGTAAAGCCCACAGGCAAGTGTAGCGAAAGCGGAACTTATCTAAGAAATGAAAAACATAAAATCAAAAAAACCAGCCCACAACCGCAGTTTGGCAAATGACGGTTATGGGCTTAATTTAAAGTTGGATTTTGTTTTAAATTAGTATTTAACTGAAAGTCTGGAGCCTTTCATCGATAGGTAAATTGATAAATTCAATGACTTCTACTTTGCCAAAATCTTTGTACAGTGGATTCAGAATAATATTTGATTCCAATCCAACAATTGTAGAAGGCACTCGTAAAGCGAAAATATTTCGGTCTTTTGATAATTTTGTAAAGATCTCTGTGGTTTTTGATGAATAAGGATACTGGTTCCATCTTTCTGGAATTTCCTTTAATTCTTCAATAACAAAATCATCTGGAAATTCAATTTTTGCGACCAATATTTCTTTAGGTAAATATGCGATATTTTCAGAATGGACATAATACTCGAGCAAAGCTAAAGAAATATTTTCTGAACAATAGACAGCTCGTGTACCAACTTCATTCCATCTCCCACCTACTTTTTCAGCTCCTATTCCCGAAAGTGTTGAATCTTTATATTTGATATTGGCAATCCAATAAACAATCATTAGCTGTAAACATTATATTGAATCCTAACAATTTCATTTTCTACCATTTCAAAACCAAAACTACTATCAAGTAATTCAAAAGGTATTTTGTTTCCAAAAGTTCTTGATGGAGTCATTAACCATTCTTTAAAATCTTCTTTAGAATCAAAAACATCATATCCCAATCCAAATAACCGTGCCAATTCGTATATTCTTTCAGACGTTTCCTTACTGTAAACTGTTTTCTTTTGCATACTACTTATAGAGGCTGGTAATATATGTTCAAATTCTTTTTCAGTAGATCCAGTATATTGTATTAATTGCTTCCAATCTGTTTTTTTTACACCTTCTCGAATTCTAACTATTAATTCCATTTTATATCCAGGTGCATCTTTACCATTCAAAACAACCCAAGAAGGTGAAAATTTTGTCAGGTTTGACTCTTTAGAGAGTTTTCTGGATACTCTAACGATTGTGCTTTTAGGTTTTCCTAAATTTTTAGCAGTTGTTTTCATACTCGTAATTGTATTATTACATTTATACGATTGTAAATTTACAATAATATTTTAAAATTTGACTATTTTTTCTGAAAATTCTCTAAACCGTATTAAAAATAAAAAAAAATTACCGCCAACTGCGGTTTCGAGAAACGGCGAGGCACGGGACTTTTCAAAATGGAAAAGGTTTTTAATTTAAGTTTTGTGTATATTTATGAAGACTTGGACTTGGCTCATCGCCACTTCATGAAGGTGCAAAACGTTATCTTGAAAATCTAAAATCATAATTCTAAAATCTGTCCTCCGCATTAGGGAATGAAGCGTAAAGCCCACAGGCAAGTGTAGCGAAAGCGGAACTTGGCGAGGACTTGCAGCGGAATGCCCGACCGCAACTGGAACGAAAGTGGAAGTTGGGGTAATGCCCAAAAGAAAAACCCCCGACAGTTTTAAAAAACTATCGGGGTTTGAAATTATAATCTACAAATCAAATCCCATTTTTACACCCAATCGTGTAGCAATAATTGTAGTAATTCGTTGTTTCAATTCTGGGATTTTGATGCTTTCTATTACTGCATTTGAGAAGGCGTACATCAATAATGCTTTGGCTTCTTTTTTAGGAATTCCACGTTGTTGCATATAAAACATTGCGGTTTCGTCGAGCTGACCAATGGTACAACCGTGAGAACATTTCACATCATCGGCAAAAATCTCCAATTGTGGTTTGGCATTTATTGTTGCTTTGTCACTCAATAAAATATTGTTGCTTTTCTGGAAAGCATTCGTTTTCTGCGCTTCTCTTTCAACGAAAATTTTACCATTAAAAACGCCCGTCGAACGATCTGAAAAGATCCCTTTATAATCTTGGTGGCTTTCGCAATTTGGCGTCGAGTGTTGCACCAAAGTATAATGATCTACATGTTGCTTGTCGCCAATTATCGTAATTCCATTTAAATTACTTACAATTCGTTCCCCAAAATGATAGAAATTCAAGTTGTTTCTCGTCAAATTTCCGCCAAATGAAAAAGTGTTTACAGAAACATTGGTTTCCTTTTGTTGGGAAACGTAGGTGTTATCAATTAGATTGGCTTGAAGGTTGTCATTTTGAATTTTATAATAATCAACAATGGCTCTTTTTTGAGCAAAAATCTCGGTTACAGAATTTGTTAATACTGGATTTTCATTCAAACTTTGATGTCTTTCGATAATTTGAACATGTGAATTTTCACCAACAACAATCAAATTTCGTGGCTGAACCAAAAGTGCTGCTTCACTTCCTGTAGAGAAATACATAATTTCAATTGGCTTGTCAACGACTTTGCTTTTTGGAATATTGATATACGCTCCCTCATTGGCGAAAGCCGTATTTAAGGACGTTAAACTTTCGTCTTTATTGGCAATTTTATCAAAATAATTATCAATAACCATTTTGTATTTTGGCTTGTTTAAAGCTGATGACATCAAGCAAATATCTAGCCCATCGTGTGTTGTGGACGACAAAAATGTATTGAAAAAGCCATCTATAAACACTAGTTTATACGTGTCTATTTCATGCAAAAAATATTTTTTTACATCCGCAAATTCTATTGCATTTTCGTTTTTTGGAAAGACGGAAAAGTCGTATTTCAAAACCGAATTCAGCGATGTATATTTCCAAGATTCCTCTTTTTTAGTTGGGAAACCTTTATTTTCAAAGTTTTTTATAGCCGAAGTACGAACATCGTGCAACTCTGAAGTCACGTCGATTCGTTCTTCAAAAGCCATAAAAGACGACAGTAATTTTTCTTTTAATTCCATATGTGGTTAATGGTTAATGGTTGTTGGTTGTTGGTTCTCAAAAACTGACAACCAACAACCAACAACCGACAACTCTTATGCTTCTTGTTCATTTTTAACCCAATCGTATCCTTTTTCTTCTAACTCTAATGCCAATGAAGCATCGCCAGATTTCACGATTTTTCCATTGTATAAAACGTGAACAAAATCAGGAACGATATAATCTAAAAGTCTTTGGTAATGCGTAATTACGATGATGGCGTTTTTGTCGCTTTTTAATTTATTTACGCCATTGGCAACAATTCGAAGGGCGTCAATATCCAATCCAGAATCGGTTTCATCAAGAATTGCCAATTTCGGTTCTAACATGGCCATTTGGAAAATTTCGTTTCGTTTTTTCTCTCCTCCAGAAAATCCTTCGTTTAAAGAACGGGACAAAAATTTACGGTCAATTTCCAATAACTCTGATTTTTCACGAATTACTTTCAGCATTTCATTAGCTGGCATTTCTTCCAATTTGTTAGCTTTGCGAGTTTCGTTAATTGCGGTTCTTATGAAATTGGTTACTGAAACTCCAGGGATTTCCACTGGATATTGAAACGACAAGAACACGCCTTTGTGGGCTCTTTCTTCTGGTGCTAATTCACTTAAATCCTCACCATCTAAAAGGATTTCTCCTTCGGTTACTTCATAATTTTCGTTTCCGGCTATGATGGATGCAAGTGTGCTTTTTCCGGCGCCGTTTGGCCCCATAATCGCGTGGATTTCTCCTGCTTTCACCTCAAGGTTGATTCCTTTTAAGATTTCTTTATCGCCAATGGAGGCGTGTAAATTTTTTATTGATAACATAATTAATTTGGAAATTTGGAAATTTGGAAATTTAATAATTAAAAACGAATTCTTTCATTTTCAAATTATCTCTTTTTCAAATTATCTCATTATTTTTGTTTTGATGTGATTATTATTTTATTTGTAATTCTTGATATTTTGTTTATTTGTTCTATTAATTCATCTGCATTCGGATAATTATCTGAGAATTTGCATAATTCTAGCCAGTAAATGGTTTCTTCAATTTCCTTAGCAGAGATTTTAAATTTATGCACAAAATCGGCTTTGCTTTCAGCATTTTGAGCTTCCCTAATATTTGCGCCAATTGAAGTTCCAGATTTTAATAATTGATTTGCAATTACAAACTTTTTGCTCTCTTGTAAGCTATCACAATATTTGATAATTTGAAGAGCAAACTTAAAAGTTAAGGTTACAATTATATTCTCTTTGTTCTCCATTTACAAATTTTCAAATTAAATAATTTTCAAATTATCCTACTGATCCTTCCAGTGAAATTTCTAACAATTTCTGTGCTTCCACTGCAAATTCCATTGGCAACTTATTCAGAACTTCTTTGCTAAAACCATTTACAATTAATGCGATGGCTTTTTCGGTAGGAATTCCACGTTGATTGCAATAAAAAACTTGGTCTTCGCCAATTTTACTCGTCGTGGCTTCGTGTTCTATTTTTGCCGATGGATTTTTACTTTCTATATACGGAAAAGTATTAGCGCTACAATTATTTCCCATCAACAGCGAATCGCATTGCGAAAAATTCCTTGCGTTTTCAGCATTTGGGCTAATTCTTACTAAGCCTCTATAGCTATTGTGTGATTTTCCTGCTGAAATTCCTTTGGAAATAATAGTTGATTTGGTATTTTTACCAAGGTGGATCATTTTCGTTCCTGTATCAGCTTGTTGAAAATTAGTGGTTACTGCAATCGAATAAAATTCCCCAACGGAATTGTCTCCTTTTAAAATAACAGAAGGATATTTCCAAGTAATTGCTGATCCTGTTTCAACTTGTGTCCACGAAATTTTTGCGTTTTTCTCACATATTCCTCTTTTAGTTACAAAATTGAATACTCCTCCAACTCCTTCTTTGTTTCCTGGATACCAGTTTTGAACGGTTGAATATTTAATTTCGGCATCTTCCAAGGCAATAAGTTCAACAACAGCAGCGTGCAACTGATTTTCATCCCGACTTGGTGCGGTACAACCTTCTAAATAAGAAACATAACTTCCTTCATCGGCAATCAATAATGTTCTTTCAAATTGCCCCGTTCCAGCTTGATTAATACGGAAATAGGTTGATAATTCCATTGGACAACGAACGCCTTTTGGGATATAACAAAACGAACCATCTGAAAAAACAGCGGAGTTTAATGCGGCATAGTAGTTGTCTTTTTGAGGAATAACGGTTCCTAAATATTTTTTTATTAATTCTGGATATTCACGAATGGCTTCGGAAATACTCATAAAAATGATTCCTTTTTCACTTAATGTTTTCTTGAATGTTGTAGCCACCGAAACGGAATCAACCACAATATCCATAGCCACATTGTTCATCATTTTTTGCTCATCAACAGAGATTCCTAACTTTTTGTACATTTCTAAAAGTTCAGGATCTACATCGTCTAATGTTTTATTTGGATCTACCGCTTTTGGAGCCGAATAATAAGATATAGCTTGAAAATCCGGTTTTGTATAATGAACATTTGCCCATTCAGGTTCCGTCATTTCTTGCCAAGCACGAAAAGCTTCAATGCGCCAATCGGTCATCCATTGCGGCTCTTCCTTTTTACGGGAAATGGCGCGAACAATGTCTTCATTTAATCCAATAGGAAACGTTTCCGATTCTAAATCAGTGTAAAATCCGTATTCGTATTCTTTAGTTTCGAGCTCAACTCGTAAATGGTCTTCTGTATATTTTGACATAATTTTGTCTTAAAGTTTTTAAAGTCTAAAGTTTTAAAGTCATTAGGAGCCTTTCGACTTGATGCCTTTCGACATTCGACTAAAGTGAGAATGATTCCCCGCAACCACAAGTTCTACTTGCATTTGGATTATTAAAAACAAATCCCTTTCCGTTTAAGCCGCCTGAAAATTCTAAAATTGTTCCCGCTAAATACAAAAACGATTTCTTTTCAACGGCAATTTTTACATTATTAACTTCAAAAACTTTATCTGTTTCTCCAATTTGTTTGTCAAATTTTAATTCATAAGACAAACCCGAACAACCTCCGCTTTTTACGCCCACACGAACGAAATCGATGGCTGCATCAAAACCATCGTCTTTCATCATATCGACGATTTTTTTACTTGCTGTATCTGATACTTGTATCATTTTATTATTTTTTATGATAGTAAAAACTGTAATTTTAAATTCAAAATCAATGAACTATTTTGATTTTTTAAAAACTCCGAAAATAGCTTATTTTGATTTTGTCTAAATAAAGGACAAATATATTACAATAAAATGTTTTTGTCCTATTTCTTCAATACTTTTTAACTAATAATTGTATAGAAAAAATTGATTTGACATCTTTATAAAGCCGTTCAGATTTCCTAAATTGCAAAAGATTTCAAATCATTAAATCTAAACCATGAAATTATACCCAATAGAATCTGGAAATTTTAAGCTTGACGGAGGTGCAATGTTTGGCGTTGTACCGAAAACCCTTTGGAACAGAACCAATCCTGCCGATGAAAATAATCTGATAGATATTGCCGCAAGGTGCTTACTTATTGAAGATGGCGCACGACTAATTTTGATTGATACCGGAATGGGGAACAAACAATCGGAGAAATTTTTTAGTTATTATTCGCTTTGGGGAACACATTCTTTAGATAAATCATTGGCAAAATACGGATTTCACAGAGATGATATTACGGATGTTTTTATGACGCATTTGCATTTTGATCATTGTGGCGGAAGTGTTCAGTGGAATTCTGACAAAACAGGGTATGAAATTGCTTTTAAAAATGCAAAATATTGGACAAATGAAAATCATTGGGAATGGGCAACAAAACCAAATCCTCGTGAAAAAGCCTCTTTTTTGCACGAAAATATTATTCCGATTCAAGAAAGCGGCCAATTACATTTTATTCAAAAACCTGATGGCGATTTTCTTGAAAAATCAGAACTTGGATTTGGTATTTTCTTTGCTGACGGGCACACCGAAAAACAGATGATTCCGCACATAAAATACCAAGATAAAACGATTATTTTTTGCGCCGATTTATTGGCAACAGCCGGACACGTTCCCATTCCGTATGTTATGGGTTACGACACACGACCATTATTAACGATGGATGAAAAAGCTAAATTTATGAATGCTGCGGCAGATAATAATTACTATTTATTCCTAGAACACGATGCCCACAATGAAATAATTACTGTCGAAAAAACCGAAAAGGGAGTTCGATTGAAAGAAAAATTTACTTGCAACGACATCTTAAAATAGTGTTAATCACTATTGTATAAATGAATTTCTTAAAGTATTTTTGAACCGAAAATTAAATAAAACTAACAAAATGAATGTAATTAAATTAACCTATTTATCGCTTTTTGCAGCATTAACCGTGTCGCTTTCAACAAATGCGCAAACTGCCGAAAAAGTTGCTGTTGCTAAAAAAGGAAAACTAACTGAAATCCAATTAAAAAGATGGAGTCATCTTGATTTAGACAAAGACAGTATTCCTGGTATGAGTGTTGACAAAGTATATTCTGAATTATTGAAAGGTAAAAAAAGCGTTCCTGTAATTGTGGGAATTGTCGATTCTGGTGTGGATATTGAACACGAAGATTTAAAGTCTGTTATTTGGACTAATAAAAAAGAAATCGCTGGAAACGGTATTGATGATGATAAAAATGGTTATATCGATGACATTCACGGTTGGAATTTTCTTGGAAATGTCACCAAAGAAAATTTAGAATATGAAAGAATAATCAATAATAAAAGTTTAGTTGATGAAGCTACCTATCTAGAAGCAAAACGGCTTAATGATAAAAAAATAGAAGAGGCTAATCAAGCAAAAACTCAAATAGAACGCGCTTTAAGTGGTACAACTAAAGCTGATGAAACATTGATAAAATTACTTGGAAAACCAACTTACACTGCGGAAGATTTAGATGCTATAGATTCAAAAGAACCAGAAGTTCTTCAAAGTAAAAGCATTATGAAACAAATGCTTGCTTATGGTTTGAGCGTTGCCGATTTGAAAAAAGAAATTCAAAAAGAATTAGATACTTATATTAAAGTATTGAGTGGTGACAATTTAAAAACCAATTACAGAAAAGTTTTAGGTGATAATCCAGATGATATTAAAGATGTAAAATACGGTGACAACAATGTTATGGGCCCTGATAAAGAAGAAATTCTTCACGGAACGCACGTTGCAGGAATTGTAGCGCAAGTGAGAAACAACAATATCGGAGGTGACGGAATTGCTAATAATGTTCAAATTCTTACTGTTCGGGCGGTACCAGATGGCGATGAATATGATAAAGATATTGCACTTGGAATTCGTTACGCGGTTGATAATGGTGCGAAAGTCATAAACGGAAGTTTTGGAAAAGCTTTTTCTCCTCACAAACAATGGGTTTACGATGCAATTAAATATGCAGAATCAAAAGATGTTTTAATAGTTCACGCTGCTGGAAATGATGCTGAAGATATTGATACTGAAAATAATTACCCAAACGATTCTGCTGATAAAAAAACAGAATTTGCGGATAATATGATTACTGTTGGCGCCCTGAATTATGAATACGGTACCAATGTAGTTGCCGATTTTTCTAATTATGGAAAATTAAATGTAGATGTATTTGCGCCAGGAGTAAAAATTTATGCTTCAACACCTAATAATACGTATCAATTTTTACAAGGAACTTCAATGGCATCGCCAAATGTAGCAGGAGTTGCGGCGTTAATCCGATCGTATTATCCTACATTATCTGCAAAACAAGTGAAACATATTTTGATGGATTCTGGAACTGCAATTACTACAAAAGTAACTGTTGGTGGAGATGAGAAAGATTCTCGTCAATTTTCAGATTTATCACAATCTGGAAGAATCGTAAATGCTTATAACGCAATGGTAATGGCTGAGAAAATGGCTAAAAAACCAAATTCAAAAAAAGTAAAAGGATAAATTTTAGAAAAATATATTAATAAGCTTGCCAGAATTTTATACATTTCGGCAAGCTTATTTCTATTTTAAAACTATCTGAACAACTTCAATTTTTATACAACTATGAAAAAATTCTATATAATTTCTATTCTTTTATTAAGTTTTGGAAAAGTAATTTCTCAAAATTCAACCTATTGGCAGCAAAAAGTTGATTATAAAATGGATGTTTCCATTGATGTAAAAACGTATTTATATAGAGGAAAACAGGAATTGGTTTATACCAATAATTCATCTGATACGCTGAAAAAAGTTTTTTATCATTTGTATAATAATGCATTTCAACCTGGAAGTGAGATGGATATGCGTTTGCAAAACATCAAAGATCCCGATGGAAGAATGGTCAATAAAATCAAAATTGGCGATAAAGAAGTTAAGGAAAGTAGAATTAAAAACTTGAAACCGAATGAAATTGGCTTTTTGCACATTTCAAATTTCAAACAAAATGGAGTTCCCGCTGCGGCAAAAGAAGTGGAAACTATTCTCGAAGTTACTTTGGCGAAAGCCATTTTGCCTGGTGAAAAAACAACTTTCACTTTAGATTTTGACGGGCAAGTTCCTGTTCAAATTCGTCGTTCGGGACGAAATAATAAAGAAGGCGTGGAACTTTCGATGGCACAATGGTACCCGAAAATTGCCGAATTTGATTTTGAAGGTTGGCACGCAGATCCTTATATTGCAAGGGAATTTCACGGTGTTTGGGGAAATTTTGATGTGAATATTACCATTGATAGAGAATATGTTTTAGGCGGAACTGGTTATTTGCAAAACAAAAACGAAATTGGTCACGGCTATCAAGATACAGGAATAAATGTAGTTTATCCAAAGAAAACAAAAATGCTGAGTTGGCATTTTATTGCGCCAAATGTACACGATTTTACTTGGGCAGCCGACAAAAATTACATTCACGATATAGTTCAAGTTCCTAATGGTGCAACGCTTCATTTCTTGTATAAAAACAATCTAAAAATTATTGAAAATTGGAAAAATGTAGAGTCAAAAACAGTGCAGCTGATGCAATTTTATAATAAAATTGTTGGAAAATATCCATACGAACAATACTCGGTTATTCAAGGTGGCGATGGCGGAATGGAATATGCAATGTGTACCTTAATTCTTGGCGAAGGCACTTATGACGGACTTCTTGGGGTTATTGCACACGAAATGGGACATTCTTGGTTCCAACACATTTTGGCTTCAAATGAAAGTAAACACGGCTGGATGGACGAAGGATTCACCTCATTTATAGAAGATTTAGGAATGAATGAATTGGCAGAAAAAAAGGCAGAAAACCCATTTGAAGGAAGCTACAAAAGCTATATAAATATGGCAAATTCTGGCAAAGAACAACCGCAAGGAACACACGCCGATCGTTTTGATGAAAATCGGGTTTATAGCATTTCGTCTTATAGCAAAGGAGAACTTTTCTTGTCGCAATTGGAATACCTCATCGGAAAAGATAATCTAATGAAAACGCTTCAACGTTATTATTCGGAATTCAAGTTCAAACATCCAACTCCAAATGACATAAAACGAACTGCGGAAAGGGTTTCAGGAGCTGAACTGGATTGGTATTTAACTGATTGGACAGAAACTACCAACACGATTGATTACGGAATTAAACAAGTTTCGGAAATTTCAGATAAAACATCCATTTCATTAGAAAGAATTGGTAGAATGCCGATGCCAATTGACTTGGAAGTAGAATATACAGACGGAACTAAAGAAAATTTTTACATTCCGTTGCGCATGATGAGTTTTGTAAAAGAGAATCCTAATGAAGCTATGAAAAGAACGGTTTTGAACGATTGGACTTGGGGAAATCCAAATTATGAATTTACGATTTCGGCTCCAAAAAACACAATTAAAAAAATTACAATTGACCCAAATGGCTTAATGGCAGATGTGAAAAGGGATAACAATGTGTATGAATTGAAATAAAAAATAACCATAAATGTTTTGCATTTCCTATCTTTGATTTTTAATTCGCAACATGCAACAGCTTTTAAATAAAAAAATATACTTTGCCTCCGACCAACATTTTGGTGCGCCAACTCCTGAATTAAGTTTTCCAAGAGAACAAAAATTTGTGGCTTGGCTTGACGAAATTAAAGTTGATGCGGAAGCGATTTTTTTATTAGGTGATTTATTCGATTTTTGGTTTGAATATAAAACCGTAGTCCCAAAGGGATTTGTTCGGGTTTTAGGGAAATTAGCTGAAATTCGGGATAGTGGAATACCAATTTATTTCTTTGTTGGAAACCATGATTTGTGGATGCATGACTATTTTCAGAAGGAACTTAATATTCCTGTTTATCACGATAATAAAGAATTTACTTTTGGAAATAAAACTTTCTTAATTGGTCATGGCGACGGAAAAGGCCCTGGCGATAATGGGTATAAAAGAATGAAAAAAGTTTTTACAAATCCTTTTTCAAAAGCTATATTTCGTTGGCTACATCCTGATATTGGTGTGAAATTAGCCCAATATTTATCCGTGAAAAACAAACTGATTTCTGGCGATGAGGACGTGAAATTCCTTGGCGAAGAAAACGAATGGTTGGTACTTTATTCCAAAAGAAAACTAGAAACAAAACATTACAATTATTTTATTTTTGGTCACCGTCATTTACCAATGAAAATTTCCGTGGGGGAAAATGCGGAATATGTGAATTTGGGAGATTGGATTGGCTATTTTACGTTTGGGGTTTTTGATGGAGAAAATTTTGAAATTAAGACTTTTCAAGAAACTATAGTGTAGTTTTTGAGTTTTAACAGTGCTTGAAAACAGAAAAAAATTATAAAACTTAACCCCGCATTTTTCCTTTCAATAATAGTTTCAAAATAAAAATTGACACCAAATATAACACAATAGAAAAAGGAACAGCCGTTAACAGCCATCCTCCAAAACCACAAAGCAATTCAAAAGAAAGATGGGAAAGTGTGGTAAAAAAACTATTTTGAAAGGATAAAATAATTTCAGAGGCCGAATGATTTGTTTTAGGAATAGAAAAAATAAACTCCCCAATATTGATAAATGGAACAATCATCACTATTTGAACAGGCCACATAATGAAACTTTGAGCAATCATTATTGGCAGGTTTAGATTTCTTTTTAGTGAAAGTGCTGTTAGTAACAAAGTGGTTAAACCGAGTATCGGAATTATTGAAATTAAACATGAAACAATGATGCTTTGCGTTATTTCAATTGGTGTTAAACCTTGTTTAAATAACGCAATTATTTTTGTTTTTAATGCAATTATATCCATTGTTTAGTGTTTTTAATTGACCTTATTTCTCGTGTTCATCAATGTCTTTTTGCAAGTCTAATTTTCTGAATGTTGGTGATGCAAAACCTGTAAACAACACAATAATCAGTGTCATCGTTCCTCCAAAAACTACAGATGTGACTGTTCCCATTAATTTTGCAGTCAAACCACTTTCAAAAGCACCAAGTTCATTAGAAGATCCTACAAAAATTGAATTCACAGCCGCAACACGTCCTCGCATGTGGTCGGGTGTTTTTAATTGTAAAATCGTTTGACGAATTACAACCGAAATTCCATCTACAACACCGCTTAAAAATAATGCAACTACCGAAAGCCAAAAAATAGTGGATATTCCAAAAACGATAATGCAAATTCCAAAAGCAAAGATCGAAAACAACAGCTTCATTCCTGCATTTTTATTCAACGGTACATACGCCGAAATAAACATGATTAGAAATGCTCCTAAAGCGGGGGCGGCACGTAAAACTCCAAATCCCTCGGGACCAACTTTCAAAATATCTTGAGCATAAATAGGCAAAAGCGCCACTGCACCACCAAAAAGTACCGCCACCATATCCAAAGATAAAGCGCCTAAAATGGTTTTATTATTGTAAACAAATTTTACGCCTTCCTTTAAACTTTGCATAATTGGTTCCCCAATTTTAGGATTTAGAATTGGTTTTGTACTAATTTGACTTAAAGCTATTAATGCCAATAACGAACATCCCAGAACAGAACACATTGACCAATGAACACCAATTAAAGTAATAGAAAAACCAGCAACTGCAGGCCCTAAAACAGAACTTATTTGCCAAACAGAACTACTCCAAGTGGCGGCATTTGAATATACTTTTTTGGGTACAATTAGCGATAAAAGCGAAAATATTGTTGGCCCTAAAAAAGCACGAACCAATCCGCCAAGAAATACTAAAAAGTAAATGGAATATAAGATAACTTTGGAAGAATAGTTGCTTTTGAAAGGCGGCCAAGTCAATAGAAATAATCCGAAGCTAATTACTAAAAAACCTAAAATACATTTCAACAACAATCCTTTTTTCTCGTTTTGATCTACAATATGACCCGCAAATAAAGCCATCGAAATTGCAGGAACCACTTCCATTAAACCAACAATTCCAAGTGAAAGCGCACTTTTTGTTAAGCTATAAACTTCCCATTCAATAACGATGAATTGCATCGACCAACCAAAAACCATAACAAACCGAAGCAGTAAAAAAACATTAAATTCTTTGTATCGCAAGGCTGCATAAGGATCATTCTTCTTCATATTCTTATAAACGATTATTTAATATCTCTTAATCTTAATTGAATAGTGACTTTTCCATTCCACTCATTTTCATCTAAACAATACACGGCATCAAAGGGTTTTTTATCGGTAACCAAATTGATTTTATTTCCCAAACCAAAACCAATTGCCTCAATTCCTTCTGAATTATTTTGCTTTACAAATAGTTTTAAATGTGCTTCTTCCGAACCCATATTTTTTGGATAACCCGTATCATTTATGTTTTTTGAAATGAAAATTGGCGTCATATTTAAAGGTCCAAAAGGTTCAAATTGTTTCAAAATCCGAATTAATTTGGGAGTAATTTCTGTAAAATCAAGTTCTGCATCAATGGATATTTCTGGCAATAACATATCAGGATGAATGGTTTCTGACACCACTTTTTCAAATGCTTTTTTGAAATCGGCATAGTTTTCTTCCTTTAATGTCATTCCAGCAGCATACATGTGACCGCCAAATTGTTCCAAATGTTCCGAACACGCTTCCAAGGCATTATAGACATCAAATCCTTTTACAGATCGTGCCGAAGCTGCTAATTTATTACCACTTTTTGTAAAAACCAACGTTGGACGATAATATGTTTCTATCAATCTGGATGCTACAATTCCAATCACACCTTTATGCCAATCTTCTTGGTAAACAACCGTTGTAAATCCAACAACTTCGTCATTTTCGACTATTTGTGAAAGCGCTTCAATGGTGATTTGTTTGTCTAATTCTTTTCGGTCGGAATTGTATTTTTCAATTTCTGAAGCAAATTGTTGTGCTTGCTCAAAATCAAATTCCGATAATAATTCAACTGCGTGATTGCCGTGTTTTATTCTTCCTGCAGCATTAATTCTTGGTGCAATTATAAATACAACATCGGTAATATCAAGCGTTTGCTTTTTTATTTGATGAATCAAAGCCTTAATTCCGGGTCGCGGATCTGAGTTGATAACTTGCAATCCAAAATGTGCTAAAACCCTATTTTCACCCGTCATTGGAACAATATCAGCAGCAATTGCAGTCGCCACCAAATCGAGATAGGGCGTTAAATCTTCAATGGTTTGATTTCTGTTTTCGCCCAATGCTTGAATCAATTTGAAGCCAATTCCGCAACCACATAATTCGTCATACGGATAGGAACAATCGTCTCTTTTTGGGTCTAAAACCGCTACAGCATCTGGCAAAAATTCTCCTGGTCGGTGGTGATCGCAAATGATAAAATCGATGTTTCGCTCTTTGGCATAAGCCACGTGATCAATAGATTTTATACCACAATCTAAAGCAATAATTAATGAAAATTCATTGTCATCGGCAAAGTCAATTCCCTTGAAAGAAATTCCGTAACCCTCATCATAACGATCTGGAATGTATGTGGCAACATCTGAATAATAGGTTTTTAAATAGGATGAAACCAATGAAACTGCAGTTGTTCCATCGACATCATAATCGCCAAACACAAGAATTTTTTCTTGATTTGCAATCGCCAATTCAATTCTTGCAACGGCTTTATCCATATCTTTCATCAGAAATGGACTGTGCAAATGTTCTAATTTTGGTCGGAAAAAATCTCTGGCTTCTTCGAACGTGTCAATGCCGCGTTGCACCAAAAGTGTGGCAACAAATTCTTCAACATTTAAGGCTTGCGCCAATTGGGTAACTTTTTGAGAATCGGGTTGTGGTTTTAAAGTCCAACGCATATAATTTGATTTTGAATGGTTACTAATTTATTGAACTTTACCCGTAATTATTTAGAAGGTTTCCCTCCCAAAATGACCACAATTTCCCCTTTTGGTGGTTTGTTTTCGAAATGAGTTAGCACTTCTCGAACGGTTCCACGAATGTTTTCCTCGTGTAATTTTGACAATTCTCGGGAAACGCAAATTGGTCGGTCTTCACCAAAATAAGTGATAAATTCCGTTAAGGTTTTTACTAATTTATGTGGCGAAACATATAAAATCATCGTTCTTGTTTCTTCGGCTAACGCTAAATATCGGGTTTGTTTTCCTTTCTTGTCAGGCAAAAATCCTTCAAATACAAATTTGTCATTTGGCAATCCGCTATTTACTAATGCAGGAACAAATGCTGTTGCGCCGGGCAAACATTCAACCGTAATTCCGTGTTCAACGCAAGCGCGAGTCAATAGAAATCCTGGGTCTGAAATCGCTGGTGTTCCTGCATCGGAAATCAATGCAATGGTTTCGCCGGCTTTCAATCTTGATATTAAATTCTCAATTGTTTTGTGCTCGTTGTGCATGTGATGGCTGTGCATGTGCGTGCCAATTTCAAAATGTTTCAGTAATTTTCCACTCGTTCTGGTGTCTTCTGCCAAAATCAAATCGACTTCTTTGAGAATTCGAATCGCACGAAGGGTCATGTCTTCGAGATTTCCAATGGGCGTGGGAACGATATATAATTTTGACATATTTAAAATAAATTTAATGCAAACCAGATGTGATTTAAAGAATTACCGACAACTTAATTTGAAATGAAAATGAAAATTTAGGCGAATTTCTTCTCTACAATTTCCATAAAACGGGCAACATAATCGTCTTTCCCTTCCCAATTATTATAATCTGGTTTTACCATGTCTTCAATGAAATTTTCTGCTTCATCAAAAGTATCAAACGTACTTAATTGAGAAATTACACGGTTTAAATCTTCGCTGCTTCCGCCAAATAATTGTTTTTCGAAAGCAATTTTATCGTTCAGTCCAAATGAAATTGTTTTGGCAAAACTATCATTGATTAGGTTCGATTTCTTTACTTCAAATTCTTCGACAACATCTTCAATTTCTTCTACTTCTTCAGGTGCTGACATTTCAAAAGCAGGTGAAAAAACTTCTTCTTCTTCAATTTCAGGAATTTCTTCTGTTTCAACTTCCGTTTCTGTAATTGGTTCATTTACTGCTTCTTCTGAAACTTTTGTGCTTTGTACTCGCTCAAAAATTGGATCCGAATTGGAACCTAACATATCTTCAAAAGAGATTTGTTTGACTTCTTTTTTGGATTTTTTCGTTTCAAATTTAACTTCCTTTTCTTTGAATAATTCAAAATGAGGTTCAAAATCTGTTTTATCTTCAAACGCAGCGATGGGTTTTTCGACTTCTTCCGCTATAATTTCTTCGCTTTGAGCAACTTCTTCCTCTAAAATTAGATTCAGGTCTTCCTCAATTTCTTCAGAGACAACTTCAATTTCTAATTCGGCTGATGCCAATAAAACTACTTCTTCAGCAATAATTTGTTCATTATCAAATGCCGCCGCTACTAATTCTTCCATTTTTGAAAGACCAATTGTTGGCTTGACATCCGAAAAATTATCTTCAACAAATTTCAAAACAGACAATTTCTCATACAATTTTTGCGTTTCTAAATGCAATTGAGCGAGTTCTGATTTGTTTTTTAGCTTTAAAATTCGGTGTGCGATACTGATTAAATCAGCTTCCAACTTTTTTTTCATGACTTTAAAATTATTGTTCGTAAGAGTGTTCGTGTTAAAAAAATGTCTTCTTTTATCTTTTATTTAGGCAAAGGAAGAAGCGACCTTTGATAAAAATTTTCTACATTTGAAACGACGTAAAAGTATAAAAAATTCATGTCGGTTTGTTAGCGTTACAAAGTAATAAAAACTATTCATTTTAAGAGCAAGAAAAGTAAAAAAATGTTTCTCGAAAATACAGTAAATCATAAAGAACAATTTGGATGGATTGAAGTAATCTGCGGGTCAATGTTTTCGGGCAAAACCGAGGAACTTATCCGAAGATTGAAAAGAGCACAATTTGCAAAGCAAAAAGTGGAAATTTTCAAACCTACCATAGATACACGCTATAACGATGAAATGGTGGTTTCACACGATTCCAATGAAATTCGCTCTACACCTGTTCCCGCTGCCGCAAATATTGCGATATTGGCGCAAGGATGTGATGTGGTTGGCATTGACGAAGCACAATTTTTTGATGATGAAATCGTAAAAATTTGTAATGATTTGGCTAATCAAGGGATTCGCGTAATTGTTGCTGGATTGGATATGGATTTTAAAGGAAATCCTTTTGGACCAATGCCCGCTTTGATGGCAACAGCTGAATATGTTACGAAAGTGCACGCCGTTTGCACACGAACAGGAAATTTAGCCAATTATAGTTTTAGAAAAGCCGAAGGAGATAAACTCGTGATGCTTGGTGAAACCGAAGAATACGAACCTTTGAGTCGTGCAGCGTATTTTTATGCGATGAAAAAAAATCAGGAGAAAGAAGAAGTTGTCAAAAACAAATTGCCTTAATTGAGTTTAAGCACACAAAATATAGCCCCAATTATCAATGCCAAATGGTTTGAAAATTCAAATTCTTTTGAAATTGACCACATATCTATTGACAGTCGCTCCTTGCAAAATGGTGTAAATACCTTGTTTTTTGCCTTAGTTGGACCTAATAATAACGGACATATATACATTGAAGAATTAATTCAAAAAGGCGTTCAGAATTTTGTAGTTACTTCAATTCCTGAAAATTTAAAAGACAAAGCCAATTTTCTTTTGGTTGAAAATTCAATTGTAGCCTTACAAGAATTTGCTGCCTATTATCGCAATTTATACCATTTTCCAATTATTGGAGTTACCGGAAGCAACGGAAAAACAATTGTCAAAGAATGGCTGAACTTTCTTTTAAATCCAGATTATACGATAATTAGAAGCCCAAAAAGTTATAATTCACAAGTTGGCGTTCCATTATCTGTGATTTCTATCAATGAAAAACACAATTTAGGGATTTTTGAAGCGGGAATTTCCACGAGAAACGAAATGGAAAAGTTGGAGAAAATCATTCGCCCAACCATTGGGATTTTAACAAATATTGGAACGGCTCACGATGAAGGATTTGATAATTTAGGTGAAAAAATTAAAGAAAAATTAAAGCTTTTCGTTCATTCTGAAATTCTAATTTACAATAAAAACAAAACTGTTGAAGCGTTTGTAAATTCAAAAATAAAAACTTTTTCATGGAGTTGCAAAGAAGAAACTGCCGATGTTTTCATAAAAATCAAACCAATTTTAGACAAAACTGTATTACAAATACACTATTTAGGTTCTAAATTTGACATAAAAATACCTTTTCAAGATGATGCTTCTATAGAAAATGCGATACATTGTTTGATGGTTTTACTTTATTTAAAGTATGATTTTGAGACAATTGAACACCGAATGGAATTGCTTTTTCCTGTTGAAATGCGCTTGAAAGTAAAAAATGGAATTCATAATTCAACGCTAATTGACGACAGTTATAGTTCCGATTTTCAATCTTTGAAAATCGCGTTGGATTTCCTTGAAAGTCAAAAGCAATACAAGAAAAAAACCGTAATTCTTTCGGATATTTTTCAAAGTGGTTTAACCAATGAAGAGCTGTATTCCAAAGTTTCACAGTTGATACTTTCCAATAAAATCAACAAAGTAATTTGCATTGGTGAAACGATTTCAGAATATAAAAACAAATTTATAAACTCAACCGCTTTCAAAAATACGGAGGCATTTATTTCTGAATTTGACAGCCTAAATTTTGGCAATGAAACCATATTAATAAAGGGCGCACGGGTTTTTGAATTTGAAAAAATTGTGACGTTACTTGAAGAAAAAACACACGAAACCGTTCTTGAAATAAACCTAAATGCTATCAGTCACAACTTGAATTTTTATAAATCTAAGTTGAAACCAACCACAAAAATGATGGTTATGGTGAAAGCTTTTGGCTATGGAAATGGCGGATTTGAAATCGCCAAATTGTTAGAACATCACAACGTAGATTATTTGGGAGTGGCTTTCGCCGATGAAGGAATTGCGTTGAAAAATTCGGGAATTAAGATGCCAATTATGGTCTTAAATCCTGAAACCACTAGTTTTTCTGCAATTATCCAGCATCAATTGGAGCCCGAAATTTATAGTTTGAAAGGATTGAATTCGTTTTTGCAATTGGGAAAACAGAAAGAAATAAACGAATATCCAATTCATATAAAATTGGATACTGGAATGCATCGTTTGGGTTTTGAAGAAGAAAATATGGCTGATTTGATTTCGGTTTTGAAAGACAATAAATATGTGAAAGTGAAAAGTATTTTGTCCCATATGGCAACAAGCGACGCATTGGAACACCGAGATTTTGCACTTTCGCAAATTGATTTATTTGAAAAATTATCTTCAAAAATAATATCTGAATTACAAATAAACCCTATTCGTCATATTCTGAATACTTCTGGAATTAGTAATTTTCCTCAAGCGCAATATGATATGGTTCGACTTGGAATTGGTTTGTATGGCGTTTCAAATGATGCAAATGAGCAGCGTTTTTTAGAAAATGTAGGAACTTTGAAATCTATAATTTCACAAATCAGAACCATCGAAAAAGGCGAAAGCGTGGGTTATGGTAGGCGATTTGTAGCACAAAAAACTTCAAAAATTGCCACAATTCCTATTGGATATGCCGACGGAATTTCAAGAAATTGGGGAAATAGTTTGGGATTTGTAATGATTAACAATCAAAAAGCAACCATTATTGGTAGCATTTGTATGGATATGTTGATGGTTGACATCACAGAATTAAAGTGTCAGGAAGGCGATGAAGTGGTTTTATTTGGAGCAAATCTAACGGTTAGTTTCATCGCTGAAAAATTGGAAACAATTCCTTATGAAATTCTTACGAGCATTTCTCAAAGGGTGAAACGGGTTTTTTATCGGGAATAATCATTTAAAAATACATAAATATGGGAATGCTTAAAGAATTTAAAGCCTTTGCGATGAAGGGCAATGTCATCGATTTGGCGATCGGGGTAGTTATTGGTGCTGCATTCGGAAAAATTGTTAGCTCATTGATTGAAGATGTAATTACGCCTCTTATTTTGAAACCGGCATTAGAAACAGCAAAACTATCAGAAATTGAACAATTAGTGGCTTTTGGGGGTGTGAAATATGGAATATTTTTGTCTTCATTAATCAATTTTGTTATTATTGCCTTTGTGTTATTTTTGATTATAAAAGGAATAAATACTTATAAAAAGAAGCACGAACCTGAAGAAATTCCAGTTCCAAAAGGACCAACTCAAGAAGAATTATTGACTGAAATCAGAGATTTATTAAAAAAATAATACCGCTGCATTATATGTTCTAACTTAAACCACGTCAATAGCGTGGTTCTTTTTTGTTGTAAATATAACAATTTGTGATATTTTGTTAAGAGCGTTGTTTTGCATTTAATATTAAGTACTTTTGCAATGCAAATAAATTTAAAATTAGAATCGTATGAAAATTGCAGTTGTTGGTGCGACAGGAATGGTTGGAGAAATAATGCTTCAAGTTTTAGCAGAAAGAAATTTTCCGATAGCAGAATTAATACTCGTGGCTTCGGAAAAATCGGTTGGTAAAGAAATTGAATTCAAAGGGAAAAAATATAAAGTTGTAGGAATGCAAACGGCAGTTGACATGAAAGCCGATATTGCTTTATTTTCTGCGGGCGGAGAAACTTCTTTAGAATGGGCTTCAAAATTTGCAGCAGCAGGAACAACCGTAATTGACAATTCTTCAGCATGGAGAATGGACGCTACAAAAAAATTAATTGTCCCTGAAATCAATGCTTCAGAATTGACAAAGGAAGATAAAATTATTGCAAATCCAAATTGTTCTACCATTCAAATGGTTTTGGTTTTGGCACCATTGCATAAAAAATACAATATCAAACGGGTTATTGTTTCAACCTATCAATCCATAACGGGAACTGGAGTAAAGGCGGTTCAACAATTGGAAAATGAATATGCAGGAATTCAAGGCGAAATGGCATATAAATACCCTATTCACAGAAATGCAATTCCACAATGTGATAGTTTTGAAGACAACGGCTACACGAAAGAAGAAATGAAATTGGTTCGTGAAACCAAAAAAATATTAAGTGATAATTCCATAAAAGTGACTGCAACGGCGGTTCGTGTGCCAATTGTAGGCGGTCATAGCGAGGCCGTAAACGTAGAATTTACTTCTGATTTTGATGTAAATGAAGTGCGTTCTATTTTGCACCACACCTCTGGAGTTGTAGTTCAGGATAATAATGATACTTATACCTATCCGATGCCGATTTATGCGCAAGGAAAAGACGAAGTATTTGTAGGTAGAATTCGTCGGGATGAAAGTCAAGAAAACACCCTAAACATGTGGATTGTTGCCGATAATTTAAGAAAAGGTGCTGCAACAAATACGGTTCAAATTGCAGAATATTTAGTGGCAAACCAATTGGTATAATCCCACTTTTGCTGATTAACCGTTTATTTTACAAATCACAAACTTTGTTAAAATCAACGGTTTTCTAATTTCCTTTTTTAATTTAGCCTACGATGAAAAAGAAAATAATACATATCCATTTTTCTTTAGTGATTGCAATATTATTTTCAATAATGTTCCAATCATTTGATTCCTATTCTCACTTTAAAAAAGAACTCTCCGAACCAAAATGTGTGCATGAAAGTGACTCAAAGCAACAAATTACGCACCAACATCATTCGACGGAACATTGTTTCATCTGTAAATTTTCTTTTAGTGCAGCTGTAACTTCTGATTTTTTTATTTTTAAAACTCAAAGCAAACTAATTGCAATTCCTAATAGTTTCTTCTTTTCTGAAGTTTATTTATCTTTTACAGAAAATTCAAACCCGCTTCGTGGCCCACCCGTTTTTAATGTTTAATCTGAATTGAATCAGTTGTTTAACATGCTTATTGTTAAACTTTAATAACATTAAATCTTTCAAATGAAAAAAATATTAATAACCCTTTTCGTAGGGTTTTCAGCATTGCTAAATGCGCAAAATAAAATATCAGGAACCATAACAGACAAAGAAAACCAACCCATTAAAGGAGTTTCGGTGTTTGTTTCTGATTTGCATAAAAGTTCCTCCACGGATGAAAATGGAAAATACAGCGTTACGAATCTTCCATTGGGAAACATCAAAATTGCAATTTCAGCCCTTGGTTTTATAACTCAAAATAAAACGGTCACTATCCAAAGTGGTGAAAATAGTTTGAATTTAATTTTAGAACCTACTATTTTTCAAATGGACGAAGTGATAGTTGCAACTGCATTTAATAAATTACAATCACAAAATGTAATGAAAGTGGAGCACGAAAGTATGAAATCATTACAACAAAAAGGAACTTCAACTTTAATTGAAGGACTGGCAACAATTCCAGGTGTTTCACAAGTTTCAACAGGAACTTCCATTGGAAAACCTGTAATTCGTGGGTTAAGCGGGAATCGGGTTTTGGTGTATTCGCAGGGCATTCGGATGGAAAACCAACAATTCGGCGACGAGCACGGATTGGGATTAAATGATGCTGGCGTTGAAAGTGTTGAAGTTATCAAAGGGCCAGCTTCTTTGTTATATGGTTCTGATGCATTGGGGGGTGTTCTGTATTTTAACCCTGAAAAATTCGCAAAAACCAATACTTTTCAAGGCGATTTTAGTCAAAAATTATTTTCAAATACCTTAGGAAGCAATACTTCTTTGGGATTAAAAACCTCAACAGAAAATTGGAAATACATAGTTCGTGGAAGTTATAATTTACATTCTGATTATAAAATTTCAGATGGAAATCGAGTAACAAATACCAGATACAATGAGCAAGATTTCAAGACTGGAATTGGT
The DNA here is from genome assembly GCF_040402835.1 of Flavobacterium sp. Taxonomy (GTDB): domain Bacteria; phylum Bacteroidota; class Bacteroidia; order Flavobacteriales; family Flavobacteriaceae; genus Flavobacterium. The sequence goes on from NZ_JBBALW010000002.1 coordinate 23,232, forward strand.
TATAGCAACTCCAATTTTTCAAGTGTTTTAAGGTATAATTTTAATAAATTGGATTTAGGAATTACTGGAAATAACATAGCAGAACAAACAACAAATATCAACACCAATTATCCAAAGCAAGGCGTTTTTAACCATTTGTTGAGCTTAAATTCTACTGTTTTTTTTAAAAACTCTAAAATAGATATTGACTTGGGATTCATTTCAAATGATAGAAGTGAATTTATTGAAAGTGCTACTGCAAATTTGCACATGAAGTTGAAAACGATGAATTATGATTTGAAATACCATTTGCCAAAAATCAGCAACGTAGAATTTATTTTCGGAATTCAGGGAATGCGTCAAACCAATTTAAATTCAGGCATTGAATTCTTAATTCCTGATGCAACAACAAATGATTTTGGGGTTTTTGGAACTTCAAATTACGAATGGAAATCGAATGTTTTTCAAGCGGGAATTCGATTCGACAATCGGAATATTTCTAGCGAAAGTCACGGTATTTCTGGCAATGAAAGTTCGTTTGAAGGAATTAATAAAACATTTAATAGTATAAATGGATCGTTGGGTTACAAAACCAATTTAAAAGAAAATTTAACTTTGCGTCTCAATTTAGCGTCTGGATTCCGAGCCCCAAATTTAGCAGAACTAACTTCAAATGGTGTTCATGACGGAACAAACCGCTACGAAATTGGGAATAGTGCTTTAAAAACAGAGCAAAATGTTCAAACAGATTTGAACTTGGAATATAAAAACAGCCATTTTGAGTTTTTTGCAAATGGTTTTTACAATCACATCAACAACTATATTTATACAAATCCTTCGGGGTTAATTATTGCAGGAAATGATGTTTTTAATTATATTCAAAACAACGCAATCCTTTATGGTGGGGAGATGGGAATTCATTTACACCCACATCCTTTGGATTGGTTGCATTTTGAAAGTAGTTTTGAAAGCGTCACGGGTAAAAAAGAAAATGGAGATTACTTGCCATTAATCCCAGCAAATAATTGGAATAACACACTTCGTGCAGAATTTAATATTAAAAATTGGTTGAAAGATGGTTTTGCCACACTTAATGTTTCTGATACTTTTAACCAAAATAATGTAAGTGGCTTTGAAACAAAATCGAATGGTTATACTTTAGTAAATTTTGGAATTGGTGGCGATTTAAAATTTGGAAAAACGGCTTTTAATATCCATTTAAACGGAAATAATCTTTTAAATAAAAGTTATATAGCCCATTTATCAAGATTGAAAACTGATGGAATTCCAAACATTGGAAGAAATATAGTTTTGGGAATAAATTTCAATATTTAGAAAATAACAACCTATTTTTGTAGTATAAAACTAATCTCTAATGAAAACAATAATTTCACTAATGGCAATATCTGCTTCCGTAGCCTCATTTTGTCAAAATCAAAAGTTGGATTTACTTACCTATCCAGAAACCAAGAAAACAGAAACCACCGATACGTATTTCGGCACTGTAGTCAATGACCCGTATCGTTGGCTGGAAGACGATAAATCCAACGAAACAGGCTCTTGGGTCAAAGAAGAAAACAAATTAACTTTTGATTATTTGTCTAAAATTCCATTTAGAATTAAAATCAAAGAACGAATGGAAAAATTATGGAACTACGAAAAAATTTCCGCACCATTCAAAGAAGGCGACTACACTTATTTTTATAAAAATAATGGGTTGCAAAACCAATCAATCTTATACAGAACTAATAAATCCGGAAAAGAAGAACTCTTTTTGGACCCCAATACCTTTTCCTCCGATGCTACAACTTCACTTGATGCTGTCAGTTTTTCTAAGGACGGATCGTTACTTGCTTATTCAGTTTCTAAAGCTGGGAGCGATTGGAGAACGGTAATTTTAATAAATGCTAAAACAAAAAAAGAAGTAGATACAGCATTAATTGACGTGAAATTTAGCGGACTCTCATGGAAAGGAAACGAAGGAATTTTCTATTCTAGCTATGAAAAACCGAAAGGAAGTGAACTTTCCGCTAAAACTGATGAACACAAATTGTACTTCCACAAATTAGGAACCGCTCAAAAAACAGATGCAATTGTTTTTGGAGACAAAGAAAAACGACGCTATGTTGGCGGAAGTGTTTCTGATGACAACCGTTATTTGTTCATTTCTGCGGCAAATTCTACCTCTGGAAACGAACTTTATCTTAAAGATTTAAGTAAGCCAAATTCTGAAATTATCCCAATTGTAACCACATTTGATTTTGATGTGGATGTTATTGATAATTTAGGGTCGAAATTATATATTCTAACCAATATAAATGCGCCCAACAAAAGAATTGTTTGTGTAGACGCAAGTAATCCAAGTCAAGAAAATTGGGTTGATTTTATTCCAGAAACCGAAAACGTATTGTCTCCAAGTACCGGTGCGGGATTTATTTTTGCAACTTACATGAAAGACGCTATTTCAGTAGTGAAACAATACGATTACAAAGGGGCTTTAATTCGCGAAGTTGCTTTGCCGGGAATAGGAACTGCTTCTGGTTTTAACGGAAAAATCAAAGATGCCGAATTGTATTTCTCGTTTACCAATTATACCACGCCAGCCACTATTTATAGTTTTGACCCTAAAGAAGGCAGATTTTCTGTTTACAAAAAACCAGTTGTAGATTTCAAAAGTGAAAACTATATTTCTACCCAAGTATTCTATGCTTCCAAAGACGGAACGAAAATCCCTATGATTATTACCTGCAAAAAGGGATTAAAATTAGATGGGAAAAACCCTACTATTCTATATGGTTATGGCGGTTTCAATATTAGCTTAACCCCAAGTTTTAGTATTGCCAATGCCGTTTGGCTTGAAATGGGTGGGATTTATGCTGTTGCCAATATGCGTGGTGGTGGTGAATATGGTAAAAAATGGCATGATGCGGGAACGAAATTCCAAAAGCAAAATGTATTTGATGATTTTATCGCTGCTGCAGAATATTTAATTAATGAAAAATACACTTCCTCCGATTTCTTAGCTATCAAAGGCGGTTCAAACGGTGGACTATTAGTTGGAGCAGTCATGACACAAAGACCAAAATTGATGAAAGTTGCACTTCCTGCTGTTGGAGTTATGGACATGCTGCGGTATCACACCTTTACAGCTGGAGCCGGATGGGCATATGATTATGGAACTTCAGAAGATTCAAAAGAAATGTTTGACTATATCTATGGTTATTCTCCAGTTCAAAATGTAAAACTAGGCACCAATTATCCCGCGACATTAATAACTACGGGAGATCATGATGATCGAGTTGTACCTGCACATAGTTTCAAATTTGCCGCAGAATTACAAGCAAAACAAGCGGGAACAAATCCGGTTTTAATTCGGATAGAAACCAATGCGGGCCATGGCGCTGGAAAACCTGTTTCGAAAACGATAGAGGAAGCTTCAGATGTGCAAGCCTTTACGCTGTATAATATGGGATTCAAGGAATTGCCTAAATAAAAAATTCTTTTGTACATAAAAAAAGCAGACTAATCTCTATTAGTCTGCTTTTTTAATAATCCAGTTTCCCAATATATCGCATTACTCGAACTATTTTATCTTTTCGGTTATTAATATAAACCGTAGAGTTTGAAGCTTTATATTTTCTTGGATTGGGTAATATTGCAGCAATTCCAGCGGCTTCTTTAGCAGTAAGATTGGAAGCATCCTTTCGATACCAATATTCAGCTGCTGCTTGTGCTCCATAAATTCCGTTGCCCATTTCAATGGAATTTAAATAAACTTCCATAATTCTTTCCTTGCCCCAAATCAATTCAATTAAAACTGTAAAATAGGCTTCAAATCCTTTACGGATATAACTTCGCCCTTGCCAAAGGAAAACATTTTTAGCCGTTTGTTGTGAAATGGTACTTCCTCCTTTAATTTTTCTCCCTTTCTGGTTGTTTTTTAAAGCTTTTTGCATCGCCGTAAAATCAAATCCGTAGTGGATTAAAAAGGTTCCGTCTTCACTAGCAATTACTGCTTTTTGTAAATTTTTTGATATGTTTTCTATTGGAATCCAATTGTGATTGCAAAACATTTCTTTTCCCGCCAATTTATTTTCAACCGCTCTTGAAACCATTAAAGGCGTAAAAGGTACTGGTACAAACTTGAATACAACAACAATTCCTATTGAGATTCCTAAAAACCAAAGAAAAATTCTAAAAACTATTCGGGTAAATTTTTTCCACATATAAATTATATTAAATCGGCCAATTCTGTACCAATTAAACTGCCAATTGCAACTCCCATTCCGCCCAATCGAACACCGCAATAAACATTTTCGGAAAGTGCTTCAACTATTGGATTTTTGGTTGTTCCCAAACCCATAATTCCGCTCCAACGGTGTTCTATTTTGAATTCTTGATGGGGTAAAATTACTTCTTTTAATAATTTTTCCAATCGGTTTTGGATTAATTCTGTTTCACCAAATTCAGAAGTGGTTTCTCCTTCAAAATCCAAATTTCTACCACCGCCAATCAATATTCTATCGCCAATATTTCTAAAATAATAATAGCCTTTGTCTAAATGGAAAGTGCCTTTTATATTCAAATTTGGAATAGGTTCTGTAATTAAAACTTGTGCACGAGCTGGTTTTACTTGCCCTTTTGTAATTTCAGCAGCGAAACCATTGGTTGCAAAAAGTATTTTTTTAGTCTTGAAATTAAAATCTCCAAGCGCCACTTCCACAGTAGTTCCATTGTCATAAAATGAAGTTACTGTTTGTTGATTCAAAATCAAAATATCATTTGAAATGGCTTGTTTTACCAATTCCTGCATCATATTTCCAGTGTCAATCTGACCTTCAAAAGGATTGAAAATCACACTTTCATGAATGCCATTAAATCCGAAACGATTTATTTCTTTGGCGAAAACATCGGATTTAAATAGCGGATTCAATATTTCATTGATGAAGGAAAGCTTGTTCAAACATTCGATATAAGTTGCTTCGTGTTCCTTTAAAAACATTTCGTAACCGCCAAATGGTTTGTAATCTAATTTTTTATCACCAACTCTTTTTCTTAATAATTGCAACCCAATTTGTCTTTTTTGAATCAATTGGATCACTTCTTCTTCAGAATGTGATTTTAAATCATCAATGATTTCGGAAAGACTTCCAAAACAGGCAAAACCTGCATTTTTAGTACTAGCTCCTTGCGGTAATATTCCTTTTTCAAGCACTAATATTTTACTTTCTGGAAAGCGTTCGCGCAATCTCAATGCGGCATGCAAACCAACAATTCCACTGCCAACAACTGTGTAATCTACATTGGTAAACCAATTTTTTATTTCCCAATAACTGAGTTGCATCATTTTTATTTCAAATGTAATTAAATATACGTTATGAAAAATATAAATACTATTGATTCTAGATTCAACAATTCAATTTGATAGTCTTTATTATAATAAAAAACTGTACTTTTAAACCTTGAATAAAACTTTTTTAACTATGAAAAAATTACTGATTTTAACTTTAATCACAATGAGTATAAATGCTGTTGCTCAAAATGTCATGTCGCCAGAATTGCTTTGGAAATTAGGAAGACTGTCTTCATTAGGGATTTCGAAGGACGATAAAAATATTATTTATAAAGTTTCAACGCCTTCTGTTGAAGAAAATAAATCGAGTTCAAAATATTATTCCATTCCTGTAAATGGCGGAAATGCAACAGAAATAACGGATTATAAATCGCGTTTATTGGATAAAAATAGTTCTCCTGATGGAAAATTTACGGTTTATAATGAAGAAGTAAAAATCGATAAAGTTCACGGAAAAGATTTCTATCCTAATTTGGATAAATCCAATGTTCAAATCTATAACGGATTGGATTATCGCCATTGGGACACTTGGAACGAAGGAAAATTCAATCACGTTTTTTATAAAGCAAACACTGAAAATTCTGTTGGAATTGACATTATGAAAGACGAAAATTTCGATGCTCCTCAAAAACCATTTGGTGGCGATGAAGATTATATTTGGTCTACAGACAGCAAAAGTATTTTGTATGTTTCCAAGAAAAAATCGGGAACGGCTTATGCAATTTCTACCAATACGAACATCTACGAGTACAACCTTGAAACAGGAAAAACAGAAAATAGAACGGAAAGCAATTTGGGATATGACACCAATCCAACATTTTCTCCTAAAGGAAATTTGACGTGGTTGCAAATGAAACGCGACGGTTACGAAGCCGATAAAAACGATATTATTGTCAATTTTAAAGGGACAAATGTAAACCTTACGGCAAATTGGGACGGAAGTGTAGAAAGTTTTATTTGGAGTAAAGACGGTAAAAATGTCTATTTTCAAGCGCCAATTGATGGAACACTTCAATTATTTGTAGTTGATTTTCCAGGTTTAACCAAAAAATTACCGCAAGTCGTTCAAGTTACCAATGGTGATTTTGATGTGTCAGGATTGGTTGGAATTGTAGGCGATAAAATCATTTTAACGCGTTCAGACATGAACCACGCAGCAGAATTGTATTCGTATGATTTGAAGAAAAAAGTATGGAATCAATTGTCAAATGTGAATACAGCAACCTACTCATCATTGGCGTTAAGCAAAACAGAACGACGCTATGTAACCACAACCGACGGTAAAAAAATGCTGGTTTGGGTAATTTTACCTCCTAATTTTGATGCGTCAAAAAAATACCCAACGCTTTTATATTGCCAAGGCGGACCACAATCGCCATTGACACAATTTTACTCTTTCCGATGGAATTTTCAATTAATGGCTGCTAATGGGTACATCGTTGTAGCGCCAAACCGAAGAGGAATGCAAGGTCACGGGGTAGAATGGAATGAGCAAATTAGTAAAGATTGGGGCGGGCAAGTTATGAACGATTACCTTTCGGCGATTGATGATGTGGCCAAAGAAAGTTATGTTGACAAAGCAAGATTGGGTTGTGTTGGAGCGAGTTACGGAGGTTATTCCGCATTTTATTTGGCAGGAATTCACAACAACAGATTCAAGACTTTTATCGCTCACGATGGCGTTTTTAACACTCAAAGTATGTTTGGAACTACCGAAGAAGTATTCTTTAACAATTGGGATTTTGGTGGTGCTTACTGGGAAAAAGACAACAAAGTAGCGCAAAAAACCTATACTGATTTCAATCCCGCAAGCCATGTGGATAAATGGAATACCCCAATATTAATTATCCAAGGTGGAATTGATTTTAGAGTGCCAATTGGTCAATCGCAGGAGGCATTTCAAGCTGCGCAATTGCGAGGGATTAAAAGTAGATTTCTATACTTCCCAGAAGAAAACCATTGGGTTTTGAAACCACAAAACGCACAGGTTTGGCAAAAAGAATTTTACAAATGGTTGAAAGAAACATTATAAAAAAATAAGATTAAAATGCAAAACCACGGATTCGTTCCGTGGTTTTTTATTACGTCATCCTTCGTACCTTTGCATTTTAGAATTTGAAAATGAAAATGAAATTTACCTATCCAAAAGCAGAAAAGCTAAAAAGCAAAACCACCATCGATTTACTTTTTTCAAAAGGAAAATCAATAGCAAAATATCCGTTGCGATTGGTATATATTGCAGGGGATTTTGGGGAGAATACACCAATTAAAATAGGTGTTTCTGTTTCTAAAAAACATTTCAAAAATGCCGTTGATAGAAATTATTTCAAACGCGTGCTCCGCGAAACCTATCGGCTGAACAAGCATTTGTTGTTGGATAATTTAGACGAACCTTATGCATTTATGTTTTTATACCAAACAAAAGACCGCTTGACTTATGAAGAAATCAATAAAAAAACGATTCAATTGTTCGAGAAGTTTTTGACAGCAATAAAAAGCGAGGAAGTATAGAAAGTTTATAATTATAAATAATTTATCATTGTCATTTAAAGTTAATTCGTATTTTCGTTAGCAATAAATTCTAAAGTTAATAAATGTACACTTTCCCTAAAAAACGATATATACTTCCCATAGTAGCAAGTGGTTTACTTTTTATTGGCGCAAGCTTCAAGGAAGATTTTTTTGAAGTTGCCAAACAAATAGAAATCTTCACCACATTGTTCAAAGCGGTAAATATGAATTATGTTGACAATACCAATCCGGGCGAATTAATGGACAAAGCTATCAAAAGCATGTTGGCCGGTTTGGACCCCTACACCAATTATTTTAATGAGCAGGATGTTGTGAAATTCAAAATCAACAACACCGGTGAATACACTGGAATTGGCGCTGTGATTACTCGAAAAGAAACCAAACTAATCATAAAAGAAGTATATAAAAATTATCCGGCTGACAAAGCTGGGTTAAAAGGAGGCGATGAAATTGTCCAAATTGGCGATATTCTTCTAGCCGATTTCAAAGAAGATGCAAGTGAATTATTGAAAGGTGGAAAAAATGCTAAAGTGGATATTAAATACAACCGCCAAGGCAAAACGCTATCGGCACAATTGGTATTGGAAGAAGTAGATTTGAAAGCAGTTCCGTTTTTTGGGAAAATAGACGATAAAACAGGCTACATTGTTTTGAATCAATTTACGAATAAAGCATCAACACAGGTAAAAGAAGCATTAGAACAATTGAAAAGAGAAGGTGCAGAGAAAATTATTTTAGATTTACGAGGAAATCCCGGCGGACTTTTAAACGAAGCTGTTGCTATTTGTAATCTTTTTGTCCCGAAAAATGAGATTATTGTTACCACAAAATCAAAAATTGAAAAACATAATACTACTTTTAAAACTACTCGAGACCCAATTGATACTGAAATTCCTTTGGTGGTAATTGTAAATGGAAAAAGTGCTTCTGCTTCCGAAATTGTGGCTGGAGCATTACAGGATTTAGATCGAGCGGTAATAATTGGAAGTCGTAGTTTTGGAAAAGGATTGGTGCAACGACCAATTGATTTGTGTTATGGAACCCAAATTAAAATTACAATTTCTCGATATTACACCCCTTCTGGACGCTGTATTCAAGCGTTAGATTATTCCCACAAAGACAAAGATGGCAAAGCAATTCGCACGGCATCAACTGATTATAACGCTTTTAAAACCCGAAAAGGGCGGACCGTTTTTGATGGCGGAGGAATTCTTCCTGATGTTGTTATGGACGAAACCAAACTCAGTACTATTTCGGATGCGTTGGTAAAAAATGAAGGTATTTTTAATTTCGTAACCAATTATTATTACAAAAATCCAAATTTAGGAACTACAATTCCCACAATTACCGATGCTGATTTCGTCGCTTTTAAAACTTTTTTAAAGACGGAAAATTTCTCATTTGATACAGAAACTGAATTGGCATTAAAAAAGACATTGGCAGTTGCAAAAAAAGAAAATTTAGATACTTCAATTGCAGTTGAATACCAACAATTGCTTTCTGCATTGCAAAAAAGTGAAGAAAATGTATTAAATCAAAACCAAAAAGAAATTAAAAACTTGATTTTGGACGAAATCATCAAACGCTACCAATACAAAGAAGGATTGTATTTGTATTACACAAAAAACAATTCTGAAATTAAAAAAGCTGTTAAAATTTTAACCAATCAATTGGAATACAATAACATATTAAAAAATTAATTATGCGCTTTTTGAAATTTATTCCGATTTTGTTTTGTGGTTTATTATATGCTCAAGATGAGGTGGTGCAATCGGTATATTTTGAATTCGATAAGTTCAACTTGGATGAAAAGCAAGGCAAAGCGGTTATTGATTATATCCAAAAAACGGATTCTACAAGGATAGAATCAGTGCAAATATTTGGATATACAGATGACGTAGGCAAAGACGCCTATAATTTTAAATTATCGTCTAACCGAGCAAATACCATCAAGGAAATGCTTTTAAATAACGGTATCAAAAATAAAATTATTGTAACTATTGAAGGTAAAGGCCGCATATTGATTGATGACGATATGGTTGAAAATTTACCTGAAAAACGTTCGAAAAATCGTAGAGTGGACGTTGTGTTAAACCTAAAAGAACTTCCCAAAATTGAACTTCCAGGGTTTTATAACTCCATTCAAAAGAAGCAAATTGTTGGCGATCATATTTATCTTGACAACCTATTATTTGAAAGAGGAAGCAGTAAATTAGAGTTTAAAGCCAAAACACAATTAGACAAAATTGCTCGGGATTTAATGAAATACAAAAATATTGAATTCGAAATACAAGGACATGTTTGCTGTACTCCGCTGTATCAAAAAGAGGCAATTGACCGAGAAACAAGAAAAAGAGAACTTTCAACTAATAGAGCAGGATCTGTTTATAAATACTTGCTTTTTAGGCGAATTTCAAAAGACAGAATGACCTTTAAAGGATATGGAAATAGTGTACCGCTAGGTAAAGGTCCAGAATATGATAGACGCGTAGAGCTTTTAATTACAAAAATTTAGACCTTAATTTTCATTTCTATGTGTGGAATATCGTCTTCTAAATACATTTCTGAAGTTTGGATAAACCCATGTGTTTCATAAAATTTCTTTAGGTACAATTGAGCGGAAATAGTAATATTTTCCTCTTTGAAATGCCTTTTAATTTCATCAATTCCTTGTTCTATTAGCTCGTGTCCAAATTTTCTGTCACGGTAATTTGCCGCTACAACAACTCTCCCAATAGAAGAAGAATCAAAATAATCACCGGCTTTAAAAAGTCTTGAATAGGCAATTATTTCACCATCACACTCTCCAAAAAGATGCAATGCTTTTTGATCTTTATTGTCTAAATCTTGATAAACGCAGTTTTGTTCGACAACAAAAATTTCGGAACGCAATCTCAATATTTGATATAATTCGACAACAGAAAGTGCATCAAATTTTTTCGTTACCCATTTAATTGGCATAATTTTTTATTTATTTTTTTATGAATTTCACCGATTTAATTATCGCTTCCAATTCAAACATTAAGTCTCTTTTTTTCTTAGATGGCGCATAGCAAAATCCTTCCAAAACTAACATTCTTCGGTTTTTATAGTCTGTAATACAATAATTTATGAACGGTCCAGACATAAAATCATTTTTCATTTCCCAAGTTCCTTTCGTTTCATAGGTGATTCTTCCGTCTAATTTTATGTTGAAAAAATAGGGGGAATAGGCTTGCTCGGTAATCATTTTTGAATGCCGTTCCATTCCGTGAATATAAAGAGAACCGATGGAATCTCTCATTTTGATAATAGTATTAATCACACTCGAATTAGGATGATTTTCGATGTTATTGATAGGTATTTGGTAAATTAAAATACTTGTACTTCCGCCAGTTATTTCTTTTTTAAACCATATAAATTTCTTGCGAGTCAAAACGCTATTGTACCCTTTTGGAATATTTAAAGCAATTTTGAACTTCTTTTTTATTCGCTCGGTTTTAATCAGTGCTGTATCGTTAATTCTTTGGTTTTCTGTGATTTCTGTTTGACGCATTATCTGAATTATTTCAGGCGTATGCTTTTCGATAGTATCGATGATTTCTATCGTATTTCGTCCTGAAATATAAAATACATTTTGAGGTGTAGCAAATTCATTCTTTTTAATTTCAAACCGGCCAACAGCTTCTTTTTTTATTACAATACTGTTTCTGCTATTTACTACAAATCCTTCTAAAAATTTAATAGGATATTGATTTATGGTGAATTGAGGTTCTTCTTGCGGTAGTCCAATAACCAATGAAGCAAACTTGTTTCGGACACTGTCTCCTATTTCCCCTTTCCACAATTGATCGTCTATAAGTATGGAAATAGTGTTGATTTCGCCCGTAGTTTTTTCAGTGGAAGTATCTCTTTTGTTATTGCACGAAACAAAAAATGCAGCCGTTAAAAGCAAAAAAAAATGGACTTTATTCATAATATATAAATGAATTTAAGTCCAAATTTAAGTAAAGATATTGTATTATCCGTTAATTTTTAATTTCATTCCCGGTTTAAGATTTTCACTGCTAATGCCGTTCCATTTTTTAATATCTGAAATGGTAATTCCAGGATATTTTTTTGCAATCGTATAAAGTGAATCTCCTTTTTGAACATAATAATGCTCTTGATTTTTAGTGGCTTTTGAAGCTATTTTGTCTTTCTTAGCCGCTTTTTCTGTAACAATAATTTCCGTTTTTGAGACTATTATTATACTTCCCAATTGAATATTATTGTCAGTTAAATTGTTCCATAATTTAATATCATCCGATGAAACTTTATATTTTTTTGCAATATTTCCAATGTTGTCGCCTTTCAAAATAACATATTCTTGTGTTTTATATTCTTTCTTTACAGCAACTTGTGCTTCTGGATTTTCACTTTCATTTGCAATTTTAAGTTGAAATCCAAGTTGAACATTTACATCATCTAAATTATTCCATTGTTTTAAATCTTCAACAGAAACAGCATATTTTTTTGCAATATTCCCAAGGTTATCTCCTTTTTGAACTACATAATATTCTGGTGTTTTTGAACCCTCAACAGTTGAATTTTTATCCGATTTAGAATCCGCTGAAGCTAGTGCATCTTTAGTTTCAACAGGTTTTTTATCCGATTTAATTTCTTTTCTAACTTTCGAAACTACTCTCTCGGTTGTCATTATTTTTAAAGTTTTTCCAGAAGAAATTGCATTCTTTTTTAGGTTGTTCCATTCCTTAATATCAGAAACTGAAACATCATATTTAGCAGCAATCGAACCTAAATTATCACCTTTTCTAACCTTATATTTTTTCGTTGTTTTCACAAATGAAACTACTTGTTCCTCTTTATACTTTTTGTCTGAAACAGTAGTATTTAAAGCAACAATAGCGGTGTCTGTTTTGATTTCAGCAGCTTTTACTTCTGCTTTTTTAGGAATCACAGCAACACTTTCATAACTGTAAATTTTCAAATTTCTACCTTTAGGAGCTTTGTTGTTTTTAAGTTTATTCCATTTTTTAATATCAGACATTGCAACGCCAAATTTACCCGCAATTTCACTCAAGCTATCGCCACGCTTCACTTTATAAAATCTGGTTTTAGAAACAACTGTTCGTTCTGAATCTGAATTTAAACTATCACGAACCGCGATTCCTCTGCTTTTATAAGGGCGTTCTCTTTTGCTGGCTTCATATTGCGTGTAAGCATAAATCTTGTCTTCATTTGAAGTATAAATTGCGACTTTATCATTCGGCAATCTCAAGAAATGATTTTCACCTGCAATAAAAGGAATTACATCTCTTTTATAGGAAGGATTCAATAATTGCAATTGTGAAACAGGAATATTCAATAAATCAGAAATTTGCTTGAAAGAAATTTGCTGCTTTATCATAATTGTATCCGTCGCAAAATGCTTAATTATAGCGCGATTGGGAACAATTCCGTGTGCTGTGTGGTATTCGTAAATGTACATGGTAGCCAAAAATGCAGGAACATAACCTTGTGTTTCTTTTGGTAAATACTTTCTAATATTCCAGAAATTTTGTTGTCCGCCAGAACGACGAATTGCTTTGGCAACATTTCCTGGTCCTGAATTATAAGATGCTAAAACCAAATCCCAATCGCCAAAAATTTTATACATATTCGACATATACAACGCCGCCGCATCACTCGCTTTCAAGGGATCACTTCTGTCGTCAACGTATGTATTTATATCTAAATTGTATTGTTTACCGGTTTGAAACATAAATTGCCAAAGTCCCGTTGCACCAACTCTTGAAACTGCTTTTGGGTTCAATGCCGATTCTACAACCGCCAAGTATTTAATTTCCAAAGGCACATTTTGTCTCGCCATTGCCTCTTCAAACATTGGAAAATAATATTCAGAAATTGCCATCAATCTTTCGAATGATTTTTTTCTGTTTTTTAGAAAGGATTTAATGATGTTTTCAAGACCTTGATTGTATTCTATATTGAATGGCGATTTCGCATCCATTGCAGCAAGTCTTGATTTCAGTAATGCGGTTGGTAATTCAAAATCAACTTTTTCATCAATATTAATGGTTTTAATGTCAACAGAAAGGTCGTTGTATAAATCCAAATTCGACAATTCTTTCATCCACAAACTGTCCACGCAAGCGGCAATATTATCATGAACAAATGTCGATTTTATAGAATCTAAATAAGACTTTTTCGTTTCCTTTTTCAAATTCCAAACTGGATCTTGAGCAAAGGTGTTTAGTGATAAAATCAGAAAAAGGCTTATGGTTATTTTTTGTATATTCATAAATGTTAATGTCAAAATGCTACAATTCAATTTATTACGTATTTTACAAATCTAATATTTAATAACGTAAAAAATCAATATTTAGTGTTAAAATGTCTTTTAGTCTAAGATTGCTGCAACTCCTGGCAAAATTCTTCCTTCTAACATTTCAAGCATTGCCCCACCACCAGTAGAAACATAGCTCATTTTGTCTTCTAAACCAAACTGTTTTACGGCAGCTACAGAATCGCCACCACCAACAAGTGAAAAAGCACCGTTTGCTGTTGATTCTGCTATATAATTTCCTAAAGATATTGTTCCGTTGGCAAAAGTTGGCAATTCAAAAACTCCCAAAGGACCGTTCCAAAGAATCGTTTTTGAATCCATAATTACTTTTTTGAATGCTTCCAATGATTTTGGTCCCGCATCTAAACCTTGCCATCCGTCAGGAATTTGGCTAACATCTAAAATTTGAGTTTGTGCGTCATTTGAAAAAGCATTGGCAGCAACAACATCAACAGGAATGTGAATTTGAACGCCTTTTTCTTTAGCAATTTTCAAAATTTCTAAAGCCAATTCCATTTTGTCGTCCTCGCAAATAGAATTTCCAATTTTTCCACCCAACGCTTTCACGAAAGTAAAAGTCATTCCGCCACCAATAATCATGTGGTCAATTTTGTCTAATATATTTTCGATAACCGTGATTTTTGAAGATACTTTCGAGCCTCCAAGAACTGCAGTTACTGGTTTTTCACTATTTTTTAAAACCTTATTCAAGCTTTCAATTTCTTTTGCTAATAAGGCTCCAAAACATTTGTTTTCTGGGAAAAATTGCGCAATAATTGTTGTGGATGCGTGTGCTCTGTGCGCCGTTCCAAAAGCATCGTTTACATAAATATCTCCCAAAGACGCCATTTTTTTTGCAAAACCAACATCTCCTGCTTCTTCTTCGGCATAAAAACGAAGGTTTTCAAGCAATAAAACTTGACCTGGTTGCAGATTTTCAGCTGCTTTTTCAGCAATTTCACCCACACAATCCGAAGCAAAAAGCACTTCCGTTCCCAAGATTTCCGATGCCGTTTTCACGATGTGTTGCAACGAATATTTTTCCTCAATTCCCTTTGGTCTCCCGAGGTGCGACATCAAAATCACGCTTCCGCCATCGGCAATAATTTTGTCGATTGTAGGTTTCGCCGCTTCAATTCTGGTAGTATCTGTAACGCGGAAATTTTCGTCCAAAGGAACATTAAAATCTACTCTAATTACTGCTTTTTTGTTTTTAAAATTGAAGTCTAGAAAGGTTTTCATTGGTGAAATTTTTTTATTGGTTGTTTATTAAATTCGCTACAAAGATAGTATTTTTATTTTTTTGGCGCGACCCTTGTTTAGAACGTTTAGAGAGACGAGACATTTAATACTAAACTTCGGGTCGGGCTTTGCGCTGCAATCCACGCAAAAAAGCGCGGGATTTTCACTGCCATCCCTCGCGCAAACCTCGATTTAAGAATTATGATTTTAAATTTCCCGAAAAGCCAAATTGACTTATATATAAAAAGCCCTTTTGATGATTTGTAATACGTAATAACTATATTTGAACAAAATATGCTAGTGAGTAGCGACAATCTACCCGAATTAGGGGTGATAGGGGCTCCTTTGTAACACACATATATAAGTTCATGCTATTAAGAAAGAGCAAACTTTAAACTAATTGACAAAAAAAAGACACCTATTCACGAATAATGACAACAACAATAATTATAACATTTTGCGTTCTTCTGCTCATTGCGTATGTATTTGACCTGACGTCATCTAAAACAAAAATCCCTTCAGTAATTCTTTTGTTATTGTTGGGGTGGGCGGTTAGACAGCTTACAGCATTGCTTGACATTCATCTTCCTGACTTTTCTCCGATACTTCCCGTTTTAGGAACAGTCGGACTTATTCTTATTGTGCTCGAAGGTTCATTAGAACTTGAACTTAATAAATCTAAGTTCGGACAAATCAAAAAATCTTTTTTGGGCGCATTAATCCCATTGATTGCTTTAGCTTTTTTGCTGGCATTTGCATTTCGGTATTTCGGACACTTTGGACTAAAAGACAGTTTGACAAATGCAATTCCTTTTTGTGTAATAAGCAGTGCTATTGCAATTCCAAGTGTTAGAAATCTTTCGTCTCACAATAAAGAATTTGTGATTTATGAAAGTAGTTTGTCTGACATTTTAGGAGTTCTGTTTTTCAACTTTCTTGCATTAAATAAAACAATTGACACAAACTCATTCGGCCACTTTGGATTGCAACTGCTAATCATTTCAGTTGTTTCGTTTATCGCAACCATCGGACTATCATTTCTTTTAAGCAAAATTGAGCATCACATAAAGTTTGTCCCAATCATTCTGCTTGTAGTTTTGATTTATGCCGTTTCAAAAATCTATCATTTGCCTGGACTAATTTTCATTTTGCTGTTTGGCTTATCAATTGGTAATCTTGACGAGTTGAAACAATTTAAGTGGATAGATAAATTAAAACCTGACGAATTAAATAAAGAAGTAAATAAATTTAAAGAGCTGACCATTGAAGCAGCATTTCTGATTAGAGCATTATTCTTTTTACTATTCGGCTACTTAATTGAAACAAGTGAAGTTTTGAACCCTGAAACTTTTATTTGGGCTTTGGCAATAGTGTTTTTTATTTTTGCTTTTCGATTAATTCAACTCAAACTTTCTAAACTTCCTTTACAGCCTTTATTGTTTGTTGCTCCAAGAGGACTTATAACCATTTTACTATTTCTTTCCATCGAGCCGACAAATACTATTTCACTTGTTAATAAAGCACTCATTATTCAAGTGATAATTCTAACGGCATTGCTTATGATGTTTGGTTTAATGGTTAACAAACCTCATAAAAACAATTGACAATATGCAACAACTTTTCTTCGCACAAATAGAAGCCCGAGCCGCTAACAGCGGTTTTAAGAAATAGAGAAAATGTGCAAAATTCACTTTTTTCTTTCGCAAGAATTTTAATTTAATTGTTGCATATTTAAATATGAGAAAAATCTTATTGTTGTGAAATTTTTTACTAAATTAGTTGGAAGATATACGGAATTTTTTCCGCTGCCATCCCTCGAGCAAACCTCGATTTAAGAATTATGATTTTAGATTTCCCGAAAACCGAATTGCCTTTTACAAATAAAAAGTCCTTTTGACGATTTGTAATACGTAATAACTATATTTGAACAAAATATGCCAATCAGTAGCAACAATCTCCCCAAAATTGGGTAGATAAGTCTGATTTTGTCAGACATATATACAAGTTATAGCCCATTTTAAAAAACGATAAAACTTGAGACTAACAACATACATATTGGCATTTACTGCATTAACAATCTTGACAGGTTGCGACAATTTTGAAAAACGCTTTTACGAAAAAATTGACCAAGGACAGATAAACGCAATTAAAAACGGCTCTGACACTTTTGACCTTGCAACCGTTACAGATTTTGAATGGGACAGCGTTATTCTAATTCGTGGAAATGAAAGTGTGCCATACTTCAAAGAAGAGATTGAAGAAATTCTTAATAATCGGACAAGTCAAGTTCATTGGGAAGACAGACGATTTAAAGAAGTTGACGACCCAAAACTTATTTATAAAACTAGTGACTTGCCAACAAATCGTGACCGTTTTTACTTTTTGACACCTGACAAAAAAATGGTAGAAAAAGAAATAAAAAGCGGTATTCAAAAACACAGACCTGCGTTCGACATCAATTATTGTTTGACAGACAGCATAAATGAAAGATATTGGCTTTCTAAAAATGAATGCAAATTTATACTTAAATCCAATTCGATAAATCCAGGACAAGGAACAGTATTTTTTTATCCTGCTTGTAAGACGAAGTTTTCGCCAGACAGTGTTAAATTTCACGACAAATAATCAATGACGACAGAAAGAAAAACGGGCTATAACAGCACCTACAAGAAATTGGCGGTTCAGTGGGTAAATAAAGTTTTGTGCTTCGTATCAAGTTCAGTGCTGGCAGACAGTTTTGTGCTCCGAAATCGCCAACTTCTTGTAGCAGCAAAACGTTAAAAAACAAAACTATCAAGCAACTTAGCATTGTTTTTTTTAATCAAACCCTTCCTGAAAATTTCCACAAAAAACCCTCAAGTTACTTTGAAGGTTTTAGAGGCACCATCCATCCGGAAGCTTCGGGAGAACCGAATAATATCTTTACTAAATTTTCAAAAAATTTACACCAAAAAAACCCTCAAGTTTCCTTGAAGGTTCTGGAGGCAACTCCCGAAAGCTTTCGGGACGGATTCGAACATAACTTTAATTAATTTTTCCTAAAAATTTACACCAAAAAAACCCTCAAGTTTCCTTGAAGGCTTTAGAATCATATCTTCTGGATTCGAAAACTGCTTTAATTAATTTTTCCTAAAAATTCCCATAAAAAAACCCTCAAGTTTCCTTGAAGGTTTTAGAGGCATCGTCCGGATTCGAACCGGAGTAGGAGCTTTTGCAGAGCCCAGCCTAGCCACTCGGCCACGACGCCATTATTTAATTGGATTGCAAATATATAAAAAAGTTTAGTGTTTAGAAGTTTAATGTTTAAAAAGTTTCTTTAAAAAGACGATTCTCAATTTATCATTTTTATACACCTCAAAAAATCTAATTTCTGTATTCTTCTAATTCTATAGTAACTGCTTCAACATCGCCGCCAATAGGAGGATTCAACTTAGAAACACCCAATACAATTCTGGAAACCGACGGAATTTTTGCAAATATTTTCGTGATTATTCGATGCCCAACGTGCTCTAATAAATGCGAACGAATCGCCATTTCTTCCTCAACAATTTGATTTAAAAGCACATAATCAACCGTATCTTTCAAATCATCCGACAAACACGATTTTCTTAAATCGGTTTTAATTTCTAAATCAACCGTGTAATCCGAACCAATTTTACCTTCCTCAAGCAAGCATCCGTGATACGAGAACGTTCTGATATTTTTAAGTTTTATTGTACCCATTTTATTCTTTTAATTTTGTGGTATTTGGATCTTGGTGATTGTTGGTTATAGCTTGAATCGAAACCGTTTTTTCTAATTCGTTAACTGTAAAATGAATCAAATAAGGGAATTTTTTTAAAGGCAGGACACGTACAATATTGTATTTTTCTTCAAAAAAAGGAAAATTATAGAGTGTGTTTAATTGATTTTCATAATCTAATAAAAATTTTTTACCTAAACCTTTTCGGATTGTTTCATAATAAAAAACAGCTTCATCTATTTCAAGTTCAGCTCTAACTAAGGTTTTTACATTAAAAACCATATTTATCTTTTATCTTTTTTAATGACGCTCTAGCATCGACATAATCCTCTGGTTTAGCATTTTTTATACGTTCTAAAACCAATTCTTGTTGCCACAATGAAACCTCACAAATGTTTTCATCATCTATTGAAACTTCAGGAACGTGCTTGAAAAAATTAATAAAAGTTTCGTAAAAATCGTCTGGAATTGTAACGGTTAATTGTCTCATAGCTTTTAGTTTTATACAAAAATACTAATAAATTCAATTCAAATTCTATTATCTCAAAGTCTTTTATCTCTCATCTAAATTTTTATCTTTGCATTTCAATTTAGAAAATTATGTCAACCGAAGAGAAATCACTTCATTTTATTGAACAAATTATAGAAGACAGCTTAGCAAGTGGTTTTCCTCAAGATAAATTACGTTTTCGTTTTCCGCCAGAACCTAATGGCTATTTGCATATCGGTCACGCCAAATCCATTTGCTTGAATTTTGGTTTAGGATTGCGGTACAATGCGCCTGTAAACTTGCGTTTTGACGATACGAATCCTGCGAAAGAAGAACAAGAATATGTTGACGCTATCAAAGAAGATTTGCTATGGTTGGGTTTCCAATGGGCTGAAGAACGGTATGCATCGGACTATTTCCAACAATTATACGATTGGGCGGTGTTGATGATTAAAAATGACAAAGCCTATATTGACAGTCAATCATCAGAAGATATAGCGGCTCAAAAAGGAACGCCAACACAACCTGGAGTTGACGGACCTTATAGAAATCGTTCGGTTGAAGAAAACGTATCGTTATTTGAAGCTATGAAAAACGGAGATTTCCCAGAAGGAAGTCACGTTTTGAGAGCTAAAATTGATATGAAATCTACAAATATGTTGCTGCGAGATCCTTTGATGTATCGAATTTTACACCGCCATCACCACAGAACAGGAAACGATTGGAAAATCTACCCAATGTACGATTACGCTCACGGTGAAAGCGATTATATCGAGCAAATTTCTCATTCTATTTGTACTTTAGAATTTGTAATGCACCGCGAATTATACAATTGGTTTTTAAATCAGATTCAACCTGAACTTGTTTCAGGTTCTAATAACATTAAAGTAAGACCAAATCAATACGAATTTGCGCGTTTGAACTTGAATTATACCGTAATGAGCAAACGAAAACTCTTACAATTGGTTCAAGAAAACATCGTAAACGGTTGGGACGATCCAAGAATGCCGACAATTTCGGGTTTGCGAAGACGAGGTTTTACAGCCAATTCTATTCGTAAATTCTGCGAAACCATTGGAGTTGCAAAACGGGAGAATGTGATTGATGTTTCTGTTTTGGAATTTTGCTTGCGCGAAGATTTAAACAAAACTGCGCCTCGAGTTATGGCGGTTTTAGACCCAATTAAAGTCGTAATTACCAATTATCCTGAAGGAAAAAAAGAATTATTGGAAGCCGAAAACAATCAAGAAGATGAAAGTGCAGGTTTTAGAAAAGTTCCGTTTTCAAGAGAAATTTACATCGAAAGAGAAGACTTTTTAGAAGAAGCGTCAGCTAAATTTTTCCGATTGTCAATTGGTAAAGAAGTGCGATTAAAAAATGCCTATATCATTAAAGGAGAAAGCGTTATAAAAGATGCTGCTGGAAATATCACCGAAATTCACGTTACGTATGACGAAGACAGCCAAAGCGGAAGTGGAAGCGAAGCAAGTCAAAGAAAGGTTGCGGGAACGTTGCATTGGGTTTCTATTCAACACGCAATTCAAGCCGAAGTTAGAATGTACGACCGTCTTTTTATTGACGAAGCGCCCGACAGTCACAAGGAGAAAAATTTCTTAGAATTTATGAATTCTAATTCTTTACAAATTGCAAATGGATTTGTAGAACCGAGTTTGGCAACCGTAAAATCGGGAGATAAATTTCAATTTCAACGTCTGGGTTATTTCAATGTTGATAAGGATTCAACGGTTGAAAAATTAGTATTTAACAGAACGGTTGGACTAAAAGACGCTTGGGAAGAAAAAGGTAAAAAAGAAGAAAATTTATTGATGTCGATGCAAAAAGAAATCAATAAATATGTGAAAGAAAAGGACGAAACAGCTGCAAATTTAATATTAGAATCCATCATTGAAAACATTAAAAGTGTCGATAATTTCAGTTTAATTTGTCAAACAATTGTCAAAAATGTGAAAAACGACAATAACGCATTATTGTTTTCAAATTTGATTTTGCATTATTCTGATAAAATTCAATTTAAAGATATAGAATCGGAAGCGTTAACAAAACTCTATTCGATGTCTTTAAAAAGTCAAATGCCGTCGGTTAGATTTTTTGCAATTCTAAATTTAAAAAGTGATTTAGAAAATTTAAATGATTTTAAAACGCAACTTTCAGAATTGAAACTTTCAGAAAAAAACGAAAAAGTTTTAGAAGCTTTAAAATATTATAAATAGATTTGAACAATAAAAAAGCACTTCGTCGAGGTGCTTTTTTATTGTTTGTGATTGATATATACAGAAAAGAGGCGATAAAGCCTCTTTTTTATAAAATTCGCCACAATTTATTCTTCCGTTTCTGAAGCTTCATTTGAAGTATCCTCTGCCTGATGTTTCTCTGCTTTTCTAGTTTTTGTTTTTTTCATTCCCGATTTCATAGATTCGCCAACTAGATTACTTGCGGTAAAACTTGCTACCATATTGTTCAACATGTCGCTTCCTGCTTGAGGAGAATTCGGTAATAATATTAAATTAGAGTTTGCGTCTGCTCCAATTGCTTGCAAAGTGTCATAATGTTGAGTAACGACGATTAATGCAGAAGCTTCCTGAGAATTAATCCCTACTTTATTCAAAACATCCACACTTTCCACCAATCCTTTTGCAATTTCTCGTCTTTGGTCTGCAATTCCTTGACCTTGTAAGCGTTTGCTTTCTGCTTCTGCTTTGGCTTTGGCAACAATTCTAATACGGGATGCTTCTGCTTCAAATTCGGCTACCGTTTTTTCTCTATCGGCAGCATTAATTCTGTTCATAGCATTTTTCACCTGAATATCTGGGTCAATATCGGTAACCAATGTATTGATAATTGTATAGCCATAAGTTGTCATCGCTTCGTTCAATTCCCTTTTTACCGCAATAGCAATGTCATCTTTTCTTTCAAAAACATCATCAAGAATTAATTTTGGAACTTCAGCACGAACCACATCAAATACATACGAAGTAATTTGATCGTGCGGATATTCCAATTTATAAAATGCATCATAAACGGTATCTTTCACAACCATAAATTGAACGGAAACTTTTAGTTTTACAAATACATTGTCTTTAGTTTTTGTTTCAATTACAACATCTAGTTGTTGGATTTTTAGATTTACACGACCCGCAATTCTATCAATTAAAGGAATTTTTAGTTGTAATCCTGAATTTCGAACGCTTAGAAATTTTCCAAAGCGCTCAATTACCACTGCCGTTTGTTGCTTCACTGTAAAAAAGGAAGAGAAAAGTACGAATAACCCAAAGGTTAAAAAAATAATTAAGAAAATGTGGTCCATAATGTTTTTATCGATTTAAATTAGGTGTTAAAGTAGTCAAATTAAACCCATAATAATATTTATTAACATTTCTGTAGGAAGAAAGGGCATATATTAATTCTAAAAACAAGAAAAGAGGCGATTAAGCCTCTTTTTTTTATGAATTATAATGCCAATTATAAACTTATAATCGCCTTTTGAATTCTTTTTATGGTTTCTTCTTTTCCTATGAAAGCCACGATATCAAATAAATGTGGCCCTTTCAAAGCACCAACCAAACTCAATCGGAACGGTTGCATAACCTTGCCCATTCCTATTTCATTTGCAGTCATCCAATCTTTCACTATTGTTTCGATTGTTTCTGTTGTAAAATCTTCAATTTTTTCTAAAACTACAATTAATTGTTGCATTAATTCGGGCGTTTCTTCCTTCCAATTTTTAGATGCTTTTTCATCGTAAACCTTTGGCGACACAAAGAAAAAGTCAGATAAATCCCAAAATTCGGATACAAAATTAGCTCTTACTTTTATCAATGAAACCACTTTCGTTAAATGTGCCTCAGTCGTTGCAATACCATTTGAAGCTACGATAGGAGCAAATGATTTCGCCAAACTTTCATCGCTTTGCATTTGCAAATAATTATGATTGAACCATTTATTTTTTTCAGGATCAAATTTTGCACCGGCTTTATGAACACGATTCAAATCGAATTTTTCAACCAATTCTTCTAATGAAAATATTTCTTGTTTTGTGCCGTCATTCCAACCCAATAATGCTAAAAAGTTGATAACCGCTTCTGGAAAAAATCCAGTTTCACGATAACCAGGCGAAATTCCTTCTTCCGTTTTAGCTTCGCTCTGTTCGCCCTGAAGGCCTCGAGTCCAAGCTAATGGAAACACTGGAAAGCCTAATTTATCGCCATCACGTTTTGATAATTTTCCATTTCCAATAGGTTTTAATATCAATGGTAAATGAGCAAATTCAGGTGCTTCCCAACCAAATGCACGGTACAATAAAACGTGTAATGGCATTGACGGCAACCATTCTTCACCACGAATTACGTGCGACGTTTCCATCAAATGGTCGTCCACAATATTTGCCAAATGATACGTTGGCATTCCGTCACTTTTGTATAAAACCTTATCGTCTAAAACGGTGGTTTCAAACTTTACATCGCCACGAATAATGTCTTTTAAATGTAATGTTTCGTCAACAGGTGTTTTAAAACGGATTACATATTCTTCATTATTTGCAATTCTTTTCAGCGTTTCTTCATTTGAAATCACCAAAGAAGTATCTAATTTTTCACGATTGTGATGGTTATAAATAAATGTTTTTCCTTGCTCTTCGTGTTGTTTTCTATGGAAATCCAATGCTTCGGAAGTATCAAATGCATAATATGCCCAGCCCGAATTAATTAATTCGTCAGCATATTGTTTGTACAAATGTTTTCTTTCGCTTTGACGGTAAGGACCAAATTTTTCATTTTTACCAATAGTTTCATCAGGTGAAATCCCAAGCCATTCCAATGCTTCTAAAATGTAATTTTCTGCGCCTAGAACAAAGCGTTTTTGGTCGGTATCTTCAATTCTTAAATAGAAAATCCCGCCATTTTGCTTAGCAAATAAATAGTTGAATAAAGCGGTACGAACACCGCCAATATGTAAAGGTCCGGTTGGACTTGGTGCAAAACGCACGCGAACTTGCTTTAACATTCTTGTAAATTTTCAGCAAAGATACGATTTCAATTAGTCAAATAAAGAATTTGACGCAATTGAAAATCAATCCCAATTTCACAGAATTGATTTCAAAGTTTTACAACAAAAAACGGAAACCTTTAAAATCTTTATTGATTTTTGAATAGGAATCTATTGTTACATTCATTTTATCTGAAAGGGTTTCTGTAATATAGTTTTTAATCAAATCTGGTTTTGAGTTATAATAATGTTCAACCAAAAGACTGTTGTAATTGTTGTTTTCATTATTAAAAACGAATAAAGGAAAGCCTTCTTTCATCAATAAAAAATTTATCAAAAGCCTTCCCGTTCTTTTATTTCCATCTACAAATGGCTGTTGAATCCATATTTCTTGTGCCAAAAACACACATTTGTCAACTGTATTTTTGTCGCTTTTATTGATAGTTTCAATCAATTGACTCATATTTTCAAATACATTTTCTGGGAAACTTAACGGTATTATTTTTTCTATTTCAACGGCATTTTGTTTTATAGAAATCACATTTTGACTAATTTTAAATTCATTTTGCTGTTGCCCTTTTTCCTTTGCGCCTTGATAATAATCTTCGTTCCACAAGCTTCCAAGCGTTAGCCAATTGAGTTCCAAAATCAAATTCACGCTCAAATCTTCCTTATTTTTTACCGCGGACAACATTCTTTTCAACGCGCGATACATTCCTTTTTGTTCTAAAATATCAGAATTCCGAATGTTATTTCCAGAAATGGTATCACTTTTAAAAAGTTCTGTGGTTTGCAAAAGCGTCAATTGATTGCCTTCTAATTTATTGGTAGCATAAACATATTCATACAATAATGCTTGCTCTTCTTCTAAAGTTGCAGTATAATTTAATTCGTTATACGATTTTAATAATTGAATAAGTTCGTCCATAACTTTTCGTCGGTTATTATGTAAAAATACGAAAAATCTACGTTTTATTAACTTTGTTTGACTTTTTTTACCTTTTTCTTTGTCTTTAACATTTCTTTATTCACTTAAATTATTACTTTTAACAGTTATTATAAAATTTCAAAATAAATTGGACAGTTCGACATTTATTTACCAAAAATTAGAGGCTTTTATAAAAAAGTTTTACACAAATGAATTGCTACGAGGCATGATTTTCTTCGTTGGCTTTGGCTTGTTGTATTTATTATTTACACTTTTTATAGAATATTTTCTTTGGTTGAAACCAATGGGAAGAACGATTTTATTTACCGTTTTTATTTCAGTTGAAGTATTCTTATTGTTTCGATTTATAGCTTTTCCAATATTCAAATTATTGAAACTTCAAAAAGGGATTGATTTCAAAGAAGCATCGGCTATAATTGGAACCCATTTTACAGAAGTAAGCGATAAACTGACCAATTTCTTGCAACTTTCGGATGCGGAACACAATCAAGATAAATCAGAATTGCTTTTAGCATCTATTGAACAAAAAGCAAATATGTTGCAGCCAATTCCCTTTGGAAATGCGATTAATTTTAATGCAAACAAAAAATATTTGCCGCTTGCTTTACTTCCAATATTGTTTTTTGCCTTCTTTTATATTTCTGGAAACAGCATAATTTTATCTCAAAGTTTGAATCGAGTAGTGCATTTCAAACAACAATTTCTTCCGCCAGCCCCTTTTAAATTCGTTGTTTTAAATAAAGATTTACAAACCGAACAAAACAAAGACTTCGTTCTTAAAGTAAAATCTGAAGGAAAAATAATTCCTGAAAATGCAATGATTTTTATAGGTGACGAAAGTTATTTTATGGAAAGCATTGCAAATGGAGAATTCCAATTTAAAATGGAGAAACCAACAACCAACGTTTCGTTTCACGTGGAGGCGAATGAAGTTTCATCGGAAGAGTTTGAATTATCAGTTATAACTGTTCCGTCAATTTCAAATTTGGAAATGGTTTTAAATTTCCCCTCGTATTTAAATAAAAAATCTGAAATCATTAAAGGAACAGGAAATGCGTTACTTCCCGAAGGAACTTCTGTAACTTGGAAAATGAATACGATTGCCACACAAAGTGTAAATTGGTCGGATTTGAAATCTAATTATTCATTTTTGAAAGATGATAATTCATTTAAATTAACTAAAAATATTTCTCAAAATACTAAATATAATATAGTTACATCTAATAATGAAGTGCAAAATTACGAGAAATTGAATTACCAAATTTCTGTAATCAAAGATCAGTTTCCAACAATTAATGTGAACAATGCGCCAGACAGTTTGAAGGTTTCTAAAAGCTATGTTTTGGGTCAAATTTCAGACGATTATGGGTTGTCAAAACTTCAAGTTATTTACAATGAAATAGACAAACCACAAACTGCAAAACGAGGAACAATCGCCGTTAAAAAAGACATTTACGATCAATTCGTTTTTGCATTTCCAAATAATCTTACAGTGGTTCAAGGCGTTTCTTATGAATATTATTTTGAGGTTTTTGATAACGATGCTCTTCACAATTTCAAAAGTTCAAAATCATCAGTTTTTTATAATAGAGTTGCTACTGACGAAGAAAAAGAAGATCAAATTTTGCAAGAGCAAAACAATAACATTAACAGTTTAGAAAAGTCTTTAAAAAACCAAGACAAACAAATTTCAGAAATTGAAAAGTTGCAAAAAAATGGAAAAGAGAAGGAAAGTTTAGAGTTTAAAGACCAACAAAAAGTAAATGATTTCATCAAACGTCAAAAGCAACAGGACGAAATGATGAAGGAATTTGCTAAAAAGATGGAAGAAAATTTGGATAAATTTAAAACCGATAAAAAAGACGAATTCAAGGAAGAACTTGAAAAGCGTTTGGAAAAAGCGGATAAAGATTTAGAAAAAAACCAAAAATTATTGGACGAACTGAAAGAGTTGAACGATAAAATTAAGAACGAAGAATTGTTTCATAAATTAGAAAAATTCAAACAAACGAGCAAAGACCAAACCAAGAATTTAGAGCAATTGGTTGAGTTAACCAAGAAATATTACGTTGAAAAAAAGGCAGAACAAATTGCAGATAAATTAGATAAATTAGCGGACAAGCAAGATAAATTAGCCGAAAACGAAAAGGACAATAAAGCCGAAAAGCAAAACGAAATCAACAAGGAATTTGATAAAATCCAAGAGGATTTAAAGGAATTGGAAAAGGAAAATAAGGAATTGAAAGCTCCTGTTGATCTTCCAAAAGGTGCTGATAAAGAAAAAAGCATTGACGAAGATTTAAAAAAAGCAGCTGACGAATTACAAAAAGATAAGAAAGACAAAGCCAAACCAAAACAGAAAAGTGCCGCCAAAAAGATGAAGGAAATGGGCGGTCAAATGATGGAAAGTATGTCTGGCGGAGAAATGGAGCAACTCGAAGAAGACGTTAAAATGTTGCGTCAAATCCTCGATAATTTATTGGCATTTTCTTTTTCTCAAGAAGACTTAATGAAACAGTTTAAAGGTATGAAAAGTGGTTCGCCGTCGTTTAATAAAGATTTAAAAATCCAACAAAATTTAAAACAACAGTTCAAACACGTTGACGATAGTTTGTTTGCAATGTCTTTAAGAAACCCAAAAATTGCTGAAGATGTTACGAAAGAAATCGGAAATGTGCATTATAATATTGACAAGGCTTTGGATAGTTTTGTTGATTCGCAAATTCCAAAAGGTCTTTCGCACCAACAATATACGATTTCGGCTGCAAATAAATTGGCTGATTTCCTAAGCGACGCTTTAAATAATATGCAATCCGAAATGCAAATGTCTGGCGCTGGAAAAGGCGGAAAACCTAAACCAGGCAAAGGACAAGGTTCGGGAATGCAACTTCCAGACATTATCAAAAAGCAAGAAGGACTTGGCGAAAACATGAAAGAAGGAATGAAAAAAGGCAAAAAGCCCGGAGACGGAAAGAAACCCGGCGATGGGAAAAAACCGGGTGAAGGTCAGAAACCTGGTGAAGGCGATAAAGGTAAATCTGGCAAAGATGGAAAATCTGGAACTGGCGATTCGCAAGGAGGAGAAAACGGTGAAGATGGAGAAGGAAATGCAGGTGAAATAATGAAGATTTACCAAGAGCAAAAACAACTTCGGGAAGCATTGCAAAACGCATTAAACAAAGAAGGAATTGGCGGAAACGGTCAAAATTCTTTAGAGCAAATGAAGCAAATCGAGAAGCAATTATTGAACAAAGGATTCAATAACGAAACCCTTCAAAAGATGCTTAATTTACAATATGAATTGCTTAAATTAGAAATAGCAACGCAACAACAAGGCGAAGAAAAGAAGCGTCAATCGCAAACAAATCTCAAAGATTTCAACAATCAAAGCAAACCGCTGCCTTCAAATTTGCAAGAATATCTCAATAGCATCGAGATTTTAAACCGACAAACCCTACCTTTGCGTTCCAATTTCAACCAAAAGGTTCAAGAATATTTCAAAAACAATGATTAGTTTTAACTACGAAACAGATTTCGAATTAGACCACGAAGCCGACTTTTCTAAATGGCTTTCTGCCGTTATTTTATCAGAAAATAAAAAAGAAGGTGACATTAATTACGTGTTTTGCGACGACGAATATTTGCTCGAAATCAACCAGCAATACCTCGACCACGACACCCTAACCGACATCATTAGTTTTGATTATTCTGCAGGAAACGAACTACACGGAGACATCTTCGTTTCGGTCGAAAGAGTTCGGGAAAACGCATCCGATTTCAACGTAACGTTCCTCGAAGAAATCAAGCGCGTCCTCGTCCACGGCGTTTTGCACTATTGTGGATACAACGACAAATCGGAATCTGACGAGCTAATGATGCGAAAAAAAGAAGACGAAAAAATGCAAATGTTTCACGTGGAACAATAATAATCAGGAGCGAATTTTCGGGTTTTTCTACAAATGTAATTCCCGCTTTCATTCCAAATCTCTCGCAAAAAACCTCGAGGATTTTCCCTTCAATCGGGGCTATTATTTTTTTGTATTTTTGCATTTGGAATTGACAGTTAAAAAAACAACAATGTTTCACGTGGAACATTTACAATAAAGAATAAACGAACATTAAATAAATATAATTTTGTTTCAAGATATATACGACGTAATTGTAGTTGGCGCAGGCCACGCAGGTTCAGAAGCAGCAGCAGCAGCGGCTAATTTAGGGTCCAAAACGTTATTGGTTACAATGAGTTTGCAAAACATTGCTCAAATGTCGTGCAATCCCGCAATGGGAGGAATCGCTAAAGGACAAATCGTTCGGGAGATTGATGCGCTTGGAGGTTACTCTGGAATTGTTTCTGATAGAACAGCAATCCAATTCAAAATGCTGAATAAATCCAAAGGTCCTGCAATGTGGTCGCCAAGAGTTCAAAGCGACAGAATGCGTTTCGCAGAAGAATGGCGATTGATGTTGGAGCAAACCCCAAACCTCGATTTCTATCAAGAAATGGTTGGGGGTTTAATCATAGAAGACGGAAAAATCAAAGGAATTAAAACTTCTTTAGGTCTGGAAATAAAAGCTAAATCTGTAGTTTTAACGAATGGAACTTTTTTAAATGGATTAATTCATATTGGAGAAAAACAATTCGGAGGAGGAAGAGCTGGTGAAAGTGCTGCATACGGAATCACAGAAGATTTAGTAAAAGCAGGTTTTGAATCAGGAAGAATGAAAACAGGAACGCCGCCACGAGTGGATGGAAGATCTTTGGATTATTCGAAAATGAATGAAGAAAAAGGTGATGCAAAGCCAGATAAATTCTCTTATTCGGACATTACAAAGCCTTTAGTTCATCAAAAATCTTGTCATATGACGTATACATCTTTGGATGTCCACGATATTTTGAGAGAGGGTTTTGACCGTTCGCCAATGTTTAATGGTAGAATAAAAAGTATTGGACCCAGATATTGTCCGTCAATTGAAGATAAAATTAACCGTTTCGCAGACAAAGACAGACACCAGTTATTTGTAGAACCGGAAGGGTGGAATACGGTCGAAGTATATGTAAATGGTTTTTCTACTTCATTACCAGAAGACATCCAATTTAAAGCTTTGCGCTCTGTTGTGGGATTTGAAAACGTTAAGTTTTTCCGTCCTGGATATGCAATCGAATACGACTATTTTCCACCAACGCAATTGAAACATACGTTGGAAACCAAGTTGGTTGAAGGATTGTATTTCGCTGGACAAATAAACGGAACAACAGGATACGAAGAAGCCGCTTCACAAGGATTGATTGCAGGAATCAATGCGGCTTTGAAAGTTCAAGAAAAAGCGCCAATGATTTTAAAAAGAGATGAAGCATATATTGGGGTTTTAATTGACGATTTAATTACAAAAGGAACAGAAGAGCCTTATAGAATGTTTACTTCAAGAGCAGAATTCAGAACGCTTTTACGCCAAGATAACGCCGATTTTAGATTGACGCCGATGTCTCACGAAATAGGATTGGCTTCAGAATTGCGTTTACGAAGAATGGAACACAAGCTAAAAGAATCTGAAAAAATGGTTGCTTTTTTCAAAGAAACAAGCATTACCGCAGCAGAAGCTAATCCTATTTTAGAAGCAAAAGAAACTGCTTTGGTGAACCAAAGCGATAAGATGTTTAAGATGTTTTCTCGTCCTCAAATTGATTTGAACGACATGATGCAATTACAAAAAGTAAAGGATTATATTGCAGCTAATGAAGTTGATTTAGAGATTTTAGAACAAGCAGAAATACAAGTTAAATATTCTGGATATATCGAAAAGGAAAGAAACAACGCCAACAAATTAACGCGTTTGGAAGATGTGAAAATCCCCGAAGATTTTGATTATAATAAAATAAAATCAATGTCGATTGAAGCAAGACAGAAGCTTGGAAAAATCCGACCAGTTACTATTTCTCAAGCATCGAGAATCAGTGGAGTTTCGCCAAGTGATATTTCGGTATTGCTAATTTATATGGGACGATAATAAAGTGTTCAGTATTCAGTTTTAAGTAAACAGTTATCTAGTAATTGCACCAAACTGATCACTTAAAGCCAGCCACTGACCACTAAAAATTAAATTGTTCCACGTGAAACCATTATTAATTTTATATATAAATTTTTGGCAATGTTGCTAAATTGACCACTGAAAACTGACCACTAAAAACTAAAAATGGATATTTCAAATAAAAATCACTTCCTAACCGTAAAAGATTATTCTGTTTCAAAAGAAACATTTGATCTGTATTATGACGAAACATTGGATATGTTGATTACATCGCCGCAGCCAAGTCTTGATAATCTAGGAAAATATTATGAAAGCGTTGACTATATTTCTCATACGGATTCTAAACGTTCTATGTTTGAAAAAGCATATCATTTTGTAAAAGGTATTGCGCTTAAAAATAAACTAAATTTAATAAATAGTTGTAATTCAAACAAAGGAAAATTATTAGATATTGGAGCCGGAACAGGAGATTTTTTATTGACTGCAAAAGAAAATGGTTGGAACACAATTGGCATAGAAACAAGCGAAAAAGCCAAAGCAATTGCGGTTAAAAAAGGAGTAGAGTTTTCATCATCAATTGAAGAATTAGAAAGTCATACTTTTGATGTAATTACGATGTGGCACGTTTTAGAACACGTTCCTAATTTAGAAAATCAAATCAAGGAATTGAAAAGATTAGTAAAGCCAAATGGAACAATAATTATTGCGGTTCCTAATTTTAAATCCTACGATGCGAAATATTATGGGAAGTTTTGGGCGGCGTATGATGTACCAATTCACTTTTGGCATTTTTCTAAAACAGCTATAAAATTACTTTTTGAAAAAGAAAAAATCAAACTCGAAAAAGTGCTTCCAATGAAATTTGATTCTTTTTATGTGAGCTTGTTATCCGAAAAATATAAAAACGGGAATATGAATTTTATAAAAGCCTTTTGGATTGGATTGGTGTCAAATTGGAAAGCAAATCGAAGTTTAGAGTTTTCATCGCACATTTACATCTTAAAAAACAACCGAAAAGCAGTTTAAAGCGATTTAAAAGAAGGTTTTTGGCTCAAACATATATTTTACTGTCTTTTTTAAGAACGTTTTGCATTTCAAATCTAATAAAGCCGCTTTTTATAGCTTTAAATTATAACAAAGATTAAAACCATCGTAAAACCTTATAGTTATAAAATTAGCTAAGTTTGAAACTTTTTAAATTTATTAATCAAAAATTTATACTTTTACCAATAATTAAAAAATCAATCAAAAATTAGAATGAAAAAATCATTAGTACTTATCGCAATCGCATTTTCAATTATCTCTTGTAATAAAACTGCAGAAGTTGCTTCTTCAAAAACCGCTTACGTTGACACGTCAAAATTAATGAGTGAATATACCGAAGCAAAAGATATTGAAGCAAAATACAAAGCCAAATCTGAAGAAATGGGAAAAGAGTTGGAAGCAGAAGTGGCACGTTTTAAAACAGAAGCTGCAAGTTTTCAGAAAAATGCACAATTAAACGGTCAAGCTTGGGCACAACAAAAAGGAGCAGAATTGCAAAAAAGAGAGCAACAACTTCAATATGCGCAACAATCTATTGCACAACAATTGCAACAAGAAAGTGGTGTGGAAATTGATTCGGTAGTTAGCAATGTTAAGAAGTTCATCAAATCTTACGGTAAAGAAAAAGGGTACGCTTATATTTATGGAACAGGCGAAGCAGCGACAATTTTGTATGCTGAAGATAAATACGACATTACAAAAGACATCATCAAACTTTTGAATGATAAATATAAAACGGGTTCAAAACCAGCTGCAACGAACATAAAAGCAGATGCAAAAAAAGAAATTGAAGCCTTAGAGAAAAAGAAATAATTTTTAGAAATATATTTTAAAAATGTCTTCCAAGTGAAGGCATTTTTTGTTTCTAAAAAAACGAAATTATAGCAATCAGATTCAAAAAAATATAGTACTTTTCAACGACTAAATTTATACCGATGCAAACTATCTCAGAAGCCGCAGAATACACTTTACGATTTATCAATCAAACACATCGCTCGGTGTTTTTGACAGGAAAAGCAGGAACGGGGAAAACCACCCTTTTGCGAGAAATTATACAAACGACTCATAAAAATACAGTTGTAGTTGCGCCAACAGGAATTGCGGCGTTAAACGCAGGTGGAGTAACGATTCATTCTATGTTTCAGTTGCCATTTGGAGGTTTTATTCCTGATAATTCGGCGCCACATTTTTCCGATACTGTAAAATTTGAAACCAAAAGCACTTTGGTTAGACACTTCAAAATGAGTGGTTTAAAGAAGTCGGTAATCAAAAATATGGAGTTGTTGATTATTGACGAAGTGAGTATGTTGCGTGCTGATTTGTTAGACGCAATTGACTTTATGATGCAATCGGTTCGGAGAAAAAAAATGCCTTTTGGTGGCGTTCAAGTTCTTTTTATTGGCGATTTATTACAATTACCACCCGTTATTCGTGACGAAGAATGGAGTACTTTAAAGAAACATTACAATGGAAAATTCTTTTTTCATTCACACGTTATTCAGCAAAATCCTCCTTTATATATTGAATTATCAAAAATTTTCCGTCAAACGGATGATGCCTTTATTTCGATTTTAAATAACTTGAGAAACAATCAAATTTCGCAAGAAGATATTAAAAATTTGAATGAATATGTGCAGCCTAATTTTGATTTGAGAGCCAATAAAGGTTACATTACATTAACCACTCACAATGCCAAAGCTGATGCGATGAATGCTCAGGCGTTGCAAGATTTGGAGGGAAAATTGGAAACTTTCAAGCCCGATGTTGTTGATGATTTTCCAGAAAAAATATATCCAATTGAGCAAAACTTGCAATTGAAAATTGGTGCGCAAGTGATGTTTGTTAAAAACGATCTTTCATTAGAAAAAAGGTATTTCAATGGTAAAATGGGATTCATTAAATCCCTTTCAAAAGAGGAAATTTTAGTTCATTTTCCAGAAGAAAATAAAACCATAGAAGTTGAAAAATACGAATGGCAGAATATTCGGTACAAAGTCAACGAAATGACCAAGGAAATTGACGAAGAAGTTTTAGGAACATTTGTTCATTATCCGATAAAATTGGCTTGGGCAATTACCGTTCATAAAAGCCAGGGATTGACATTTGATAAAGCAGCGCTCGATGTTTCACAGGTTTTTCTTCCCGGACAGGCGTATGTTGCATTGTCTCGATTACGCTCTTTAAAGGGCCTGATTTTACTTTCTCCGCTTCGTATGAATGGCATTTCGAACGATCAAGATGTAATGGATTATTCTTTAAACAAAGCAACCGATGAAGTATTGGCGGTTTCATTGGAGCAAGAAACCAGAAATTTCATCCGAAATTATCTAAAAGGCACATTCGATTGGAATGATTTGGCTCAGGAATGGCGGAACCATCAGTTTAGTTATAACGAAAAGTCGGATATTTCTGAAAAGTCCAAACACGCTATTTGGGCCAAAAAACAGGCGGAATCCATCGGAGAATTATTGGAGCCGTCCCGGAAATTTTTATCACAATTGGATAAATTATTTGCGAGTGAAACCTTTGATATAAATCACATTTCTGATAGAATTCACGCCGCTTTCAATTATTTCTTTATTCCAATGGACAATGGGGTTTATGATATTTTATGGAAAATAGAAGAAGTAAAAAGAGTTAAAAAAGTAAAAGCCTATTACGAAGAATTATTGGTTTTGGAGGAATTACAAATCAAAGCGGTTTTGCACTTAATGAAAGCCAAATTGTTAGTAAACGCGGTAGTTTCTAGTGCCACAATTTCCAAAGAAAACTTAACTTCTGAAGAAATAAAATACTATAGGATTAACAAGATTAATTCAATTCAAGCGAAATTTAAGGAAATCAATATTACACTCGTACAAGATGATTTTGATGTGGATCGCTATGCCAATAGAAAAACATCAAAATCTAAACAACCAAAGAAATCAACCACGCAAGAAACGTATGAATTGTGGCAACAAAAAAACTCTATAAAAGAAATTGCGGAAATTAGAAAACTTACACCACAAACCATTTATGGGCACTTTGCAAAGCTAATAGAAGCGGGTCAAGTGCAACTTTCGGAAGTTTTACCAGAAGATAAAATTGATGAATTAACCAACGTTTTTAGAGGCAAAAAAGAAGATTCTTTGAGCGAATTAATGGAGATAAATGGAGATAAATTCACGTGGAACGAAATGAGAATGTTCAAAGCGAGTATTGGAAAGTAAAAAAGCTTTAATATTAATGAACATTTCCTAAAAAAAAGGTCTTCACAAACAAATGTTAACATATTTAACACGTTTATTAGCAATACTTGCCGTTTATACCTAAATATTACCACTTATTACTTTGTGTTATGAAACAAATATTAATTACTTTAAATTTGAAGAAAATTTTTTAATTCAAATAATAAAGCATGACAATTAATTTTACTAATGAGTATTTCGAAATCAGAAAATGCTCATGAGATTAAAATTATTAAATAATTAAAAAAACAATTTATTGATATTGACGACTATTTATTGTTAACGTTCATTTACACAGTTAAATTTTTAAACCATGTGGAGTCCAGAGCCCACAATAATAAACGGGGAGAAATCGAAAAGCCTTAAGAGTAGAAAATAAATATTATGAAAACATATTTTACAAAAATGGCGCTATTTATAGCATTGCTATTTATTACAGCAAATTCATTTTCGCAAAACCCAACTCTGACAAAGGGTGAAACTATTTCATATATAAATAAAATACTGAAAGAAGCTGTAGGTAAAACTTTTCTTTGGAATGGAGAAACGTATACTTATACCAGAGTATCGCTATCCTCTGAGGATGAAAGCACATTAATTTTAATAATTGAAATGAATGATGATATAATACCCGCTAGGAAATATAGTTTTACTCCAAAAGACATTACTTTGAAAGAAGGAAGTAAAGCTTCAGATACCGTAGGACAATTCACTTTAAGCGCAAAAAATTCAATATATTATTATAAAGACAGCAAAGGAAGTGTTAGTAGTTGGGGCGTTTCAAGTTTTGAAGTTCCTTATTCAAAAGACAATGCCGAAAATTTCAATAGAATTGAAAAAGCGTTCAAATATTTAGGAACCATTTCAAAAGAAGTTAATGATCCATTTGGGAAATAATTAAGTAAAAAGAATAATTTTTATTTGAGATTCCTTCGCCATCGAATTTATTAATTGAATATACGAAAGTAAGTTGTAGATTAAAAAATTAAATTTCAAATCTTTAGAAATGTTTTAGAAATGTTTAAAGTAAATTTAAATATTTCGGGCAAAAGAAAGTCTAAGAATGCAAAACCTATTCATTTCGAATGAGTTTTTTAAACTAAATCAACGAGGAATATTGCATTGGTTTATTTAAAGTAAAGTCCCTGTTTCTTATAGAACCAAATGAAACTTTTTTAGGCGAGGAGTCTGTATGGAGTCTAATTCATCCAATACACCACCATAACAGCGGGAATAAAATAGATTACAATAGTTCTTGCGCCGTCATAATCTTTCGCCAATCGCTGACCAAAAAGCAACATCAATAGCGTAACACAAGAAAAAATTCCACCATAAAAAGCAAACGATCGTCCTTCATTTACAAACAATTCAATGGCGCCAATAACACATAAAACACCCGAAATTAATTCCAAAACCAAAATGTGAAATAAGGCAAGCGGCACGGTGTTTTTTAAAACTGTTTTAGAAAAATGACCCGTCAACCATGCTATATTGTCTTTCCAATGAAACAATTTGTCGTAACCGGATTGCAAAAAAGTAATTGCCAAAAAAACCAAAACCAAAATAGAAGCTACATTATTCATAATATGTTATTTTTTGTGAATTAAACGAGTCAGTTTTATGGATAAATCAGTTAAAATTATTTTCGCATTTCCGTTACGCTCAATGTGATACATTGCGTCCGAAAGCTCCTTAAAAATGTCATTTATATTATTTCCATTTACAAACGGAGCAAAATTTTCCAATTGAAATTTCGGCACTTTCATCTCCATATAAACCAACTTTGGCGTTTCATAATTCAGTAGCAATGCCTGTCGGAACATTTCAATACAAAAGTTCAAAAACTTCTTCTGCGTTTCCCTTCCTAAAGCTGCAATTTGCTCGCTCCAAAGAATTAAATCTTGAATCGCCGCCGCATTACCTTTCGCTCGAAAAGCCGCACGAACCCAAGAAACAAACCATTCTTCAAACGGCAATTCCTCGCTTTCTTCGTCCAATAAAAGCAACGCTTTATTATAATTTCCTTGCGATTGGTGCGCAATTTTATCCGCCAAACTTGCCTCAATATTTTCTCTAAGAATCAATCCGTCGGCAATAATTTTCTCACTCAAACCATTAAAATGCAACACCTGACAGCGCGACCGAATGGTTTGAATTATATCTTCTTCATTTTCAGAAATCAAAATAAAAACTGTTTTTTCTGGTGGCTCTTCCAATAATTTCAGCAGTTTATTTGAGGCTGAGATGTTCATTTTTTCCGCCATCCAAACAATCACAATTTTGTAACCGCCTTCATATGATTTTAGTGCCAACGCCTTCAAAATTTCCTGCGCATCGTCCACCCGAATTTCTCCTTGCTTGTTCTGAACGCCTAAAATTTTGTACCAATCAAACAATCCACCGTAAGGATTTCCAGCAATAAATTGTCGCCAATCAACCATAAAATCCAAACTTTTCGGATTCTTTTTCACATCTTCCGTCGTTACGGTTGGAAAGATAAAATGCAAATCTGGATGCGAAATCGACTTAAATTTCAAGTTGCAAGATTCGTTTCCATTGTTGTTTTCGCCATCAAAATTTCCGCACAAAACATACTGAGAATAGGCAATTGCCATCGCCAAAGTCCCACTTCCTTCTGGCCCTACAAACAATTGCGCATGAGGAATTCTGCCCGAAGAGGCGCTTTTTGTCAAATGATTTTTTATATAATCTTGTCCTAAAATTTGGGAAAACAGCATAAAGCAAAGATAGGAGAAAGTTGCTAAAAAAGGTTATTTGTGGATTCGGTTATTCGGTTATTTGAGAAAACTCCTATAATCTTTTAAATATGGGGCTAAAATCCTATCCCCAGCCCTGTCATTGAGAGGGACGTGGCAATCAAAAGAAAGGGGAGACTGGATGTAAATATAGAAACGGATAATTAAACGAACTTACTTGCCTTATATGATAGGGAAGGGTTTATTTGGGTATCCGTTTATATGGTTAATCGGTTATTTGATTATCTGCGAAAATCCGTATAATCCTTTTAAGCTTTAGCAAAAAAATCTCTCAATTTGTCAATCTGAATTAATTTCAGATTCTTTTCCAATGTTTAGCAACCTGAATTTTTAAAATTACTATTTATAACCGTTATAAACTATAAGAGTTTATTTTTATTAATTCATTAACAATGCTGTTTTGTACAATTTCTCTTCAAATTGCTATTTCTCTCCTTTTTTCTCTTTACAATCTCATAAAAACAAAAAAATTTCCATTTGCTCGCTTTTTTAACATAAAAACAGCAACAATTCGCCCTAAAAGAACCCTATTAATTACCAAAATAACAGGTCTGAAAATACAGCTATACGCCTATATATCGGTTTATTCCTAAATACGCCCATTTATGCACCGCTGTTGTTTATAAACATTTCTTATAATAAATTTATATGCGAATAGAATCAATACAAAAAATATCAATAAAAGGCAGTTTATCTTAATTCATATTTAATTTTTTATATCTGATTCTCAATAAAATTATTATTATGAAAAAATTATTATTATTGAGTACGGTGACCGTTGTCGTGTTGCTTTTCCCAAACACAAGCTTTAGTCAGGCTCCTAATGGCACGCTTAATTTAGGAATACTTGAATCTTTTGAGGCTTACACCGCAGGCGGAGCTATTACCAATTCAGGCGGGACCGTTACCGGTGACGTTGGAACCCATTTAGGAATTATTAGCGGTTTTACTTCGCCACCTTATTCAGGCAACACGTACAGCGCCACTACTGTAACTAATCAGGCTCGTTATGATTTATTGAGGTTGTACGTTCATCTTAACGGTCTTTTTGTTGATTTTCCAAACGCCTATAACCCAATTACTTACCCCGCTCATGGCGCCACTTTTGGAGGAGGCGAGACTCTTGTACCAGGAGTATATTCCATCGGCAGCGCAGGAACTATAGGAGGGGCTCTTACACTTGACGGAGGAGGAAATCCTAATGCTGTGTTTGTGATAAAAATGAACGGAGCAATGACAGTCGCGTCCGGCGCAACGGTTAGTTTAAGTAACGGAACAAAATCTTCTAATGTTTTTTGGCTTATTAACGGAGGGATATCTGTTGCGGCAGGTGCTGCAGTAAAAGGAACTCTATTTTCAAAGGCAGGTGCTGTTGGCGTTGGCGCAAATGTTATTCTTGAAGGAAGAATGCTTTCTATGTCTGGTGGAATAACTATGGGAAGTGATTCTAGTATCACTCCTCCTCCACTACCTAGCACCATAGCAATATTCTGTAACAGTAGTTGTACCCCAGCTCCTGCTGTTGATATTTTAGGAGTTCTTTCAGGTTTTGTGCTTTTTACTAAATCGGGAGATATCGGGAATGTGGGTATGTCTGGTATTAATGGAATTATTGGGACCAATGCGGGAGCTATAACGGGTAACACAGGTGGTGTGCAAATCGGAACTCAAGAAACTGCAAATGCTCTTACAATACAAGCAGCAACAGATTTAGATGCCGCTTATATAGCCCTTATGAATATGACTCCTTCGGTAACGCATGGCGCAACTTTTCTTAACGAAACACTTGCGCCTGGGGTTTACCACATACCGACAGCTGGGGCCTTAGGCGGCATTATTATTCTTGATGCGGCCAATGATTCCAATGCAATATTTGTTTTTAGGTTTGCTGGGGGGTTTAATATAGCAGCAGGGTCAAAGATTATCTTAGCTAATGGAGCACGCCAATGTAATGTTTTTTGGGTTGGAGGAGCCGGAATTGCCACTGGTGCAGTTAATATAGGAGCTTCTTCTGAATTACAAGGAACATTTCTTGCCCATGGCGGAGCCTGTAACTCAGGAGCTGGAGTATTTCTAGCGGGTAGACAGCTTTCTACGAATGGTGCCATTAATACTGAAACCGCAGTGTTTTATAAAAACCCCGAATGTGTAACTTCTATATCTTTAAACGCAACAATTGCGGGAACAATTACAACAGATCAAAATATTTGTAAAGACTCAGCTCCTAACGATTTGACTCTTACTGGAAATACTGGAAATGTTATTAAATGGCAAAAATCTTCAGATTTTGCATTTACTTCTCCATTAGATATCGCTATTACTTCAACAACATTAACAAGTGCTACAATTGGCAGTTTATCTGCAACTACTTTTTTTAGAACACTTGTTCAAAATAGTACCTCCCCTTCTCAATATTCTAATGTGGTGACTATTACAGTTCTATCTACAACTTGGACAGGTTCTACAAGTACCTCATGGAATAGTGCTTCTGACTGGAGTTGTGGAGTCCCTTCGTCAGGTGACAATATTGTTATTCCAGGAGGACTGACTAATTATCCTATTTTAAATGGAACAAGGACTATTGGAAATGTGATTATCGATGCTGGAGCCACACTAAATTTAAATAACTATACACTAGTGGTTTCCGGTGTTTTTTCAGGAACCGGAACATTAATTGGCAGTTCTACTTCAGGTCTAACTATCAATGGATCTGGCAACAGGGGGACATTCTATATGAATCAAACTACACCTGGATCAACCAATAAAGTAGCAAATTTTACCTTAAATACTACTACATCTGGAAGTGCAACTTTAGGAAATGCTATGGATATTTTTGGGGTTTTGACTTTAACTAACGGTACATTTAATACCGGTGGAAATCTAACTTTGTCTAGCAACGGTTTTGGAACAGCTGTTGTAGCACCAATAACCAATTGTATTGATGTAGCAATAACAGGCGATGTAACTGTGGAACGTTTTTTCCCAGCACTTCGAGCTTTTAGATTTATTTCTTCTCCAGTAACCACAACTTCTACAATTAGAGATAACTGGCAACAAGGAGTAAACAATCCTCCGCCTGCTTACACAAGCAACTTAAATCCAAATGCTGGTTATGGAACACATATTACTGGAAACATTACTAGTGATTATGGATTTGACGCTACTCAAACAACATCCAATTCTATGTTTACTTTTAATAATACTACTGGTGCATGGGTTGCGGTACCCAATACAAATTCGTTAACACTTACTTCTGGAGTACCTTATCGATTAATGATAAGAGGGGATCGATCAATAAATATGAGTACCAATACGCCAACACCCACCAATACCACATTAAGAACCAAAGGAACATTAAAAATATGTGATGCTCCGGCTGGGATATTGAGTCAAACTGCAAATGGATTTAGTTTTATAGGAAATCCATACCAAGCAACTGTTGATATTAAAGCGACACTTACACAAAGTAGTAATCTAAACACCAATTCCTATTGGGTTTGGGATCCAAAAGTAAATACAAGAGGAGGATATGTTATTTATGATTTAGTTAATAGTTTAAACCCGGTTTCAGGTTCTTTTGTAAATCAATATTTACAGCCTTGGCAAGCTTGTTTTGTTAATACTATTTCTGCGGGCGCAGCGAGTATTACGTTTCATGAATCAGATAAATCGACCTCTATCGTCAATGAAAATGTATATAGATTCAATAATTTAGCTTCTTATATTCGATTAACGCTTTACGAAAGCAATACCCTTGCGTCTGTTGGAGTAGCTGCAGATGGGCTGATTGTGAAATTTGGAGACAGTTTCAATAATGCAATAGATGGATATGATGCCTTAAAATTTAGTAATCTAGATGAAACTTTTTCAACTAAAAACAATACCACTTTGTTGGGTATTGAAAGCAGATTATTTCCGGAAGTCTCCGATGTAATACCGTTGAATATTACTCAATACCGATTTACTAATTATACTATAGTAGCAAACGGAACGAATATGAGTGGTTTGACGGCTTATTTACACGATCAATTATTGCAAACTTACACAGAGATTCCTCAATCAAATTCGGTAAGTTATCCTTTTGTGATAAATACAAATGATGCGCAAACTTCAGCCTCGGACAGATTTAGAATAGTATTCCAAAATCCATATTTAAACCTAGAGTCTGATACCTCCTTGGTCCTTACAATTTCCCCAAATCCTTCTAAACAAGGAATATTTGAAGTGGTTATGAATGGGGCAAACGACGAGACTAAATTAATTATTTACAATACGATTGGGCAAGAGGTCTATGCTACCAATTTGTTGCAAACAGCCATCAATCATATTACTCCTAACAAAGTTTTTGCTAAAGGTGTTTATTATGTAAAAGTTGAAAAAGATACTAGGACGACAATTAAAAAATTAATAATAGAATAACGATGAACAACCCTAAAATAACAATGACTTTTTTTACGACACTACTGCTTTTAGCAACTACCGCTGCTTTTGCACAAACATTTGATGACGACGTTATAGATAATACACAAGCTAATCCAATAGATAACTATATAATTTTAGCATTGTTTTTAGCGTTGCTATTTGCTTTTTATAAAATGAAGAGAATTGGGAAAGAGAAAGGTATTTTCATTCAAAAAAAGAGGTTGTAAAATCTATGGATATACCTCAATCTGCAGAAAAAGCGGGGGAGTAGGGTTTTAATTATTGTTAATAGTCTTTGTGGGTAAGGTTTGGATATCTAATTAATAACCCAAAAAAATCCTAGTAAATCTACAAAAGCGCTATATCTCATATTTTTTAGTTAATCGATAAAATGAAAGTAGGAATACATAATAAACAGTGGAATAATAACCCAAAATAATTGTCAAAAAAATAATATTGTTTTTGATGAATTTGATA
Source organism: Flavobacterium sp. (assembly GCF_040402835.1). Classification (GTDB taxonomy): domain Bacteria; phylum Bacteroidota; class Bacteroidia; order Flavobacteriales; family Flavobacteriaceae; genus Flavobacterium. Next base: position 66,822 of record NZ_JBBALW010000002.1, read on the forward strand.
TTACGATTTGTAGAATTCCTATCAAACAAAAAAGAGCATAAATATATGTTGGCCAAGCATTTCCTAATAACATTAAAATATTTAGAACTAATCCAATGGTCAAAATAAAAAAACCAAAATATCGAAGTATTAAATTACTGCTTTTCATAATTTTATTTTTATTTTGAGAACTTTTTTACTCCATTTTCTCCAACGCCTTTTTAACCATTTTTTGGTCGCTTGGAAACCAACCTTGAAGCATAATTGTCATTCCAAAAAGTATCAATAATATGCTTATTAATTTTTTGATATTCAAAATGTTTTTTGGGGTCATTTTGTGTTTTAATTGTTTGGCTAATAGGATTTTACCCATATCCACAAACAAATACGTCAAAATTACAGAAGTGAAAAAAGTAAGCATTCTTGAAGTTTCTAATTCAAGTTTTGGTCCAACGGTAATTAGTATTAAAAACCAAAAAAGAAGTACACCAACATTAATAAAATTCAATAAAAAACCTTTGATAAAAAGCGCACGGTAATTCTTTTTTTGGAATACGATTTCAATATCATCTTCGTTTACTTTTGAAGTAATTTTTCTAAGTTTTATAAAGGAAATCAAACCGTAAGTCAGCATTAAAATTCCTCCAAAAATGAAAATTGCAGGATCGTTTTTCAAACTTTGAATCAATCTGTAACTACTGAAATAAGCAATTAAAATAAAAAATACATCTGCTAAAACAACGCCTAAATCAAACACCAAAGCAGCTCTAAATCCTTTAACTGCACTTGTTTCAAGCAACACAAAGAAAACAGGGCCAATAAGAAAACTTAAAAAAATTCCGAGTGGAATTGCTGTTAAAATGTCTTGAATCATTAATATAATTTAGAGTCGAATTATTACAAATATAAAAATATTATCTACTACTTTGATTGATTGAGCCGCCTAAAACCGTTTTTTGATTAATTTGTTTCGGTTTGCCAAAAACAGTTATCGTTCCGCCAGCTCTTACTTTTGCGTCCACCAATTCAGAAGCACGAATATCGGCAATTCCACCAGCGCTGATAGCGACATTTGTTTGCTCGGTTTGAAAGTCTTTTGCATTTAAAACTCCGCCTGAAGAAATAATAATATCTTGGTTTTTAGCCGTTCCTTCTAAATTAATTATACCTCCAGAAGTGGCACGAATACTCACCTTTTGAACGTCTAATTTTAATTTAATTTCGGCTCCTTCTTTAGCATTTAATGAAAATGAAATTTGTTTTATTGCTTTTTCACTTGAAACATAAGAACCTTCACAAGCGTCTAAACTTTGAATGTTTTTATAATACAATAACGCCGTAACGTCCTCGCCAGATAAGAATTTACCGATTGGCATTCTTACTTTTAATTCGCCTTTATTGTTAACAATTTCAACTTCTGAACTGTTTTTTCCTGACAATTCAATCTTACTTTCTTCAGACGGAATCAGCTGAACTGAGATTTTATCAAATACTTTTACAGCATCAAAATCACCTAAATTTTTAGTGGTAATTTCTTGCGAAAAACCAATTTGCGAAAGCAATAAAATTATAATTAACCTATAGTTCTTCATCATTATTTTGTCTTAAAAAATAGAAATCCAACTGTTTTTTCACTAAATCGGCAGTTTTTACTTTTACATAAATTTCATCGCCAAGTTGCAATACGTTTTTAGTACTTTGACCAACAAGTGCATATTGTTTTTCGTCAAAAATATAATAATCATCTTTTATTTCTCGGATTCTTACCATTCCTTCACATTTATTTTCTATTATTTCTACGAAAATTCCAAATTCTGTGACGCCTGATATAACTCCTAAAAACTCTTGATCTTTATGATCTTGCATATATTTTACTTGCATATATTTGATAGAATCGCGTTCTGCCTTTGTTGCTAAACCTTCCATTTGAGAACAATGAATAGATTTTGATTCATATAATTCTATATCTGCTGATTTCCCTCCATCAAGATAAAATTGCAATAATCTATGAACCATTACATCAGGATAACGACGAATTGGTGAAGTAAAATGGGAATAATATTCAAAAGCCAAACCGTAATGTCCAATATTATCTGTCGAATATTTTGCTTTACTCATCGAACGAATCGCCAAAGTATCTATTAAATTTTGTTCTTTTTTACCATTAACTTCTTTCATTAAATTATTCAAAGCTTGGGCAACCGATCCTGAGTTGAAATCAACTTCATAACCAAACTTTTTGATTAGTTCTTGCATCGCCAAAAGTTTATCTTCATTTGGTTCGTCGTGAATTCTATAAACAAAAGTCTTTTTTTGACGTCCAATGAATTCTGAAACTTTTTTATTTGCCAAAAGCATAAATTCTTCTATCAAATGATTAGAATCTTTAGAAGTTTTAAAGTAAACACCTTCAGGATTTCCTGTTTCCGAAAGGTTGAATTTTACTTCTACTTTATCAAAAGAAATCGCTCCGTTATTCATTCTATTTTCTCGCATAATTTTTGCTAATTCATCTAATTTAAATGTAGCAAAAACAATTTCGTCCGAGACTTTATAAGCACTTCCTGTGATTGAAGTTTCAATAGGAATTATATTTTCTTTAGTTTCAATGATATGTTGTGCTTCTTCATACGCAAATCGCTGATTAGAATTTATCACTGTTCTACCAAACCAACTGTTTTTAATATTCGACTTTTTGTCTAATTCAAAAATAGCTGAAAAAGTATATTTTTCTTCGTTTGGGCGCAAAGAACAAGCAAAATTTGACAAAACTTCGGGTAACATCGGAATAACTCTATCTACTAAATACACAGATGTTGCTCGATTATAAGCTTCATTATCTAGAATTGTTCCTTCTTGTAAATAATGGGAAACATCGGCAATATGGATTCCAATTTCGTAGTTTCCATTTTCTAATATTTTAAATGATAGGGCGTCATCAAAATCTTTTGCATCTTTTGGATCGATTGTAAAAGTCAATGTATCGCGCATATCTCGACGCTTTGCAATTTCACTTTCGTGAATTGAAGTATCTATTTTTTGTGCAAAAACTTCAACTTCCAATGGAAATTCGGCTGGTAAACCATATTCAGCTAAAATAGCGTGAATTTCAGTATTATGTTCTCCTGGTTTCCCTAAAACTTTTATTACAGAACCAAATGGACTGTCAGCTCTTGCTGGCCAATCTTCGATGTGAACTAAAACTACATCTTTGTTTTCAGCATCGCCTAATTTGTCTTTTGAAATAAAAATATCGGTGTACATTTTTGGATTTGCAGTCGATACAAAGGCAAAATTCTTCTGAATATCTATTACACCTACAAAATCAGTTTTCTTTCTTTCTATAACTTCTATAACTTCTCCTTCGGCACGTTTTCCTTTTCGTCTGTTATACACATACACTTTTACGGTGTCGCCATCTAAAGCGTGGTTCAAATTATTGGTCGGAATAAATACATCTTCTTCAAATTCTGGACAAACAAAATAGGCGGTTTTTCTGCCCGTCATATCAATTTTACCTTCGTAATAATCATTACTTGCTTCTACAACTAAATATTGTCCAGGTTCAATCTCGTCTATTTTTTTTTGGGCTACAAGAATCTTTAAATCTTTAATAATTTGATTTCTACTTTGTGTATCATCTAATTCTAATTTAATTCCTATTTGCTTATAATTGAATGCTTTATTGGCATTTTGTGCTAATATTTTTACTATTTTATCTGTTAAATCAGCTTGTTTTTTGACTGGTTTTCTTAGTCTTTTACTCATAATTCTTTTCTTAAAAGTTGAAATTTACAAAATAGTTAGCAGTTGTTTGTTCATAAGTAGTAGTTTTAAAGAAAATATAACTTTTAAAAACTAAATTCTCTTACCAATACTATTCGCAGTACCTTTATAAAAAATAAATAAAAATGGAAGAATTTGTAACTATTGCAACTTTTAATTTTCCTCACGAAATTATCGTGTTAAAATCTATTTTACAAAATAAAGGAATTGCATTTTTCTTTCTCAATGAAACGTTGGTTTCTGTTAATCCATTAGCAAGTTACGCTTACGGTGGAATTGAGTTAAAAATTCATCCCAACGATTTTAAAGCAGTTCAAACTATTTTAGATGAATTGAACAGCAATTTAAATATCGTTTAAATAATTTTTAAAGTTTTAATTTCTCAAATGTTATCAACAGATATACAATACAACAAAAAGAAAATTAAATTTAAAATTATTTTTTAATGGTTATTATAGTGTGTTAATAGCTACAATAAAATTATTTTTTTAAGTGTTGTTTTTAAGTTATAATTATTTACAAGAAGTTATAAACATATTTATTTTTATCTAATGAGTTCTAAAATAAGACTTTCTAAATTTTAATTAACAATGGTTAATAATCTTTATATTCTACTTTTTGTAAATAAGTTTAAATTCAAAATTTGTTAATAAAACGCAATTTTATAGTTATAACTTTTCCAAAAATTCATCAAACTAAATTAGTTTTATTCAACTCAATTTTTGATTACGAATTAATACAATACAACCTAAAAATAGTTGTAAAATTCTATATAAAGTTATGAACATAAATTGTTAAATTAAGGTTAACTGATTATCAAACAGTTATGAATTGTTGTTAACATTACATTAAATTAACAATTACATTACATTAAAACCAATGAATAAAAGAGAACTAATTGATTTTCAACCTGTTTATAATTTATGTAAATAAAAATAATAGGAATGTATTTCACGCTTTTCTTTTGGTAAATTTGTATCGAAAACACAACACTTTATAACTATGAAAATTTCTATTGGAAACGACCACGCTGGACCAGAATATAAAAAAGCAATTGTTGAAATGCTCAAGGCAAATGGTTATGAAGTTACTAATTACGGAACCGATTCGGCAGATAGCGTGGATTATCCAGATTTTGCACATCCCGTTGCATTAGATGTGGAATCTAAAAAAGCAGATTTTGGAATTATTATTTGCGGAAGCGGTAACGGAATTGCAATGTCGGCCAATAAACATCAAGGAATTCGAGCGGCTTTGTGTTGGACAAAAGAAATTGCAGTTTTAGCACGACAACATAATAATGCTAATATTATTAGTATTCCCGCTCGTTATACTTCTATTCCACAAGCGGTAGAAATGGTTCAAACTTTTCTTAACACCGATTTTGAAGGCGGAAGACACCAAAATAGAGTAGATAAAATCAGCTGTTAATTATATATTAAATTAAAAAAGTAACAATTTTTTTATGGATGTTGGAATCAATCAAAGTGGCTTGGTTCATATTTCGCAACTCAAAGCTGGTTTTGTGAGTGATGTGAATGAAGTAGTAAAATTACACTAACGCGTTCAAGTGAAAGCTACAGAAGCGGATGAAGATAGAAAACGGATTCAATTGTCGATGATTATTTAAAACAAAAAAAGGCTTTTCAAATTATGAAAAGCCTTTTTATTATTTTGTTTCTTCTTCTTTTTTGTCAGCTGGTTGTTCCTCTTTAGCTGCATTTTTGAATTCTTTAATTCCAGTTCCTAATCCTTTCATTAATTCTGGAATTTTTCTACCACCAAACATTAACAAAATTACTGCAACGATTAAAATTATCTCGGTTGGTCCTAATCTTCCCATAACACACTATTTTATGCTTTCGCAAATTTATAATAAATCTTACTACAAAGATAAATATAAAAATCGGCATTTCATTTCACTCATTAATAAATATTTATGATTTGGTGTGCAACGTATAAATTCCTAAATAATTGAAATTTAACATTATCGTAAATACACAAAGCCATAGATGCGACTTTTATCATTATATTTGTGGATAATAATTGAAAAATAATGCCTGAAAAAGCTCAAAAAAGACAAATTTTAAAGAGGAAATTATTTACAAAAAACCGATTGGTTATTTTGAATGAAGATACTTTTGAAGAAATTTTTTCCTTACGATTAACATTAATGAATGTTTTTGTTGTGGCTTCAATCGGCGCAATTTTAATTATCACTTTCACTACTTATATTATTGCTTTTACGCCCTTAAGGGAATATATTCCGGGCTATGCATCAACAAAATTACGACAAGAAGCAACTGAATTGGCATTAAAATCAGATTCTTTGGCATTGGCATTAAAGAAAAATGATGCCTATTTGAAATCGGTTGTTAAGGTTTTAAATGGCGATTTGGAATATGAAAAAATCAATAAAGATTCGATAATGTCTTCCGATAATGTTAGTAAAACAATTGAAAATGATGCGCCTTCAAAAGCAGAATTACAATTGAGAGAACAGGTTTTGCAAGAAGAAAAAATGCTTTCAAAAGATAAGAAAAAGTCAAAAAAATAGAAAAATGTCTTTAAAATCTTTCTTGGCTAAAAAATTTGCGAAAAGCATTTATAGAAAAACTCAAATTTGGGCGAATAATCCTATACAAACCCAGCAAAACGTTTTTAAAGAGTTGATTCGTCAAGCGAAAAACACGCAATTTGGTATTGATCATCATTTTGAAGCTATTAAAACATTTGAAGATTTCTCTAAAAATGTTCCCATTCGAGATTATGAAGCGTTAAAAATGTATGTTGACAAAGTCGTTCAAGGCGAAGAAAACGTTCTTTGGAAAGGCAAGCCATTGTATTTTGCCAAAACATCGGGAACAACTTCTGGTGCAAAATATATTCCATTAACCAAGGAATCGATGCCGTTTCACATTGAAGCCGCTCGAAATGCAATTCTACATTATATTCACGAAACAGGCAACGCCGATTTTGTAAACGGAAAAATGATATTTCTGCAAGGAAGCCCCATTTTAGAAGAAAAAAATGGTGTTCAATTGGGAAGATTATCAGGAATTGTAGCGCATTTTGTACCTAAATATTTGCAAAAAAACAGAATGCCCACTTTTGAAACCAATTGCATTGAAGATTGGGAAACCAAAGTTGACGCCATTGTTGAAGAAACGTTCCATGAAGATATGACGATTATTTCGGGGATTCCATCTTGGGTTCAAATGTATTTTGAAAAATTACAACTAAAAGCGAAAAAACCTGTTGGCGAACTTTTTAAAAACTTCAATTTATTCATTTATGGCGGTGTGAATTTTGAGCCTTATCGCGCGAAATTTGAGAATTTAATAGGTAGAAAAGTCGATTCTATTGAATTATTTCCCGCTTCGGAAGGATTTTTCGCCTATCAAGATTCGCAGAAAGAAAAAGGAATGTTGCTACTTTTGAATGCAGGAATTTTCTACGAATTTATAAAATCGGATGAATTTCATACTGAAAATCCCAAACGATATACTATTGGCGAAGTCGAATTGAATGTAAATTATGTGTTGATAATTTCAACAAATGCGGGACTTTGGGGCTATAATATTGGAGATACCGTTCAATTTACTTCTTTAAAACCCTATCGCGTGATTGTTTCTGGGCGCATCAAACATTATATTTCGGCTTTTGGGGAACACGTAATCGGAAAAGAAGTCGAACACGCGTTGAAAAAAGCGATGGAAAACATGTCAATTCAAATAAACGAATTTACTGTTGCGCCACAAATCATGCCGCTTGACGGTTTGCCGTACCACGAATGGTTCATAGAATTTGATCCCGACGGTTCAGGAGAACCAGAAAACATAGTTGCATTTGCGGAAGCGATAGATAGCGAAATGCGAACGCAAAATTCGTATTATGACGATTTGATTGTGGGGAAAGTTTTGCGGAAATTAGTCATTACAAAAGTGGCGAAAAATGGTTTCCAAGAATATATGAAATCCATTGGAAAATTAGGCGGACAAAACAAAATTCCAAGGCTGAGTAACGACAGGACGATTGTTGATTTATTAAAAAGAGAATAGAAAAAAGATGCAAGAAAATAGACTTTGGTTGGTGTTGCTTTTAATGAGTTTTTGTGTTTCCGCCCAAACCAAAGGCGTCGTTGTTGACGAATCCGGGAAACCCATTCCGTATGTGAATATTTGGGTTGAAAACGAGAATATTGGAACTACTTCGGAAGAAAATGGAGAATTTTCAATTACTGTTGCTGAAAATAAAACCCTAGTTTTTTCAGCCATTGGATTTGAAACATTGAAAGCCAAACTAAACGAATCTGGAAGAGTAGTTTTAAAATCAATCGCCTATCAATTAAACGCGGTTTTAATTCAAAAACGAATTGGAAAAGACCAAATAGAAATTGGAAAGTATAAAAAAGGAAATATTTCTATGTATTACGGAACAGCTACCCCCCAACCTACAATAATGGCTAAATTCATAGCGGCAACGGAAGATATAAAAACACACCCATTTATTGACAATATAACTTTTTTTACTCTTTCAAATATCAATAAGGCTAAGATAAAAGTTCGTTTTTACGAAGTGGCTCCAGACGGAAGCCCTGGTTTGGATTATTCAGATGACATCATTATTGTTACAGTTAAAAAGGGAAAGCGAAACACCACACTTGATTTGAAAGATAAAAATATAATAATTCCAGATTCCGGTTTATTTATTGCTTTTGAATGGATGATTATAGAAGAAAATAAATATACTTACGAATATACTCTTGATGAAGAAAACAATAAAGTACAAGGCGCACTTCCGGATTCAAAGAAAAAAGTTTATAAAGACGGAATAGAATACAATCCTTTTATAGGTACTATTCCCTCGGATTCAAGCACTTCCTGGCAATATATAGCGGGAAAATGGGTTTCTAGAATGATTCATAAAAAATCAAACCTACGTGGTGGATTAGACAAATATGACAATAAGTTTGGTGAATTAGCAATTAAAATAACCCTAACTAATTAATAATGAAATATTTATTCTTAATTTTATTTTCACTTTCCTTTTTCGCTCAAACCAAAGGCGTCGTTGTTGATGAATCGGGGAAACCAATTCCGTATGTGAATATTTGGGTCGAAAACGAGAATATTGGAACGAGTTCTGAGGAAAATGGCGAGTTTTCTATTACTGCTTCCGCAAATAAAAATCTGATATTTTCTATTTTAGGATTTGAAAAAAGAATTATAAAAGCATCGGAAGTTTCTAATGTAAAATTGAAAGCGGTTTCGTTTCAATTGGACGAAGTGGTAATTGCCCGACATTTTGAAACTAGAAAATTAGAAATCGGACAAATCAACAACGCTATTTTTGAAGCGTTTGATAACGGACCGAGAATTGACGTGAAATTTTTCCCCTTCGAAAGTGCGTATAAAAAAACCAAATACATCAAGAAAGTTAGTATTCTAACAGATAGCAGAGTTGATAATGCGACTGTTAAAATACATTTTTATAAAGTAGACTCTAATGGTTTTCCAGGCGACGAACTTCTTACAAAAGATTTCATTGTAACCCTTCAAAAAGGAGTTGTTAGAAACGGTTTTGACTTGACTGATTTGAATCTGAAAATGCCAAAAACAGGAATTTTCATTGGGTTTGAAAAGTTAATAATCGCAAAGAATAAATTGGAAAAAACCATAGTAAATTCCAATACGGGAAAAACAACAACCAAAATAGTATATTATCCATTTGTATTGTATAATTATATAGAAAGGGATTTTTTATATACGTTTTCAGTTGGAAAATGGAGTCGTCAAACGAACGAAAAAACAATAGGTTCTTCAGATAAAATTAAAATGTATGAACCAGCAATAAATTTGGTTTTAACCAACTAAAATATAAAACCTTATATTTGTTGGTTATAAAATAAAAACCACATGAAAGAAATTAAAAATATTGTCCGATCAAGAGCACAAGAATCATCAAGTGCCGTTGAAAAATTATACATCACAATGCGCCATTTGTTCAATAGAGGCTTCTATAAACCAATGGGTGTTTCTGGTGATACTTTGCGTGAAGCGTTATTGTTATTACGCCCCGAAATTTACGGTACAATTGCCGATGATAAAGTAGAATTAAACGGACTTTTATATGTGATAGAAAGGCTTCCCGTTGGAATTGAAGAATGCAGATTCATCAATCTAACTTCCGATGAAGGCTATTCAAAATCACATTTTCAAGCGATAATTCCGCCTAAAAGAAGAAGAAATTGTTATCGAATTGATGACGAACAAATGAATGTTGAAATTACCCGTGGTCGTTCTGACATTTACGATATTTTGACGCATTTGACTTTCATTTTCATTGAATCTCATAAAATAAAAAACCGTGTTTTAATTGACGAAAGCGGCGAAGTTTCTCGCGATTGGCAAAAATTAGAACAAGCGGTTTTATCCAATAAAAAATTAATGTTAGTTGATAAAGAGAAGGCAATTTCTCATGCGGCAAATATTTTAGGGAGAACATTTGCGGAAGTTTTAGATATATATGATGCCTTTGGAACGAAAGAAAAACCAGATCGTTTTTTACATATTATTTATTGGTTGGGAAAATTAGCCATCGAAGAGGTGGTTGATAATAACAAAAGAACCATCACTTTTAGTCCAATTTTGAGAGAAAGATTGGGACACCATATTCACGGAGAAATTTGGGCAACCAACATTAAAGAAGTGCTTAAAGCAAATGATTTATTGGACCGTCCAATTCATATTATCAGTGCGAATATGCACTCTGTTATGAATTCTATATTTGCAACGCACGTTTTGAAAACGAAATTCAAGGACAAATCTGATTTCTTTATTTTTGAAGAATTAAGTAAATCTGGCGCAGATGAAGTTCGGAATAAAGTAGAAGATTTTGCAAAATTACACGGAATGATTTCGCTTCCTGATACTTCTGGAACCAACATTGATGTTCAAATTTTTGATACTTCGAAAATCGATTGGAATAAATCGGCTTTTCCGAAAGCACAATTGAACAATAAAAAACCGGTTATCATCGTTATGGATTATGCTTTTGGAGAGCAAGCATATGAAACGATTGATGAATTATTAAAACCATACAAAAAAGACATCCTTTTGAATGTGGAATCGGTTTCAATAATGGGAAAAGCGGGGATTCTTCAAGGAGGAAAAGGCGATATTATGATTCCGTCGGCACATATCAATGAAGGAACGGGAGATAATTATTTCTTTCATAACGAATTAACTGCCGAAATGCTTGAAGGAAATGACATAGCTGTTTTTGCAGGACCAATGATTACGGTTTTAGGAACTTCATTGCAAAACAAAGATTTGTTGAAGTTTTTCCACGAATCTACTTGGGGCGTAATTGGTTTGGAAATGGAAGGTGCCTATTATCAAAAAGCGATTCAATCGGCATCAAAAATTAGGAAAAGCATCAATACAGACGTGAAGGTTAGGTATGCCTATTATGCGTCTGATAATCCATTGGAAACCGGAAGTACATTGGCTTCAGGCGGATTAGGAACAACAGGAGTAAAGCCAACCTATTTGATTACAATTAAAATATTAGAACAAATTTTTAACGTAAAATAGATTTTTAAGATGAGTCAAACTACAAATAATTCAGACAATCAAGAGATTGATTTGTCTATGATTTCTTATAAAATTAAAGGTTTTTTCGACGGAATTGCCGCTTCAATTTTTAATAGCATTTTGTTTTTTAAAAGAAATCTTTTGTGGTTTTGTGGATTAACGGTTATTGGAGTTGGAATTGGAGTTTACTTAGACACCAACAATAAGTCGTATGACTCTGAAATCATTGTAAGACCAAATTTTGGAAGTACAGATTATCTTTATTCTAAAATTGAGTTATTAAATTCTAAAATTAAAGAAAACGATACTTTGTTTTTAAAATCTATTGGAGTCCTCAAACCTAAAAACCTTAGTTTAATAGAGATTGAGCCCGTTATTGACATTTATAGTTTTGTCAATAATAATCCAGTTTTAAGTAATACTCAAAATTCTCAAAACTTTGAATTAGTAAAATTATTAGCAGAAGACAGCGATATTAACAAGACAATAAAGGACAAAGTAACCAGTAAAAATTATTCTAGCCATAAAATTCACATCAGAACAAAGGGGTTTATTTCGGATAATAAAATGATTGTTCCAATATTAAACTACCTAAATCAAAACGAATATTTTGAAACATTAAGAAAAACGCAGATTCAAAACGTTATTATCAAAATGGTCAAAAATGAGGAAATAATTAATCAAATTAATGGTTTTTTAAATGAATTTTCGGCTTCTACAAAATCAAATCAAAAAAGCGAGAAATTGGTTTATTATAATGAAAACACGCAACTGAATGATGTTATAAGAACTAAAGAAAATTTATTGGTTGAATTAGGAAATCAAAGAATGGAATTAACAAGTTTAGATAAATTTATCAAGAAAACAAGTAGCGTCGTTAATATTAAAAACGAGAATGTTACCAATGGAAATTTAAAATTTGTACTGCCAATTTTCTTCATTTTTGGATTTATTTTTATAAATTTATTTTCAAAATTTTATAATAAACAAGCTTTAAAAGCACTACAAAATAGAGCATAATGAAAGGAATTATATTAGCCGGAGGTTCAGGAACAAGGCTGCATCCGTTAACACTTGCGGTCAGCAAACAATTGATGCCGATTTATGACAAACCGATGATTTATTACCCTTTATCATCGCTGCTTTGGTCGGGAATTAGAGAAATTTTAATCATTTCTACGCCACACGATTTGCCTTTATTCAGACAATTATTAGGCGATGGGACTCGATTGGGCTGTCGATTTGAATATGCTGTTCAAGAACATCCAAATGGTTTGGCTGAAGCATTTATTATCGGAAAAGAATTTATAGGAACTGATAAAGTCGCTCTAGTTTTAGGAGATAATATTTTTTACGGTACTGGTTTATCCGATTTGCTTCAAGCCAATAATAATCCTGATGGCGGAATTATTTATGCCTATCACGTGAATGATCCAGAACGATACGGAGTTGTAGATTTTGATTCTGAAGGAAATGTACTTTCAATTGAAGAAAAACCAGAACAACCAAAATCGAATTTTGCAGTTCCAGGAATTTATTTTTATGATAATGACGTGGTTGAAATTGCAGCAAATATAAAACCAAGTCACCGAGGCGAAATTGAAATTACAGACGTAAATAGAGAATACCTTAGAAGAGGAAAATTAAAAGTCAGTATTTTGGATAGAGGAACCGCTTGGTTTGATACAGGAACGTTTAATTCATTGATGCAAGCCTCTCAATTTGTGCAAGTTATTGAAGAACGTCAAGGATTAAAAATTGGTTCTATTGAAGAAGCAGCTTATAAAATGGGCTTTATTGACGCCGAACAATTAAAAGCGTTGGCACAACCCTTATTAAAAAGTGGTTACGGAACGCACTTGTTAGATATTCTATAAAAATGAATTTTATACCTACAAAATTAGAAGGCTGTTTTATAATTGAACCAAAAATAATCAACGACGAAAGGGGTTATTTTATGGAAAGTTTTAATGAAAACACGTTTCAAAAAGGAATTGGAAAACCCGTTCATTTTGTTCAAGACAATCAATCTTTCTCTACAAAAGGGGTCTTACGGGGATTGCATTATCAAACTGGCGAACACGCTCAAGCCAAGTTAGTTCGGGTTTTGCAAGGCGAAGTTTTAGACGTTGTGGTTGATATTAGACCTAATTCTAAGACGTTTGGAGAATATGTTTCTGTTTTACTTACAGGAGAAAATCAAACTCAATTTTTCGTTCCAAGAGGTTTTGCTCACGGATTTTTAGTGTTGAGCAATACCGCAACTTTTTTTTATAAATGTGATAATTTTTACAATAAAGAAGGCGAAGGCGGAATTAGTTATAATGATAAATCTGTAAATATTGATTGGCAACTCCCAACTGAGAATCTAATAATTTCGGAGAAAGATTCGATTTTGCCAACATTAGAAAACGCTATAAAAGCATGGTAGTTTTAGTAACTGGCGCCAACGGACAATTGGGTCAAGCAATTCAATTTATTGCGCCGAATTATCCATCAGTAAAGTTCATTTTTTGTGATTCAAAAACACTTAATATTACAAATAAAACGGATTGTAAGGATGTCTTTTACAAAACAAAACCCAATTTTTGTATTAATGCCGCCGCTTACACCGCAGTTGATAAAGCAGAATCAGAACCAGAAAAAGCGGAATTAATTAATGTAATTGGAGCAAAAAACATCGCTGAAACCTGTAAAGAATTTAACACAAAACTAATCCATATTTCTACCGATTTTGTTTTTGATGGTTCAAAAAATGCGCCGTACAATGAAACGGATTTACCCAACCCGAAAGGAGTTTACGGACAAACAAAATTAAACGGTGAAACAGCGATTCAAGAAGTATTTGACGCTTATTTTATCATTAGAACGTCTTGGGTTTATTCGCAATTTGGAAATAATTTTATGAAAACAATGTTGCGATTGGCTTCAGAAAGAGACAGTTTATCTGTGGTTTCAGACCAAATTGGCACACCAACAAATGCAGTTGATTTAGCAGAATGTTTAGTTACGATTATAACGGAACACTCAAAACGGAACACTGAACACTACGGTGTTTACAATTTTAGCAATGAAGGGCAATGCAGTTGGTTTGATTTTGCAAAGAAAATATTTGAATTAAAAAAAATTAGTATAAATTTACTTCCTATTCCTTCTATAAGTTTTCCAACACCAGCGGAAAGACCAAAATATAGTGTTTTAGATAAAAGTAAAATAAAAAGAGTTTTTGGTGTTGTTATTAAAAAGTGGGACGAAATTCCGGAAAATAATAAATAAAAGAACTGTTTTTTACATGATATCTTAAGTGAAATAAAATGAGAAACTGTAAGAAATAAAAAATTATAATGGCGTAAGTCATAGATTAATAATAACATATAACAACTAATAATAAATTTTTTATCGCGGTTAATAGTCTTTAATCTATTAAAATAAAGGATGTAATATATTTAATTTAAATTGCATCAACAATAAAATTTAATAGCTTTCGTTTTAGTTAAATAAATTAAAAATCATTAATAATGATTTGATTAGAATAAACTTTTAAAAATTACCTTTACAAATAATCACGTATAAAACAAAAACAACAAAAAATGAAAACAAAAATTATATTAACAGCATTGCTTTTGTCTATTTTATTATTTTCTTGTAAAAATGAATCTAAAACAAACGAAGTTGGGCAAATCAAAAAAAATGTATTTAAGGTTACTTTAGATTTATTAATTAAAAAGAATGATACCATTCATTTGTATTATACAGAAGATAATACAATAAATTTTACAGAAGAAAACTCAATGTGGGTTTCTATTCTTGGAAAAAACGACGCACAACAAATGACTTTTGAGCTTCCAGAAGATTTTTTCCCAACTCAATTTAGAATAGACTTTGGAGTAAACGGAGAGAATGAAAAGATTAAATTGAATAGTGTGAAATTTGACTATTTAGACAAATCTAATCTAATAAGCGAATCTTTAATTTATAATTGTTTTAGAATAAATGCCGACAACACAACAATTGACTCAGTCACAAAAGAATTAAGCAGAAAGGACCCAAAAGCAATTGTCGGCCCTAGTTTATACCCTCAGGAAGCGATTTTAAAAACAGAATTAGATAAATTTTCTACAAAATAAAAAAAGGAAAAAATAACAGATTCAATAAAAAAATGATTATCTCTTTTAAGATAATTTTTTATCAATACTTTTTTATATTTATTTCTGCAATAATAATTTCTAACAACAATGAACTACGATAAAAAAGGGGCGGATTATTATTCTAATGTAAGATTAGATTTAATCAATCTAATAGACAAACAAACACAAAATTTAAAGGTTTTAGAAATTGGCGCAGGTTATGGAGAAACACTATTTTATTTAAAAAAAAACAAAATTGCCGCCGAGGTTGTAGGGGTAGATTTGTTTGAAGACAAGAATAATAAACAAAACTATAAACCACTAGATAATTTCATTTTTGGAAATATTGAGGAGATTGATTTACCACAATATGAAAATTATTTTGATTTAATTTTACTTCCCGATGTTTTAGAACATTTATTTGAACCTAAAATGGTTTTGAATAAAATCAAAGAATACCTAAATACCAACGGAAAGATTATTGTAAGCATGCCTAATTTTCGGCATTATTCAGCATTAATAAAGATTTTCATAAAAGGTGATTTTCGCTATGAAGAAAGCGGAATTTTTGATTACACTCATTTACGCTTTTATTGTAGAAAAAACATTCAGGAACTTTTAGAATCCAGCGGGTATAAAATTCTAAAAGAAGAAAGTTCCATTAAAAACTATAAGGGAAAATCAATCGCTAAAATAATTAATAGTCTTACTTTTGGATTGTTGGAAGAATTTTTTTCACTCCAATATTTCTATGTTATTAAAAAATAGAAAATCCAACAGAAAATCCCTAAATAGACTAGGATGATTCAAATAAACAATAATTTCTCAAAAATCATTTCCTCTTCGGGAGTCAATTTTATTTTTAGAATTTTTGGTCTTGGCACTTCCTTTTTTACCACAATACTCATTACACGATTATTTGGCGTGGCTACTTTTGGCAATTATTCATTAGTATTTACCATTTCTCAAGCAACAGCAATCATTTTTACCCTCGGAATTCCAAACACCTTGATTAAAATCATTGGGAATCACGATTTTAATTATCTGCAAGCCAAAAAATTGTTGATAAAAGGAATTAAAGGTGCTTTGTTGTTTTCAATTATTCCAGTGCTGTTTTTTTATTTTGGCGCCCATTTTTTATCCGAAAGCATTTTTAAAAATCCCGAGTTAAAAAACTATTTCTTTATCGTAACGCTGTCGTTGCCACTTTTTGTTTTACACGAAATTTTCCTTTATTTTTTGATTGCCACCAAAAATTTCATGAAGTACAACGTCTTCATGTTTATTGTTCCAAATGTACTATTAATTGGATTACTTTTTTGGTTTTATCAATTTGAACAATACGGACATTATACTTTTCTGGCTTTTGCTTTTGCCATTCTATTGACTGTTTTTGCCGAGGTTGTGGCTATTTTTGAGGTAAAACCACCAAAAACAGAAATTCCATTCCGAACTTTGGAATTGTTAAAAACTGCATCGCCGTTACTTTTCAGCGGATTACTTTTGTATTTGTTAAACTGGACTAACAACATTATGCTAGGAATCATGACTGATGAAACCCAAGTAGGAATCTATAATGTTGCCTACAAAGTAGGAAGCGTTGGGTTTTTGGTAATTGTGTCTGTAAGCACCATTATAACACCAAAAATGGCAGAATTATACGGAAAAGGAGATTTATTAGAATTGAAAAAACTGACTCATAATGCCACAAGATTAATCGCAATCTTGTCTATTCCAATAGTTTTGACGTTGATTATTTTTAGCAAATACATATTATCCTTTTTTGGCGAAGAAGTGGTAGCGGGAAACACCACCATGATAATCGTTTCTTTGGGCGTACTTTTTAGCGCAATGGCTGGAAATGGGGATCAAATTTTAAACATGACAAACAATCAAAAGACGTTGCGAAACATCACGATTATTTGTTTTTTTGTGAATATCATGATGAGCTATTTCTTGATTCCGCTTTATGGAATAAATGGCGCAGCATTATCGAGTTTAATAACTAATGTTTTAATCAATTTTTTATGTGTTTATTACATAAAGAAACGATTGGGTTTTTACACCTTGTTTTAATATGAATATCGAATTATCTGTTATAATCGTCAACTACAACGGCATCAACTATTTGAAAGAATGTTTCGATTCGCTGTATGATAAACTCAAAAATACATCTTTTGAAATTATCATAATCGACAATAATTCTTCGGACGAAAGCTGTGCGTATATCAAAAATAATTACCCTAAAATTATTTTAATCGAAAGCAAAGCAAATCTTGGTTTTGCCAAAGGAAACAATGAAACCGTAAAACACGCCAAAGGCGAATACTTATTACTCATCAACAACGACACGATTGTTCTTGATGACTTGTTCGGAGTTTTAGATTTTTTAAAATCGGATAATGAAATTGGAGTAATCGGAATCAACATGCTTGATGGCAACAAAGAATATCTTCCCGCAGCCGGAAATTTTCCAAACCCAAGAAATATGTTCCAATTAAAGAAACTGTTAGACAAAGGAAAGGAATTTAAAACTGGAAATTTCTCAAAACAAAGTTATGAAGTAGATTGGCTTGGAGGATCATTTCTATTGCTATCCAAAAAAGTATACCAAGAAATCAATGGTTTTGACGAGGATTATTTTATGTATGTTGAAGATGTAGATTTTTGTAAAAAAATAGCCGATTTAGGCTACAAAAGGATTTTTCTTCCTGATTTTTCTTACATTCATTTTGTAGGGTTTTCGAACAGCAAAAACCCTCAATTAATTAAAGGGTATGGAATTTATATTACCAAACATTGCAAAGGTTTAAATAAATTTATTTGTCAATGTGCTATAAAAATAAATAAGGGCGTAAAAAACCTTAAAAAAAACCTCAAAATAGAATAAAAATGTATTTTTGTTAACTATTATAAGTTAAATATGAAAATCACAGCAACCAAGTTTTACTCCATTCTTTTCGTATTTGTTGTGTTTGCTCAAATGTATTTAGCGTCTTTTAAGGCAAATGTTTTTTTGCAAATATTCATTTTAGGAATTTATTTTTTATACGAAAAACTTTCGTTTGATCGTAAATTCATAATTACTATTTTGCCGCTTTTCCTACTTTTTATACTTCCATTTGTTGGAATGTTTTTCCATGAAAAAGAAATTTACAATGTTATAAAAGACATTTTTCACTTTGTAAAGCCTTTAATAGGAATTGGAATTGGGTATTTGTTCTTCAAGAAAATCAACGATTTCAAACTTTTTGTTAAATCAATTGTTCTCATTGGTTTGGCCTCGGCGATGGTCCATTTTATTATAATTTTTGTATTCAGTAAAACCAGCACTGTATCTGAAATTCGGGAATTTGGAAGAGATAATTTCCTAGAGTTATTTTCGTTGCTGTTTTTATTGGTTTATAACAAATACCAAAAAGAACCCCTTTTTTCAAATAAAACCACTCCATTTTTGATTGGTATAGTATTAGTAATATCCAACTTGCTTTATTTGTCAAGAACCATGTTTGTAGTTGCGATAATTTGTTTGCTTTCGATTTTTGGCCTTAGCATTATAACAAAGAAAACAATAAAATTTATCATGCTTTTATTGGTGTTATTTGTGCTATTTTATTCCTATTTATTTTCTATGAAACTAGAGAGAGATAGTTTTTTATATAAAGTAAAAATCGCTCCTTCCGAACTATTTAAGACCCATATCGACCGAAACAATCATGCCGATTTGTGGGATCACTGGCGTGGATACGAAGCAAAACGCGCGATAGCTTTAATGAATCAAAACCCCAGCAGTTATATGATAGGTTGTGGTTATGGCTCATTGGTAAACCTAAAGTTTTATGCGCCGCTTTCCGATAGTGCTTCAGACAAAGGATTAAAATACATTTCTGAATTGCATAACGGATATGCTTATATTTTTTATAAAACAGGAATTGTTGGTGTTTTTTTATATCTATTATTTTTTGTTGGACTTTATAAAAAAATATACATTAATAGACAGTTTGTTACGATTTTTATATCGGCAATTGGAATTGCCTTTTTATTTACAACGATAACCATAACAGGAATTTATAATACCAAGGACACTATTGTTTTTATTCTTGGTGGGCTACTCTTTTTTGAGCACAAGCAGTTGTTAATTAACAAGATTTGATATGATAAAAGCATTATTTAATAAATTATTATCTAGTTCAGGAAAAAGCTATAAAATAGATCCGTATATTCCAAATAGCTTGCTTTTGCACGTTCTTTATAGCAGAGTAATAATGCTTTTTCGAGGATATGTATTCACAGGAAAGAAAGTCTTTTTAGGAAAAAACTGCACGCTATTAAACAAAAGCAATATCCACTTTGGGAAAAACGTAACTATAGAGAAGCATACAACAGTTGATGGCTTTGCTTCCCAAAAAATAATTTTAGCAGATGGCGTAAAAATAGGCGCTTATTCAGTGGTGACTTGCACAAGTCATTTAAGCAGTTTTGGAAAAGGATTGCAAATGGGGGAAAACTCAGCTATAGGCGATTTTACTCATTTTGGAGCATCAGGAGGTATAGAAATTGGAAGCGATGTTATTATGGGATCATATATTAGTTTTCATTCTCAAAATCATAATTTTAGCGACCTGTCAAAATTAATTAGAGAACAAGGAGTTACTTCAAAAGGTATAAAAATTGGTAATAACATCTGGGTTGGCGCAAAAGTAACTTTTCTTGACGGCTGTGTGGTAGGGAATAACTGCGTTGTTGCTGCAGGCGCTGTCGTAAATGATATTTTCCCAGATAATGTTTTGATAGGCGGAGTTCCTGCAAAAATTTTAAAAAAAATCAATTAATGATTAACATCTTATTCATTCATCAATCAGCAGAGCTTTATGGCTCGGATAAAACCTTGTTGTTGTTATTAAAACATATGGACAGAACAAAGTTTTTTCCAGTTGTTATTTTGCCTAATGAAGGTCCTTTAAAAATTGAGTTGGAGAAAGAAAACATAAAAGTTGTTATTGCCCCGGTCTTAAAATTATATCGTAAAATTTTTACGCCAAAAAACATTTTAAAATCTATTAAAGACATTAAAAAAGGAATTGAGACCTTAGATGCATTAAATACGCTACACCATTTTGACATTGTTTATTCCAATACTTTAGCGGTTTTACTGGGAATGATTTATGCCAAAAAAAGAAAAATAAAACACCTTTGGCACGTACATGAAATAATAGTTCATCCCAAATTTATAGCTTCAATTTTTCCTAAACTCTTAATGCGTTATTCACATTTAGTTGTTTGTAATTCAAAAGCAACGCAAATCAATTTAATCCAAAGAATACCAATATTAGAATCAAAATCAATTGTAATTTATAACGGAATTGAAATTCCTAAAGCTATAAATTTGGATAAAATTAATTTAGGTTTTCCAGAAGATAATATTATCATTTCATTAGTTGGAAGAATAAGTAGTTGGAAAGGACAACAATTGTTGGTTAGTGCCTTTGTTATTTTAAATGAAAAATACTCAAATATTAAGTTGGTTTTTCTTGGTTCTGCCCCATCAAATCAGGAACAATTTGAAATTAGTTTAAAAAACAAAATAGCCGAAAACAAGCTACAGGATAAGGTCTTTATTTTTCCTTTCCAAAAAGATGTTGCAAAATTTTGGAATTCAATTGATATTGCAGTAGTTCCCTCAACAGAGCCAGAACCTTTTGGAATGGTCGCTATTGAAGCAATGTTAGCCAAGAAACCGGTAATTGTAGCTAACCATGGGGGAATAACCGAAATTGTAATTGATAATGAAACGGGATATTTAGTCCAACCCAATAATAAAATTGCGCTTGCCGAAGCCATTTCAAAACTAATAGACGATTTTCAACTTAGAAATCAATTTGGAGAAAAAGGGCATGAACGAGTTGTTCAAGAATTTTCAATTGAAAAGCACGTCCAACAATTTGAAGCTGTTTTCCAAAATTTACAAGATAATTTTTAATTCTTATGGTTTAAAACCTTTATTTTAGCCATCTGAAAATAAAACATTTCATGAAAATAGCCATTTTAGGAACTCGGGGCATTCCAAATCATTATTCAGGGTTTGAACAATTTGCCGAATTTTTCTCTGTATATCTAGCAGAGAAAGGGCACGATGTTTATGTATATAATTCTCACGATCACCTTTATCAAGAAAAAACATACAAAGGAGTACATATTATTCATCAGTACGATCCAGAATATAAATTGGGAACTTTCGGACAATTTATCTATGATTTTAATTGCATAATGGATTCTCGCAAAAGAGACTTTGACATTATTTTACAATTGGGCTACACTAGCAATTCAATTTGGTTTTTCTTACTTCCTAAAAAACCAATTATAATTACCAACATGGACGGATTAGAATGGAAACGTTCAAAATATTCTAAACCGGTCAAACAATTTTTGAAATTTGCCGAACGAATAGCGGTCAAAAGCAGCAACCACCTAATCTCAGATTCATTAGGAATTCAAAAATATTTGAATGAAAAATACGAAGTTACTTCTACGTATATTCCTTATGGAGCGACAGTTTTTGAAAATCCAAACGAAGAATTATTGAAGGAATACGATGTTACTAAGGGGAATTACAACATGATTATGGCCCGTTTTGAACCAGAGAACAATATCGAAACAGTTCTCGATGGAATTGTTTTGTGCAAAGAGAATACGCCCGTTTTGATTTTAGGAAATCACAATACAAAATACGGCAGTTATCTTAAAGAAAGGTATAAAACTAAAAAAGAAATCCGTTTTATAGGAGCTGAATTTAATATGAATAAACTAAATAATTTAAGGTATTTTTCCAATTTTTATTTCCACGGACATTCTGTTGGAGGCACCAATCCTTCACTTTTAGAAGCAATGGCGTCGAAAGCATTTATTGTGGCGCACAACAACCATTTTAACAAGGCAATTCTTAAAGAAAACGGGTATTATTTTTCTAATCCACAGGAAGTGAAAAATATTTTAGAAACAATCAAAAAAAATGATAACTTGCAGTTGGTTCAAAACAACTTTGACGCGATTGAAAATGAATTTAATTGGGATAAAATAAATGGCGAATATCTCCAGCTTTTCGAAGAATGTATATCAAAATCTGAAACAAGAATACAGTAAACACACTTCTTTACTTTTTGTTTTAGTAGCATTATTATGTATTCCTTTAAGTTATGCATTTAACAGTATGTCACTGGTTTTATTGACATTAATCACGTTAATAAACTTCAAAAAAGAAAATTTAAAATTTGAGACAAGTCTCATTTTACCAATTTTATTATATCTTTTGATGCTTCTTTCCATCACTTGGACGATAGATTTTGAGAGAACTACCAATGCACTTTCAAAAGAATTACCGCTTTTAATAATTCCTATATGTTTTTTACTATTTCGCTCTTTCACTACTTTAGAAAAGGATAAAATAATCAAGTGTTACAGTTATGGAATTGTAGCCTATTCTATTTTTTATCTTATAAAAGCATTGATTAGATTTATAATCTCAAATGATACTTCTGTTTTCTTTTATCATGAATTAGTTTCAAAAGATGTAAATGCAATTCATGTTTCTGTTTATATCGCCATCTCTTTTTTTTACTTTTTGATAAAAACACAAAAAACAACATTTGATAAAGTAGTTTTAGGCATCTTATTTTTAATGGTTTTTTTATTGTCTTCAAAAAACATTATAGTAGTTTTTATCGGGCTTTTGGTTTGTTATCATTTGTTTTATTCCAAAACCTCCAAAAAAATGCGCCTTAAAAATCTAATTTTGTTAATTACATTGCTATTATTTCTGCCATTTGTAGGGAAAATAAAAGAGCGTTTCAAGGAAGAATATGAAACCATAATGACCGATAGTAGTGTAAATGACGTAATTAGTAAGGATTCGGGTACAGTCTATAATGTGAGCATTAAACAAGCCTGGACCAACAAAACATTCCAACCAAATGATTATTTTCCAGGTACTGCTTTTAGAGTTTATCAATTCAGAATTTTTATAGAATTGTTGCAAGAAGAATCCATTTTCTGGAAGGGTTTTGGTTTGGACGCATCGTATCCTAAAATAGCTGAAAAAGGAGTTCATTACAATTTGTTTTTAGGCGATGAAACGCAAGAAGGCTATCAAACGCTGAATTTTCATAATCAATATGTTCAAGTCTTTGCTGAATTAGGAATTTTCGGATTCGTAGGATTACTCGCAATGGTATTTCTAACAATAAGAAACGCCGTGAAATCAAAAAACTTCATTCACACTGCTTTTTCAGTCTTAATAATTTCGCTTTTTTTTACAGAATCTTTTCTTTGGAGACAAAGAGGAATAACATTCTTCATTCTAATGTACTGTATTTTCAACTCCAATTTGAAATCTGAAAAAACAATTTCCATTTAGTATAATATTATATTTTTTTTAACGTTTATTATACAATATTTAGAATGAAACGAAACATAAGCCAAATATGAAAAGAATTTTAATTACTGGAGCCGCAGGATTTTTGGGCTCTCATTTATGTGATCGTTTTATAAAAGAAGGATATCAAGTTATAGGTATGGACAACCTAATAACGGGAGATTTGAGAAATATTGAGCATTTATTTAAGCTCGAACATTTTGAATTTTACCACCATGATATAACAAAATTTATACATGTTCCCGGACAGTTAGATTATATTTTGCATTTTGCATCTCCTGCAAGTCCAATTGATTATTTAAAAATTCCAATTCAAACATTAAAAGTAGGTTCTCTAGGAACCCACAATCTTCTGGGTTTAGCACGCGTTAAAAATGCACGAATTCTAATTGCATCAACATCGGAAGTTTATGGAGACCCTTTGGTGCATCCGCAAACAGAGGAATATTATGGAAACGTAAATACAATAGGGCCACGTGGCGTTTACGATGAAGCCAAGCGTTTTCAAGAATCCATCACAATGGCATACCATACTTTTCACGGCGTAGAAACTAGAATCGTTAGAATTTTCAACACTTACGGTCCAAGAATGCGTCTAAACGATGGAAGAGTTATTCCCGCTTTTATTGGGCAAGCCCTTCGTGGCGAAGATTTAACTATTTTTGGAGACGGAATGCAAACACGTTCTTTTTGTTATGTTGACGACCAAGTTGAGGGAATTTTCAGATTACTTCATTCAGATTACGTATTTCCGGTAAATATTGGAAATCCGGACGAAATAACAATTAAAGATTTTGCTGATGAAATCATTAAATTAACAGGGACTAATCAAAAAGTGGTTTATCATCCTTTGCCAATTAATGACCCACTTCAACGTCAACCAGACATTACAAAAGCAAAAAAATTATTAGGTTGGGAGGCAAAAATATCTAGGGAAGTTGGAATGAAAATAACGTATGATTATTTCAAATCACTTTCAAAAGAGGAGCTATTAAAAGAAGAACATAAAGATTTTTCTGGATATATTAAATAAATATGACTGCTGCACAATCAGGAAGATACTCGAAATATATACGGCCAATAAGCATAGTTTCTGACTTATTGGTTATATCCTTATTGGCATTATTTTGTTTTAAAGGGCTCAATTTAAATTACAGTACCTATATTGGATATTTAATAATTTCATGGGGAACTATAGCCTTTCTTATAAAATTTTATGACATTTATAGATTCACAACTCCTGTAGAAATACTAACTAAAATTGTAAAACAGACCGCTTTATTTTCTTTATTAACAATAGCTTTCTTCCCATTTTCCAAAAAAGTTATTTTTAGCGGAAATGCAATTTTATGGTATATAATTTCATGTACTTTATTAATAACAATACTAAAATATCTTTTGTTTTATTATTTAAAGAAGTACCGCATAATTACAGGAAGTAATTTTAGAAATGTCGTAATTATTGGATTTGCTCCCGAATCAATTCGCCTCAAAAGTCTTTTTGAATCAAGAAACGACCTTGGCTATCACTTTTTAGGTTTCTTTTCAAATAAAAAGAAAAATGATGAAATCTTAGGCGATATAGACTATTTAAAAACATTTGTAATCGAAAATCAAGTAAATGAAATTTACTGCACTTTAGATGAAATGACAAACGAACAATTAGCAGATATTGTAGATTTTTCTGACGGGAACGGAATAATTATAAAATTTATACCCGGAATCAAAGAGATTTTCTCTAAAAAATTAAAAGTAAATTATTACGAAATGTTTCCGGTTTTGTCAATGCAAAAAACAGTATTGCACGACCCAACAACCAAAGTATTAAAAAGAGTTTTTGATGTAATTTTTGCTTTGTTAGTAATTATTTTCCTATTATCATGGCTCATACCGCTACTCGCTGTTTTAATAAAATTGGAATCAAAAGGAGCTGTTTTTTTTAAGCAAGGGAGACCAGGGTTAGATGAAAAAGAATTTTTTTGTTATAAATTTCGTTCAATGAAATTAAATGGAACAACGGAAACAGAGGCTTCTAAAAACGACCCTCGAGTTACCAAAATCGGAAAAATAATGCGAAAAACGAGTGTCGACGAACTGCCTCAATTCCTCAATGTTTTAGTTGGAGACATGTCAGTAGTTGGACCAAGGCCGCATCTTTGGTCTCAAAATAAGTCTTATGGCAACAAAATAAAAAAATATATGGTACGTCATTATGTAAAGCCCGGTATAACAGGTTTGGCTCAAGTAAAAGGATATAGAGGGGAAATTGAGTCTGACGATGATATGATTAATCGTATAAAACTAGATGTTTTTTATATCGATAATTGGTCGTTAATTTTAGATTTAAAAATTATCGTTCAAACCGTTTTGAACATTTTAAAAGGAGAGAAAAAGGCGTATTAATTGAATTTATTGTTCAATATATTTTCCTTAGAAATTTTTCCAGTTTTAATGCGCATATAAAAGCAAAAGAATTTATTTTTGCACTTCACAACAACCAACTACACAATGACAATTTTATTATTAGGTTCTGGAGGAAGAGAACACGCTTTTGCATGGAAAATGATTCAAAGTACGCTTTGTAAGAAACTTTTTGTTGCCCCAGGAAATGCCGGTACCGGAAGTATTGCTACAAATGTGAATTTAAAAATAACCGATTTTGATGCCGTGAAGTCATTTGCCTTGAGCGAAAAAGTAGAAATGGTAGTTGTTGGTCCTGAAGATCCTTTGGTAAAAGGAATTTTTGATTTTTTCCAAAATGACACCGATTTAAAACATATTCCTGTTATTGGTCCGTCAAAATTGGGCGCACAATTAGAAGGAAGTAAAGAATTTGCCAAAGAGTTTTTGGTAAAACACAATATTCCAACAGCTGCTTATGAAAGTTTTACAAAAGAAACTGTTGAAGCTGGATGTGCTTTTTTAGAAACATTACAACCTCCGTATGTGCTTAAAGCAGACGGATTAGCGGCTGGAAAAGGGGTTTTAATAATTCAAGAATTGACGGAAGCCAAAGAGGAATTGAGAAATATGTTGGTTCACTTGAAATTTGGGGAAGCAAGTTCAAAAGTTGTAATCGAAGAATTTTTAGACGGAATAGAATTAAGCTGTTTCGTATTGACCGATGGGAAAAACTATAAGATTTTACCCACTGCCAAAGATTACAAGCGTATTGGCGAAGGCGATACAGGTTTGAATACAGGAGGAATGGGAGCAGTTTCCCCCGTTCCTTTTGCAGATGCCGTTTTGTTAGAAAAAATCGAAAATAGAATCGTTAAACCTACAATTGAAGGCTTGCAAAAAGATGGAATTCAGTATAAAGGATTTGTTTTTATAGGTTTAATCAATGTTAAGGGCGAACCAATTGTCATTGAATACAACGTGAGAATGGGCGATCCTGAAACAGAAGTGGTAATTCCGAGGTTAAAATCGGATTTAGTGGAATTGTTTTTGGCTGTAGCCAATGAAAAACTAGACGAAAAAACACTTGAAATTGATAGCCAAAGCGCAGCCACAATTATGGTTGTTTCTGGCGGTTATCCAGAAGAATATATGAATGGGAAAGTGATTTCTGGAATTGAAAAAGTTTCAGATTCTATAGTTTTTCACGCAGGAACTAAAACAGATAATGGTCAAATAATCAGTAACGGAGGACGTGTTTTGGCAGTTACATCATTAGGAGCTAATTTTGAAGAAGCCATAAAAAAATCGTATCAAAATATAGACAAGCTACATTTTGATACGATGTATTTTAGAAAAGATATTGGTTTCGATCTTTAATTTTAAAACTTAAAACAGTAGTTTTAGAGTTTTATTTAAAAAAAGAATGTGCCGTAGTATCTTGATATTCTTCGTTATTGTCTTTATGCAATTTCAATTGTTTAATCCAATAAACCATTGCTGTAGCGCAAATTATTAAGAAAATCCAATTAATCGTATTCGCTGCAAACCAATGTTCGAGTTCTAATTTTCTTAAATAATTATGTGGAATGAAAATAATATTTTCAAACAACCATTGTATTCCTTCAAAAAATGCTTTCATCTTTGTACAAGTATTATATTTACATTTACAAAAGTATAAAATATCCGTATGATAACAAGTTTTTTTAGGAAATCAACACCAATAAATTATGCATTTATTTTTTTAATGCTATTATTTTTCTTTGGAGCGTATCAATTTCACCAAGTTGGAAGTGTTTTTTCGATTGGGCTTTTCTTTAAAAAAATTAGTATTATTGTAGCAATAATTGCCACTTTTTTTACTGTAAATTTCATAATAAAAAAGAACGGACTGAGCAAAGACAGTGCATACATGATTTTATTTTATTTGCTGTTGCTACTTTTCTTCCCTTCAGTTATGAATAATTTAGACTTAATTATTTCTAACTTTTTCATCATTTTAGCGTTAAGAAGATTAATTTCTTTGCAATCGCCGAAATCGCCAAAAGAAAAAATATTTGATGCTTCTTTATGGATTTTTGCGGCTTCGTTATTTCATTTTTGGAGCATTCTCTTTATAATTTTAGTATTTATTAGCATTCTTTTTCACACCGCAAGAGATTATCGAACTTGGTTTTTGCCTTTTATTGCTTTTTTTACTTCAATTGTTATTGCTATTTTAATTGATTTGGTTTTTCATAAAAACATCACCAGCAACGTAATTACAAATACTTCACGGGACTTTGAAATCAATTATTTTGTCAATAACTATCAAAATCTTGCCATATCCTTGTTTGCAACGATTTCTTTATATTTTAGTTTTTATGTGATATTTACAATTTCAAACCGACCAATTATTCTACATTCGTCCTACAAAAAAATTGTTGCTGCTTTTTTTATTGGGATTGCAGTTTTTCTGATTTCGCCCAATAAAAGTAATGATATCCTTGTTTTTACTTTTGCGCCATTGGCTTTTATGATTACCCTTTTCGCTGAAACACCACAATCAAAAGTGAAGCGAGAACTGACTTTAGCAATTGTAATTTTGTGTAGTTTTTTTGCGTTTTTCTCGCAATTATAGTTTGTTTCCAAAAGCCAAATCACCTGCATCTCCAAGTCCTGGAACAATATAATTTTTCTCATTCAATTCGTCGTCAATAGAAGCAATCCAAAGATGACAATGCTCTGGCAATAGCGCTTCTAGATGTGCAATTCCTTCTGGAGCAGCAATTACCACTGCAATATGAATTTCTTTCGGCGTGCCTCGTTCAGTCAATTTATTAAAAACAGCCACAATAGATTGTCCAGTGGCAAGCATCGGATCAATCAAAATTAAATTCGCATTATTAATATCTGAAACGGCTTGGTATTCAACCAAAATATCAAAATAATTGTCATTATTCGGATGATGTCTATAAGCGGAAATAAATCCATTTTCAGCGGCATCAAAGTAATTCAAAAAACCATTATGCAGCGTTAATCCCGCTCTTAAAATAGAACATAAAACCAGATTATCACTGATTTCCGATGTGTTTTTTATACCAAGCGGAGTTTGAACGGCACAATTTTTAAAATGCAATTCTTTACTTAATTCATACGCCATAATCTCGCCGATGCGCTCCATATTTCTTCTGAAACGCATGCGGTCATTGTGACTATTTATGTCTCTAATTTGTCCTAAAAAATGATTTAGAACGCTATTTTTTTCTGATAAATGATGAATTTTCATAAATATAGGTATAAAGTTTAATCGTTAAAAGTATAAAAAGTATCTTTGCTTTTTAATATGTAAAGATATGTTTTCAAAATTAGCTTATTCTGTATTTGAACAAAGTATCTACGATTATCATCAATATGATAATGTCGATCAACCAATCAATAATCCTTTTCCGAAAGATAAAGTTGAGCATTTGTTGTATCATAAAAATTGGATTGACACTGTGCAATGGCATTTTGAAGACATTATTCGTGATCCAAATATTGATCCAGTCGCGGCGCTTACATTGAAAAGAAGAATTGATGCTTCAAATCAAGAACGTACCGATATGGTGGAATATACTGATAGTTATTTCCTTCAAAAATACAGTCACGTTGTCGCAAAAAAAGGTGCGAAAATTAATTCTGAAAGTCCTGCTTGGGCTTTTGATAGATTGTCTATTTTAGCTTTAAAAATCTATCACATGAATGAAGAAGCTACTCGAACTGGAGCTTCAGAGGAACACCATGATAAATGTCAAGCAAAGTTAAACATCCTTTTAGAACAAAGAACCGATCTTTCAACTGCAATTGATGATTTATTAAATGACATCGAAAGCGGCGATAAATTTATGAAAGTGTACAAACAAATGAAAATGTACAATGATGATGATTTAAACCCGATTTTGTATCAAAATAAGAAATAATTGACACTTAAATTGTCAAAAAAAATACAACATATAGCCGTCATAAGACTTTCCGCAATGGGGGATGTCGCTATGACGGCTCCTATTTTACGAGCCTTTTCAAAGCAATATCCCGACGTAAAAATCACCATAATTTCAAATCCATTCTTTAAACCATTTTTCGATGAAATTCCAAATGTTTCTTTTTTTGCATTTGATAAAACCGGAAAACACAAGGGTTTCTTAGGATTCTTTCGATTATTTCAGGATTTAAGAGAACGTAATATTGACGCATTTGCCGACTTACACAACGTTTTACGTTCTAAAGTAATCCGAACGCTATTTGCCTTGAGCGGAAAAAAAATAGCTTTTACAGATAAAGGAAGAACGGATAAAAAGGAAGTTACTCGTGCCGAAAATAAAATTTTTAGGCAACTTCCAACCGTTTTTGAAAGACACGCAAATGTATTTCTATCGCTTGGATTTCCTTTGGATTTATCGAATCCTTCGTTTCCTAAAAAACAGAATTTAGCTTCAGAAATTACCTCAATTGTGGGTGAAAAAATGCAGAAATGGATTGGAATTGCCCCTTTTGCACAACACGATTCCAAAGTATATCCGCTGGATTTAATGGCTCAAGTAATTGATGAATTGGCTAAAAATTCTAATAATAAAATTTTACTTTTTGGTGGTGGGAAAAAGGAAATCGAAACTTTAAATCTGCTTTCAAAAGGCAAAGAAAATGTAATTTCAACGGCAGGAAAACTTAAATTCAATCAAGAAATCCAACTCATCGGCAACTTAGATATTATGCTTTCTATGGATTCTGGAAACGCACATATTGCTGCAATGTTAGGCGTAAAAACCATTACGCTTTGGGGTGCTACACATCCGTTTTTAGGATTTTCACCGTTCCATCAATCTATAGAAAACGCATTGGTTTCAGATAGAAATTTATATCCAAAACTCCCAACTTCGGTCTATGGAAATAAAAAAGTTGAAGGATATCAAGACGCAATGCGAACGATTTTACCAGAACAAGTAATTGAAAAAATAGTTCAATAAGAATTGCAAAAATCAATTTCAATTAACAATCAAATGAACTGATTACTAATTTTCTAAACACTGAAGACTTTCTTAAACATCATCATAATCCACATAAATCGTTTCGGAAGTTGGATGCGCTTGACAAGTCAAAACCAACCCGTCGGCGATTTCTTTGTCGGTAAGAATAGAATTTTTCTTCATTTCGGCAGTTCCCGAGGTAATTCTCGCCAAACAGCTGCTGCAAATTCCGCCTTGGCAAGAATACGGGGCGTCAATTCCTTGTTTCAAAGCCGCTTCCAAAATAGTTTGCTTTTGCGACATTTCAAAAGTCGTTTCTTCGTCGTCAACTAAAACCGTTATTTTAGAATGACCTACCAACGATTCTTTGATTTTATTTTCGGTTGAAGAACTCGAAAATAGCTCGAATTTTATATTTTTTTCAGAAACATTATGTTCTTTTAAAACTGCAGAAACCGTATTTATCATTTCTTCGGGACCGCACAAATAAAATTTTTCAAAGGTCAATTCTTTGTGTTTGTTTTTCAAGACAAAATTTACAGTAGATTTTTCAATTCTACCAAAAAGTTCGTTTTCATCTTTCGCTTGTGTAAAAGAATAATGCACAAAAAAGCGACCAACATATTGTGATTGTAATTCGTGTAATTCCTGATGAAAAATTGTTTCTTCGTGAGTTTTATTTCCGTAAACCAACACAAAAGTGCTTTTTGGCTCACTAGTTAAAACGCTTTTTGCAATAGACATTACAGGGGTTATTCCGCTACCAGCTGCAAATGCTGCGTAATTTCTTTGACGATCTGTTTGCGGTTCAAAGGTGAATTTTCCTTCTGGACTTCCAACTTCCAGCGTGTCGCCAGCTTTTAATTTTGAATTAGCAAATTGCGAAAACAATCCGTTTTTAACAGCTTTTACTGCAATTCTCAATTCACCACTTTCGGGTGAGGAACAAATAGAATAGGCACGACGAATTTCTTCTCCGTCTAAAGTTAATTTTAAATTGAGGTATTGTCCAGCAACAAATTTGTAGTTGGATTCTAATTCTGTGGGAACATTAAAAAGTATCGAAACTGCGTCTTTGGTTTCGCGTTTCACTTCTTTAATGTTCAATTTATAAAATGACGACATTGCTTTCTTTTTTGCAAAGATAGGAAACGAATTAGGTTTCTAAAAGTGAATGTGTTTTAAATTTTATATACCTAAATGTTTTATGTATAAGTTTCTTATGTATATTTGCGTTTTAAAATGAGATTGCTTCGTGCCTCGCAATGACCAAAAAAATGAAAAATTCACAATTGTACAAAGGAAGTTTGAACACCATAATCATGAAATTGCTGGAGGAAAACGGCAAAATGTATGGCTATGAAATCACTCAAAAGGTAAAAGCAATTACACTTGGCGAACTTCAAATTACGGAAGGTGCATTGTATCCTGCGTTGCATAAATTGGAAGCCGAAGGATTGCTTGATGTGGAGGTTGAAAAAGTAGATAATAGACTTAGAAAATATTATAAACTCACCGAATCAGGAACCAAAGAAACCGTAAATCGTTTGGCGGAATTGGAAGATTTTATTAGAAACATGCAAAGTTTAGTGAATCCAAAATTAGAATTTTAATCATGAAATTAATCACCGAACAAATAGCAAAAATAGACGAAACTTTAGTGTTAAACGGGGTTGTTTATGATGACATAAAAATAGAATTAACTGATCATATTGCTTCTGAAATTGAAAAGAATATAGGCGAAAATGATATTTTGTTTGAAGAGGCTTTTATAAACGCGTTTGACAATTGGAAAGAGCAATTAAGACCAAGTTCATCAAAATGGCTTGGAAGTAAAAATGTTGGGCCAAGAATTGTAATTGATAAAATGATTTTAAATTCAAAAAAACTTGTCTTAATAGCAATCGTATTTGTTCTCATTACAAGTATTGCATTGACCGCTTTAGTGAGAAATTTCAATAATGAAATAGCAATTGAAAACATAAGAATGACGTTAAGAATTGTCTTTTTGCTTGAACTGTTTTTCATAGTATTTTGTAAATATCTGATTTGGAAATCAAAATCTGTTACATCATTTGTATTTATTTATAAAAAACTAAACCTTTCTGCTTTGGGATTACTCTTATTTTTAGGAATTGGACTAATGCCTTTAATGCGAACAAAGGTAGATTTAGAAATCAATTTAGCTTCAAACTTTTTAACAAGTATTTATTTCATTTGGCCAATATGTTATATAAAACTTGCCTACAATCATTTTCAATTTGAAAGAAAATTAGCTAAAGTTTAGACTATGAAACTAACTAAAGAACAAATCGACAAAATAGACGAAACGTTAGTTTTGAACGGAGTAGTTTATGAAGATATAAAATTAGAATTGATTGATCATATTGCTTCGGATATAGAAGAAATAATAATGAAGCAAAGTGTTGCTTTTGAAACAGCCCTAATCAATGCTTTTGATAAATGGGAAGAACTTTTAAGACCTGCATCAAACCTATTTTGGGCACCTTTTTGGTTAAATGAACCAAAATTATTTATGGACAAATTGGTTAAAGAATCTAAACGGCAATTATTATTTTGGTGGTTATTAAGTGTCATTATTTCCTTAATAACAGCTTGGACAATAATGCAAAATAAATCAAATATTTTTTTAAACCAATTAGTTCTAGGGTATGAAACACTTTTAATTGTATTAATCGTATTATTGCTTACAGGAAGGTATTTCGTTTTCAAATCTCCAACCAAAACAATTTTCAGTTATATGTTTAATCTTCATTGTGTGGGTTCATTTCTTATGTTGGCAATTCAATTATTTGGCTTAGAATTTTCTTCAGATTTTATTTTTGCGTTGAATCAAAAGTTTATAATGAGGCGATTATTTTTTTCGATTTTTATTCATATTTGGTGTGCAGTTTATTCAATTTATTCGATTTATTTTTTGTATAATCATTTTCAATTCGAAAGAAAATTATCTAAAGTTTAGACTATGAAACTAATTAAAGAACAAATCCAATTCATAGACCAATATCTGCAAAAAGCGGATGTTATTTTTGTGGATGTACGATCAGAACTAACCGATCACATTGCGTCGGCAGTGGAAGAAAAAATGGAACTGGAAGAACTCTCTTTTTATGACGCATTCAAAGCATATATGGTGGTAAACAAGAAAATGCTTTTGGCTTCTAACAGAAGAAATTTTAAAAATTTTAAAAACGCAAGTATTAGTTTTTCTAAAACATTTATCAAACCTCAAAATATAATTTTTGCGATTATGCTCCTTTTTGGTTTTCGCTATGCGAACCAATTGATTTCATTAGAAATGATTAGCCAAGGGATATTTTCCATGATTTTTCTATTTGTTTTTGTTCAGGCAATTTATACGTTTGTCATTATCAGGAAACGCTATCTTTATCTTGAAAATAGTTCCTCTGTATTGTTGGTGATTTATTATGTAAATCTTTTTTCAAATGGATTTGTATTGCACTCTAAAAACTTTATCGGGAATCAATTCAGCATCGTAGTAACCCTGTTTTTGCTTTTTGCGTATGTTGGTTATTGCATAACAACAATTAGAAAATTCAGATTAAAATATTCATAACGCATGGATTTCAAGAAACTAACTACCGCTCAAATAGACCAACTTTACACTTTCACGAAACAGCATCATGTGGAATATTACGATTTGCAAACGGAGCTAGTCGATCATTTGGCCAACGCCATCGAGCTAGAATGGGAAAGCAATCCAACGCTGTCATTTGAAACCCTTTTAGATAAAGAATTCAAGAAATTTGGTGTTTTCGGTTTTATAGACGTTCTTCAAAATAAACAAAAAGCGATGTCCAAAAGATACAACAATTGGGTTTGGAATCATTTCAAAGCATTTTTTAAATTACCAAAAATTATAGGAACTGTAATAGTAACAGCGGCTCTATTTTATTTTTTAAAATTCAATGACAACAGCCTAATAATTATCAGAATTTTGTTTGTAATTCAATTAGCAATAGTGTTCTTCGCATTGATAAAGCGAGAGTTGAATAAAAATAAGAAGGAGTTGAATCCTAAAAAATGGCTTTTAGAAAACACCATTTACCGGTGCGGCAATTTTGGTAGTTTGTTTTGGTTGCCTTTTTATACAGTAAATAACGCATGCAATAGTGTTACTGAAATTTCGGATTATTTTCTTTTCGGAATCAGTTGTTTTTTTGTGTGTATTGGATTGTTTTTTTACATTATTTTATTTGAAATCCCCTCAAAAGCGCAAGACTATTTAGAAAAAACCTATCCGGAATACCAACTTTCAAAACAATAATTTATATATTTATCCAATAATTTATAAACCTTCAATTTTATGTTCAAACATTTTATCAATCTCGAATTAAAAGCCTTTTTGCGATCGGCGTCATTTGGGAACAAATTAGTCATGAAGCTACTTATGGCTTTTTTTGCAGTTTATTTCGCTGTAGCTTTTATTGCCCTTGGGTCGGGGGTGTTTTATATTATACAAGAAAGCGGTTATAAAGACCCACTTTTATTTGTTAATAAATATGCTCTTTACTGGTTTCTCGGGCATTTATTATTAAGGTATTTAGCACAAACAATTCCCGTAATGAGCATCCGACCATTATTGATTTTGCCTATAAAAAAAGCGTCGTTGGTTCATTTTGTATTAGGAAAATCAGCGATTTCCTTTTTTAATTTTCTGCATGCTTTTTTCTTTATCCCGTTTTCAATTGTTTTGTTATTAAACGGATACAATATAGTTGGGGTAATTACTTGGCATCTTGGAATGATGGCATTGGTTTTTGCGAGTAATTTCTTGAATATTTTAGCCAATAAAAAAGACGCTATTTTAATTCCAGTTGCGGTAATCGTAGCGGCATTAATAGCCTCTCAATATTTTAAATGGTTTGACATAACACAATACACTCAAGTATTTTTTGATGCGTTGTATTCAATTCCAGTCGCCTTTTTAGTGCCTTTTTTACTTTTGGGAATCTTGTATTATTTTGCCTATTATTATTTTATAAACAACATGTATTTTGATGATAAACTGGCAACTAAACAAATAACTGCCGACGGAAAAGAATACGCTTGGTTGAACAAATACGGGACTTTAGGTTCGTTTTTGAAAAACGATATTAAATTAATCACAAGAAACAAACGTTCCAAAAATACGGTTATAACCGGCTTCTTTTTTCTTTTCTACGGGTTGTTATTTTTCAGACAAACCATTGAAGGCACCGGAAATGTAATGCAAATATTTGCAGGAATTTTTGTTTCGGGAGGGTTTTTAATGAATTTTGGACAATTCGTTCCTAGTTGGGACAGCGCCTATTACAAACTGCTAATGAGTCAAAATATTACCTACAAAGATTATTTGGCGTCCAAGTGGTGGTTGGTAGTAATTGCAACAGTTATTTCAACCATTTTAGCATCATTTTACCTTTATTTTGGTTGGCAAACCTATATGGCTATTGTAGTTGGTGCAATTTATAATATTGGCGTAAATTCCCATATCGTTCTTTGGGGTGGCGCTTATATGAAAACTCCAATCGATTTAAATGTGGGTAAAAATGCCTTTGGAAACAAACAAGGATTCAACGTTCAAAACATGTTGTTTGCCATACCTAAACTGCTAGTTCCTATAGCTTTATACGCATTAGGATATTATTTAATAAGTCCAAATGCAGGATATGCTTTGGTAGCCCTTGCGGGAATTTTAGGGTTTGCTTTTCGAGACAAAGTATTCTCAATAATTGAAAAAACCTACAAATCAGAAAAATACAAAACTATTAACGCTTACGCTCAAAACGAATAAAAAATACAACCATGATAACAGCACAAAAATTAACGAAAACCTACAACGGCACAACAGTTCTAAATATCGCTACTCTTGAAATTCCAAAAGGACAAAGTTTTGGATTAGTTGGAAATAATGGCGCAGGAAAAACAACTTTTTTCAGCTTGCTTTTGGATTTAATCCAACCTACCACTGGAACATTAACCAACAATGGAATTCAAGTGAACACCAGCGAAGACTGGAAACCATTTACTGCAGCATTCCTTGACGAATCTTTCCTTATTGGCTATCTTACAGCCGAAGAATACTTCTATTTTATTGGTGACCTTCGCGGTCAAAACAAAGCCGATGTGAATGCGTTGCTTGTAAAACATGAAGAATTTTTTAACGATGAAATCCTAAGAAATAAAAAATATTTACGTGATTTATCGAAAGGGAACATGAAAAAAGTGGGTATTATTGCCACACTAATCGGAAATCCAAAAGTGATTATCCTCGACGAGCCGTTTGCCAATTTAGATCCAACTACCGTAAGCCGACTAAAGAAAATAATCAAAGAATTAGCCGAAAATCCTGAGATTACCGTATTGGTTTCTAGTCACGATTTACAACACACCGTTGAGGTTTGCGACCGAATTGTTGCATTAAACAAAGGCGAAATTGTAAAAGACATCGTGACTTCTGCAGAAACTTTGAAAGAATTAGAGGCGTTTTTCGCAGTTTAATTTGGGCGTCCCCTTATTACACCTGACAAGTTTTCAAAACCTTTCAGGTGTAATAACACGGTCGGGCTGTACGCTGCAGCTGCTGTTTCTCTTTGTTATACAGAGGATTTCCGCTACCATCCCTCACGCAAATCCCACAACAAACACAATTTGTTGTCCAAAAACATACCCGAACCTTTTATAGTATCAAAAAGAAATGTATTTTTACGAGTTATATACTAAAATCAGGATTTAGTAGTTTAAGAATAAAATCGTTTCAAATTGAAAAAAAAAATATTTAAATATTCGTATACTTTAGGTTCACTCCTTTT
Source organism: Flavobacterium sp. (assembly GCF_040402835.1). Taxonomy (GTDB): domain Bacteria; phylum Bacteroidota; class Bacteroidia; order Flavobacteriales; family Flavobacteriaceae; genus Flavobacterium. The sequence continues at coordinate 104,961 of NZ_JBBALW010000002.1, forward strand.
ATTGTTAGCTTGTTCTACCAAAAGGGACACTTTTGTATCTAGAAATATCCACGCCCTTAGCGCCAAAGATAATATTTTGTACAATGGACAAATTGCACTAGATAAAGGAGTTTCAGATTTAAAAGGAACTTATAAAGACAACTTTTGGGAAGTATTACCAATTGAAAGAATGCAGGTTAACAAAGGGGAATTGAACCCAGGAGAAACCAAAAACGCCAATTTTGAACGCTCCGAAACTAAAGCCACGAAGGCCATTCAAAAACATTCCATGAATATCAATGGAATTGAGAGAAATTCCCAAATGGATGAAGCCTATTTATTATTAGGAAAAACCAGATATTACGACCAGCGTTTTATCCCGGCTCTAGAAGCCTTTAATTATATCTTATACAAATCCCCAGGAAGTGACAAAATCCACGAAGCTAAAATTTGGAGAGAAAAAACCAATATGCGATTAGAAAATGACGCATTGGCACTAAAAAATATGCAGGTTATTTTAAAAGACATAAAACTTAAAAATCAAGTCTTTGCTGATGCAAATGCTACAATTTCACAAGCATTTATGAATGTTGGGAAAAAAGACAGCGCTATAGCAAGTTTGAAATTAGCCACTCAGTTCACAAAATCTAAAGAGGAAAAAGCAAGATATCGTTTTATTTTGGCACAAATCTATGAAGATTTAGGATACAAAGACAGTGCTTCCGTTGCCTATCAATCGGTTATTGATATGAAACGAAAATCACCAAGACAATATATTATTCACGCACAAGCTAAAAAAGCGCAACTAGCGGGATTTGAAAAAACGGATTCAACTTTTTTTTTATTAAAATTCAACAAACTTATGAAAGACAGGGAAAACAGACCTTTTCTGGATGTACTTCACCATCAAATGGCGTTGTATTACGATAAAAACAAGAAGTTTGAAAGCGCTAAAAAAGAATACAATAAATCATTAAAAGTTAAAACCGGAGACACCTATACAATTGCTTCTAATTATAGAAATTTGGCAGATATTTATTTTAATGCTACAAAATATCCAATGGCGGGAAAATACTATGATAGCACTTTAGTGCAATTAAAAGAACGTTCTCGGGAATATAAATTTATCAAAAAGAAAAATGAAAACTTAGTTGATGTAATTAAATATGAAGGAATAGCAAATCGAAATGATAGTATTCTAAATGTTGTAGGCTTATCGGAACCAGCAAAAATTGCTTATTATGAAAAATATATTGTAAAGCTCAAAAAAGAAGATGAACATAAAAAAGTTTTAGCGGCTAAAGAAGCATTAAAAGAAAAAAATAACCCTAAACCAACTGAAGCTTCAGGTTTAGCTGGAACCAATGCCAAAAAAATATCCGATTCAAAATCTGATATGATGCCACCAGGCACAACCCAAGCAAATGTAAACACCGGAAAAGAAAGTGATTTTTATTTCTACAATCAAAAATCAGTGGCTTATGGGAAACTTCAGTTTAAGAAAATATGGGGAGACCGAGCATATAAAAATAACTGGAGATTATCCCCTGAAAAAATAAGTTCTGACAGAACAGATATTTCCAATATAAAAGACAGTATAAATCCATCAAAAAAAGCGGAAGAAGTTGCATTAGACGAAAAATACACAACTAATTTTTATATAAAAGACATTCCTAATAATCAAATCGCCTTAGACAGCATCGTTAGAGAACGCAATTTTGCTTATTCTCAATTGGGAATTATTTATAAAGAAAAATTCAAAGAATATCAATTGGCAGCTAATAAATTGGAGCAATTGCTAAAAAACAAACCCGAAGATCGATTGGTACTTCCTTCAATGTACAATTTGTTCAAAATTTATGAAATCATCAACAAAGAAAAGGCTTTAGCGATGAAAGAAAGAATTATTAGTCAATATCCAAATTCGAGATATGCGCAAATTTTGAGTAATGAAAACATAGAAATTGCAGGACTTGACACGCCAGCAATAGCTTACAATAAGTTATACAAACTATATGAATCTGGAGATTACAGAACCGTTAACACCGAATTAGAAAAGGCGATAGATCAATTTACAGGCGAAGAGTTACTTTCTAAATTTGAGTTACTTAAGGCGAATACAATTGGAAAATTAAAAGGGATTATTGAATTTAAAAAAGAGTTAAATTTAGTAGCGTTGAATTATCAAAATAGTGAAGAAGGCAAACAAGCAGTAGCGCTACTCAAAAATGACGTTCCTATTTTAGAAAGTTTTAAATTTTACACAGTAGCTGCAAAAACAATGAAAATTTTGTTCAAAGTTAATTATAACGACGATACAAATAATAAAATTTTAATGGATAAAATTAATCAATTTGTATCATCTAGAAAGTTAGATAAACTGCATTTTTCAAATGACATTTATACGATGACGGATAATTTTATTGTAATTCATGGAATTATTTCAGAAGAATTTGCAAAAGGGATTACGGCAATATTGAAGGATTTTAAAGAGTATAAAATACTACAAACACCAATTATAATTTCAAATTATAACTACCAAGTGGTTCAAATACACAAAAATATTGAGGAGTATTTGATTGCCCCCGTTGTAGCGCCATCAGTAATTCAAAACACTAATAAAATTGTTCCGGTTGTTCCTCAAACGAAAATGTCTTCTAATAATTTAGAATTTCCAGATGCAAATCCAGCAGATATGCCAGGGAAAAACAATGGTGAAATTTCTCAGCCATCAGTCAAAGGTAATGGAAATCCCACACCAATTTCAGGACAAGGAACATTAGAGACAGATCAAATGATAAAACCAAAAAAATAATGAAAATGTTTGAAAAAAGTCCAAAATCATATACCGATCTTTTAGGAAAAACCAATAGAATTGTTGAAGGGACCACCATAACTGGAGATATAAATTCACCTGCCGATTTTCGCCTTGACGGACATTTGATAGGGAATTTTCAGTCGAAAGGCAAAATTGTTATCGGGCCCGCAGGCAGTATAAAAGGTGATATTATTTGCAAAAATGCGGACATTGAAGGCAAGTTTGAAGGAAAAATCCAAGTGGCAGAAATGCTGAATTTGAAATCAAAAGCAAGTATTCACGGCGAAGTAATTTGCGGAAAATTATCTGTAGAACCGGGTGCCGATTTTAGCGCTTCGTGCGTGATGAAAACAAATATAAAAAGTATCATTTCAAATGACGTTCAACAAAGACCCGAAGAAAAACAATAACACACTTAATTCCTATGCACGTTTTTCAAGCATTGCTATTCAAATGTTTGTAATTATTGGTATCGGAACTTTCGGAGGAATAAAACTAGACAACTATTTTCAAAACAAAAATGATTTATTTACTATAATTCTGTCGTTGCTTTCAGTAATATTATCTATATTGTACGTAGTTCGTAGTATTATTTCCTCCTCAAAAGACAAAGAATAAAATGAGTTCAACATTTCTATCAAGACAAATTTCGTTCACAATTCAATGCGTTTTATTTACAGTTTCAGTTTTTTCTATACACAGTTATTTGTTGTATTATTTTGCAGCCAAAACTATTTTTTTCTTCCCGATTTGGCATATTTATTTGTTTAATTTTTTACTAACAGCCTCGCTTTACACGATTATAAACTACAAATATTCAAAAGACAAAACTACTGTTTTCAATGTTTTTATGATAAGTACATTATTGAAAATGGTTTTAGTAATTGTTTTCTTATTGCCACTTGTAATGGGAGAGGTAAAAGATAAAAAACCAGACGTATTTAATTTCTTTATTGCCTATTTCTTATTTCTGATATTTGAAGTCTATTTTATAACGAAATTTCTTAACAACAATGATAAAATATAGTTTGTGTATTTAAAACAAAGTATGTAAATTTGCAAAAAAATTAAACAAGGTATTTTAAGTTATAAAATATGGGATTAAACACTTTTAAAGTTGCATTATTAACCGTGTTGTTTTTAACAAAATCAACATTTTTGAACGCAGCAGAAACCAAAGTAAACGAAAAGAAAGAGCCGTTCAACGCAAAAGAAATGATTATGCATCACGTAAAAGATGCCCACGAATTTCATATTGTTGAATGGAATAACGAACCCATTTCAATATCATTACCAATAATTCTTTGGACAAACAAAGGTCTAACAATCTTTTCATCAAGCGAATTTCATCACGATGATTCAGGTCTTCAAATTGTAGAAAAAAGCGGAAATAAATTTGTTAAACTTCACGAAAAAATTTATCAACTAAATAGTGGTGCAGAAGCTATTGAGTTTAATGGAGAACATCATCCAGAAAACGCATCACTTCCGTTAGATTTTTCGATTACAAGAAACGTATTTATGATGTGGGTTTCGGTAATTTTATTATTCCTCATTTTTATTACATCAGCTAGAAAATATAAAAATTCTAAAGACAATGTTCCAACAGGAATTGCAGGATTTGTTGAACCATTAGTAGTTTTTGTTAGAGATGAAATTGCAAAACCAATGATTGGGGAACATAAATATGAGAAATACATGCCCTATTTATTAACTGTATTCTTCTTTATTTGGATTAATAATATTTTTGGATTGATTCCAATTTTTAACGGAGCAAATGTTAGTGGTAACATTGCATTTACGCTAACATTGGCTTTATGCACATTTCTTATTACAACATTTAGCGGTAACAAAAATTACTGGAAACACATTTTTTGGATGCCGGGCGTTCCAGTTCCAATGAAAATATTTCTAATGCCAATAGAATTAATTGGTATATTCACAAAGCCAGTTTCATTAATGATTCGTTTGTTCGCTAACATTACAGCAGGACACATCATTATTTTAGCATTAATGTCACTTATTTTTATATTTGAAACAGTTTGGGTTTCGCCAGTTTCAGTAGCATTCTCGTTATTTATTGGAGTTATAGAAATTGTCGTAACCGCTATACAAGCATATATTTTTACAGTGTTGTCAGCCTTATATTTTGGAATGGCAACCGAAGAAGAGCATCATTAATTAATTTAAATTTTCTATTATGACTATTACTGGAATTGCAGCTATTGGAGCAGGTTTAGCAGCTATTGGAGCTGGTATCGGAATTGGTAAAATTGGAGGATCAGCTATGGATGCCATGGCTCGTCAACCAGAAATGCACGCAAAAATTCAAGCGTCTGCATTGATTTTAGCAGCTTTCGTTGAAGCGGTAGCACTTTTCGGAGTTGTTGCGGCGTTAATCGTTTAATTATGATTGATTAAATATAGAGATAGCGGTTGGCTATCTCTATATTTTTAATTTAAAAAAAACTTAAAAATGGATTTAATAACACCTGGATTAGGATTAGTATTTTGGACAATTATAACGTTCTTGATATTGCTTATTATATTAAAAAAATTCGCTTGGAAACCAATTCTTGGAGCGGTTAACGAAAGAGAAGAATCAATAAAAAACGCATTACTTTCTGCTGAAAATGCGAGAAAAGAAATGCAAAACCTTCAATCAGACAACCAACGTATTTTGCAAGAAGCAAGATTAGAACGTGACGCGATGTTGAAAGATGCTCGTGAAATGAAAGAAAAAATGGTTGCTGACGCAAAAAACGAAGCGCAAGCACAAGGTTTAAAGATGATTGAGCAAGCGAAAGCAGCAATCGAAGGGGAGAAAAATGCTGCTTTGGCAGAATTGAAATCTCACGTTGCAACGTTGTCATTAGAAATTGCTGAAAAATTATTAAAAGACGAATTATCTAACAAAGAAGCCCAAGTAAAATTGGTTGAAAAAATGTTAGACGACGCTAAATTAAACTAATATGTCAGGAATTAGAGCAGCAATTCGTTATGCAAAAGCCATTTTAGAAATAGCCGATTCCAAAGGAGTTGCTTCTGAAGTGAGTGCTGATATGACTTTGATTGCAACAACAATTACAGGAAATTCAGAATTGACGCATTTTATTCAAAACCCTTTGATTAAAACAGATACTAAAAAGAATGTAGTTTCAGAAGTTTTTGCTTCGGTTAATCCCGTAACACAAAGTCTTTTTCATTTATTATTGGAAAACAAAAGATTTGAAATTTTAGCAGCAATTGCAGTTGAATATAATAATTTGTTCGACGTAATGAATGGTGTTGAGGTTGCAAAAGTAACTACAGCTTTTCCAATGGATGCGGCTTTAGAAACTAAAGTATTGGCTAAAATAGCTACTTTTTCAGATAAAAAAGTAACAATAGAAAACACGGTAGATGCTTCAATTATTGGAGGATTTATATTAAGAATAGGCGATAAGCAATACAATGCTTCAGTAGCCAACAGATTACACGTATTAAAAAGAGAATTAAGTAACTAGTTATTTATACTATTATGGCAGAAATTAAACCAGCTGAAATATCAGCAATATTAAAAAAACAAGTAGAAGGTTTTGAAACTGGTGCTACATTAGAGGAAGTAGGTTCTGTACTTCAAGTTGGAGATGGTATTGCTCGTGTTTACGGGTTGTCCAATGTTCAATACGGAGAATTAGTAGAATTTGAAAACGGACTTGAAGGGATCGTTTTGAATCTTGAAGAAGATAATGTTGGAGTGGTACTTTTAGGACCATCAACAGGAATTAAAGAAGGTTCAACTGCCAAAAGAACGCAGCGTATTGCTTCTTTGAAAACAGGAGAACAAATGGTAGGTCGTGTAGTAAACACACTTGGTTTTCCAATTGATGGAAAAGGACCAATTGGCGGAGATTTATACGAAATGCCTTTAGAAAGAAAAGCTCCTGGAGTTATCTTTCGTCAGCCAGTTACGGAACCATTACAAACAGGTATTAAAGCAGTTGATGCAATGATTCCAGTGGGTCGTGGACAACGTGAATTGGTAATTGGTGACCGTCAAACAGGAAAATCAACTGTTTGTATCGATACCATTTTGAATCAAAAAGAATTTTACGATGCAGGAAAACCTGTATTTTGTATATATGTTGCAATTGGGCAAAAAGCTTCAACTGTAGCGGGAATTGCTAAAATGTTAGAAGAAAAAGGAGCAATGGCATATACCATTATCGTTGCTGCAAATGCTTCTGATCCAGCACCAATGCAAGTTTATGCTCCTTTTGCGGGTGCAGCTATTGGTGAATATTTTAGAGATTCAGGTCGTCCAGCTTTAATTGTTTATGATGATTTATCTAAACAAGCAGTTGCATATCGTGAGGTTTCTCTTTTATTGAGAAGACCACCAGGACGTGAGGCATATCCTGGAGATGTATTTTACTTGCACAGTCGTTTATTAGAAAGAGCGTGTAAAGTAATTGCAAACGATGATATTGCAAAAAATATGAATGACTTACCAGACACATTGAAATCAATTGTGAAAGGTGGAGGTTCGTTGACTGCATTACCAATTATCGAAACACAAGCGGGTGACGTTTCTGCATATATTCCAACGAATGTAATTTCGATAACTGACGGTCAGATTTTCCTAGATGGAGATTTGTTTAATTCAGGAGTTCGTCCAGCAATTAACGTAGGTATTTCGGTATCTCGTGTTGGTGGAAATGCACAAATTAAATCAATGAAAAAAGTAGCTGGAACATTAAAATTAGACCAAGCACAATTCCGTGAATTGGAAGCGTTTGCTAAATTTGGTTCTGATTTAGATGCAGTAACATTGAACGTAATTGAAAAAGGAAGAAGAAATGTTGAAATCTTGAAACAAGGTTTAAACAGTCCTTATACAGTTGAAGATCAAGTTGCAATTATCTATGCAGGTTCTAAAAACTTGTTGAGAAATGTGCCTGTAAATAAAGTAAAAGAATTCGAAAAGGACTTTTTAGAATTTTTAAACAACAAACACAGAGATACGTTAGATGCTTTGAAAGCTGGAAAATTCGATGACAACATTACGTCTGTTATCGAAAATGTAGCAAAAGAACTTTCGGCGAAATATAACTAATCCCCTCCCAGCCTCCCCGAAGGGGAGGAGAAGGAGTGGAAATAGAAATGTAATATTAATATAAGACAGATGCCCTCATTTGGTCTCCCTCCCCTTCGGGGAGGGTTGGGGAGGGGAAAAAATGGCAAATTTAAAGGAAATCCGTAATAGAATTACTTCCGTTTCGTCAACGATGCAAATCACATCGGCAATGAAAATGGTTTCTGCAGCAAAGCTAAAAAAAGCACAAGATGCAATTACAGCAATGCGACCTTATGCCGAAAAATTAACGGAATTATTACAAAATCTTTCTGCCAACCTTGACGGTGATGCAGGCGGAGAATTTACGACACAACGTGAAGTGAAAAAGGTTTTAGTAGTTGCAATTACTTCGAATAGAGGTTTGTGTGGCGCTTTTAATTCTAATGTAATTAAGGAAGTAAAAAATCGTTCTGTATTTTATGCAGGAAAGCAAGTGGATGTTTTTGCAATTGGTAAAAAAGGAAACGATACTTTAAGCAAAACACATTCGGTTATTGACAATCAAAGTCCTGTTTTTGACAATTTAACTTTTGAAAATGTCGCTGTAATTGCAGAAGCATTAACTCAAAAATTTATTTCTGGCGACTACGACAAAATAGAATTAGTTTACAATCAGTTCAAAAACGCAGCCACACAAATTGTTCAAACAGAACAGTTTTTGCCATTAGAAGCTTTAAAATCTGATAAAATAGCGTCAACTGGAGATTATATCTTTGAACCTTCAAAAGAAGAAATCGTTTTGACATTGATTCCAAAATCTTTGAAGACGCAATTATACAAAGGAATTAGAGATTCATTTGCTTCAGAACACGGCGCCCGTATGACTGCAATGCACAAAGCAACAGACAACGCAACGGAGTTGAGAGACCAATTGAAATTGACTTATAACAAAGCGCGTCAAGCAGCAATTACAAATGAAATTTTGGAAATTGTTGGTGGGGCAGAAGCTTTGAAAGGATAAAATAAATTTAGTATTTTTATAGAAAAAGTCACGCTATGCGTGACTTTTTTTTAATTTTACGGTTAAAAAATCAAAATGGAAATACTACAATTAGAAACAGTTTCAGAAATGGTAGCACAAATTGAAACCATTCATTTTTTGTACCCAAACATGACGGTGGAGACCTATGAAGCCTACTTAAATAACATGTTGCCAAATGGTTACAAACAAGTAGCTGTTTTTGAAAACAAGCAATGTGTGGCACTTTCTGGATTTTGGCACAATACCAAATTATGGACGGGGCCTTATTTAGAAATTGACAATTTTATTGTACATCCAGATCACAGAAAAAAAGGAATTGGAAAAATAATTACCGATTTTATTGACACCAAAGCTAGAGAACTTAACTGTTCTTGCATTGTTTTAGATGCTTTTACAGGCAATTTTCCAGCGCATCGCTTTTATTATAATCAAGGGTATGAACCACGAGGATTTCATTTTATCAAAACAATAGATGAAAACGGATTTTCATAAATTGGCTTTAAATAAATTAATTATCGCATTGGTACCATTCTGCAAATGAAGTTTCCGTTTCTTGCAATTTTAAAGAATGCAACTGAATCTCTATTGGTAAGCGGCTTTTGATTCTTTGAGCAAAATCAATTACCATGTTTTCACTTGTAGGCTGATATTCTACTAAAATTACGTGGTGATCTCGGGATTGTAATTCTTTGGCCAACTCCACATGAGGTGTGTTTTTATTAAATACGGTTGCATGATCAAACTGATCTACGACTTCCTCTTTAACAATTTTTTTTAAATCAGTAAAGTCAATCACCATTCCAAATTTAACATTAGAAGCGTCCGTAATTGGCTTTCCAATCACAGTTACCGACAACTTATAACTGTGTCCATGAACGTTTTTGCACTTTCCGTCGTAGCCATACAAAGCGTGTCCTGTTTCGAAACTGAATTGTTTTGTAATTCTAATATTGCTCATTGCTAAAGTATTTGATTGCAAATTTACTAAATTGAAGTCATTCTATTTTGATATTTACAAATTGCTTTTTTTAAAACTAAAAAAATGTATATTTGCGTTGCTATTAGGGGGATTAGCTCATTTGGCTAGAGCGCTACGCTGGCAGCGTAGAGGTGGTCGGTTCGAATCCGATATTCTCCACTATAAAAGACGCTATTTTTAGTTTTTTTTAATGTAATAATGTCAAGTATATTTGTTATGTGTGATTAAAACAATTAGAAATGTCTTTTATAATTGTTTTTATATTGTATTAAAATATTTATAATCAAGTTTTAGCCCTTATTTTTGTGTAAAAAATTAGTTGTCTATTTAAGTGGATTGTATAGTTTTTATATATCTTCTATATTTTTTTCTTAAAGATTGATATATTATATTTGAATAAATTCATATTATAAAAAGTAATGAAATACATCGCGCACTATTTTCTTTTTTTGATTTTAATTCCCTTCTCAAATATTGTTTCAGGACAAACATTAACTAATGGCAATTTTGAAGTAGGAGGAAATGGTGTCGGTTTTCTTATTAACGGAATAGGATACACCCAAATTAATCCTACTACCGGTTCAAGTACTTCTGGAAATTATGCCTTTACAACGAATCCTCAATTATTAAACAGTACCTTTATTTCTGGCGGTGATCACACTACAGGGTCTGGAAAAATGCTCGTTGTAGATGGTAATACTGTTCCAAATTCAAGGTTATGGTCTTGTACTTCAACAGGTGGAGCATTAACCGGATTTATAGCAGGGACCACCTATACATTTAGTTATTGGATAAAATCTGTTTCAAATGATGTAACAAATAATGCAACTCAAGCCAATATTAATGTGTTTTTTGTAAATGCATCAAATATAAACCCAGCCAGCACAAATAACTATGCGCCACTTCCAAGCCAAGGGTGGAGGCAAGTTAGCTATACCTTTACAGCTACTGCCAATAATGCTTTAATAGAACTAAGAAATAACAACATCAGTGTTTTAGGAAATGATTTTGCTTTGGATGATTTCACTCTCACACTTGGTGCACTTCCATTATCATTAGCTCAAACATCAATAAATCCTACTTGCCCAACCTCTTTAGATGGAACTATTACAGGAATTGGAACAGGAGGTATGTTACCCTATACTTTTTCATTAACAACTAGTATTTTTTCTATTTCAAATTCAACGGGAGTTTTTAGTAACTTGATTGCCGGAACTTATACTCTTTCAATTCAAGATGCAGCAGGAGCAACGGTTCCCCCAACGATTGTGATATTGACTCCTCCAAATGATATAACTATTAGCGCACCAACTACAATTTGCGCAGGATCCTCAACAAATTTGTCTGTGAGCGGAAGCACCTTTCCTTATTTGTGGACTGCAAACCCCATAGACACTAGTTTAACGGTAACCAATAGCACCAGCGCAACACCAACAGTAAGTCCAATAAGAACTACAACCTACACGGTTACTTCGGGAATACCTGCAAACCCAATTAATTTAGTAGTCAATGGGGATTTTACTTTAGGGAATATAGGATTTCTTACAGATTATGTCTACTTTAATATTGGTACAGTTCCGGCTTCAGGGGTTCAAGGAGCTTATGGAGTTGCAACGAATCCAAGAAATTGGTTTAATCCGTTTTCAGCTTGTTCAGATCACACTTCATCAAGTGGAAATATGTTAGTAGCCGATGGTTCTACAACTGGAACTGCTAAAGTTTGGTATTCACAATTACCAATCACCGTAATTCCGGGTAAAAATTATACATTTAGTTATTTTTTAACCGCAATATCAATTGGCGGTCCAGCAAAGTTAGAAGTTTTAATTAATAATATTTCTATCGGGCCAGTAGCAACAGTTCCTTCTAGTCCATGTGTTTGGGAGGAGCATTCTTATGTATGGAATTCAGGAACTAATACAACTGCGGTAATTAGTATTATTGATAGAGAAGCTTTTGGCAATAATGATTTTGCAATTGACGATCTTTATTTTAGAGAAACGCCTACTTGTATTTATCAAAAATCAGTAACAATTACTGTTAATTCAAATCCTGCACCAACAATCGGTTCAATTACTCATCCAACATGTTCAACTACAGGAAGCGTTGTATTGACAGGATTACCTACAGGAAATTGGATAATAAATCCCGGGGGAATCACCGGCAACACTTCATCAACAACAATTTCTAATCTAGCAACAGGAACCTATAATTACACCGTAACTAATGCCAACAGTTGCACTTCGCCATCGGTAAGAGTAGATATTAATCCAATTCCAAACACAATAACATCAACATTTTCTCCAATTACACCTGTTTGTTTTGGAAATAGTATAAGTTTGCCTTTATTATCTACAAATGGAGTTTCGGGAACCTGGTCACCATCTTTTAATCCTAATGCAACTACTACATATACCTTTACTCCTAATCCAGGAGAATGTGCCACACCTACTATAATTCAGGTAGTTATCAAACCTATCCCTTCGGTTACAGCAACTCCAACAAGTGAAACCATTTGTTCGTTGCAATCTACAGGAATTTTATTATCAAGCGCAATATCAGGAACTACTTTTAGTTGGACAACAACGGCAACGGATGTCTCAGGAGATTCTTCAAGTACAGGAAATATTATTTCACAAGTTTTAACCGCTACCGGAACCCTGCTTGGAAATGTTCAATATACAATTACCCCAACAAATAATGGTTGTTCGGGTACACCAATTATAGTTTCAGTAATCGTAACACCTAAACCAACCTTGACCGCTACTGCTGTTTCTAGTTCAATTTGTTCAGGAAGTGCAACAGCGATTAACTTAGTTGGGTCTATGCCAAACACTAATTTTAGTTGGAATTTAATTCAAAATAATGTTACAGGAGGTTCAATAGGAACTGGAAACGTAATAACGCAAATATTAAATACAATCACAAATACTTCAGGTGAGGCAGTTTACGCAATTACCCCTTTAGTAAATGGTTGTAGAGGAATAACAACTACCATTTCTATTATCGTAAATCCAATTCCTGTAGCAATAATCAATCCTTCTGCCGGACAAACACTGTGCTCAGGGCAAACTTCAGCTATTTCTTTATCAAGCCCAGTGATTAACACTATTTTTAATTGGACTGTGAATCAAACTAATTTAACGGGAACTTCTCCTGGAACGGGAACGGCAATTGCACAGCCACTTTCGGTAGTTTTACCCTCAGTTGGAACCGCAATTTATTCTGTAAGTCCAACCTCAAACGGTTGCATTGGAACAACAGTTCAAGTTTTTGTTACTGTAAAACCAACGCCTAGCTTTACAGCAATCCCCATACAAGCGCCAATTTGTTCTGGCGATAGTACTTCAATCGTATTGTCATCAAGTCTTTCAGGCACAGCGTTAACCTGGACAGTAATTCAAAATGGAGTAACAGGGGCATTAGGTGATTCAGGAACTTCAATAATTCAAGTATTGGAAACTGCAGGAAATGCTGTTGGAAATGCAATTTACACGATTACCCCAGAATTAAATGGCTGCGTTGGATCACCAATGTCGGTAACTGCAATTGTAAATCCATTGCCGCGCCCTTCACTTACTGGCGGGAATATTTGCGTTGACGCATTGGGTGTAGCCTTTACAACCTATACTTTAAACAGCAATCTTAATAACACCGATTATATTTTTCAGTGGTTTTTAAATGGTGTTTTACAAGCGGGTTCAAGCAGTACTTTTGTAGCTTCAGCAGCTGGTAACTATTCTGTTATTGCTACCAATATAGCAACTAGATGTGTTTCTTCAAGTGTTTTTGCAACAGTCACTTCTTCACTTCCCGCAACAAGCATTTCGGCTGTTGGGTCATTTGCTTTTGATCAAAATGCATCTATAACAGTAACTGTTTTAGACCCAAATCCAAATTATCAATATGCCTTAGATTATGGCGCTTTACAATTTTCTAATGTTTTCACTAATGTAAACCCGGGAAGTCATCTTGTAACGGTAACGGATACCAACGGATGTACCAATTTGAGTACCAACGTATTTATAATTGGTTATCCAACGTATTTTACACCAAATAATGACGGCTTTAACGATTATTGGAATATTATTGGTTTAGAAAATCAGCCAACTTCCAATATCTTTATTTTTGACCGTTATGGTAAATTTTTAAAACAGATAAGTTCTAAGAGTTTGGGCTGGGACGGAACTTATTTAGGGGTGCTTTTACCAGCATCAGATTATTGGTTTACAGTAGAATACATCGAGCCTTTGACAACAGATTTGAAAATATTTAAATCCCACTTTTCATTAAAAAGATAATTACAAAGCCCCTAAAAATAAGCCCGTAATTGAATACTTCCCGTGTGAATTGCATTGCTGGTTTCGCTTTTTCGACCTTGATAATTTAGATTAATATCTAAGAATTGTGTCAGGTTTTTTTGGATTAACAAACGCCAAGTCAGGTTTTTACCGGGTTGTAATCCTTCCAACATTTGATAGGCAACTGGGGACAAATCATCGCCAACGAATTTATTTTCATACAATGAAAACTCGCCGTTCATAGAAAGTTGCTTTTCGGTGGAATAGGTAAAGGAGGTCCCAAAGTGGCTTTGTGCCAGTGTTTCCAATGAACCTATTTTATTTTCTTTTTTCTGATACTCATAAAACAAATCCCAACTTGCATTTTTTGAGAACAAATAGGAAATTTTTGGCGCCATTTGATAGCCTTTTAATTCAAAATTTTTAGTCCCATAATTTTCGGAAGTTGTTTTGGAAGCAATCGTTTTTCCAGCAAAATTAATCAGCCAATTCTTCTCATACAAATGGTTGTATTGCACTTGATGCGATTGATTGCTGTTTTCCTGTGAACCCACAGAAAGTAAGTTTTTTGTCTGACTACTCAAATAAGTATACGTCACAGAATGTTTTTGTTTGCCCCGGTTGTAGAACAAACTATTTCGAAAACTGGAATTCAAACCCAATAAATTTGTTCCATTTGAACTAAGCGGATTGAAATCGAAATCACTGCCAATTCGCTTGATTTTGCGTTCCCCTAAAAAGGAAGTTTGGTTGTAGAAATACGATAAAAAATGCTTAAATCCTTTTTCATTTTGCCACTGATTGGGATTTAATGTCACGGATTGCGAAAATTTATTTTGATGGGTTTTAATGAAAATCTGATTGGGCAAATACACCCGAACATACTTTGCTTGGTCAATAAATGGTGCGACTTCAAACTCTTCTAATTCTTGAATTCCGTTGCTGTTATAGTCGTTCCAAGCATAAACGCCGCGTCCAGGAGCAACTTCAAGATAAGTAAATTCTTGTTGCGCAATAGTCCCAGAAGTAGTTTCGTAAGCCGTTGTAATTTGAATTAATTGATTAAAAAATCGGTCGTTATACAATAATCTGGAATTCAAAGAAGGTTCAGAAGTTCTCGCGTTATCAATAAATTTCAAGTTTCTATAATTTACAAATACCGCCAAATCGCTTTTATCAGTTTGTATTAATTTAGACTTCAAATAATAGGATTGCGAATTATTTACACGGTTCAAAAATCCGTTTTGCAAACTGTCATTCGTTCGACTTAGATACCCCAATTCCACAAAAACTTTCGTACTGTCGCCTCTTCCGATAAACCCTCCATATTCTGTAAAACGTTGGCTTAAAGCTGAAAATTGGTCGGTTGCTTTAATTTTTTCTTGATTGTTTTCCAGTCTCAATGTGGCGCCAATCCAATTTTTATTGAAATGATACCGCGTTTGGGTTTGGTTTCTAATGAATTTTGATGACGAATATTCGCTATCACTTTTTAGAAAACTGCCTTTATTTTGAACGCTCCAATTCTTAAATTTGAAATCTGCATTTAAAATATTTCGCATTCCTGAAAAGCTTTCGGTAAAATCTAATTTCTCAAATTGATACGTTAAAATTCCTTTTTCGGGCAAATTAAATTGCAATCCTGACACCAACAAACTTTGATTTCCCAATGGATTAATCAAATTCCAATCGCGGTCAAATTCAATGGTAAACAACCGCTCAATTGTTTTGAATTGTTTTTGCACCAATTGGTAATTTGCGAAAGCATCCACTTTCCATTTTTTTGAAAACAGGCGCTGTTTGAAGTTTATCTTTCCTGCAAAACCTTTATTATCAGTATCATCAATGGAAGAAAAAAGATTTTTATCGTTATTGCTAATGCCAATTTCAAAATCAACATTTGTCTTTTCCGATGGATTAAATTTTCCTAAAACTGTTGCAATTTGAATTTTAGTAGGCGCAACTAAACGTATAATTGGCTCGTAATTTCCTTGTGGGATTCCATTTGCAGGGGCAATATATTGATATATTTTCCCAATAGCGGCAGCACTTGACAAAATATAATTTCCAAGATTATTTCCAATTAAACTAAATTTTACATTGTACAATTCATCTGTTGCCAAATTTGAATATTGAAATACAGAAACGCCATTTAAAAGGATTTTTTTATAAAGAATTTTATTCTCAGAATAGCTATCAATATACGCCGATGGTGCCGACATTAAATTGGGATTATCCCCTGCGTTTACTAAAATCTGAGCTTGTTCCGTTGACAAATTTTGTTGCAAAGGTTGATTTTTGACATCATTTTCAGAATACAAATACCCGCCAATACTCCATTTTTCTTGCTCGTGAGTTGCTCCTGCATACGTTACAAAACGGGTGTAATTTCTATCGGTATATTGGTATTCAATAGAAATTCGCATTTCGGAAGTTATCGGAAAAAGCGATGTGAATTTTAATTCTCCAGCATTATAATCGATAATATAATCGTTATTTTCCCCTCTTTTCAGAAGAATTCCATTTACATAAACACGCTCAGACCCAGAAATTACTAAGATGTACAATTCGCCATTTGGACCACGCAATTTATACGGGCCTTGATTTCCTTCCTGTCCCACAAACGCACTTTTCGCATATTGTCCACGAACCAAAGCTGCCGAAGCAAAAACGGTTGTCTTGGAATCGGGTGTTCCAAATTCAAAACGAGTCGATAATCCTTGAACTTTTTTATTGAAATTTAAAAACTTAGAACTTCTGTTTTCCAAGAATAAATCTCCTGCCCGAATATTCCATTTATTAGATGAAAGTTCGATGAAAATCTGGTCAAATTCATCTAATTTCTGAGAATATCCGCCTGATTGCAATGGAATATTACTGTCTTGAATTGATGCTCTTAAGGTAACTTTATCTGAAATTTTCCCTGAAATTTGCAAATCCAAAGCGGAATTTACAACTGCATTTTGGTTGTTTCCAATGGTGATTCCACGTGTTAAACTTCCCGAAGTACTCAATCCGTCAAAAGGAACAAATTTTTTGAGCGGACTTCTTGAAATTTTGTATAAATCGCCCAAAGTTGCATCGTTGCTAACCACTCGACTTCTATCGTAAATGCTGTATTCTCTGGTTAAAAAATTTGGAAATTTTAGAAATCGAACGGTTAAAGTATCTTTCAATAAAGGGAAATTATCTTTAAAAACCAACATTCCTTTTTGAAAATCCATCTTATAAAAAGAAGTGTCAATGGGTTCGCCTTTTATGTTTTCTAATTTAAAAAAGCTCGAATTTAGACTTACACTATCAATTTGAATGGGGTTTTGAGATGCAATTATTTTCTTGTTTTTATACGGCGTTGCCAATTCTTGGGCTTGAAGTCCAGAAATTGAAAGCAAAGCAAACAGGTATAATAATTTTCTCAACACAAATAATATAACGCACAGACATCAAAAGTAGTGTGTTTAGTTTAAATATGCGAAGATTTGAGGATTTCAAAACAGTTGAAACTCAATTTAGTAGAACTAAATATTTTCTTTGGTAATAATTTGCATCGTTTCGCGGCTCACTTGTTTGAGCAAAACATCTTTATTTAGTTCTACCATTTGCGCTGCTTTTTCATCAAAATGTCGAATGGTATAAAGAGAAACATTTTCATTATAAGCAATTTGGAATTTCTTAGAAAGTATCGTTTTCAGCTCGTTAAAATTTCCAAATTTATCGTCAATACAAACCGAAAAACTAATTGCTGAATTCTGAATTAAGCTCACTTTCATTTTATAATTATGCAATAGTGAAAATATTTCACTGATGTTTTCTTCCATAATAAATGAAAAATCTATGGAGGAAAGCGAAAGAAGTAATTGGTTTTTCTTTACAATAAAACATGGCAAATGCGGTTCTAAATCAGCTCCTTTGGAAACACTTGTTCCTGGTAAAGTTGGATTTACAAACGATTTTACAAACAACGGAATTTCCTTTTTTTGCAAAGGCTGCAAAGTTTTTGGGTGAATTACAGTGGCGCCATAAAACGCCAATTCAATAGCTTCCCGATACGAAATTTGATTCAACAAACTTGCATTTTCAAAATAACGAGGATCGGCATTCATCACGCCAGGAACATCTTTCCAAATCGTAACGCTTTCTGCGTTAAGGCAATAGGCAAAAATTGCAGCGGTATAATCCGAACCCTCACGCCCTAAAGTTGTGGTGAAATTATTTTCATCCGAACCTAAAAATCCTTGCGTTACATTCAATATTTTTTTCTTGACATTTTTAGAAATATTCTTTTGTGTCAAATCCCAATCAACGGTTGCATCACGGTAATTGTTATCTGTTTTTATGAAATCCCGAACATCGAGCCATTGCGTTTTAATTCCCATAAAACTCATATAATGACTTATAATTGTTGTTGAAATTAACTCACCATAACTCACAACTTGGTCGTAAACAAAATTATAATTTGGTGATTTATTCTGACTTAGAAAATGATCTAATTCGGCAAAAAGAGAATTTACATCAGTGAAAACAGCATTTTTTTCATCTTCAAATAAATCCAAAAGAATTTGATTGTGGTATTTTTTCACTTCTTGAACCGAAGATTGCAACTCAGGAGATTTGTCAAAATAATTTTTAATGACAATTTCAAGTGCATTTGTCGTTTTTCCCATGGCAGAAATAACCAACAAAACGTCTTCAAAACCTACTGTTTGCAATACGTTATGCACGTTTCTGATCCCTTCAGCATCTTTTACGGATGCACCTCCAAATTTAAATATTCTCATTTTCTAAAATGATTAATTCTTATTTTTTTCTAAAAAAGCATTTATTCCATTTTCATCCATTTGGGCTACAAGCCAGTCTTTTAAGACTTTTGCACCCGATTTTTCGTAGAATTCTATTGCAGGTGTATTCCAATCCAATACATTCCATTCTATTCTCCGAACGCCATCACATTTGCCTTGAGCGATAACCGCAGTATATAACTCGAAACCCAATCCGGAACCTCGCATTTTCTCTTTTACAATTAAATCTTCCAAGTGAATCGTGCGACCTTTCCATGTTGAATATCGGTAATAATAAAGCGCCATTCCAACAATTTCATTATTTTGTTCCGCTATAAACGTATAGAATAATGGGCTTTCGCTGAAACCATCGCGTTCCAAATCGGCAACTGTTACCACAACTGCATTGGGTTCTTTTTCAAAAGTTGCCAGTTCTTTTATTAAATCTAAAACCACAGACATATCTTCAATTGTACCTTTTCTAATGTTCATCAGATGATTTTATTTGTATAGAATTCTAATTAAAACTACTTTAAAAAGCAAAATTTTAAAAAAAGTTGCACTTTATAGGGCAAATATACAAATCTGAAAAACTATCCAATAAAAAACAATCCATTATCACAAAAAAAACGATATTTGTGGAAAATTAACTACAACGATATAGCAATGGAGCAACGCAACAGAACACTCGGCGAATTTATTATTGAAAATCAAACTTCCTTTCAATATTCATCGGGAGAATTATCTAGAATTATCAACTCAATTCGATTGGCTGCCAAGGTTGTAAATTACAAGGTAAATAAAGCGGGATTAGTTGATATTGTTGGTGCCGCTGGAGAACAAAACATCCAAGGCGAAGACCAACAAAAATTAGATGTTTATGCCAATGATATTTTCATTCAAACGCTAATTAATCGTGAGATTGTATGCGGAATTGCTTCGGAAGAAAATGACGAGTTCATTACCGTTGCTGGGAATGATAATTGCCATAACAACAAATATGTGGTACTTATGGATCCGCTTGACGGCTCTTCAAATATTGATGTAAATGTATCCGTCGGAACTATTTTTTCTGTTTTCAGAAGAATTTCGTCTATAGGCACGCCTGTGACTATGGAAGATTTCCTACAACCTGGAATCAATCAAGTTGCGGCTGGATATGTGATTTATGGAACGTCAACCATGTTGGTTTATACCACTGGCGACGGCGTAAATGGGTTTACTTTAAATCCTGCAATTGGAACTTTTTACCTTTCACATCCCAATATGAAATTTTCTGAAGACGGAACTATTTATTCTATAAATGAAGGAAATTATGTTCATTTTCCGCAAGGAGTGAAAGATTATATTAAATATTGCCAAACTGAAGAAGGCGACAGACCTTATACTTCGAGATATATTGGAAGTTTAGTTTCCGATTTTCATAGAAATATGATCAAAGGCGGCATTTACATTTATCCAACTAGTTCGAAATCTCCAAAAGGGAAATTAAGATTGTTATACGAATGCAACCCAATGGCTTTTATTGCTGAACAAGCAGGCGGAAAAGCCTCTGACGGTTTGAATAGAATTATGGAAATTCAACCCAATGAATTGCATGAACGAGCCCCGTTTTTCTGCGGAAGTAAAAATATGGTTGATAAGGCAGAAGAATTTATGCACAAAGCAAAATTGAGTAAATACTAATATTAGTACACATAGTTTTGATAATTACCATTAGGAAATCACGTTATTTCTTAATGGTAATTTTTTTATAAATACATCAGATTACTACTTGTTCATGTGTTGCATTTCAAAAATAAAGGTGTCCAAATCAACATTTTGAACCAATAACGACAATGCTTTATCTACAATATAACTTACGTTACTTGGCGTAAATCCTAGTGCTACGGCAAATTTCATCAGAATATCTTTTTGGCGCTGTCCTAAAATGTGATCTGCAAAAACCATTCTTGCTAAATCATACAAACGTTCCAATCGCTGCGTATATAAATAAGGAGGATTTATGGGATATTTCATCGGATTTTCTAATATTTCATCATATTCTAAGGGAGTGATTTCGAGTTTGTGGGCTAATTTATCTAAAAATAATTTTTCCTCTGCACTTAAAGCACCATCAGCAGTTGCAACTCTCACAATGGCAGAAAAATGACCTCTGTTTCTGCTCTTAAATTCGTTATCAAATAAATCGGAAAATGACATAATTTTATTTTTTTAATGTTACTCAAATTTAAACATAATTTTATATTTTTTTGCCCTATTTTTCTTAAAATTTTATAATTATTGGAATGAAAACCGCATTTATTTTAATTGCCATTTATTGAAATCTATCCTAACTATTTTCAAAATAATTCGTAAGTTTGAACGCACTAAATCTTTAATACATTAACTATGTCGGAATTTTGGATTTATTTTGAAATAGGAATGCGCCACGTTTTGAACATAAATGCGTTCGATCACGTTTTGTTTTTAATCGCTTTGACCGTTCCCTACTCATTTAACGATTGGAAACGCGTTTTAATTTTGATTTCCCTTTTCACGGTTGGTCACACAATTGCATTGCTGCTTTCGGTTTACGGAGTTGTGGTTGTAAAAGTGAATCTTATTGAATTTTTGATTCTAATTACAATATTAATAACGGCACTTTTCCATCTATTTACGGCTGGTAAATCATCCAAAAATGAAAGTATAAGCGTCATAGGTTTCATCACTTTGTTTTTCGGAATTATTCATGGATTGGGTTTTGCAACTTATTTCAAATCAATACTTGGCGGAACTACAAATGATAAATTATTACCGCTTTTGGAATTTGCAACGGGAATTGAAGCGTCACAAATTATAGTTGTTTTGGTTGCTTTAATAGCTGCCTATTGTGTTCAAACACTTTTTAGATTTTCAAAAAGAGACTGGACATTAGTAATGGCATCATTTGTGATTGGAGTTGTTTTGCCAATGATAATTGAGAGTAAAATTTGGCTTAGATAAAGAAATGGAAAAGAAAAAATTAAATAAATACGATAAAGCCTATCTGCGAATTGCATCCGAATGGGGGCAACTTTCCTATTGCAAACGCCGTCAAGTGGGCGCAATTATCGTTCGTGATAAAATGATAATTTCCGATGGATACAACGGAACGCCATCAGGATTTGAAAATTGTTGTGAAGATGACGAAGGATTAACACAGTGGTTTGTGCTTCATGCTGAGGCAAATGCAATTTTGAAAGTAGCACGTTCAACTCAAACTTGTGAAGGCGCAACGCTATATATTACACTTTCGCCTTGCAAAGAATGTAGTAAATTAATTCACCAATCGGGAATAAAAAGAGTGGTGTATCAAAACGGGTATCGTGATGATTCTGGAATTCAATTTTTGATAAAAGCAGGTGTTGAAGTGGAACAAATTTTAGTTCTCGAACAATAAATGAAACCCAACCAAAAATATTTTCCAATCTTGTTTTTTTCAACGTTAGCATTAGGAATCCTTCTTGGTGCCAAACTTAATTTTCCTTCTCAAGGAAATGTGTCGTCTTCGGATAATCATAAAAATAAACTCAACAAATTAATCGATTTCATTGATAATGAATATGTTGACAAGGTAAATACCGATTCTATTGTTGATTTAGCGGTTACGAATATCTTAGAAAAATTAGACCCTCATTCCGTTTATGTTCCACCTAGCGAGCAAAGCCAAATTGCCGAAACGATGAAAGGTGATTTCGTGGGAATTGGAGTTAATTTTTATATGCTAAATGATACCGTTGCCATTGTAAAACCTGTTAAAGGCGGTCCTTCTGAAAAAGTAGGAATTAAATCTGGCGATAGAATTTTATATGCAAACAAAGAGAAATTATTTGGTCGAAAACTCATTAGCGACAGTCTATTTTCTAAATTAAAAGGCGAAAAAGGTTCCGAAGTTACGCTGACTATTTATCGCAAAAGTGAAAATAAAAAATTACAATTCAAACTAAAACGGGATGTTGTTGCCATTGAAAGTGTTGCCGCTGTAGTAATGATAAAACCAACATTTGGATATATAAAAATCAATCGTTTTGCTGAAACTACCGCTGATGAATTCAAAAAAGGGCTGTTGCAATTAAAAAAACAAGGCGCGACATCTTTAATAATCGATGTTCGTGATAATGGTGGCGGTTATATGGAAAAAGCGATTGAAATTGCCGATGAATTATTGAAAGACAAGCAATTAATTGTTTTTACAAAAAATAAAAAAGGCAACATTGACAAAACGTATGCAACGGCAAATGGTAATTTTGAAACCGGAAAAGTGTTTATTTTAATCAATGAAAATTCAGCTTCTGCAAGTGAAATTTTAGCGGGTGCCATTCAAGATAATGATAGAGGAACTATTATTGGGAGGCGTTCATTTGGAAAAGGATTGGTGCAACGAGAAATGAATTTCGAAGACGGTTCGGCGGTGCGATTGACCATTGCGAGATATTACACCCCAACAGGTCGGTCGATTCAAAAATCCTATAAAAACGGAAACGAAGCGTATTTCAAAGAATTCGATAAGCGATTATTAAATGGCGAGTTGTACAAAAAAGACAGCATAAAAGTAGATAACACGCTTAAATTTAAGACCCCAAAAGGCAAAACAGTTTATGGTGGCGGCGGAATTGTGCCTGATGTTTTTGTGCCTTTGGAAGTTGAACACGGCGATGAAGGTGTTGGCTATTTGATGCAATCGGGACCTGTGAGTTATTATGTTTTTGAAGAATTAGATAAAAACAGAAAGGAATTTGAAGGCTTGAAATTCAATCAATTTTTGTCAAAAATGGATAAATCTGATATGTATTTCAATAATTTCAAAAAGTATTTGTTTAAAAACGGTTTGGATTTGAAATTAGAAAAAGATAAAAACTTGGTAAAAAGGTATTTAACAGCTGAATTTGCAAGACAATTATTTGGGGAACAATTTTATTATTCGATTGTTTTAAAAGAAGATGCAATGATAAAAAAAGTGGTAAATTTAAAATAATAAATCCAAATTATTTTTGAACTTTATCGTGACTTTGCGTTTGAATTCCGTTGTTCCATAAAGTCAGAATATCCGTTGCAACTGCAGCCCCACTGCCGGCAGCGATTGACAATTGACTACGCCAGCCAGCTAATGTTCCCACAACATAAATCCCATCAGCAACTTTATGATCGGTGTTTTTGAGCTGGATTCTTTGTTTTTCAGCAAGTGCTTTTTTATGCGTTTCCACAAATTCCATCAAACCTTCAATGGCAAATGTATCGGAATAGCCAATGGCAACAACAATGGTTTTGGTTTGGTAAGAATTTTTATTGGTAATAACGGTGAAGTTTGGAAATTTTCCTTCAATTCGAATTACTTTTTCGCCTTCAATTTGTGCAATATGCGGATATAACTCGGATAATTGTTGGATACTTTGTGAAAGCAACTCTTTTCCTAAAGTTCCTGGGTTAATTCCGTAAGCATTATTAAATAAAGCTTCTTGTAGCGAAGATGTTTTTTGATGAACAATAATTCCGATTTTTTTATCGGTCATAAATGGTTTCTTGTGAGCGGAACCTAAAACAAGCGCACAAGACATTCCCGACACACCACCACCAATAATCAACGAATCAAACATTGCTTTATTATTTAGTTCTATCTTCAATTTTTTTAGACATTCTGAAAATCAAAAGAATCAGAACAGCACAAATGGAAGAAACAATTCCTATCAAAGCAATAGAGTTTTTGCCATCAAAAAGATGATTGAAATCAAGTAATGTGATATTAAAACCTATTAGAGCGAGGGCTAAAACAACTAATATCGAAGTAAAAATTTTCATTTCTGTATATTTTAATAAGCCGTAAAATTACTAAAAAAATAATTTACATGAATAAACCTTTAACATTACCGGCAAATAATTTAACAGCAATAGCAAGTAAAACAACACCAAAAGTCTTTCTAATGACGCCCAAACCATTTTTTCCTAACATTCTCTCGATTTTGGCAGAAGATTTTAATACACCGTAAACCACAATTATATTTAGAATTATTGCCACAACAATATTTTCGGTGGCAAATTGTGCTTTCAAGGAAAGTAAGGTCGTCATGGTTCCTGCGCCTGCGATTAATGGAAATGCAATCGGGACAATTGATGCTGAACTGGCTTCTTCATCACGATAAATCCGAATTCCCAAAATCATTTCTAAAGCCAAGAAAAACAATACGAAAGAACCTGCTACTGCAAATGAATGCACGTCAATTCCAATTAATTTCAAAAGTCCTTCACCAGCAAATAAAAACACAATCATAATTAAAGCCGCAACAATCGATGCTTTCTCGGATTCAATATGTCCGTGTTTTGTTCTCAAATCTACAACAATTGGAATTGTTCCTACAATATCAATTACAGCGAAAAGTACCATTCCTACAGTTGCAATTTCTTTAAAATCGAATTCCATTTTTTTTTTATTTAGTACTACAAAAGTAGAGAAATTAATATTACAATAGTTAAAACCACCGTTATTATTAGGTTATTTGCAATGCGCTATTCAAAACAATAGTTATATTTGCAGCATGTTTCAAATAGGAAAAACCATCGTCTCGGAAGACATTTTAGAAAAGGAATTTGTATGCAATTTATCTGCTTGCAAAGGCGCGTGTTGCGTTGACGGAGATGCTGGCGCACCTTTGAGTGAGGCGGAAACCAAAATCCTTGAAGCTATTTATCCAAAGATAAAACCCTTTCTTCGCAAAGAAGGAATTGCTGCCATAGAGTCGCAAGGAACTTGGAGAAAAGGAACCGATGGCGATCTTGAAACGCCTTTAATTGATGAAAAAGATTGTGCTTACGTTATTTATGACGGAAAAACTGCACTTTGCGGAATTGAGCAAGCTTACAACCAGGGTGTAATTGATTGGAAAAAACCTGTTTCTTGTCATTTATATCCAATTCGAGTGAAAGATTTTACCGAGTTTGCCGCTGTTAATTATGACAAATGGGAAATTTGTGACGATGCCTGTTCTTTAGGAAAAGAATTGGAAGTTCCAGTTTACAAATTTGTAAAAGAAGCCCTTATTCGTCGATTTGGAGAAGATTGGTATATGGAACTTGAAAAAGTTGCCCAAGAAATTAAAAAATAATACCTCAATAAACCCTCGCATTTTTACACTTTATAAAAATTTAAAATTCCTATATTTTACGGGACTTTAACTTTTTATTGTAATTTTAAAATATTGATTTTAAGGTTTTTAGTGTTTTTATTAAAAATTAACGCATTTTACAAATTGTTAAAAACTATTGTAAATTGTGAATAAGTTTGACTTTTAATAACCACAATAATTCACTATCATTGTAGGTCGGATTTGGCAAATAGATCCTTTTTATAATTTCATAAACCTCAACACACTATGTCATCAGTAGAACCAATTTTACAAGAAAATAAGAATCGCTTTGTGATTTTCCCTATCAAACACCATGATATATGGGAATGGTATAAGAAAATGGAGGCAAGTTTTTGGACTGCCGAAGAAATCGATTTGTCACAGGATTTAAATGACTGGAACAACAAACTTTCCGATGAAGAGCGCTATTTTGTGAAACACATTTTGGCATTTTTCGCCGCTTCTGACGGAATTGTAAATGAAAATTTAGCCGAAAATTTCGTAAACGAAGTGCAATATGCGGAAGCTAAATTTTTCTACGGTTTTCAAATTATGATGGAGAACATTCATAGCGAAACGTATTCACTTTTGATTGATACGTATGTAAAAGATGAAGCGGAAAAAGACGAATTATTCAATGCATTAGATGTTTTTCCTGCTATTAAGAAAAAAGCTGATTGGGCTTTGAAATGGATTGATTCGGATTCTTTTGCCGAAAGATTAATTGCTTTTGCAGCCGTAGAAGGGATTTTCTTTTCGGGGGCTTTTTGTTCTATTTATTGGTTGAAAAAACGTGGTTTAATGCCAGGTTTGACCTTTTCTAACGAATTAATTTCTCGAGATGAGGGAGTTCACTGTGATTTTGCGGTGCATTTGCACAACCACCACTTGGTGAATAAAGTTCCTAAAAATAGAATTCGTGAGATTATTGTGGATGCCTTAAATATTGAAAGAGAATTCATTACCGAATCACTTCCTGTGAGT
The DNA here is from genome assembly GCF_040402835.1 of Flavobacterium sp. Taxonomy (GTDB): domain Bacteria; phylum Bacteroidota; class Bacteroidia; order Flavobacteriales; family Flavobacteriaceae; genus Flavobacterium. Next base: position 132,040 of record NZ_JBBALW010000002.1, read on the forward strand.
TTAATTGGAATGAATGCTGTTTTAATGACGCAGTATTTAGAATTTGTTGCCGACAGATTATTAGTTGAATTAGGGTGCGACAGAGAATATAATACCTCGAACCCGTTTGATTTTATGGATATGATTTCGCTTCAAGGAAAAACCAATTTCTTTGAAAAGAAAGTAGCCGAATATCAAAAATCGGGAGTTATGAATACGGATGTAGAGGCTCAAAAAATTACTTTTGACGCTGATTTTTAGAAAATAAATTACACCCCATTTAGAATTGCGGTTTTATTAAAATCGTAATTAGTACTCGAAATTAATTCTTACATCTGAAGCCCTAGCCCAGACCTGTCTTCCGACAGGCAGTTAGTAATGGAAATCCCACGCTTTTTTTGCGTGGATTGCAATGGATAGCTGGACACGAGCGCAGCGAACTGACGAAGTAAATAGCTCCAAAAAAAGATGCTGAAACGAATTCTGCATAAATTACAAATAACGAAAAACAGCGAAGGGATTTTCTGTTTTAAAAACAAAAAAGTATGTACGTAGTAAAAAGAGATGGGCACAAAGAGCCTGTGATGTTTGACAAAATTACCGATAGAATTAAAAAACTATGTTACGGTTTGAACGATTTAGTTGATGCTGTAAAAGTAGCAATGCGAGTAATTGAAGGGCTTTATGATGGAGTTTCTACGTCAGAATTAGATAATTTAGCAGCCGAAACTGCGGCTTCGATGACCATTGCGCATCCAGATTATGCACAATTGGCAGCGAGAATCGCTATTTCGAATTTGCATTCCAATACCAAAAAATCGTTCTCGGAAACAATGAACGAAATGTACCTTTACGTGAACCCACGAAATGGGCAAAAAGCGCCTTTGCTTTCGGAAGAAGTGCACAAAGTAATTATGGATAACGCCGAATTTTTGGATTCCCACATTATATACAACCGAGATTTTAACTACGATTATTTTGGTTTCAAAACTTTGGAACGGTCTTATTTGCTAAGAATAAACGGTAAAATTGTAGAGCGTCCGCAACACATGCTGATGCGAGTTTCTGTTGGAATTCACCTAGACGATTTGACTTCTGTGATAGAAACCTACGACTTAATGTCGAAAAAATTCTTCACACACGCTACCCCAACATTGTTCAATGCCGGAACGCCAAAACCTCAAATGTCTTCTTGTTTCCTTTTGGCAATGCAAGACGACAGCATCGACGGGATTTATGATACGCTAAAACAAACGGCGAAAATCTCGCAATCTGCAGGAGGAATTGGACTTTCAATTCATAATGTTCGCGCTACAGGATCATATATTCGTGGCACCAATGGAACGTCGAACGGAATTGTTCCGATGTTAAGAGTTTTCAATGATACTGCACGTTACGTAGATCAAGGCGGTGGAAAACGTAAAGGTAGTTTTGCGATTTATATTGAAACTTGGCATGCTGATATTTTCGATTTCTTGGATTTGAAAAAGAATACTGGAAAAGAAGAAATGCGCGCCAGAGATTTATTTTTTGCAATGTGGACTTCCGATTTATTTATGAAACGCGTGCAAGAAGACGGACTTTGGACGTTGATGTGTCCGAACGAATGTCCAGGTTTATACGATGTTTATGGGGAAGAATTCGAAGCCTTATATACTTCGTATGAAGCAGCTGGAAAGGGTAGAAAAACCATCAAAGCACATGAATTATGGGAGAAAATTTTAGAATCGCAAATCGAGACTGGAACCCCATATATGCTGTACAAAGATGCAGCCAATAGAAAATCGAACCAGAAAAATTTAGGAACTATTCGTTCATCGAATTTGTGTACCGAGATTATGGAATTCACATCGAAAGACGAAATTGCAGTTTGTAATTTGGCTTCCCTTTCGTTACCAATGTTCGTTGAAAACGGGAAATTCAACCACGATTTGTTGTTTACCGTTACCAAACGAGTGACCAGAAATTTGAATAAAGTAATCGATAGAAATTATTATCCTGTAATTGAAGGAGAAAATTCAAACAAACGTCACCGCCCAATTGGGTTGGGAGTGCAAGGTTTGGCGGATGCTTTTATCATGTTGCGGTTACCGTTTACAAGCGACGAAGCTAAAAAATTGAACCAAGAAATTTTTGAAACATTATATTTTGCTGCCGTAACCGCATCTATGGAATTGGCAATCGAAGAAGGACCGTATTCAAGTTATGTTGGTTCGCCAATATCGCAAGGAGAATTCCAGCACAACCTCTGGGGAATGAAAGACGAAGAACTTTCAGGCCGTTGGGATTGGGCAGCATTGCGTAAAGAAGTATTGAAAAACGGAGTAAGAAACTCGCTTTTAGTAGCGCCAATGCCAACAGCTTCGACTTCGCAAATATTAGGAAACAACGAAGCTTTTGAGCCTTATACTTCCAATATTTACACACGACGTGTACTTTCGGGCGAATTCATTGTAGTAAATAAACATTTGCTTGAAGATTTAGTAAAATTAGGACTTTGGACAGAAACGTTGAAACAAGAATTAATGCGTGAAAACGGATCGGTTCAAAACCTAAATATCCCACAAGATTTAAAGGAATTGTACAAAACCGTTTGGGAAATGTCCATGAAAGACATCATCGATATGTCCCGCCACAGAGGGTATTTTGTGGATCAATCGCAATCGTTGAACTTGTTCATGCAAAATGCCAGTTACTCAAAATTAACGTCCATGCACTTCTACGCTTGGCAATCAGGATTGAAAACTGGAATGTACTATTTGCGAACAAAAGCTGCCGTTGACGCTATAAAATTCACTTTGAATAACGACAAAAAAGCAGAGCCAGTTTTAGTTCAAGAACAAGAATTAGCAGCTATTCCTGTAGTTACACAAGCCGTAGAAATGACCCCAGAAGAGTACAAAGCCATGATAGAATTGTCTAAAAATGCAGGACCAGACGAATGTGAAATGTGCGGTAGCTAATTGCAAAAAATATTTAATAGGCAGTTATTTAGTGATAACTGCTTTTTTCCCAACCATTTCCAATAGCTATTTCATTTAAAAAACCATTTTTTTTATTTGAATTACAGAAATATGCCAGCATGAAACTAATTCGAACCACCTCTTTAAACTCAGATTTTCAAAAGTTAACAGCTCTTTTTGATGAATATTTAATTGATATCGATGGAGATGAAAAAGAATTTTTTGCATATTATAACCAGATTTATTTAGAAAATGTCATAGTATGTTATGAAAACACAATTCCTGTAGGTTGTGGAGCATTTAAAAATCATTCCGATAAAAAAGCAGAAATAAAAAGAATGTTTGTTCACCCAGACCACAGAGGCAAAGCCATTGCCACCAGTATTTTGAGTGAATTAGAAGCTTGGGCAACCGAATTGCTGCATTCGGAAGCTATTTTAGAAACCTCTGTAAAACTAGATGACGCAATAGCGCTTTATACAAAATCCGGTTATGAAATATCTGAACAATACGGACAATACATAGGCGTTGAGAGTAGTCTTTGCATGAAAAAAAAATTAAAGCTAAAAAAATAATAAAATAAACAACACCCAACAGCTAGAGTTTTGTTTCGTGTGTAACACAAACAATGAAACTCGTTTTGAAAGTAATCGATTGTACTTCCTTAAACTACAGAGTTATCATAACGTTTTGAAAGTCTTCAAAGACTAACAAAAGTAATCGCGTATAAAATAAAAGCAAAATATTTAAAATAAATTTACATAATCAAAAAGAATGTAATACTATTTTTAATACATTAGCATACTATAAATTTAAATCTAAGACTATGGAATCGCAAAAAGTAGACTTATTCATGATTAGCAATGCAAAATATTTTGAAAGCTACCATTTATCAGCAATTCGAGAAAAATTAAACAGCTTAGAAGACTCAAAATGGCCTTTAGTTTTAGAAATGCAATTTAAAAATCCCGACACAATGATGATTATTTCTTTATCAGCGGGTCAATTAGGAATAGATAGATTCATGTTAGGAGACACTGGAATGGGTGTTTTAAAATTACTAACCTGTGGTGGATTTATGATTTGGACAATTGTTGATTGGTTTTCAATCATGAGTACAACTCGAGAAAAAAATATGGAAACATTTCAAAATGCTTTATATTAGATAATGTCTAAAAACAAGTTATATCTATTTGTTTTAGCAGCTTGTACTTCGGGATATATCTATCTATTATACAACTTATATTATTCCAAAAGCAATCAATTCTCTGTTTGTATGATTAAGAATGTCACAGGATATCCCTGTCCTTCTTGCGGTACAACTCGAGCCGTACAACTTCTTTTTAAGGGAGATTATGTAGCTTCTGTTTTGACGAATCCTTTTGGAATATTTGTAAGTGGTTCAATGTTATTTTTGCCTTTTTGGATTGTTTTTGATTTACTGTTAAAAAAATACTCCTTTTATACTTTTTATAATAAAACGGAATGCCTTCTGAAACAAAAAAAAATAGCAATACCACTAATAATTCTAGTGGTTCTCAACTGGATTTGGAATATTAATAAAGGATTATGAAACACAAAAACACCTTTGCTTACGTTACAACGGAACACGAAAACGAAAAGGCATCCAACAGTTATTTAATGTCGTTAGTAGCTGTTATTGCTGGGTTACCGTTGCCAATTATCAATTTATTAGCCACGCTTTTTTTCTATTTAGCCAATCGAAAAAGCACTTTTTTTGTACGCTGGCATTGTACCCAAGCACTACTTTCGCAAGTAGTTTTATTGTTTGCCAATAGCTATAGTTTTTGGTGGACCATTTCCATAATTTTTACAGATGAAAAAGCTTCCAACCATTATTTTGCTTATTTATTCACCGTGATTGTATTCAATATTTTAGAAATTATTTCCACTATTTATTGTGCAATTCAAACTCGAAAAGGGAAACATGTAAAGGTTTTCTTTTTTGGAAATGTAACTAACTTAATATGTAAATCGTAATGGTAAAAAAAATAATACTTCCAGGATTCTTAATTTTAATAAGCTTTTTCGGACTGTTTTTAACCCTTTCACAAGTGGATTTTGTTTCTTACTTTCATGTTAAAGAAATTCGAAGTTCTTCAGAAAGTAAAATTGGAGATTTAATTTGGGATGAAATTTCATCAACAAGCGATGTGATTTCTAACGATTCTATTACAGAAACATTAGATAAATTAATAGCGCCTATTTGTGAAAAAAATAATATCGAAAAAGATTCCTTGAAAATTCATATTGTAGTAAATAATGATATTAATGCTTTTGCACTTCCAAATAGTCACCTAGTAGTTTATACCGGATTAATCAAAGAGTGTAAAAGTCAAGAAGCTTTACAAGGGGTTTTAGGACATGAAATTGCTCACATTGCAAACAATCACGTAATGAAAAAACTTTCTAAAGAAATTGGCTTGTCTGTTTTGCTTTCTGCAACTACGGGCGGAAAAGGGAGTGTGATTGTGAAAGAAATTCTAAAATCGTTAACATCGTCAGCTTATGACAGAACTTTAGAAAAAGAGGCCGATATGGCAAGCGTAGATTATCTTTTGAAAGCGAATATCAACCCAGAGCCATTAGCCGATTTTATGTTTGAATTGGCACAGCAAAAAGACATGTCCGATAGTTTGTATTGGATTTCTTCGCATCCTGAATCAGAAGAACGTGCCAAGTATATTTTGGACTATTTAAAAGGTAAAACGTATAAAAAAATCCTAACGATTTCTATCGAAGATTGGGAAAATTATAAAAAATTGATTGTCGAAAAAACAAAATAAATATAATTTCACCGTCCGAATAAAAAGGATCTATATACAGATTACAGCTTTTTTTAAATGATTTGCAATTAGAAATCAAGGCCTTCTTTTTCTGCCAATTTACGTTCTAATTCTGCTTGAAATTCCTCTATTACTGGCTTTACTGTACTGTCTGGAATATCAGAAATTCTAATATACATAAGCCCATCCACAGCATTATTAAATAAGGGATCAACATTAAAGGCGACTACTCGGGCATTTTGCTTGATATATTTTTTTATGAGAACGGGTAATCGCAAATTTCCAGGCTCAAGTTCGTCAATTATTTTGTCAAATTTATTCAAATCGGATTCTGCTTCATTGAAAACAAAATCCTTATCGGCATCTTTTAATTTTACTTTAAAGGCCTTTTTTGGATGTATATATTGGGCAATATAGGGGTCATAGAAATTAGATTTCATAAATTCAATCATCAAAGATTTTGAAAAATCTGAAAATTGATTGCTAATACTTACGCCGCCAAGCAAAAATTTATGCTCTGGATATCTCAAAGTTGTATGGATAATTCCTTTCCAAAGTAAGAAAAGAGGCATTGGTTTTTGTTGGTATTCTTTAATGATAAAAGCGCGACCCATCTCGATAGATTTGTGCATCATATCATGTAATTCAGGCTCAAACCTAAAAAGCTCATTGAGATAAAATCCGTCCATTCCATATTTTGGATAAATTTCAGAACCTAATCCCATTCTGTAGGCACCAGCCATTTTTTTGGCGTCATCATCCCACAAAAACATGTGGTGGTAGTATTTGTCGTATTTGTCAATATCGATGGATTCATTTGTTCCTTCACCAACTTCTCTAAAAGTTATTTCCCGCAAACGTCCAATTTCATGAAGAATATTTGGAATTTTAGAAGCTTCGGCAAAGAATACTTCGTAATTTTTGCTTTGCAATAATCTGCAATCTGAACTTCGCAGAGCGTCAACTTCTAAAACCATATTTTCATGACAGGCAGCCGTTACAATTTTTTTAGGTTCTTTTTTAGGGAGTTTTAAATTTGGAGTTGGTAAAAAAGGAGTTTCTTTTTGAAATGGTTTTGCCAACATATAGGTTTTACGTCGCAAAAATTCAGAATATTCTTCAATAGTTGAATGTTCGTTTTGTTCGTTTACAGAAATTGGTTTTCCAATACGAACTTTAATAACTCTATCTTTTTGAGAAAATAATTCTGACGGGAGTTTTGCTGTACGAAACGTGTCATCAATTTTGGATAAAAAATAGAATAATTTACTGTTTTTAGCATGGAAATAAATCGGAACAACTTTAACTTGTGCTTTTCGAATCACTTTAATGGCGCCTTCTTCCCATGGTTTGTCAACCATTAACTTACCATCTTTATAGGTAGAAACTTCTCCAGCAGGAAACATACCTAAAGGCTTTCCATCCCGCAAATGACGAAGTGTTTCCTTGATTCCTACTACGCTTGATTTTGCATCTTTGTGGTTTTCAAAAGGATTTACAGGCATTATATATTTTTTCAGAGGATCAATTCTATGCAAAAGAAAATTAGCAATTATCTTGAAATTAGGCTCTCTTTCAAGCATTAATTTCAATAATAAAACACCATCAATTCCGCCCAAAGGATGATTTGAAATAGTAATATAAGCCCCTTCTTTTGGTAAACGTTTTAAATCTTCTTCAGGAATTTCAAATTTAATTTCTAAATCCTCTAAAATGGCATTTAAAAAGGCGACATCTTTCAAATGTTTGTTTCTATCATAAACTTTGTTTAGGGTAGATATTTTTAAAGTCTTCATCAGTAACCAACCTAAAAAAGTACCGAAAACTCCGTACTTATCAGTATTTATTACTTTGGAAACTTCCTTTGCGGTAACTAAACCCATTTATAATTTTATTTAAAACGAAAAACAAAGATAGGAAAATTCTCGTGTTACCAATGAAAATGAGTTTCGATTTTCTTTGTATTTTCTGTATTGTACGTTCAAGTTTTTTATTACTTTTGGGAATATAAATTTGAATTATAATTAATGAAAATTATTTCCTATAATGTAAATGGAATTAGAGCCGCCATTACCAAAGGTTTTATCGATTGGTTGCAACATGCAAATCCAGATGTAATTTGCCTTCAGGAGATAAAAGCTAACGAAGACCAAGTGCCAGTTTTCGATATTGAAAAGGCAGGTTATCCCTATCAATATTATTATCCCGCAACCAAAAAAGGATATAGTGGCGTGGCGATTTTGTCGAAAATAAAACCTAACAATGTTGTTTTTGGAACAGGAATTGAACACATGGATTTTGAAGGACGAAATCTTCGTGTTGATTTTGATGGCGTTTCAGTGATGAGCTTGTATTTGCCATCAGGCACAAATAGTGATCGTTTGGATCATAAATTTATGTTTATGGACGATTTTCAAAATTATATCGATACGTTGAAAAAAGAAATTCCTAATTTGGTAATTTGTGGTGATTACAACATTTGCCATAAGGCAATTGACATTCATGATCCAATTCGCAACGCTAAAGTTTCAGGTTTCTTACCCGAGGAACGGGCGTGGCTGGACACATTTATGAAAAACGGATTCATTGATAGCTTCCGATTTTTTAACAAACAACCCGATCAATACAGTTGGTGGAGTTATAGAGCAGGTTCGCGAGGCAATAATAAGGGCTGGCGAATTGACTATTGTTTGGTAAGCGAAACCTTGAAAGACAAACTCAAAAGAGCCTTAATTTTGCCAGAAGCAAAACATTCTGACCATTGTCCCGTTTTAGTAGAATTAGAATAATTTTAACCTTTAAAATATTTAAAAATGATTAAGAAAATCGCATTGGGAATAGTAGTTTTAACTTTAGCAACATCGTGTGTGTCTAAGAAAGTTTTTAACGAATTAGAAACAAAATTTGCAGATTTAAAAAAGGAAAATAGAAGAACTGCCGATTTAAACGACAGCATTACTAAGGCTAAAAGCAAACTTGATTCTGACTATGCTACCTTGAAATCTGATTATGACAAAACCAAATCCGAACGTGATAAATTGGCTATTGATTTTGCTACCGCAGATAAAAATCTAAAAACGTTACAAGCATCTTATTCCGCATTAGAAAAAAACAGCAATGAATCTTTGAAAGAAAACATGGCTAAAAACCGGGAGTTATTGGCACAATTAGAAGCTAAAGAAAAAGCATTGGCTGCTGAAAAAGAACGTTTGAATAAGTTAAGTGCCGATTTGAAAAAAGGTACCGATCGAGTAAATGAATTGGAAAGCATCATGGCTGCCAAAGAAGCGGCAATGAAAAAACTGAAAGACGCCTTGTCAAAATCATTGAAAGCCTTTGAGGGAAAAGGACTTACCGTGAATCAAAGAGATGGAAAAGTGTATGTTTCTATGGAAAACAAGTTGCTTTTTGAATCAGGAAGTTGGGCTGTGGGTTCAGAAGGTAAAAAAGCGGTAATTGCTGTTGGAACCGTTTTGGCTCAAAATCCAGACATCGCCGTTTTAATTGAAGGGCATACTGATATCGATAAATTTGGCGGTGCTGTGGGACAAATTGAAAATAATTGGGATCTTTCTACCAAAAGAGCTACAGCTATTGTTAACATTTTATCAGAAAACAAATCGGTTAAAAAAGAAAATTTAACTGCTGCGGGAAGAGGTGAATTTGCGCCCTTAATGAGCAATGATACTCCTGAAGGAAAAGCTAAAAACCGTAGAATTGAAATTATTTTGACGCCAAAATTAGATGAAATTTCCAAAATGTTGAATGATTTATAAAAAAAGTTCAAAGTAAAAAGGTTCAAAGGTTCAGAGTTATACTTTGAGCCTTTTTACTTTATCTAATTGTAACATTATAACTTTCCCCTTAACTATGAAATACACAACTTTACCAAATACCAAAACAAAAATCAGTAAAATTTGTCTTGGAACGATGACTTTTGGAGAACAAAATACAGAAGCCGAAGGACATTCTCAGATGGATTATGCTTTTGAAAACGGCATCAATTTTTTTGATACTGCTGAAATGTATTCCGTTCCAGCACGAAAAGAAACGTATGGAAGCACTGAAAAAATCATTGGAACTTGGTTCAAAAAAAGTGGCAATAGAGAAAATATAATTTTAGCCACAAAAATCGCTGGCCCTAATCCAAACTTCACATACATGCGGGATAAAAACGACTTTTCACCTAAAAGTATCACATTTGCATTAGAGCAAAGTTTGCAACGCCTCCAAACAGATTATATAGATTTATACCAATTGCATTGGCCAGAACGCAAGTCTAATATGTTTGGAACACTTGGATTTAAAGTGCAAGAAGACGCTTGGGAAGACAACTTTCAATCGGTGTTGGAATGTTTACAAGGGCTAATTAGTCAAGGAAAAATTCGTAATATTGGGGTTTCCAATGAAACTCCGTGGGGATTAATGCGCTTTTTAGAAGAAAGTAAAAAACATAATTTACCAAGAATGGCAACCATCCAAAACCCCTATTCTTTAGTAAATCGGAGTTTTGAAGTGGGTTTATCCGAAGTATGTCATCGCGAAAATGTGGGCTTGTTAGCCTATTCCCCAATGGCATTTGGTGTATTGTCAGGTAAATTTTTAAATGGGGCAACTCATCCAAACTCTCGAATTGGTTTATTTCCACAATTTGTGCGTTACAACGGAGAAAATACTAGAGAAGCAACGAAGAGATATAACGAAATTGCACTTGATTTTGGACTTACATTAACCGAATTATCATTGGCTTTTGTAGCACATCAATCTTTTGTCACAAGTACCATTATTGGAGCAACAAATTTAAATCAATTAAAAGAAAATATAAATACAATTGGTGTTTCCCTTAATGAAAATATAATTTCGGAAATTGATAAAATTCAAAGCATACTTCCAAATCCAGCGCCCTAATATATTTGTAAAATGAAAAAAATAGTTTTCCTTTTCCTTATAAATTTACTTTCATGCAACGCATCAAAGGACTTATTTTATGCCGCAATGCCACAAGAAATAAAATCAATAACATTTGAAAATTGGACCAGCGGAAGAATGGAAAGCGGCAGTGGAACAGTATTTATTATTGAGTTTGAAAAACCACTGCGAAGCAATGTTCGTATAGAAAAAATATTTTATAAAAATCTGGAAACCGAATTCGTTCAAGTAAATGAAACTAAATTCAAAGCCAAATTTCACTATAATGCAATCTTTCAAGAATTCCAAACTTCAGCAACTGCTACTAAAAATTTCCATTTGAAAGACAATGAAGCCGTAATTGAATATAAAAATAAATGTATATCCGTAATTGCTCATATTTTTGTATATTTGTTTGATAAATAAATTA
>NZ_JBBALW010000003.1:0-96300 GCF_040402835.1 Flavobacterium sp.
TAATTTATCTATTTTTGTCTAATAATCTGTATCGATTATTTAGGACTAGTCATTTATTTTTTAATCAAAAATCTCAAAATTTTCACCATCAAAACTGGCAAAAACCATACTAGGGTATGAGTCTTGATGAAACATATTTCCCAAATTATCAATAGCTATAGCACCGGCAAAACCATCGTACGGTTTTAACTCCGAAAAAGTTTTGTTGAAAGCCATTTCTAAAGTAAATCCATCGGTTACACGAGTTACGATTTTGGCTGCGGTTGCATTACTCACGATGTCCTCGCCTACTCCAGTTAAACTAACACCACAAAATTCATTGACATAATTTCCAGCTACCGTTGCAGAATCTGATATTCGACCTGGTATTTCAAAGCCTTTCCCTCCAGTAGAAGTTCCAACTGCAAGTTTACCCTCTTTATCAAAAGCCACACAGCCTACAGTTCCCGTTCCTAAAGATTTTAATTTAGCTTCATATTCTGCTTTTCGTTGAGGGATTTCTGTTGTGAATTTCTCAAAACCGTGTTGTCTTGCAAAATTTGTCGCTCCACTTCCACCCAAAATTCTATCATCAAATGGCAGTAATGTAGCAGCAACTTGAATAGGATTTTTCACTTCTTCAATATTGATTACGCCACTCATTTTTTGGGTTGAACCGTCCATTAAAGCAGCACTCATTCTGATTTTTCCGTCACTTTGGATTTGGGATCCAATTCCTGCATTGAACAATTCATCGTCTTCCAATTGAGAAACTGCAAAAACAACCGTTTCCAGGGCAGAATGTGACTTTAAATAGTCAAAAGAATTCTTCACAATTCGCTCTAAAGCCTTTTGTTTGGCTGCCTTCGTTTCAGCATTTGTAGAAGATTCAGAGAAAAAACCACCGTGAATAATTAGTTTCATAAGATATAATAATTAGTATTCTTACGAATTAATATATTGAGAACTTTGAATCGTCATTTTATAAGTATCTAAATCAAACGTGTCGTATTTACTCATAACATGCGTTACCAAATGCGAAATTGAAATGGGTTGCCCCAGTTCTACTTCTGTTAAATTGGTATCTTTAATCTCCCGTCCGTCAACCAAAATAACCAATCCAGAACCAATTGCTTCCATTCGATTATTATGAGTTATCAACAATCCTGTATCTTCTCCAAGACCAATTCCTAATACTTTTGGATTTCCCACAACCGATTGAAATAACCTTCCAATTCTTCCCCGTTGGACGAAATGGGTGTCAATTACTACGTTGTCAATAAAACCCAAGCCACTTGTAATTTTAACTTCTCCTTTTAATAATGCTTCGGAACTACTACCTTGATAAATCATAGTATTTGATGCCGCAGCAGCTCCGGCAGAAGTTCCAGCGTAAATAAATTCTTCATTTAAATATTTATCCAATAAAATATCGTGAAAAGGAGTGCCGCCAAGAATGGAGGTCAATCGAAGTTGATCACCACCGGTTAACATCACTACATCGGCAGCTTTCAAACGTTCAAGAACTTCAGGATCCATGGCTTGTTCCCTTTTTTCAATATATAAAACATCGACATTAAAAGCTCCTAACGAGTTGAATGCTTTTACATATTCGGGTCCAATTTCTTTAGGAATTTTGGAAGCTGTGGTAATTATTTCGATTCTAGATAATTCCTTATGTTTGGATTCTACTAAAATTCTTTTCAGAATTCCAGTTTCAAAAAAGTTTAAATTGATTCTCGCATTTTTATCTAATTCCGTTTCTGTGAAACTTCCTTTATCAACAGCACCTCCTATTATTATTAATTTTCCTTGTATGTTCATTTGGTAAAAATAACCAAAAAATGAAATATTGCAAATCAAAATCAACATTTAAAATTATATTTTTAAATGAAATTTAATATTACAAAGAATTATTATCGTAATTCAACAAATACTACTTACATTTAGAAAATAAATTACCAAAGCAATTAACATTCCTAAATAAATATTATGAAAATATTAAAAATACAAGCACTTCGTGGTCCCAATATTTGGAGTGTTCAACGAAAAAAACTAATCCAAATGCGTTTGGATTTAGAAGAAATGGAAGAATTTCCAACCAACAAAATTGAAGGTTTCAGAGAACGAATCGAGGCGCAATTCCCAACAATGATAGAACATCGTTGTTCAGAAGGTTGCCGAGGTGGTTTTTTTACAAGAATTGATAAAGGCACTTGGATGGGACATGTTATAGAACATATCGCACTCGAAATTCAAACTTTAGCCGGGATGGAAACTGGTTTTGGAAGAACTCGCGAAACCAAAACTCCGGGAACTTATAATGTAGTTTTTAGTTATAAAGAAGAAAATGTAGGACTTTTTGCTGCTGAATCTGCAGTTGCAATTGCCGAAGCATTAATTGCAGGAACCGAATATGATTTGCAATCCGATTTACAAAAAATGCGCGAAATTCGAGAGCGTGTTCGCCTTGGGCCAAGTACAGGAAGCATTGTTGAAGAAGCTGTTGCAAGAGATATTCCTTGGATTCGATTGGGAACTAATTCCTTAGTTCAACTTGGATATGGAATTAATCAAATGCGATTTCAAGCAACTATTACCTGTAAAACATCAAGTATTGCAGTAGATATTGCTTGCAATAAAGAGCTAACAAAGAAAATGTTAGACATGGCATCTATTCCCGTGGCAAGCGGAAGTATTTGTGTTGACGAGGAAGATTTGGCTGCGACCATAGAAAAAATTGGATACCCAATTGTTTTAAAACCTTTAGATGGAAATCACGGAAAAGGAGCTTCTATTAATGTCACCAATTGGGAAGACGCAGTTTCTGGACTGGCCTTCGCAAAAGAATATAGCAAACGTATTATTGTAGAAAAATTCATAACTGGTTTCGATTTTAGAATTTTAGTTATCGATAATAAATTGGTAGCTGCTGCCAAAAGAGTTCCTGCACACGTTGTTGGAAACGGAAAAAACAACATTCAAGAGCTAATTGACATCACAAACCTTGACCCAAGAAGAGGTTATGGACATGAAAATGTGTTGACACAAATTGATGTCGATCGGGATACCGAAGATTTATTGGAGCGATTGAATTACACTTTAGAAACAATTCCTGCAAAAGAGGAAATTGTATTCCTAAAATCGACTGCTAATCTTAGTACTGGCGGCACTTCCGTAGATGTAACCGATATGATGCATCCAGAAAATATATTCCTTGCAGAACGTATTTCAAGAGTCATTGGACTTGACGTTTGTGGCGTGGATATTATGGCAGAAAATCTAACACAACCTTTAAAAGAAAATGGTGGTGTTATTCTTGAAGTCAATGCGGCGCCCGGATTTAGAATGCACCTTGCCCCTTCTGAAGGATTGCCACGAAATGTTGCTTCGCCAGTAATCGATATGCTTTATCCTCCAGGAAAATCGTGTCGAATTCCTATAATTGCGGTTACAGGTACCAATGGAAAAACTACCACTACCCGACTTTTGGCTCATATTGTAAAAAATAATGGTTATAAAGTTGGATTTACAACATCTGATGGAATTTATATTCAAAACCACATGATGGAAAAAGGCGATACCACAGGACCAATAAGTGCCGAATACATACTTCGTGATCCCACAGTAGAATTTGCTGTTTTAGAAACCGCAAGAGGTGGAATTTTACGCTCTGGATTAGGATTTAGTAAATGTGATATTGCAATTATCACCAATATTCAAGAAGACCATTTAGGATTAAGCGATATTCATACACTGGAAGATTTAGCACGAGTAAAAGCCACAGTTGTGAAAAGTGTTCGAAAAAGTGGCTGGGCAATTTTGAATGCTGATGACCAACATTGCGTAAAAATTGGGGGAGAATTAAGTTGTAATGTGGCGTATTTCAGTTTATCGGAAGACAATCCATTAATCAAAAAATTATGTGCTGAAGGCAAAACAGTCGCCGTTTATGAAAATGGTTTCATAACCATCAAAAAAGGAGAATGGAAAATCAGAATTGAGCGAGCCACTCACGTGCCTTTAACTCTTGGCGGAAAAGCCAAGTTCATGATTGCCAATGTTCTTGCGGCAACTTTAGCCAGTTATTTGTATGGTTTCAAAACCGAAGATATTAGTTTGTCTCTTAAAACATTTATTCCAAGTGCCGCTCAAACGCCGGGAAGAATGAATATTTTTGAGTTTAAGAAATTCAAAGTATTGATTGATTTCGCTCACAATCCTTCTGGATATAGAGGTGTTGAAGAATATTTACAAAGTGTTTCTGCAACCAAAAAAATCGGAATTATTGCTGGTGTTGGCGATCGTCGTGACGAAGACATCAAAGAATGTGGCTTAATTGCGGGCAGAATGTTCAATCACATCATAATTCGTCAAGAAAAATATTTGCGAGGTAGAACCGAGCAAGAAATCATAAATCTAATACTTAAAGGCATCTCAGAAAGTGGAAAAACGGTAACGCACGAAATCATTTCTATTGAAACCGAAGCGATAAAACACGCCATTGACAATGTTGAAGACGGCAGTTTCATTACTGCTTTAAGCGATGTGGTAACCAATGCTATTGAAATTGTTCAAGATTATTTGGACAAAGAAAGTCAAGAGGGAACGTTATAAATATTAAAAAAAGTACGTATTATTTGGAGCGAATTGTCCTCTTGCATTTGGAATTGTAATTCCCGCTTTCGGCTCAATCTCTTCGCTTCGCTGCGAGGATACCGCCTTAAATGAAATTCACTGAACTCCAATTAAAATAAAAGTGTAGTGAAGTAATCGGGGCTAACGGAAGAATTGTTTTGATAATTTTTATATTTAGGAAAACAAAGCCATTTTTGAATATTTAAAACTACATTTGAAGATAAATAAAGTCTATCTGTTGTCAGACAAAGCCACCCAATTTTGGGTTGATAAGTCTGGCTTTGTCAGACCTATTAATAAGTTAGCGGTTATTCCAAAAGAAACAACTATGAAAAAAGCAATCAAAATTTTTTCTTTCTCTATTTTTCTTGTTTGCATTTTACCAATGTTTCAAACATGCGCGGATAGTACAATTCTCAAATTGCAACTTCATCATGAAGTAATTGCGGATTCCACAGTAAGCAAAGAAGTTTTAAAGCAAATGAATGATTCATTAAAAAGAAAAAATAAACCCGAAAAAGATTTACGTTTAGCAGAATTAAGAAAAGAATATACAGCTAATGCTTATGAGTTAGGTTTCTCAACTTATAAAGAATTTGAATTGAAGTATTTTAGAGATTGGACATTTTATCCATCTTTATGCTTTACAATTTCGATCATTATTTCTTTAATAATATTGGTCACTGCTTTAAAAGAAAACGTTAAGCAAGTTTTTAAACTTTCAATTCTAAACTTTTCCTTATTAGTATGCTCTATGCTAATTTTTGTATTAAAAGTTGGTATCGAAATTATTGATCAAATTAGATATGGATATTACATACTTATTCTGAACGTATTAACTTTAATAGTGTTATCTAAAATACAAATCAACAGGAACAACCGCTAACAGCCAATAAGCGCACTTGCTAACTTTTGGGTTTCGGGAACGTTTTTTTTCGTATTTTCGTTTTGCTTTAATGGAAAGATTTCTTTCCATTAGCCGCAAATCCGCCTATTGGCGGAACGTTAGCAAAGATTGCCACCAACTATAACTCAAGAAAAAATGCGAACATTATACATTCTTACGCTATTAATGATATCAAGTGTTTCCAAATCACAGAATTTAACATGTAGTGATTTTAAAATCGGTACGTTTAAGATGATATGCACAAATTATAAACTTCCTGCTTGGACAATAAATAGGACCGAAAAAATTCAAAAGGAATTAACTGAAGGTTCAGACAAAGAACTTGAAGGCTCAATTGAATGGAAATCAGAATGCAGCTATGAATTGATTTATTTGAACGCATCACCAGAAATGAATGGAAAGAAAATAACAACTTAAATAAATAAAATAGAAGGAAGAAAAGGTTTTTGCAAATCCACATTTGAAGGCTTACCTGGAATTACATTGGAACTCGAAATAGAAAAATTGAACTAGCAACGTTTGCTAACAGCTGTTTCTCGCAATTTCGAATTTTGTGGTAAGTTCACGTTTGCGTTCCACAAAATTTTTACCCGCTCTTCGAAGTATATTAATAATAGTTGGGATTGCTGTGCGAAGTCTCATATCTTTGCAATGATGATAAAATCATAACTTTACAAAGTAAACAAAAATAATTGTGATGAGATTGCCGCGTGCCTCGCAATGACATTCTAACACGATTTCGGATGCAATAACTAATTACACTCGATACTAAAATAAAAATAGAATCTGAAATAAATTCAGATTGACAAATCAAAGGTGAAATTCACATAGACAAATCAAAGGTGAAATTCAGATTGACAAGTAAAAGGTAAAATTCAGATTGACAAAACAAAGGTGTAATTCATTTGAGTTTAGACGCTTTTGGTTTAATACCCGTGGTTGGTGAAGTTGCCGATTTAACAAATGGAGTTTTATATACCATAGAAGGAGAAGGTTTAAATGCTACATTAAGTTATGCAAGTGCAATACCAATAGTTGGATGGGCAACGGCAGGAACAAAGTTTGGAATAAAAATAGCATCTACAGTAACTGGAACTACAAAATTCGTCTGGAAAGTTACTAACGGTGTTATTGAATTTGGAAATAGAGGACAATTAAGAAAAGTTCTTAATCTAGCCGTTGGTAATCCATTGATAGCACATCACATAATTCCATGGGCGAAAAGTACAAATGAAGTAGTTCAAAAAGCAGCCAAATCCGCAAACGCCTTTCACATGAATGAAGCGTTAAATGGTATTCCTTTGAGCACTGCTGTGCATAATGGAAGCCATGCTGCTTATGACCAAAGAGTTCTAGATAGACTACTTGAAATTAAAAATCAATATGGACCTAATATGACACCTGAACAAGCGTATAATGGCTTAACTATTTTAGTAAACGATATAAAAACGGCAATACTTAACAACCCAACTACGCCAATTAATCAAATAATTTTTTAGATTATGAACTTTTACTCTATAAGAACTTCAAGTAACAATAAAATAGTAGGTCATTATAATCAAGTAATTAATGCAGTTCATCATTGTGATATTTGGGAAAATCCAAAATTTATAGATAGAATTGATTTTATGAAAATTGATTTTGAGCCAATTGTTTCAAATGCAATTCTTGAAAAAAAAGCAAAATTAACAGACTTGATTAATGCAAGTTGTGTTGGTTTTGGTTTAAGGTTACTAATTAGTGATAAGTTAAAAAATATTCTCCATAATGAATCAAATAATAAATGTCAGTTTTTTAAGTCTCCAGTCATATTCAAAAATGAGACAATTGAAAATTATTGGATTTCTCATCCATATTTTTTTAATATGGAGTATATAAATTTTAACAAAAGTATTGTAAGTGTTCGTGTTAGAAATGCGGGAGGCGAAACAGAAAAAAAATCTATAAAAATTAATTCATTAACTCATTTTATTGAAGTACTCAATTTTCATAAAGAAAGAATGGAAATAGTCACAATAAGTAATATTTATATAAATGATACCGTTAGTGAAGATTTTTTCATGTTCCGTTATGTTGAAGGCGGTGTTAAATACATCGTTTCCGAAAAACTAAAAAAAGAAATTGAAGATGTCGGTTGTACTGGCGTCGAATTTCAGCCAGTTGAATTATCATTAAATGAATGGATGAGTCCCGATGGGAAAAGAGAAAAAATATATGGTAAATTGTAAATTAAAATTTAATTTACTTAAAAAGCAGTTTTGGCTTCGCCAAAACTGCTTTTTTTATTCTTTCAATTTATATCTTAAGAAAAAATTATTAAATTTGAAAATAACTTTAAATTTTAATAACCATGGCATCTGCATCAGAAGTAGGACATGCAAAAAACATTGCAAACCTGACCGCTCGGATATGTCCTCAAAAATGTCTCGTCCTAAAAAAAGTTTACATATTTATACTTAATCCTAAAATAGATTGACAAAACAAAGGTAAAATTCTGTTTGCCTAAGGGTTAATTCGGTTATTCGTTGATTTGGTTATTCGGAACATCTGTAGTCGAATTGTCCATAACTCATGATTCATAACTTGTAATTAAAATGCTGTTACGTTTTCTGCTTTTTCTTCTTAGCCGCAGGAAACAAAACATTATTCAAAATCAATCGGTATCCCGGAGAATTGGGGTGCAAATCTAAAACGGTAGGTTCGTCGCCTACTTTATGCTGGTAATCTTCGGGATCGTGACCACCATAGAACGTGAAAAATCCTTTTCCTTTTTGCCCGTGAATGTAGCGTGCCTCGCTGTTCAATAAATTTTCGCCTAAAACCAATACGTTCGTTTTGATTAATTCTCTGTCAAAAGCGGTAGTTTGTCCCATAAATCCTTTCACTAATTGCGTGTGATTTTGGCATAACATACTGGGGATTACGTCCCATTTTGCTGAAAATTCCATTAAAGTGAAATAATCTTTTTCCATAGGAAGTTGCCGTTTTTCGGTCATATCAATTGATGAGAACTCATAATGATCTGGTTTTCTATCCAAAATATAATCCTTGAAAGCAAATGTTTTAGAGTAATCAATTCGGGATTGGTAATTGCCATCGCTTGGATCTCCGTCGAACATTGGCTCACAAATGTCAACGCCATCGGCTGATAACGCAATATCAAAACTGTCTGTTGCAGAACACATGGCAAACATAAATCCTCCACCAATTACAAAATCTCTGATTTTTTTGGCTACTGCCAATTTCTCTTCTGAAACTTTAGAATATCCCAATTTAGTTGCCAATTCCTCGGCTGCTTTTTTTTGTTCTATATACCAAGGAGCATTTCTGTAGGCACCAAAAAACTTTCCATATTGTCCCGTGAAATCTTCGTGATGCAGGTGCAACCAATCATAAAGTAACAAGCCGTCAGAAAGTACTTCTTCGTCATAAATAGGGGTAAATGGGATTTCGGCATACGTCAAAACTAAGGTTACGGCGTCGTCCCAAGGTTGTTTTCCTTTGGGTGTATAAACTGCAACTTTAGGGGCTTTTTCCAAAATTACGTTTTCCATATTTTGGGAAGGACTTGAGATTTCGTCTAAAATTGATTTGGTTTCTGTATCCGAAAGTACTTCAAAACTAACGCCACGAATTTTACATTCTTTACGAATTTCTTCGGCGTCGGGTAATAAAAAAGAACCGCCACGGTAATTTAGCAACCAACTGGCTTTGTATTTTTTGTCTAAACACCAATAGGTAATTCCGTATGCTTTCAAGTGATTTTGCTGCGTGGTTTCGTCCATTGGCAACAAAATAAAAGATGCTTTTGCTGAAAAGGTGATTAAAAAAAGAAGGGCTACTATTGAATTTTTGAAGTTCATTAACATTAATATTTTTCCAAAGATAAAAGATTTTACACAAAAAAAGCACCTAAATTTGATAGTAAATTTAGATGCTTTTGATGAATTGGAAGCAAAAATGATTATTTCTTACTCCATTCTAAAATATTATCTTCGTTCATTTTTACATAATCATTATTTTTAGCCGCTTTGGCTGCTGCCAATGACAATCTAGCTGTTTCAATAGCCCCTTTTTTATCACCTAATTTTGCTTGAATTAATGACTTTAATTTAGTGTA
The DNA here is from genome assembly GCF_040402835.1 of Flavobacterium sp. Lineage (GTDB taxonomy): Bacteria > Bacteroidota > Bacteroidia > Flavobacteriales > Flavobacteriaceae > Flavobacterium. The sequence continues at coordinate 9,645 of NZ_JBBALW010000003.1, forward strand.
CCAATACGGATTTTCTTTATTCAATTCCAATGCTTTGTTCACATAAGTCAATGCTTTCGATAAATCTCCATTTGATTGATAATAAAATTGTCCCGCAGAAAAATAATCTCCTCCTGATGGACCAGCCAAAATTTTATCAATACTTGCCATTGTCATTTTTTGAGTAGGAACTTCAAATTTCAATGAAACTAAAGTCTTTTCCCAAGATAAATTTAAAGTGGCAAAATTATTGTCTAAATTATTAATATCGATAGTGAATGATTCTAAACTTCTATTCAACATTTCAGGTACTACTGAGGCCCGCAAAGCTACATCTGCTTCATTCCATACTCCCGGATTTCCCCAATTATCCGTTTTTGAATAAAAGATTATATCCCAACTTTCGACTTTCGGCAAAGTATATAAAGCATATTTTCCTTTCTTTAAAGTTTTCCCATCTATAACAACGTCTTCACTAAAACTAATAGTAGTATTTGAGTTGGCACCCGTTCTCCATACTTTTCCAAAAGGAACTAAATCACCAAAAATATTTCTACCTCTAGTACTTGGCCTAGAATATTCAATTTCCACATCTGTTAAACCAACTATTTGATTTAAAGTACATTTAGGACTTGGTTGTGGTGCTAAAACCTGTGCTTTAGAACCAAAAGAACTCAAAATAACGGACAATATTAAAAGTGTTTTTTTCATAATTTTATAATTTATACAAATTTACAAATTCATTATAATAATATTGTTAATTATTACTTAATTTGAATATAAACTGTTTAACTATTTAATTTAAAAGATAAACATTTGTACTTTTACAAAAAATTATTATGAAAATATATACGTATCACGCAAAGCAGAATTTACCAATATCCCTTGATGAAGCATGGGAGTTTTTGTCAAATCCAAAAAATTTAAAAGTAATAACTCCAGATTATATGGGATTTATTACGCTTTCTGGCGATGACAGACCGATGTTTGCAGGACAAATAATTCAATATATTGTAACTCCTATATTAGGAATTCCTACAAAATGGGTAACTGAAATCACACATGTCATTGACAAAAAATATTTTGTTGACGAACAGCGTTTTGGTCCTTATTCGCTTTGGCATCACAAACATTTCATCAAAGAAATTCCTGGTGGTGTAGAAATGGAAGACATTATTGATTATAAAATCCCAATGGGAATTCTCGGACAAATGGTTCATCCAATTTTAGTTAAACCAAAATTAAATGAAATATTTGAATACCGAAGAAAGAAATTAATGGAACTTTTTGGCGAATTTAAAACTGTTTAAAAATGAATATATTTTGGTTTAGACGTGATTTGAGAGTTGATGACAACAAGGGTTTTTTTGAAGCTTTGAAAAGTAAATCCGAAGTTTTACCGATATTTATTTTTGATAAAAACATATTAGACGAACTTCCAAAAGACGATGCACGTGTAAGTTTCATTCACGAACGATTAGATTTTATTGATTCTGAACTTCAAAAATTCGGAAAGAATTTGGCCGTTTTTTATGGTGAACCAATGACCATTATAGAAAAATTAATATCAGAAAATAAAGTTGAAACACTCTTTACAAATCACGATTATGAACCGTATGCTAAAACTAGAGATGCCGCAATCACTTCTTTATTAGCATCAAAAAACACATCCTTTAAAACGTTTAAAGACCAAGTTATTTTTGAAAAAAGTGAAGTCGTAAAAGACGACCAAACTCCGTATGTAGTTTTTACACCATTTTCAAAAAAATGGAAAGCATTGTTCCAAACCACAAAAGTTGAACACTTTGAATCCGAAAAATTACTCGCAAATGTTGTCTATCACTCCTACCCTTTTTTGAGTTTGAACGACATCGGTTTTGAGCAATCTAAAATTAAAGTCGCTCCTTTTAATACTTCCGAAGAATTAATTCAAAACTATGAAGATACTCGGAATTTTCCTGCTGTTGCTGGAACTTCTATGATTGGAACTCATTTGCGTTTTGGTTCTGTAAGCATTCGAAAAATAGTTGAAAAAGCAGCCTCGCAAGAACGTGAAACATTTCTGAATGAATTGATTTGGCGAGAATTTTTTATGCAAATACTTTGGCATTTTCCCCATACCAATACCAAAAGTTTCCGACCAAAATACGATGCTATAAAATGGAATAACAACGAAACTGAATTCAAAAAGTGGTGCGAAGGCAAAACTGGTTATCCCTTTGTAGATGCAGGAATGCGAGAATTAAATGCCACGGGGCACATGCATAATCGAGTGAGAATGGTGGTTGCCAGTTTTTTATGCAAACATTTACTAATTGATTGGCGCTGGGGCGAAACTTATTTCGCAACAAAATTATTGGATTACGAGCAATCAAGTAATGTTGGGAATTGGCAATGGGCGGCTGGAAGTGGCGTTGACGCAGCTCCATATTTCCGAATTTTTAATCCAACAGAACAAGTCAAAAAATTTGATAAAGATTTAATTTACATCAAAAAATGGGTTCCTGAATTGCAAGATTTCAATTATCCTCAACCCATTGTTGACCATAAATTTGCTCGTGAAAGATGCCTTCGAGTTTTTAAAGAGGCTGTTGGTTAACCAATTACAATTCTGAAATAATATCAAAATTTAAATCATTAAAGTGGTTTATAATCATATCCGCCTTTGATAAATCTTGAAGTTTGGAATGAATACTGTTATAACCAATACAATATATTTCAGCTGCTTTTGCAGCTAAAACGCCGTTAGTGCTGTCTTCAATTACGATGCAATTTTCCTTTGGTGCTATTGATAAAGAAGCAGCAAATTCAAAAATTGCAGGATGTGGTTTGGATTTTGGAAAGTCTTCACCGCTCACAATATGAGTGAAATAGGGATACAATCCAAAACGTCGAAAAACACGCTCAATAGTAACTTTTGATGCCGATGAAGCCAATATCAATTGCATTCCGTTTTGGTGCAAGTCTTTAATTAATATTTCAACACCTTCCAATAATTCTAAATCTTCTTTGTGATCAAAAGCATCATTAAAAAGTGAGCGTTTTCTTAAAATTAATTCCTCAACATCATCCTCTAAATTGAAAATTGTTTTCACTCTTTGGAATACATTTCGAGTTGAATTACCAGTGAAGGAGGTAAACATTTCTTCAGTAACGTCAATATTTAACTCGGAAAAATGTTGGAAATAGGCATATCGATGAACGGGTTCCGTGTCAACAATTACACCATCCATATCGAAAATTACTGTTTGTATCATTCTATTATCTGTATAATTATTCCTTTTTTAATAAATACCGAATCACGGTTTCTGCAGCATACAATCCAAATAATCCTGGCATATAACTGTTAGTTCCGTAAAATGATTTTTTATAATTAGAACCATCTGTCATTTTTAAACTTGCGTCGTCTTGAATTTCTGAAGAAAAAACAACTTTCAATTTGTCAATTTTCACTTCTTTCAAGCGTTTTCTTATTGTTTTCGCCAAAAAACAATTTACAGTATTCGTAATATCAGCCACTTTTACTTTGGAAGCTTCCATTTTTCCACCTGCACCCATACTGGAAATTATTTTTACTCTTTTTCGCTTGGCGCCAATAATCAAATTTAGTTTTGGTGTTACGCTATCAATGCAATCTATTACATAATCAAATTCATCGGTTACAATTTCAAAAGCCCGCTCTGGAGACAGAAATTCTTGAATACGTGTCAGTTTTAATTCGGGATTAATATCCATCAACCGATCCCCAACAACGGTAATTTTAGCTTGACCAACAGTTGAGTGTAACGCAGGTAGCTGTCTGTTAATATTTGTAATATCTACTACATCACCGTCAACTATTGTCATTGTTCCCACTCCTGCTCTCGCCAAAAATTCGGCAGCAAAAGAACCCACGCCACCTAATCCAACAACCAAAATAGTTGCGTTTTGCAACTTATTTAACCCTTCTGCTTTAAACAATAATTCTGCTCGTTCTGTCCATTTTGCCATTTTATTCTCTTTTATTTAATGCCTCGAAGCGTTGCTTATTTTTCTTTTTTTGCCACGAATTACACTAATTTTCACTAATCAATTCGTGCTAATTAGTGTAATTAGTGTTTAAAAACAGTATCGAAATTAGCATTGATTATTGCCCTCATTTCTCCCATTTCTATGTTTCTGTATTTTGCTGCCAATGCATACACAGCAGCTATTTCTTCTTCAATTGTATCGGTTTCCAAAAACAAACGCTCTTTGGGAATACTCTTAAAAACCAATTCTAATTCAGGATTTCTCAGTAAATATTTACCAAATGAAATATAAAATCCATTGGCAATCAATTGCTCCGCAGTTTCCTTGTTTTTTGAAAATCCGTGAATAAGTATCGGAACAGAAATAGCCATTTTCTTTTTGACTGCAATTACCTCTTGAAAAGCAGCAACACAATGAACAACAACTGGTTTTCTGTATTTTTCGGCTAAAGCCAATTGTTTTTCGAAAACCATTTGCTGCAAAGCCATTGGAATATCAATTCTTTTATCCAATCCACATTCGCCAATAGCAAGACAATTATCGTCCTTTAATTTACTTTCAATAATTTCTAAATCAGCGTCAATAGTATCTTCAACGATATGCCAAGGATGAATTCCAATAGAATAATTGGGAATTGACGCGTCAAATTCTTGTGGATATTGATTCACTAATTCCAAAACATCTGACTGATTTGAAAAATGATGTGTATGCAAATTGAAGTATTTCATAGTGCAAAAATAGTTTAAAAGTTACAATGACGCAAAGTTGCTATGCCACAAAGTTTTTTACCTTTGCAATAATGAAAATTCATCTATGCTAAAAACCGCTTTTTATCGCTATGTCAATAATTTCAAAGGATTCACAAGAGAAATTTGGATACTTGCCATCATCACTTTTATCAATCGTGCGGGAACAATGGTACTGCCCTTTTTATCTAAATATCTGAAAGAAAATTTACACTTTTCCTACAGCGAAGTGGGTTGGATTATGGTTTCTTTCGGATTTGGTTCCATGTTGGGATCTTGGCTTGGCGGAAAATTAGCAGACAAAATTGGGTTTTACAAAGTGATGATTTTCAGTTTATTCACCAGTGGAATTGGATTTCTGTTCCTTCAATTTGTCACTTCATTTATAGGATTGTGCATCGGAATGTTCAGTATCATGGCTTTGGCAGATATGTTTCGTCCCGCTATGTTTGTTTCGCTTGGCGCCTATGCGAAACCCGAAAACAGAACACGAGCCCTTTCTTTAGTTCGCCTTGCAGTAAATCTTGGTTTTGCCGCTGGCCCTGCTGTGGGAGGTTTAATAATTATGGGAATGGGTTATAAAGGATTGTTTTGGGTAGATGGTTCCACCTGCATTCTTGCCATTTCAATTTTTGCTTTATTGGTAAAAGAAAAGAAAAAACCAACAATTATTGGCGAATTAAATCTAGGAAAAATAGAAGTAGTTTCTGTTTTCAAGGACAAAATATTCTGGATTTTCTTATTTGTAAGTTTTGTTACGGCAATGATATTCTTCCAATTATTCACCACACTTCCACTCTACCACCACGAAATGTTTGGCTTAACCGAATTTCAAACAGGATTATTAATGACCTTAAATGGATTGTTAATTTTTGCTTTAGAAATGCCATTCGTAAGTTATTTTGAAAGAAAAAAGGTTCATAAACTAAAAATTATCCTTTGGGGAACGCTATTAATGTCGTTTGGATTCTATTTGTTGCTCATCAACTTTTGGGCAGGAATATTAATTGTCAGCATGATTTTCATTTCCATGGGAGAAATATTCGCCTTTCCATTCTCGAACGCATTTGCTTTAAGCAGAGCACCCATAGGACATGAAGGTCGGTATATGGCTATGTACACCATGAGTTTCAGCACCGCACACATAGTGAGTTCTAAAATGGGAATGGAAATTATTGGGCATTTTGGTTACCAATGGGATTGGATAGTCATGGGAACTTTTGGCGTACTTGCTGCATTTTGTTGTATTTGGATACAAAAATTATTGAAATTAGAAACCAAATCAAATACCTAATATCTTAAGAAATTGATTAGTTTTACAGTATTAAATTAAAATTGAATTACGATGGCGAAAGGAATACACACAGGAATTATAGAACTGGATGAAAACGGAAATTACTTTTGTGGTGATTTTTTACTTGATTATCAAATGGTTGCAAAGAGTTTTAAAGTAGGTGACGAAATTACAATTAAAACTGTAATTGTAAATCCAAGTGATAAATCGTATGCTACTTATGAAAAAAAATCAAGGAATTTTGCTATTTCAAATGAAAAACAAGACAAAGACTAAATGAATAGGTATAAAGTTCTCGCCAAAATCAACTCACTTTTATTACCAAGCTTCACGAAGCAACGATTGGATTTAGCCAAAGCTACCAATTGGCAAAAAGCAATAATTGGCTATCGCTACTTTGTAACTACAAGAGCATTAGGATAATGCAATTGCCATCAAATAATTTTTAGATTTATTTTAGTTTTAGATTTGCTAATTACACAATTATAGCTATATTTGCACTCACAAAAATGGCCACGTGGCGCAACTGAATAGCGCACTTGATTACGGCTCAAGAGGTTGCTGGTTTGAATCCAGCCGCGGTCACAAATTAATCCTTAAATACCAATAAAATTGGGGTTTAAGGATTTTTTATTATATTTGTGTGTCCATTTTTAGTTATCGAATGCCTTATTCATTTTTAACTTAATTTCTTCCAAACATAAATTATTTATGCTGCCTTCGTGGGTGTGTTTTGTAGCTTTTGGAGATTGGAAAGTCCCATTTTCTAGTTGTTCCGAAACCGTTTTATAAGCGTCTCTAAAAGGAATTCCAGCAACAACCAACTCGTTCAATGCATCCACCGTAAAGAGATAATCGTATTTTTTATCGTTTAAAATGTGGTCTTTTACTTTGATATCTTTAATAGCAAAAACCGCAATGTCCAAACACGCTTTTAAGTTTTCAATTGCCGGAAACAAACCTTCTTTGAGGAGCTGCAAATCGCGATGATACCCACTTGGAAGATTGTTGGTTATCAAGGTGATTTCATACGGCAAGGCTTGAATTTTATTGCATTTTCCACGAATTAATTCAAAAACATCTGGGTTTTTTTTGTGTGGCATTATACTAGATCCAGTAGTTAAATGCGATGGTAAACTAATGAAATCAAAGTTTTGGCTGGTATATAAACACACATCCATAGCGAATTTTGATAAAGTCGCGGCAAGACTGCTCATAGCAAAAGCGACGGTTTTTTCAGATTTTCCACGACTCATTTGAGCAGCAATAGGGTTGAATTTTAGGGTTTCAAATTCCAATTCTTGAGTAGTGAAAGTTCGGTTAATTGGAAAGGAACTACCATAACCCGCAGCCGAACCCAAAGGGTTTTGATTGACTACTTTTAGAGCTGCATTTAGAATGGTAATGTCGTCAATTAGAGTTTCGGCATACGCAGAAAACCACATCCCAAATGAGGACGGCATTGCGATTTGAAGGTGCGTATATCCTGGTAATAAGACGTTTTGATGTTTCTTAGCAGAAGTCATTAGCAAATCAAAAAGATCTTTTACTTGCTGTTTAAATGCGATTACAACATCTTTTAAATACAAATTCACATCAACTAAAACTTGGTCGTTTCGGGAACGTGCGGAATGTATTTTTTTCCCTGTATCGCCTAATTTTTTTGTAAGTAAATACTCAATTTTGGAATGTACATCTTCAAAACTATCTTCTATCGTGAATTCGCCTTTGGCAATATCTGATAGAATTTCGTTTAAGACATTTACTAATGAATCGGCTTCGGAAGAAGTTATAAGTCCCGTTTTTGCTAACATTTTTGCATGAGCAATAGAACCAATTGCATCGTATTTGGCTAAAACTAAATCTAATTCTCTGTCGTTTCCAACAGTGAATTGTTCGATTTTTTTGTCTGTTGGTATTCCTTTTTCCCAAAGTTTCATAGTGCTATACTTTTAATTTTAATCTAAAAAATTTCTAATTACCAAAATGCCCTAGCCCAGATAGCAGTGGAAATCCCACGGTAGTGGGAGGCACGAACACTATCGTGGATTGTAACGAATAGCTGGAAATAGCTCCAAAAACTAAGGCTTTAAAAAAGCATTTAATATATTAATATAAATTTTTATACCTTCATCAATTTCAGATAGATATATAAATTCATTTGAAGTATGAGAACGCAATGAATTGCCAGGTCCTAACTTCAAAGATTGACAATCTAAAACCGATTGATCGGACAGCGTTGGCGATCCATACGTTGTTCTCCTTAAAGCAATTCCTGCTTGAACAAGCCCATGATTTAGAGAGATAGAAGACGATTTCAAATTCATTGAACGAGGCTTTATAATGGCATTGACATTTTGATTTATGATGTCCACAATTTCTTGATTGGTGTATTTTTCATTGACACGAATATCAACCACCAAATTACATTCTGAAGGTACAACATTGTGTTGTTTTCCAGCGTTTATTTGGGTTACAGTGGCTTTTACAGGGCCTAATATATCTGAAATTTTGTTGAATTTGTAATTTTTAAACCATTCTAAAATTGCAACGGTTTTCATAATTGGATTGTCTAAATTCTCGTGGGCGGCGTGACTTGCGGTTCCAAGAACTTGAATATCAAGGACTACCAATCCCTTTTCGGCTATAGCCAATTGCATTTGCGTAGGCTCACCAACGATGGCACAATCTATTTCAGGAAGGAATTTAAGCACGCTATTAAGACCATTTTCACCACTACTTTCCTCTTCTGCAGAAGCTACAATTACAATATTATGCGATAAATTTTCTGTTTTATAGAAGTGGGTAAAAGTTGCAATCAAGGAAACCAAGCAACCGCCGGCATCGTTACTGCCAAGTCCAAAAAGTTTATCGTCTTCAACAATTGCCGAAAACGGGTCAATAGTATATCCTTGATTTGGATTCACGGTATCGTGATGAGAATTTAATAAAAGGGTAGGTTTTGATTTGTCAAAATGCAAATTATAAGCCCAAATATTATTGTTATTTCGCTCGAAAGGGATTTCATTGTTTATAAACCAAGCTTCAATTAATAGCGCCGTATTCTGTTCTTCACTCGAAAAAGATGGCGTTTCAATAAGTTTTTTTAATAACTCAATTGCCTCTATTGTAATATATTCTATTGATTTCATTAAATTTATAGTTTAATAGTAGTAAAAATTGAATTTCTATTTGAAAGCAACGATTGATTTCCAATAACAACCTTATCAACGCCCTTTTTTAAGGCATAAAAACAATTGTCCATTTTTGGAATCATTCCTGAGTAGATTGTTTTTTCTTCTAATAATCTAACGTAATCTTGTTCGTTTATTTGCTGAATAACTGAATTTTCATCTTCTGAATCTGCTAGAACACCTTGTTTTTCAAAACAATAAATAAGAGAAACTTCAAAGATTGTACTCATAGAAATTGCGATTTCACTTGCAATTGTATCGGCATTTGTATTTAGCAATTGTCCTTTTTTATCATGTGTAATTGCACTAAAAACTGGAATTAATCCTAATGAAATCAATGAAATTAAAAGCTCGGAATTGATTTTTTTTACATCGCCAACAAACCCATAATCAATAGTTGGATGGTTTCTTTTTTGGGACTGAATTAAATTCCCGTCAGCACCAGAAAATCCAATCGCATTGCAATTGTGCGCTTGCAATTTTGCGACGATATTTTTATTAATTGTCCCAGCATACGTCATTACAGCAACATCCAGCATTGGCGCGTCGGTAATTCTTCGACCATCAATTAATTGCGGTTTTAAACCAATGCTTTCCGCCATTTTTGTAGCCAATTTTCCACCTCCATGAACAACTATTTTATGACCTTCAATAGAAGAAAAATCAGATAAAAACTGATTTAATTCAGACGGATTGTCAATTATGTTTCCTCCTATTTTTATGACTGTTAATAGTGTTTTATCTTTCATTTTTCAAAATTTTTTGTAATACTAATTGAGCCGAATAGGTTCTGTTATTAGCCTGATTCATTACAATAGAATTCTCACTGTCAATTACTTCATCGGTAACAATTACGTTTCTTCTAACAGGTAAACAATGCATGAATTTTGCGTTATTGGTCAGTTTCATCTTATCGGTAGTCACAGTCCAATTTCGGTCTGAATTGGTTATTTTGCCGTATTCATTATAATTGCTCCAATTCTTAGCATAAATAAAATCGGCGTTTTCAAAGGCTTTGTCTTGGTTGTATTCTATTTTAGAATCCTTTGTGATTTCTGGGTTCAACTCGTACCCTTTTGGATGCGTAATTACAAAATCGGCATCTTGAAGTTGCATCATTTCCACAAAAGAGTTCGGAACAGCCTGTGGCAACGCTTTTGGATGTGGCGCCCATGTTAGCACTACTTTAGGTTTATGATTTGGTTTAAATTCTTCTATTGTAATTGCATCTGCAAGAGCTTGTAATGGATGTACCGTAGCGCTTTCCATATTGATTATTGGTACAGTTGCATATTTTAAAAATCCTGAAATTACAACTTCAGAATTGTCTTTTTCTTTGTCAATTAATTCCGCAAAAGCACGAATTGCAATAACATCACAATATTGAGAAACCACCTCTGCAGCTTCTTTTATATGTTCAGACGCCCCTTGATTCATTATGGCACCGTCTTCAAATTCTAATGTCCAACCTTCATTCGTAAAGTTCATAACCATAATATTCATTCCTAAATTCAAAGCTGCTTTTTGAGTACTCAAACGCGTTCTTAAACTTGGATTAAAAAACAACATTCCTAGAGTTTTATTTTTCCCTAATTTCTTATTTTTTAAAGGATTTTTCTTTATTTCCAGGGCTTCAGAAACCCATTTGCTTAAGGAATCGATGTCTTTTAAGGAGGTGAAATTCATTATTTATGATTTTAATTCTTCTAAAGCTTCTCTCAAAACTTTTATAAAATGATTGATAGCTTCTTTCGTTATTGTTAATGGCGGGAGAATTCGAAGTAGGTTCTTATTACTTGAATTTCCTGTAAATACATGCTTTTCTAAAATTAATTTTTTTCGGAGTTCACTTACATCAAAATTAAATTCCAACCCTAACATCAATCCTTTTCCTTTTATTTTTTTGACATAAGGCATGTCTTTTATAACTTCCAAAAAGTGATTGTAGATTTGCATAGCATTTTCTTGTAACTTCTCGTTTTCGATAGTCTCTAATACAGCAATTCCTGCTGCACAAGACAAATGACTTCCTCCAAAAGTAGTTCCTAACAATCCATAACTTGCTTTGATTTTTGGCGATATTAGTATGCCACCAATTGGAAATCCATTCCCCATTCCTTTCGCAATAGAAATAATATCTGGTTTTATATCGTGGTATTGATGTGCAAAAAACTTTCCGCTTCGCCCGTATCCCGACTGAACCTCATCTAAAATAAGAACTACATGGTACTTTTCACAAACTTTTTCTAATGATTGAAAAAAATCGGTTGTACCTTCATCTAATCCGCCAACTCCTTGAATTCCTTCGATTATTACACAACAAACATCACCCTTTTCGAGTTCGTTTTCAACCAATTCAATTTTATTTAAAGGTAAAAAAGTTACGCTTTGTTGCGCATTCATTGGAGCTACAATTTTTTTATTATCCGTAGCTGCAACTGCTGCTGAAGTTCTTCCGTGAAAGGAATTTTCAAACGCAATAATTCGTGATTTTTCGGTATAAAAAGAAGCTAATTTTAATGCATTTTCATTTGCTTCAGCACCCGAACTACACAAAAACAAACTATAATCTTCATATCCAGAAAGTTCTCCCAATTTTTTCGCCAATTCCACTTGAAGTGGATTTTGAATTGCATTGGAATAAAAGCCAATTTTATCCAACTGATTTTTAAGCTTATTTACATATTCAGGATGGCTGTGGCCAATGGAAATTACTCCGTGACCGCTATATAAATCTAAATATTCAACACCGTTTTCGTCTGTGATAATGCAGTCTAAAGCCTTTACAGGAGTTATTGAATATAATGGGTAAACGTCAAATAAATTCATTTTTTGTATGTTTTATAAATTAAAAACCGCTTGATTTTAATACTATTCCTTCTGTTTCATCAAATCCGAACATCAAATTCATATTTTGAATTGCTTGACCAGAAGCACCTTTCAAAAGATTATCAATTATAGAGGTAATTAAAACATACTCGCCTTTTTTCTCTATACTGATGATACATTTATTAGTTTGAACGACTTGTTTCAAATTAATTTCTGAGGTCGTAACTACCACAAATGGGGAACTTTCATAAAATTCTTCAAAGATTTTTACAAGGTTTTCTATTGATAATTCCGTTTTAGTGTAAGTGGTTACAAAAATCCCTCTGGTGAAATCCCCACGATTAGGAATTAGAAGTACTTCTTGGTCAAAATCCTTTTGAACTTCTATCAAATTTCTGTGAATTTCACCTAAATGTTGGTGCTCAAAAGCTTTGTAATGAGACATATTATTGTTTCTCCAACTGTTATGCGTTGTTGCACTTGGTTGAACGCCAGCACCCGTACTTCCTGTTGTGGCATTAATATGAATGCTATTCTGTAACTCATTTGCGGCAGCTAAAGGCAACAAAGCCAACTGAATTGCCGTGGCAAAACAACCTGGATTTGCAATACAATCAGCTGATTTAATTTCCGATTTATTTAATTCCGGCAAACCATAAATAAAGTTTTTATCTTGGAATTTAGCATCATTCAAAAATCTGAAATCGTTTCCTAAATCAATTATTTTGGTAGTTTTATCAAATTGATTATCAGATAAAAACGCTTTTGATTTTCCATGTCCCAAACATAAAAAAACAAGATTTACTTTTGGATTTATTGTGTCTGTAAACACAAGATTTGTATCTCCTAAAAGGTCTTGATGAACACTTGCAATTGATTTTCCAGCATTTGTTGTACTGTAAACAAAATCAATTGTTACCATAGAATGATGCACTAACAAACGAATTAATTCGCCTGCCGTATATCCTGAACCACCAATAATTCCTATATTAATCATAATCCAAGTGATTTATTTGAGTGTAAATATTTTGTGCATTTCCCATAATTTTTATAAATCCTTTTGCATCGTCTGCAGTCCAAGCATTGTTCATTTCGCCGTATTGCCCAAATTTAGAATTCATTAAATCGTGCTCCGATTCAATTCCATCTAAAGAAAAATGATACGGTTGAAGCGTTACCGTTACTTTTCCAGTGACCGTTTTTTGAGTATCCGCCAAAAACGTTTCTACATTTCGCATCACAGGATCTAAAAATTGCCCTTCGTGAAATAACATTCCATACCAATTTCCCAGTTGTTCTTTCCAATATTGTTGCCATTTTGACAACACATGTTTTTCCAGTAAATGATGTGCTTTGATAATAATTAATGGAGCTGCAGCTTCAAAACCCACTCTTCCTTTAATTCCAATAATGGTATCACCAACATGAATATCTCGACCAATGGCAAATGCACTTGCGATGGCCTCTAATTTTTGAATATTCACAGACGGTTTATTGAATTCGTTATTTAATGCTACAAACTCTCCATTTTTGAATTCTAAAACTACCTTTTCAGGTGTTATGTTCTTTAATTGAGATGGAAAAGCTTCTTCTGGCAAAGGAAGATTTGAAGTCAATGTTTCTTTGCCACCAACACTCGTTCCCCAGATTCCTTTATTGATTGAATATTGCGCTTTTTCCCAAGAATAGGAAACGCCATTTTCTTGTAAAAAAGCAACTTCTTCATGGCGTGTCAATTTTAAATCTCTAATTGGTGTGATAATTTCAATTTCGGGAGCTATGGTTTGGAATATCATATCAAAACGAATTTGGTCGTTTCCAGCACCCGTACTTCCATGAGCGATGGCTGTTGCCCCAACTTTTTTAGCATATTTTATAACTTCTAAAGCTTGAAAAACACGTTCAGCGCTAACCGATAATGGGTAGGTATTATTTTTCAGTACATTTCCAAAAATCAAATACTTAATCGCTTTTTCATAATATTTCTCAATAATATCAAGATTGGTGTGTTTTGAGCTTCCCAATTCATAGGCTCTGACTTCGGTAGCTTTCAATTCCAAAGAAGAAAAACCACCTGTATTTACAAGAACGGTATCCACTTCAAATCCTTTTTTTACCAAGTATTTAAGGCAATAGGAAGTGTCTAAACCGCCACTGTAAGCTAATACTACTTTTTTCATATTTATTGTTTCTTTAAGAAAAGTGCTTGTTTGATTGATTTTAATCTGTTGAAAACTTTAAGATTAAAAGGATGTTTTTGAACAACGGTTGGTTTTTCTTTCGCATCATATAACATTCCTGTACACAAACACATTTTATTTTCTTTACTTTTTAGAATTTCAAAATTGGCACATGTTTTACATCCTGACCAAAAACTTGGGTCAGTTGTTAATTCAGAAAAAGGAACTGGTTTATAGCCCAAATCAGAATTAATTTTCATTACTGCCAAACCGGTAGTTATTCCAAATATTTTGGCATCTGGATATTTTTTTAAAGAATAGTCAAAAACCTTAGATTTAATTTCTTTGGCCAATCCTAAATTTCTATAATCGGGGTGTACAATAAGTCCTGAATGGGCTACGAATTTTCCGTGTTGCCAACTTTCGATATAACAAAAGCCAACAAATTTCCCTTTGTCTAAAGCAATCATAGCATCGCCCGATTCCATCTTTTTCTGAATGTATTCGGGAGTTCGTTTTGCAATACCTGTACCTCGTAATTGCGCAGATTTTTCAATTGTATCGCAAATTTCTTGCGAATAGCAATAGTGTTTCTCTTGTGTTATTTCTATAGAAATATTCATTTCAAAGGTTGATTTTTGATTTAATTAAATTTTTAAGAATGGAATTTATTCTTTCTTGGATATAAAATCCAGTAAAATATTGTGTTGATTTCAAAATGATAATTTAATATATGAATAAAAAATACGAAAAGTGGAACTATAGTTATAGTGTCCGAACTCCGGGTGAAGCCATGGGTGTATTTTTCCGAGAAAATGAAGTTATATGTAAACTCGATTTATTCATAATGCAATAGTACATAATTTTAAAGGTATCGAAATCCTTTTTTAAAGATAAAATTTCACTTTTACGAATATCTATTTTTTTGTACTTTAAAAAAATGAGTATTACATTTTTTTTGGTATTTTTTTAATAAATTCAAAATTAAAGTTCATTGAATATTATTTATTTCAAATAAAAAAAGCCTAACAGATTGAAATCTATTAGGCTTAAATTGTATAATTATAAAATTATTTTCTAACGAATGGCGGCAATAACTTGCTTGAAACTTCTCCAAAGCCAATTCTTACATGGCTATTTTGACAAAATCCCTTCATAATTACCGTATCATAATCGTTGATGAATTTACGTTCTGTTCCATCTTTTAGTACAATAGGATTTTTGCCTCCCCAAGTTAGTTCTAACATCGATCCAAAACTGTCTGCTGTTGGTCCTGAAATAGTTCCTGAACCCATCATATCGCCTGAATTTACGCGACAACCATTGGAAGTATGATGTGCTAATTGTTGGCTCATCGTCCAATACATATATTTAAAATTAGTTTTAGAAACTACGGTTAAATGACCATTTTCAGGTTGAATCGCAACTTCTAAATTTATATCAAATGAATGTTTCCCTTTTTGTTGCAAATACGGAAGTGGTGTAGGCTCTTGCTTTGGACTTTTAGTTCTAAAAGGTTCTAATGCATCCATTGTTACAATCCATGGAGAAATTGAAGATGCAAAATTCTTAGCTAAAAAGGGACCTAGCGGAACATATTCCCATTTTTGAATGTCGCGTGCGCTCCAATCGTTTAACAAAACCATCCCAAAAATATAATCTTCGGCTTCGTGAATTGGAATATTTTCACCCATAATATTTACGTCTGTAGTAATAAATGCTGTTTCCATTTCAAAATCTATTAATCTTGATGGCCCAAAAACAGGAGAAGTTTCGCCTGCTGGCAAGGTTTGCCCCATTGGTCGGTGAACAGGAATTCCCGATGGAATAATAGTAGAACTTCGTCCGTGGTAACCAACTGGAATGTGAAGCCAATTGGGTAACAAGGCATTTTCGGGGTCCCGAAACATTTTTCCTACGTTGGTAGCGTGTTCTTTACTGGAATAAAAATCGGTGTAATCCCCAATTAATACTGGCAATTGCATTTCAACTTCATTAATATTGAAAATAATAACTTTTCTATGTTTTGGATTGTCACGCAATTTCGGATTTTCAGCATCAAAAATATCTGCTATTCGATTCCGAACCAAGCGCCATGTTTTTTTACCATCTGAAATGAAGTCATTTAAAGTGTCTTGCATGAACATATCATCGGTTAATTCTATGTCTTCAAAATAATTTAATTGTTGTAAAGCACCTAAATCAATGGCAAAATTTCCTATTCTAGTTCCAACAGTAACTACATTTTCACGTGTTAAAAAAACTCCAAAAGGAATGTTTTGAATTGGAAAATCACTTTCTTTAGAAACTTCTAACCAAGATTTTCTTTTAGGATCGTTTGCTGATATTGGCATTTTTTTTGTTGATTATATTGTTGAAAAATATGTACCAAATATATCATAAACTAAAATTTATACAAACCTTTTTTTTGTAAATTTGCATAAAAATTAACATATACAACAAGATGCAACACGACAACCAAATTTTTGACCTTATTTTAGAAGAACAAGACAGACAAATTCACGGATTAGAGCTTATTGCCTCAGAGAATTTTGTAAGCGACCAAGTAATGGAAGCAGCAGGTTCTTGTTTAACCAATAAATACGCCGAAGGATATCCAGGAAAAAGATATTATGGTGGCTGTGAAGTGGTTGATATTGTAGAGCAAATTGCGATTGATAGAGCAAAAGAACTTTTTGGCGCTGAATATGCAAATGTGCAACCACACTCAGGTTCACAAGCAAATACAGCAGTTTATCATGCGTGTTTGAAACCTGGAGATAAAATTTTAGGTTTTGATTTATCGCATGGAGGACATTTAACGCACGGTTCTCCTGTGAATTTTTCGGGACGTTTATATACACCTTCTTTTTATGGTGTTGAAAAAGAAACAGGTTGTTTTGATTATGATAAAATTCAAGAAATTGCTACAAAAGAACAACCAAAATTAATTATTGCAGGAGCATCAGCTTACTGTCGTGATATGGATTTTGAACGTTTCAGAGTCATTGCGGATAGCGTTGGTGCACTTTTATTGGCCGATATTTCTCATCCTTCTGGGTTAATTGCAAAAGGATTGATGAATGATCCAATTCCTCATTGTCACATTGTAACCACAACCACTCACAAAACATTGCGAGGTCCAAGAGGTGGATTAATTATGATGGGAAAAGATTTTGAGAATCCATTTGGTTTAACTACTCCAAAAGGTGAAATTAGAATGATGTCGTCTTTATTAGATTTAGCAGTGTTTCCAGGAAATCAAGGTGGTCCTTTAATGCATATTATTGCGGCAAAAGCAGTGGCATTTGGAGAAGCATTAACAGATGAATTTTTCCGTTACTCTCTACAAGTTCAAAAAAATGCAAAAGCCATGGCGGAAGCATTTATGAAAAGAGGTTACGATTTAATATCTGGTGGAACTGACAATCACATGATGTTAATTGACTTAAGAAATAAAAATATTAACGGTAAAGAAGCCGAAAATGCATTGGTGAAAGCCGAAATTACTGTAAATAAAAATATGGTTCCATTTGATGATAAATCACCATTTGTAACTTCAGGAATTCGTGTGGGAACACCAGCAATTACAACTCGTGGATTGGTAGAAAGTGATATGGAAACGATTGTTGAATTAATTGACAGAGTTTTGATGAACCACACTGACGAAGCTGTAATTGAGCAAGTTGCAGATGAAGTTAATGAAATGATGGGAGAAAGAGCAATGTTCGTTTTCTAAAAAAGAGTGCAGTTTTAAGGTTTAAAGTTATAGCAATTTTAAACTTTGAACTTTAAACTTTAAACTAAAATATATGTCAGTTTTAAGATTAAAATTACCAACAGATCCTCGTTGGGTTAATATTGTGGAAACCAACATCGAAGAAATCCTTTCTGACCACGCTTGGTGCGAACAAAAAGCAGCTTCAAATGCCATTACAATAATTACCATTAATTCTGAATATCCTGATTTGGTTTCGGATATGTTGGCGTTGGCCAAAGAAGAAATCGAGCATTTTCAGATGGTTCACAATATTATTAAAAAGCGTGGATTGACATTGGCACGGGAACGAAAAGACGAATATGTTGGCGAATTAGCACAATATATGAAGAAAAGCAACAACGGAAGTCGGGTTTCTGGTTTTGTAGAAAGGATGTTGTTTTCGGCGATGATTGAAGCCAGAAGTTGCGAACGATTCAAAGTACTTTCAGAAAATATTAAAGACGAAGAATTGTCTGTTTTCTACAGAGAATTAATGGAAAGTGAAGCGGCACATTATACTACTTTTATTACCTACGCTCGAAAATACGGACACGGAATTGATGTTGAAAAAAGATGGCGCGAATGGATTGAATTCGAAGCTTCTGTAATAGCAAATTATGGAAAACGAGAAACAATGCACGGATAAATCTAAATTCAATTTCTAAAATGATTTCAATATCTGAAGCCAAATCTACTGACTTTCCTGTGATTCGAGAAATTGCAAAAACAACTTGGCCTGTTGCTTATGGTTCTATTTTATCAAAAGCTCAATTAGATTATATGTTGGAGAAATTCTATTCGGATGCTGCTCTAAATGATAATTTCAGTACTAAAAACCATCGTTTTTTATTGGTTAAAGAAGAAAACATTTGCTTGGGATTTGCATCTTATGAACATCATTATTTGGGTGGAACTAAAACCAGATTGCATAAAATTTACTTACTTCCTGAATCTCAAAGAAAAGGTGCTGGAAAATTACTACTTGCCGAAGTAGAAAAATTAGCCTTTGAAAACGATGATACTATCATTTCATTGAATGTAAATCGGTTCAATACTGCTTTCAATTTCTATAAAAAATTAGGTTTTGAAAAAGTGGGCGAAGAAGATGTTGAGCTAGATTTTGGCTATTTGATGGAAGATTATATTTTAGAGAAAAAATTGAAGTGATTCCAAATAAGTAGTAAGTTTGATAAAGTGTCGTTTTCTATAAATATGAAATTGAGTATAATTATCAAATTTTGATAGTTTTTTTATAGACTTTTGACTTTACGACATTATAACTTTCGACTTACTTATCTCACAATAATATCATACTTATAAAGCAATCCTTTTACGCCTTCTAAAGAGAAAATTGCTTTCTTAATTTTAGTTTTTTCTGGATTGATTGTATAATTGTAACTCGTTTTGAAATTTGTTTTATTGGCAATGGCTTTATCAAATTCACTTCGATACAAGTCACAGTTTTCAAATACCACTTCACTTAAGTCAGTTCCCATAAAGTCAACAGCCACAAGACTTGTATCGGTAAATGTAAAACCTTTCATCTTCAAAGCATAGAATTTTGAAAAGTCTAAAATGCAATCTTTAAAGTGAATTTCAAAGATAAGCTTATCAATCATTGCAAAATTGACATCGCTAATTTTACATTTATTAAAAAACACCGTTCTCAAACAAGTGTGATTAATTTTGGCAGCATTAAAGTTGCAATTATTAAAATTACAATCTATAAAAGTCGAAGCCATAAAGATACAATTTGTAAAATCACAGTTTGTAAAAGTGCAATTTTCAAATTCTTTATAACTGATTTCGTTTTCACCAAAAGTAATTCCATTGTGCTCGACATCAAGAAAATAGTCACTCATTAAATCCTTTGGATAAATAGTAAAATTACGATGCGTTTTTTATATTTTAGATTTCAATTCGTCAGCATCAATAGCACTGTGGGAAACATCATAAACCGATTTCCCTCCAACTATTAATATTAATTGCGGCGATTGATGAACGACATCAAAACGAGAAGCAATTTCATTAGAAATATCGCGAAAAGTAATTAAATCTAAAAAATAAGGCGTGACTTGATCTGACAAATCAAATTCTTTTTCAAAATTCTTCAAAGCCATTCGGCTAATACTACAGCGGGTGCTGTGTTTGAAGATCACCACCGGTTTTTTATTTGAAAGTTGGCTGATTTCATTGAGTTGTCCCAAATCTGAGAGGGAAACCCAATTTATTTTTGAAGGATTTGTAGTGTTTTCTGAAGTTTTAAAAATTGAATTAAAAATACTCATAGTGAATTTAGATGAATTAATGATTTTGCAAAGTTATCTAAATATCTGTCAAATAATACGACTATAAATATAAATTTACAATCGAAACTTAAGAAGGTCTTCCTCTTTCATAGTAAATGTTTATTTGGTGTAAATCCATTTAACTCTTTTAAATCTCTGATAAAATTCATTCACTTTCAGCAACTGGGGGCAAAAAAAAAATCGAAAGTTAAACTTTCGATTTTTATAAGAACTATTATTTCTTTGATTTTTTCTTTTTGCTTGCAGCTTTTTTCTTAGCCTTTTTTTCTTTCAATTTCTTTTTGGCTTTTTCTTTTTTGGCTTCATCTTTTTTCTTTTTATTCGCTTTTTTCTCTTTTTCTTTTTGCTTATCTTTTGCTTTTTTCTCTTTTTCTTTCGTTTTGTCTTTCATTTTTTTTAATTTTTTAAGGTTCTTTTTATCCAATTTCTTGGAGTTTTGATAGGTAATACTTTCTACTTCAACTAATAAATCTGTTAAGAGAATTTCGCTATTCACTTCTAATTCAGTAGCAATAGTTGTAACTTCAATTGCTGGTTTTCTTACTGCTGGTTTTCGAGGAGCAACCACTTTTTTTGTTGCTGACTGATCGTTTATAACTGCTCCTTCATTTTCAGGAGTGCTATTTTCTGTTTGTTCATTCACTTCCATTTTTAAATATATTTGATTAATAGTATGTTAATTTAATGTTATACAAATGTAATTCAATTGTAAACAAATCCAATGTTAAGTTTTTAGATTCGATGAAAACTTAACATTGGAAATTAAAATTCACTACTGAAATTAGGGTTTAATCGGTTAATCGATCATTTAGTTATTCAAAATCTGTTTAAATCTGTTTTGTAAACTTATCTGAAAGGATACTATTTAAAAAAGCAATAACATTTAATTAACTTTGTTTTATCTATTAAAAGATAGATTTTCTTATTTCTCTATACACCGCTTGACTTCTATAATTTGAACACAAAAATCATCTAAAACTCCTAACAAATGTTTGTTAAAGCTAAATTACAGCGTCAATTTATGTAATAAATTTGTTGAATAATTTAAAAAAAAAACATGAAAACATTTAAAAATTTAGTAGTAGCATTTATTTTAGTAACGAGCTTGGCAACTTATGCACAGAATACAAAAACTGTAGTAGAAAACGCCATTGCATCAAAAGACCACACTACACTTGTAGCAGCTGTTAAAGCAGCAGGATTAGTAGAAACTTTGTCTGGAAAAGGACCGTTTACAGTTTTTGCACCAACAAATGCAGCATTTGCAAAATTACCAGCGGGTACAGTTGAAACATTGTTGAAGCCTGAAAACAAAGCAAA
Organism: Flavobacterium sp.; assembly: GCF_040402835.1. Classification (GTDB taxonomy): domain Bacteria; phylum Bacteroidota; class Bacteroidia; order Flavobacteriales; family Flavobacteriaceae; genus Flavobacterium. The sequence goes on from NZ_JBBALW010000003.1 coordinate 31,267, forward strand.
ATTACAAGCAATTTTGACTTACCATGTTGTTGCAGGAAATTTAGATAGCAAAGCGGTAACTGCTGCTATAAAAGCTGGGAATGGAAGCGCAACACTTACAACGGTTCAAGGGGGAAAATTAGTTGGAAAATTTGTTGGAAAAAACATCGTGCTTACGGATGAAAAAGGAAACAAATCAACAATTACTGCGGTAGATATTAAATCTACTAATGGTGTTATCCATGTGATTGATTCGGTAGTATTACCAAAATAATTTAATGCATTATTGATTAGAAATCCCGCTATTGCGGGATTTTTTTTTGCATAATAGTATCAAAAATAACATTTAAAATTATTCTTGAACTTAGTTGGGGAGTTGGGAACGCTATCCTCTCCATACATCTTTCAATTTTGTTAATCTGAATTTATTTCAGATTCTAACTTTCATTTAGATGCTGAAACAAGTCATAACAAATATAAATAATGATGGTGAATTACAGAAACTACTACTCCTATGCAAAACTTCAAGACTTTCGATACATTTTTTTAAGTACTATTTATAAAAATAACTATTTTTGCAGTCTAAATACTTAGCGATGCCAGAGAATAAATACAAAATAGCGGTTATTCAATTGAATTTGAATGATGTTGCGGAGAACAACCTTAAAAAATGTTTGTCTTGGGTTCGTGAGGCCGCAAAAATGGGTGCCGAGGTTATTTCGTTGCCGGAATTGTACAGCAGTCATTATTTTTGTCAGAGTGAAGATGTTGATAATTTTGCTTTGGCAGAGCCACTTTACAGTACTTCGTTTGTGGCTTTTAGTGCTTTGGCAAAGGAATTGGGCGTGGTGATTGTTGTTCCTTTTTTCGAGAAAAGAATGGCTGGAATTTATCATAATAGCGCTTATATTATTGATACTGATGGTTCGGAAGCAGGATTGTACCGCAAAATGCACATTCCAGATGACCCTCATTTTTATGAAAAATTCTATTTTACGCCTGGAGACTTGGGTTTCAAAGCTTTTCCGACGAATAAAGGAAAAATTGGAACGCTAATTTGTTGGGATCAATGGTTTCCAGAAGCAGCACGATTGACGGCTTTGAAAGGGGCTGAAGTGTTGTTTTATCCCACTGCAATTGGTTGGCATCCGTTGGAAAAGGAGCAATATGGCGAAAATCAGCACGGTGCTTGGATGAATGTTATGAAGGGGCACGCTGTTGCAAATGGCGTTTATGTTGCTGCTGCAAACAGAATTGGATTAGAACAATACTTGCCAAATACTTCGGGAATTCAATTTTGGGGTTCTTCGTTTATTGCAGGACCACAGGGTGAAATATTGGCGCAAGCCTCGCACGATAAAGAAGAAATTCTGATTGCAGAAGTGGATTTGGAATTACAAGAAAATGTGCGTCAGAATTGGCCATTTCTACGAGACAGAAGAATTGACGCTTTTGGGGATCTTACTAAAAGAGCCATCGACTAATGACAAATTCAAGAAGATTTCCAGCAGAATGGGAAAACCAACAAGGGATTTTGCTTTGTTTTCCTAATAATGGCATCGATTGGCCGGGGAAATACGGAGCGATTCAATGGGCTATTGTAGAATTTATTAAAAAAGTTACCACTTTTGAAGAAGTAGTTTTGGTAGTTGCCGATGAAAATCTGAAAGCAAAAGTCATAGGAATGCTTGAAACTGCAGCAATTAATTTGAAAGTAGTTTCGTTTATAATTCATAAAACCAATAGAAGTTGGATGCGCGATTCAGGACCGATTATCGTGAAAAACGGTTCTAAACGAGAAGCCTTGAATTTCAATTTTAACGGTTGGGCGAAATATAAAAACTTTCAATTGGATAAATTTGTTCCTTCAAAAGTTGCAGAAGCACTGAAACTTCCCTTAACACAAGTTACTTACAAAGGAAAACCAATGATTTTAGAAGGTGGTGCGATTGAAACCAACGGAAAAGGAACACTTATTACGTCGGAAGAATGTTTGATGCATCCTACGATTCAAGTTAGAAATCCTGATTTCACAAAAGCAGATTACGAAGCTATTTTTAAAGAATACCTTGGAATTACAAATGTTATTTGGTTGGGAAACGGAATTGAAGGCGACGATACGCATGGTCATATTGATGATTTATGTCGATTTGTAAATGAAAATACGGTGGTTACTATCGTTGAATCGGATACAAAAGACAGCAACTATAAACCTCTTCAAGACAACTTAAAACGATTGCAAAACGCAAAATTAGAAGATGGAAAACCATTGAATATTATTGCATTGCCAATGCCGAAACGCATTATTTTTGATGGATTGGTTTTGCCAGCAAGTTATGCGAACTTCTTAATATTAAACAATTGTATTTTGGTTCCTACTTTCAATGATGTCAATGATAGAATAGCTTTGAATGTTTTGGCAGAATGTTTCCCAAACCGTGAAGTCATCGGAATTAGTGCCATTGATTTGATTTGGGGATTTGGAACATTGCATTGTTTGAGTCAGCAAATACCGGCTTGAAAAAATATATTTCATAAAAAAACACCAACTTTTCAGTTGGTGTTTTCATTTGAATCAATAATTAAAATCTTATTTGTCTCTAGTAAACAGAATTGTTTGCCCGTTGATTAACAAATTAAATTCGCTTTTACTTTCGTTAAATTGAATTGTTAAACCTGCTTGTTCAAACGTGAATTTATCTTTACCAGCAGCTGCTAAAGGTAATTTTGGTTGCCCAGTTGCATTGGCTACAAGTGAACCGTCTTCTTCCGTGAAATTAATTTTAATAGGCATTAATGCACTTGAAAAGTTTCCTAAATAAGAATCTAAAATTACATCTTTTTCTAATTCTCCTTTGTCGGCACTCCAAATATTGTTGGCGCTATTTACGTCAGGGAAAACGTGATCTGGATCTAAAGTGATGGTTTCAATTTCTTCAGTAGAATTATTTTTGAAAGACCAATCGGTATTTTTCTGCCATATTTCGACAGGTAATTTTACACGAGTAACGGTTCCGCTTTTAAATTTAATATCTAAAACAACAGGAAGTGCCATTTTTTCAAGGTTTTCCATCGAAATAATAGCGCCTAATTTAGGGTTGTTTTTCACATATTTAACCTTCGTAATTGCTTGGTCAAAACGCCAGTTGTTTACAAACCAACCTCTCCAAAACCAATTTAAATCTTCACCAGCAACATTTTCAATGGTCCTGAAAAAGTCATCTGGCGTTGGATGTTTGAATGCCCAACGTGCTACGTAGGTTTTGAAAGCAGTATCAAAACGTTCTTTTCCAAGAATTTGTTCGCGTAACATTACCAATCCTGAAGAGGGTTTGTAATATCCTAACATTCCCATATTCGCTTCTTTAAAACCATCAGGCGCCGTCATAACTGGTTCCATTGAAGGTTTAGTAAAGGCTTCAGACATTTGGTGCATGTCTGTAACAGGCGATTTATATTCTCCATTATTGAAATCAACAGAGCTTAAAGAATTTATAAAAGTATTAAACCCTTCGTCCATCCAAGCAAATAAACGCTCGTTAGAACCTACTATCATTGGAAACCAAATGTGTCCAAATTCGTGATCTGTAACTCCCCACAATCCTTCTCCTTTAGATTCCCAACCACAGAAAACGATTCCAGGGTACTCCATTCCACCTTCATTACCAGCAACATTTGTAGCGGCAGGATAAGGATATTCAAACCATCTTTTTGAATAATTTTCAATTGATGTTTTTGTGTATTCAGTAGAACGTCCCCAAGCAGAATTGCCATCACTTTCAACTGGATAAGCTGATATTGCAAGAGATTTTTTACCACTTGGCAAGTTAATTTTAGCCGCATCAATAATGAAAGCAGCTGAAGAAGCAAAAGAAACATCACGAGAATTTTTAATTTTATAATGCCAGTTTAATGTTGGTTTAACCAATGGTTTTGAAACTGCATTTGCAACATCTTCCGCAGAACGAATTACGACCGTTTTATCACTATTTGCTGCTTCTGCCCAAAGTTTTTGTTGTGCAACAGAATAGACTTCTTTTGGATTTATTAATTCCCCCGAACAAACTACAACATGATTTGAAGGTGCCGTAATTGTTACATCGAAATCACCGTATTCTAAGTAAAATTCACCAGCTCCTTGGTACGGTAGCGTGTTCCAACCTCTTACATCATCATAAACACACATTCTTGGATACCATTGGGCAATGGTGAAAATTTTACCGTTTTTAGTATCTAAAACACCCGTTCTATCCGAACCGTATTTTGGTGAAATATAGGAGAACTCTATTTTTACTTTTAATGAAGCACCGTTAGCATTCAAATCTTGTGGAAGAACAATTTTCATTCTTGTGTCATTGATTTCAAATTTAGCTTCTTTTTCAACTGATTGTCCACCAATTACAGCAACTATTTTAACGGATTTAATTTTGTGACCGCCATCAAATTTCTCTCCAGCTGCTCCGTTACGACTACCACTTACAGGAATTACAGCATTTCCACGAGAATCAGTTTTGAATAGATTTTGATCTACATTCATCCATAAAAAAGACAATTTATCAGGACTGTTATTGGTGTAGGTTAAGGTTTCTGTACCAATTATTTCACTTGTTTTATCATTTAAATTTGCTGTCAATTGATAATCGGCTCTATTTTGCCAATATTTTTCTCCTGGCTGACCACTTGCAGAACGCGTTGCAGTTCCATTTTTGGTATAAAAATTGGGTGAAAAAGCATCATGATAATTGTAATTTGAAACTGATTTGGTTTCAGTTGCTGGGGCTTGTTGCGCATTTGCAATTACTGTTCCGAAAAATAAAGCCGAAAATAAAATGGCTTTTGTGAAATGGTTTTTCATTTATTTTTTTTTTAGGTTTTAGATAAAACGAATCATTTAAATATATGTTACAACCAATAAGATTAAAACATTTAAATAAGTAAACAATACGAATTTCAAAGTTGCTACTTTTTATTGAAATAGGAATATTTTTAACAAAATTTAATGAAAATTAGAGTTCAATCGCTCGGAATTAAATACTTTTACAAAAAATAAAACATTGAATACAACTATTTCAAATTCTAATTTGACTGTAATAATAAATCCGTTAGGTGCAGAATTAATATCGCTAAAAAACTCCAATTGCAAAGAATATATTTGGGAAGGAAATCCTGAATTTTGGGGCAAACATTCGCCTATTTTATTTCCAATTGTTGGTTGTTTAAAAGACGATACATATTCCTATAAAGGCAACTCATATTCTTTATTACGACACGGATTTGCTCATAAAATGGAATTTAATATTATTGAAAAATCAGCAGATAATGTTGTTTTTTCAGTAACAAATGATAAAGAAACTTTAGAGAATTATCCGTTTGAATTTGAATTGCAGATTAGTTATACGCTTGTAAATTCAGAATTAAAAATTGGTTATAAAGTCATCAATAACAATGATTTTGAAATGCCATTTTCAATTGGCGGACATCCAGCAATTGCATTGCCAAATGAATTTGATAATTATTCATTGGAATTTGAGGAATCAGAAATTTTAATCTGTTCGCAACTTGAAAACGATTTAATTTGCAACGAAACTATTTCATTACCAATGAAAGAAAATCGTTTGCCTCTCTCATATTCTTTATTTGAAAATGATGCTTTAATTTTTAAAAAATTAGAATCTAAAGCAATTATAATTTCTGAAAATAACGTTCCATTTCTGAAAGTTAAATTTGAAGGATTTCCATCTTTAGGGATTTGGACAAAACAAAAAGCACCTTATATTTGTATAGAACCGTGGTTTGGATATGCCGATACAATGAAAAATTCAGGGGAATTATCAGAAAAAGAAGGAATTCAAATGATTGGAATTAGTGAACAATTTCAATCCGAATATTCAATTGAAATTTTATAAAAGTAAAAACCATGTTAGTTCTTAATTTCAAACCATTTCCGAATATAGATAGCGAACGTCTATTGCTTCGACGCATTGATAAAAATGATGTGCAAGAAATTTTCGAGATGCGTTCTGATGCCGAAAATATGAAATACATTCCCAGACCTTTGGTAAAAAACCATGAAGAAGCTTTGGAACACTTGGCAATGATTGATTCTGGAATAGAAAAAAATGAAGCAATAAATTGGGCAATAACTATCAAAGGAAGCTCAAAATTACTTGGTATTATAGGTTTTTATAGAACCAAACACGAACATTATCGTTCAGAAATTGGGTATATGCTACTCCCAGAAATTCACGGAAAAGGAATTGCTTCAGAAGCAGTTGCAATTGTTGTGAAATTTGGATTTAATGAAATGAAGTTGCATTCCATCGAAGCCGTAATTGACCCTGAAAATGCTGCTTCTGAAAAAGTTTTACAAAAAAATGGATTTGTTAAAGAAGGACATTTAAAAGAAAATGAATTTTATGATGGTAAATTTTTAAACTGTTTTATTTATTCTCGGTTGAATACTAAATCGTAAATTAAAAAAAGCAGACCTATAAGCCGGGTTCTGTCTCCAATTAATCGGAGCCTTATCATTTATCTAGTTCCGATATTACTATCGAAATCCATCTTTCTACCCTTCAACAACAGACGAGAAGCCCTTGACTATTGATATACTTGAAATTTCACCGCATAGAGTTTACCTGGTTTCACTACAGCCTTACCTGTACATACTTTCTGTTGCACTTGTCCTCTCTCGATTGCTCGAAATGACGGGCGTTACCCGCTATGCTTCTCTTTGGTGTCCGGACTTTCCTCCCCGATTAAATCGCGGCGATAAGGCGGTCTGCACTGCAAAAATACTATTTAATATGAAGTTTAGCACCTTTATCAAACTTATTTTTTGGAGCTATTTCCTGCTCTTCGCTGTATCCACGCTAAAAAGCGTGGGATGCCGCTTCGATCAGGGCTAGGTTCCCCATCTCCAAATGACAGTCTTAATAAGTTATTAATATCTTTCAATATTTATATTTTTCAATCACTAAATTTAAACCTATATTTGCTTTAATTAGAATAATGTCATGGAACAATTTGTAGTATCGGCTCGTAAATACCGTCCTAAAACATTTAAAGATGTTGTTGGGCAAAAAGCCATAACCAATACTTTATTGAATGCCATAGAAACCAATCATTTGGCTTCAGCCCTATTATTTACAGGTCCTCGTGGTGTTGGAAAAACTACTTGCGCACGAATTTTGGCACGAAAAATCAACCAACCAGGTTATGATGATCCAACGGAAGATTTTGCATTTAACGTTTTTGAATTGGACGCTGCATCCAACAATTCTGTTGACGACATCAGAAGCCTGATTGACCAAGTGCGTATTCCGCCACAAACGGGACAATACAAAGTTTATATTATTGATGAGGTTCACATGTTGTCTTCAGCTGCTTTCAATGCTTTTTTGAAAACATTAGAAGAGCCACCAAAACACGCCATTTTTATATTGGCAACGACCGAAAAACACAAAATTATTCCAACGATTTTATCGCGTTGTCAGATATTTGATTTCAAAAGAATTACTGTTAAAGATGCAAAGGAACATTTGGCAGAAGTAGCACAAAGTCAAGGCGTTTCTTTTGAAGACGATGCATTGCATATTATTGCTCAAAAAGCTGATGGTGCTATGCGTGATGCTTTATCAATTTTTGACAGAGTGGTTTCTTTTTGCGGAAATAACCTTACGCGTCAGGCAGTTACCGAGAATTTGAACGTTCTTGATTATGAAACGTATATCAATATTACCGATTTATTATTAGAAAATAAAATCCCTGAATTATTATTGGCTTACAATGAAATCCTTTCTAAAGGTTTTGATGGCCACCACTTTATAGCTGGATTAGCTTCTCATTTTAGAGATTTATTGGTTAGTAAAACACCATCAACTTTATTGCTTTTAGAAGTTGGTGAACAGGCGCAACAATTATATGGAATTCAGTCGCAAAAGGCATCTCAAGAATTTTTATTGAAAGGAATTGAAATTGCAAACGATTGTGATTTGAAATATAAAGTAAGTCAAAACCAGCGTTTACTCGTGGAACTTTGTTTGATGCAATTGGCCTCTATCACTTTTGATGGAGAAAAAAAAAAGTTGAATCCTATATAATTCCACCCACAAATTTTCGTAAAAGTGATTATTCAATTACTGATAAATCTACAGCTGTGGAACCGCTTCTAGAAAGTGTGGCAACTGAAAGTACCGTAGAAATAATTCCTGAAATAATTGAAATTTCCGAACCTCAAACAGCCGTTGAAACTACAATTTTAATTCCTATTAAAAATATCGTATCTAATTCAAATATAAATTCTTATGATATTTTATCTGAACCTAAAGTTTCGGCTTTTTCATTGGCAAGTATTCGAGCCAAAAAAGAACTTTTGGAAGCTGGGAAATCAATCGTAAAAGAAGAAGTTCATTTGCCAACAGAAGCATTTAACGAAACTGACATGTTGTTGCATTGGAATAAATATGCACAACGCTTGGGTGATAAAGGCTATAAAATTATGGAATCGTTATTGTTAATTAATGACCCTATTTTAAATGGAACGAGCATTACTTTGGAACTACCAAATCAAGGTTCTAAAATAGATTTTGAAACCGAAATAAATGGGCTTTTAGGCTATTTAAAAGGACATTTACACAACCACAACATCACAATTGAAGTTAATGTAAATGAAAAAGTAGCAACCAAACAAGCTTTTACAGTTCAGGAAAAATACAATCGTTTGAGTGAAAAAAATCCTAACTTAGATTTACTTAGAAAAATTTTTGATTTAGATTTATAGAAAATAAATTATATTTTTCCATAATACAATGCCTTCACTATCCCATCAGAAAGTCCGATTTTAGGAACATAAATGCTTCTAGCACCGCTCCATTTCATGGCATTCAAATATATTTTTGTTGCCAAAACAATAACGTCAGCTCTATCGGCATTCAATCCTAAATCGGTAACTCTTTGCTCGTAAGTCATTGAATTTAAAAATGCATATTGGGAATTTACATACATATAAGACAACGGTTTATCTTGCATTTTCCCCGACATTTTAAATAATTTATTGATATTACCGCCAGAACCAATTAAGGTTACCTCATCAAAATCTTCGGTATTTAATTTTATCCATTTTTCAATTTCAAGCCAAACTAAATCACTTACAACTTCATTCAATAAACGAACTGTCCCAACTTTGAATGATTTAGAAACAATCATTTTTCCATCTGAAAACAATGAAAACTCGGTACTTCCTCCACCAACATCAACATATAAATAAGTTTTTTCAGTTTTTAATAGATAATGTAAATCCGTTGAAGCGATAATTGCCGCTTCTTTTTTGCCATCAATAATTTCGATTTTTATATCCGCCTTTTTCTTGATTATTTCTACAACTTCCCTTCCGTTATAAGCTTCTCGCATTGCTGAAGTTGCACAAGCCATATATTTTTCTACTTTATGAACTTTCATCAATAATTTGAAAGCTTTCATAGCATCAACCATTCTATCGATGTTTTCTTCCGAAATTTCGCCAACCGTAAAAGCATCTTGACCCAAACGAATTGGCACCCGAACTAATGCACTTTTGCTAAATTGGGTTTCCTTTCCCTCTTCTTCAATAATATTTGCCACCAAAAGCCGCATCGCGTTTGAACCAACATCAATTGCTGCATATTTTCTTATTGTAATCATTAAAATGCTTATTTTAGGCTAAATTAATATTGTAATTATATATTTTCTGAAATAACATTCAACCTATTCAAATAATAATTATAGGTTTCTTGTTGCGCTCTGAAAACTGGGTTACTTCCACGAACTCTATATTTATTATCTAATTTTTCTGAATGTAATCGGGCTTTTACGTTTCCTTTCCATCCAATATTAAAATTATCAATTAGTTCGTTTTTAATTCGTTCATCATAAATTGGACACGTCACTTCTACTCGACCGTCAATATTTCGGGTCATTATATCAGCTGAAGAGATATAAACTTCGGGATCATTTTCATTGCTAAAAATGTAAACTCGAGAATGTTCCAAATAATTATCGACTATACTAATCGCTTCAATATTGGCACTCATGCCTTTAACTCCAGGAATTAAAGAACAAATTCCTCTAATTTGAAGTTGGATTTTCACACCCGCATTGCTTGCATCGTATAATTTATCAATGAGTTGAATATCTGTTAAACTATTCAATTTAATTTTTATAAATGCTGTTTTTCCCTCTTCAGCATTTGAAATTTCTCTTTCAATTAATTTACTAAATTTTGAACGCATGTAATGTGGCGAAACAATTAAATGTTTATACCTATGAACTCTATAATTAACATTGAAAAACTCAAATATTTTAGAAACATCTTTTAAAATTTGTTGATGGCTTGTAAAAAGTGTGACATCGGTATAAACTTTTGCTGTAGATTCGTTAAAATTTCCAGTAGAAATAATTCCATAACGAACTAATTTTCCTTTTTCAATTCTTTCAACAAGACAAATTTTACTGTGAACTTTCAATCCTTTAATTCCGAAAATTAGTTCTATTCCTTCGGTTTGCATTTGTTCCGCATAAAAAATATTACTCGCTTCATCAAAACGAGCTTGAAGTTCAATTTGCACGGTTACTTTCTTACCATTTTTGGCAGCATTTATAAGCGAACTAATTACTTGAGAATTTTTTGCTAATCGGTACAATGTGATTTTAATAGTGGTCACATTTGAATCTAAAGCAGCTTCTCTAAGGAATTTAATTATATATGAAAAAGACTGATACGGTGCATTAACAAGGTAATCTTTCTTGGCAATTTTATTCAAAATACTTCCGTCAAGACTCAAGCCCTCAACTGGTAAAGGAATTTTGGGAGCATATAATAAATCAAATCTTCCAAGGTTTGGAAAATCCATAAAATCGCGTCGGTTGTGGTATCTTCCTCCAGGAATAATACTGTCTGAGGCATCAATTCCCATATTGGTAAGGAAAAATTTCAAAGTATCTTTTCCTATAGATTGGTCGTAAATAAATCGAACAGGTTCTCCAATTCTTCGGTCTTTTACACTGGTCGCAATTTTCTCTAACATACTCTTACTCATATCACTATCAATGTCCAATTGGGCATCTCTAGTGATTTTTATCATGTGTGCAGAAACACTTTTGTAATCAAATATATTGAACAAACTTGAAAGATTATGTCGAATTACATCATCTAATAATATTACATATTGCTTTTCATCGATTGATGGAAGTACGACAAAACGATTGATAGATTTTGGAATTTCAATAACAGCATACCGAACTTCTGATTTTTGTTTTACAAATCCTAAAATTTTGGATTCTATTTCTGGTTTCATTACTAATTTTACAGCCAAATACCCAGAAGTATCTTTTAGAATTGGGAATTCCGCCAAATCATTTAAGATAATTGTAACCAATGCTGGACTCACTTTTTGGATGAAAAAATCTTTAATAAAATTTTCCTGCTCATTTGAAATTTGATTTTCATTGATAATAAAAATATTTTCCTTTTGAAGGTTGTTCTCAATAATATTTAATATTCGTAAACTTTCGGATTGTTGTTGGATTACAATTTCCGTAATATCTTTTACCAATTGATGGGCGCTAATTCCACCTAAAACTTTCTCTCCCGAAACCCCTGACAAACTTAATCTACGAATTGCAGCGTAACGAACGCGGAAAAATTCATCTAAATTATTAGAAAAAATACCTAAAAAACGCAATCTGTCTAATAAGGGAACATTTTCATCTGCCGCTTCTTGTAGTACTCTGGCATTGAAGGCGAGCCAACTTTTTTCTCTATCTATATATTTATACTCTATAGGTCTAATCATAATTTTAAATCTCTTGGAAAAAGTGTTTTTTCCGTCTTTCCTTTGCTTAATAAATTCCAATTCTCGAAATCAAAATTAATTGAAACTAAACCAGAAGTTGGTACATTATCAATTAAAATATCGCCAAATTTATTAACAAAATTTGTTATTGCAGCATTATGTCCGAAAAGAATAACATTTTCATAATCATTGTTGCACGATTTTATAGTTCGTTCTAACTGATTTTCATCAAATGTGTATAAATCATCCAAAAAAATAATGCTTTCAAATGGGCACATCCAATTTTGAGCAAAAATTGTAGCTGTTTCTGATGCTCGTTTTGCATTACTGCTAAAAATAACGAATTTTTTTGGTAAAAATTTCAAAATATTCAAAGATAATAAATGAGCATCTTTTACACCTCGATTAGAAATATGGCGGTCTTTATCATTCACAGGTGCGTCCCAACTGGATTTAGCATGTCTAATTAGTATTAAATTTTTCATAGAAAAGTAATTTATTGACAATTTGAAATGGCATTTCCTTAATTCACTTACAATTTACAAATAAATAATTATTTAAAGCCACTATTTATGTATTTATGATTAAAATTTAAATTTGTTAACTATTTATGTGCCATTTATCTACTAATATTAGAGTTCAAAAATTTCTTTTTATTTAAAATATTTTACGAGATAATTATTTTAAATGTCTTAAGTTGAAATAAAAGATTAATTTTAAAACTAATTTTGGCATGTACAGTATTTGTACTAATTATTCTTATTAAAATGGCATATAGTATGCTATAAATTGTAAAAAAAAATGAATTTGCAACTTTGAAAATAATTATCTTGTCAATAATAATTTTAAAGCCATCGAAAAACTTAGAAAAAAACATAAAAACAATGAAATCAAAAATAGTGTTTTTCGTTTTGATGTTGACTGGAATTGTAAGTTTTGCGCAACAAGACGCACAGTTTACACAATACATGTATAATACAATCAATATTAATCCTGCTTATGCGGGGTCGAGAGGGTTTCTGAGTGTGTTTGGGCTACATCGTACCCAATGGGTAGGCTTGGACGGAGCACCTGTCACAAATTCATTTTCGATAAACACACCTATAGGAAATAGTAATTTGGGCGTTGGAATTTCATTTATAAATGACAGAATTGGACCAACAAATGAAAATACAATTTCGGCAGATGTATCGTATTCGATTCCAACATCCGAAAGTTTCAAACTTTCTTTTGGAATAAAAGCAACTGCAAATATCTTTAATTTAGATGTTACAAAACTAAATCCAGTGAGTCAAAATGATCCGCAATTTCAAAATTTTGATAACTCCTTAACGTCAAATTTTGGTGGTGGTTTGTATTTGCATTCTGAAAAAACTTACATAGGATTATCCGTTCCAAACTTCATTGAATCCAATAGATACAATTCAAATTCAGTGTCAATGTTTAAGGAAAAAATAAATTATTATTTGATTGCTGGTCATGTTTTTGACATTGGTGAAAACCTTAAATTCAAGCCTACTTTACTGACAAAATTAGTAAATGGTGCGCCACTGCAAATTGATATTTCGGCCAATTTTCTAATCAATAAAAAATTTGTACTTGGTGGCGCTTTCAGATGGAGCGCGGCATTTAGCGCAATGGCTGGATTTCAAATTTCAGAGGGAATATTCGTAGGTTATGGTTATGATAAAGAAACTACCAATTTAGCAAATTATAATTCTGGTTCGCACGAAATATCCTTACGATTTGAATTATCAAGATCATACAACAAAATTACAAGTCCAAGATTCTTCTGAAAAATAAAGTTATGAAAACGAAAATAATACTATTCGCAGTGGTTTTAAGTAGCTTAACTTTCAAAGGATTTGCTCAAAAAGATGCTGAAAAAATTGCTGATAAAAATTATGAGCAGTTTGCTTATATAAATGCTATAATAACCTACGAACGAATTGCAAAAAAAGGATATAAATCGGTTGAGATGTTTAAAAAATTAGGGAATTCCTATTATTTCAATGCTCAATTAGAAAAAGCAGAAAAATGGTATGAGGAATTATTTTCTATGACGCAAGATGTTGAACCAGAATACTATTATAGGTATTCCCAGGCATTAAAAGCAAAGGGACTATATGTTAAAGCAGATGAAATGTTGCTTATATTCAGTGAAAAATTGGGTTATGATTCAAGAGCCAAATTATTCAAAACCAATAGAGATTATTTATATGAAATTAAAGCTAATTCTGGTAGATATAAAATTCAAGAGGCAGGAATAAATACGAAATATTCTGAATATGGAGCGGCTTATTACGGTAATAAATTAATATTTACGTCTGCTAGAGATACTGGATTTTTATTTCAAAGAAAACACAAATGGAGCAATCAATATTTTACAAAATTGTATGCTGCAGAAATGGTTTCGGATACAACACTTGGAACACCTGTGAAATTTGCTAATAAAATTAGAATACCATTTCACGAAGACACACCAATTTTTACCAAAGATGGTCAAACAATGTATTTTACACAAAATAATTATCTGAAAGGTAAAAAAGGAAAAAATTCTGAAAAAATAACATTATTTAAAATTTACAAAGCCAAATTAAAAGACAATGAATGGGGCAATGTTGAGGAACTTCCCTTTGATAGTGACAATTATAGCGTGGCACATCCTGCATTAAGTCCAGACGAAAAAACCTTGTATTTTGCTTCGGATATGCCGGGAACCAAGGGGCAATCAGATATTTTTAAATGTAAAATTGATGCAAATGGTAATTATGGGACTCCCGAGAATTTAGGGTCAAAAATAAATACAGAAGGTAGAGAAAGTTTCCCATTTATTTCTGATGAAAACGAATTGTATTTTGCTTCTGATGGGCATCCTGGACTTGGTGGATTTGATATATTTGTATCTAAAATCACAAAAGATGGTTTCTTCGAAAAAGTAAAAAACATAGGAGAACCTGCCAATTCTTCCAATGACGATTTTGGTTTTTTAATTGATTCAAAAACTAGAAGAGGGTTTTTGACTTCAAATAGAGAGGGCGGAAAAGGATTGGATGATATTTACCAGTTTTTAGAAACTAAAAGTCTGAGATGCGATCAGGAATTATCAGGGATTGTTACTGATTTGGAATCGGGAATTATTTTGCCAAATACTAAAGTTTCCCTTTTTGATGATAAATTCAACCTTCTGACTACTATTTTATCGGACACAAATGGGCATTATCATTTTGAAGTAGAATGTGAAAATGATTATTATATACGAGCTGAAAAAGTAGAATATACAACATTTGAAAAAAGAATAAACATTCCAAATGAAACTGGGAAAACAGAAATACCAATACAATTGGAAAAAACCATAAAAGAGGTTAAAAATGGAGATGATTTGGCAAAAATATTCGGAATAAAGTTAATTTACTTTGATTTAGACAAATCAAATATTCGGGAAGATGCCGCTATAGAATTAGAAAAAATATTAGATGTAATGGTTGAAAATCCAACTATAAAAATCAATATAAAATCACACACAGACAGCCGCGCTTCATTAGAATATAATGACCAATTATCAGAAAAAAGAGCAAAATCAACAATGGAATGGCTGGTTAAAAATGGAGTTGATTCAGGTCGATTAACCGCAAAAGGCTGTGGTGAAAGGGAATTAGTAAACAAATGTTCCGATGACGTACCTTGTTCGGAAGAAGAACATCAAGCAAACAGAAGAAGTGAATTTATAGTAGTGGGATTGAAATAATAGAAAACCGACTCAATTCCTTTTTATTAGAAAAAAATTGGATTTGTTTTTTTTAAATGTACCTTTGCAGAAAATTTGTCGATTTTAAAAACAAAAACAAATGTTTTTATCTTAAAAGACAACGAGTTAAGTAATTTATGAAAAAAATAGTTGAATACAGAAAGTTATTAAATGTAGATAAAACTGCAGAATTAAAAGATTTGAAAACCATCTATCGTAATGCCATGAAGGAGGCACATCCAGATAAATTTCAAGGTGATGAAGCGGGTTTAAAAGAAGCTGAAGAAAACAGTAAAAAAATTATAGAAGCCTACCACTTTTTGGTAAGTATCAATCCTGAAACTACAAAACAACTTTTACCAGAATACACAGAAACTATCTCAACTTCAACAATCTCAGATTACAAATTTGTAGATGGTCGTTTAATCATTAACTTTTCTAATGGTAGTGTATATGAGTACATTAGCGTTCCGAAAGCAACTTATGTGAAAATGGTAAATGCTGATTCTCCAGGAAGATTTGCTAAAAGACACATATTAAATTCTTTTACTTGGAGAAAAACAATCAACCAAGATTAAGTTTTATTTTCTATAAAAAAGGGGTTTAGATTATTGTCTAAACCCCTTTTTTATTACAATTTATTGATGTAATTTCCATAAATATCACTGAATTGATACCCTTGAGAAATTCTATCTTTGCTTAATTTATCATATTCTACTAATGCCCATAAAATAAATTCTTTCATAAAATAGACATCCTCTTTTGCAAGTTGTGGTTGGTATTTTTTTATTAAAATAGATAGCGGCGTAATCGAATCTAATATAGATTTGTATTCTTCATCAGAACAATCATCTAATAATTCAAAACCACTTTCCGAGAAAAACCATTCTATTAAATCAGAATAGGCTGTTTTTTCATCTTGTTTTTCCAATTTTTCAATTTTAGGGAAATAGGCCGGAAAAAATGTATGAATTGCATCGCCAATTAAATGTTGTGCTACAGTTGCAGCTCCTTCTTGTTCTCCTTCATAAACCAATTCGACTTTACCCGTAATTGCTGGAATAATTCCCATAAAATCTGATAATCTAACGGTAGTTTTTTCAACTCCTGATTTTAATGCACGACGTTCGGCAGTACTCAACAAATTCTCATAAGCGGTGATGCTCATTCTCGCACTTACCCCACTTTTATTGTCAATGTATTCACTTTCACGAGCTTCAAAACTAATTTGCTCTAATAAATCTTTGGCTAATGAAGGAACATAAACGGCATCGCTTTGAAGCAAATCCAACTTGGCTTCTTGCTCGGTAATTGTTCTTGCAATTTTAATTGTGTCAGGATAATGCGTCAGTATTTGCGAACCAATTCTATCTTTCAAAGGCGTAACGATACTTCCTCTATTAGTAAAATCTTCTGGATTTGCAGTAAATACAAATTGCATATCCAAAGGCATTCTTAATTTGAAACCACGAATTTGAATGTCCCCTTCTTGCAAGATATTGAATAATGCCACTTGAATTCGGGCTTGTAAATCAGGTAATTCGTTGATTACAAATATGCAACGATTGGCTCTTGGAATCATTCCAAAATGAATTACACGGTCGTCAGCATACGATAATTTCAAATTTGCAGCTTTAATTGGATCGACATCACCAATCAAATCCGCAACCGTAACATCGGGTGTTGCCAATTTTTCAAAGAATCTTTCACTTCTATGAACCCAATGAATTGGGGTTTTATCGCCTTCACTTACTATTAAATCTTTAGCAAAACGAGAAATTGGTTTCAATGGATCGTCATTGATTTCAGAACCTGCAACAATAGGCATAAATTCATCTAATAAATCAATCATCAAACGCGCCAATCTTGTTTTGGCTTGACCACGAAGTCCCAGTAAATTGATATTGTGGCGCGATAATATAGCACGTTCTAATTCTGGAATTACGGTATTTTCAAACCCGTGAACACCATCAAATACTGGTTTTCCAGATTTTATTTTTTCCCTAAGGTTATTTCGTAATTCGTCTTTTATACTTTTACTTTGGTAACCCGCAACTTTTAATTCTCCTAAAGTAGTAATGGTATCTATTTTCATATTGGTAAATTATCGTTCTATTTAATTTATATTTAAATCCTATTTAATTCTCTTTTTTCTATTCGTTTCATAATCCTCAAATATCATTTCTCCAAGCCCTTTTAATCCTGTATAAAATGCTTTTCCTTGATTTTCTTCTGTAAATCGATTGACAAATTTTTGTAAATACGAATCATTTGCAATCATAAAAGTCGTTATTGGAATGTGTAATTTTCTGGCTTGTTGCGCTTGACTATAGCATTTATTTACAATATATTCGTCCAATCCGTTGCTGTTCATGTAATAATCACCATCTTTCTCACGAACACAACTTGGTTTTCCATCGGTAATCATAAAAATTTGCTTGTTGGTGTTGCGCTTTCGCCGAAGTAAATCCATCGCTAATTGCAAGCCAGCAACTGTATTAGTATGATAAGGACCAACTTTCAAATACGGCAAATCACGAATGGCAATTGTCCAAGCATCATTACCAAAAACCAATATATCTAAAGTGTCCTTTGGGTATCGCGTCGTGATTAATTCAGCCAATGCCATTGCCACTTTTTTGGCTGGTGTAATTCGGTCTTCACCATAAAGAATCATACTGTGACTGATGTCAATCATCAAAACGGTGCTCATTTGAGATTTGAATTGGGTATCTTCTACAACCAAATCTTTTTCGGTCAATTGAAAATCTTCAACTCCATTATTAATTTGTGCGTTTCGCAAACTTTCGGTCAGAGAAATTTGTTCTAATCCATCACCAAAATGAAATTCTCGCAATTCCCCAGTATGTTCGTCGCCAGTTCCTGTGTGTTTTGTCTTGTGATTTCCATTTCCAGACCGCTTTAAATTACCGAAAATTTGGTCTAAAGCTTGTTGGCGGATTGCACGTTCGGTTTTCGCAGTTATTCCAGTACCCGATGAACCATCTTCTTTTAGTTCTTCCCGAATATATCCTTTTTTCTTTAAATCTTCAATAAAATTATCAATCGTATAACTTGAATCAGTTAGTTTGTATTCTTTATCCAATTCTCGCAACCAATCGATTGCCTCATCAAAATCGCCTGAAGTATGAGTTATTAACTCTTTAAATACTCCAAAAAGTTTATCAAATGGCGATTGAAATGATGCTTCATATTGCTTAAAATAAAAACCCTTTCTAAATACATTTTTCATAAAAATAAAATTAATATAATTTATATTTAATGAAACAAAACGAGTACTAATTTTTAGTTAAAGTATTTTTGAAAGTTATTAATTTAAACTGAAATATTTTCATAAATTTGAGGTCTTGAAATTTAAGTATGATTGAATTTATTGAATATTTTTGTGCATTGTTAATTGGAGTTTTACTTGGTTTAACAGGTGGCGGTGGTTCCATATTGACGGTTCCTGTTTTGGTGTACATATTAAATTTTAATCCAATTATAGCTTCAGCTTATTCTCTTTTTATCGTTGGAATGACTTCTTCGTTTGGAACTTTAATAAATTTCAAAAAAGGAAATGTGATTTTTAAAACAGGGGTTTTGTTTGCATTACCATCCCTCATTTCTGTTTATATCACTCGTAAATACATTGTTCATGCAATTCCAGAGGTGCTTTTTAAATATGGTTCAGTTACTTTAACAAAAAATACTTTTTTAATGGTTTTGTTCGCAGTTGTAATGTTTTTTGCATCGCTTTCAATGCTTAAAACCCCAAAAATGGTTGCAGTTTCTGTAGAAGAAAGAAAAAAAAATTTGTATATTATTATAGTACAAATTTTTTGTGTAGGAATTTTAATCGGACTTATCGGCGCTGGCGGTGGCTTTTTGATAATTCCCGCTTTGTTTCATTTTGCTAAATTACCAATTAAGAAAGCTATTGGCACCTCATTATTTATCATTGCAACCAATTCTTTAATAGGATTTTCTGGAGATGTTCAAAACATAAATGTTGATTGGATTTTCTTATTTCGCTTTGCTGCTGTTGCAATGTTTGGTATATTTGTAGGGATTTATTTGAGTAAGTTTTTCAATGAAAAAAGCCTTAAAAAAATATTTGGATGGTTTGTTTTAGTAATGGCTGTTTTCATTTTAACCAAAGAACTTATTTTCTAATTTCAATTTTTCAATCATTTGCATAACAATAATTATCTAATTCTAATCCGATGAAAATTCAACAAATTTATACGGGCTGTATTGCACAAGCTGCATATTATATTGAAAATAATGGCGAAGTTGCTATTTTTGATCCACTAAGAGAGGTGCAACCTTATATTGACAAGGCATTAGCAGATCATGCTAAAATTAAATATATTTTTGAAACACATTTCCACGCTGATTTTGTTTCAGGACATCTTGATTTGGCTAAAAAAACAGGCGGTCAAATTGTTTTTGGACCAACAGCAAAACCCGAATTTGATGCAATCGTTGCAACAGATAACCAAGAGTTTAAAGTTGGCGATTATACCATAAAGACTATTCACACGCCGGGTCATACGATGGAAAGCACTTGTTATTTACTTATCGATGAGAATGGAAAAGAACACGGAATAATCACGGGAGATACTTTATTCATTGGAGATGTTGGTCGTCCAGACTTGGCACAATCATTGGAAAAAAATTTGACTCAAGAAAAATTAGCTTCTTATTTATATGATTCTCTACGCAATAAAATCATGCCATTATCCGATAATTTAATTGTATATCCAAGTCATGGCGCTGGAAGTGCTTGCGGAAAAAACATGAGTAAAGAAACCACGGATACTTTGGGAAACCAAAAGAAAACGAATTATGCTTTACGAGCAAATATAACTCGTGAAGAATTTACTACTGAAGTTTTGGACGGATTGGGGTTGCCTCCTGCCTATTTTCCTCAAAATGTTATGATGAATATTAAAGGTTATGAAAGTTTGGATTCAATTATTGAAAAATCATCAAAACCTTTAAAACCGACTGAATTTAATGCTCTAGCAAATGAAACCGATGCTGTTATTTTAGACGTTCGTCATGAAAATGATTTCGTAAAAAGTCATATTCCACGTTCCATATTTATTGGAATTCAAGGAAATTTTGCGCCTTGGGTTGGCTCCTTAATTATGAATACCAAACAACCTTTGCTTTTAATTACTCCTAAAGGAATGGAACAGGAAACAATTACTCGCCTTTCAAGAGTGGGATTTGACAATGTTCTAGGCTATCTTGATGGTGGAATTTCGGCCTGGAAAAATTCAAATTTTGAAACGGACTGTATAAATTCTATAACGCCAGAGCAGTTTGCTACAGAATTATCAAATCGAGGTATTGTTGTAGATGCTAGAAAACCAAGTGAATTTGAAGCCGAACATGTTGAAAACGCCGTAAACCTTCCTTTAGATACTATAAATTCACATTTAGATTTAGTTCCTAAAAAAGAAGATTTTTATTTGCATTGCGCAGGAGGTTATCGTTCGGTTATAATGGCTTCCATATTAAAATCTCGTGGATTTCATAATTTGATAAATGTAGAAAAAGGCATTAGTGGCATTCGAAACACTTCAGTTCCGATGACTTATTTTGTTTGTCCTTCAACATTAAAATAGCTAAATAGGAAACTATAACAAAAAATTAAGTTTCAAAATACAAAATTCAAAACTTTTTTTAAATACTTTTGCATTCGTAAATCAAAAACAAATTAAAATGAAAAGATTATTATTATTACTAACTGTTTCTGCAGTTTTGTTTTCTTGTAATAAAGCAGGACAAAATGAATACATCATTTCTGGCACTGTAAAAGGTGTAGCAGATGGTAAAACTGTAGTTCTTGAAAAACAAGATGAAACAGGTCAGTTGAAACCAATTGATACCGTTAAAATTAAAGATGGTAAATTTACAATTAAAGGTTCTGCAAAAGAGCCAGAAATAATGTTGTTACAGGTTGAAGCTTTGCAAGGTAAAGTTCCTTTTATTCTTGAAAACGGAGACATTGAAGTAATTGTTGATAAAGATAGTATTCAAAAAACCAAACTTTCTGGTACATTTAACAATGATGTTTTTTCTAAATTCAATGTTGATGTTGTAAAATTCCAAAAAGAATCACAGAAAAAAATGATGGCTTTTCAAAATGCTAATATGGCAAAAATGAAAGCTGCTCAAGAAGCGAAAGACACAGTTACTATCAATAAATTGATGAAAGAGTATCAAGTAATTCAAAAAGAAGGAATGGACTTTTATGTAAAATTTGCTGAAACAAATCCAAAAGCATTAATTTCTGCTTTGATTGTTGACAGTATGTTAAACGATCCTGCGGTAGATTTAGTAAGAGCTAAAAAGATATTTGCAAGTTTTAGTCCTGAATTAAAAAAATACAAACCAGGGAAATCTATCCAATCTAAATTAGACAAAATTGGAAAACCTGTTGTTGTAGCAGCTGCAACAGAAATAGGGAGTGTGGCTCCAGACTTTTCTGCACCAAACCCTGATGGGAAGTCAATTTCTTTAAAAGAATCTTTAGGAAAAGTAACTATTATCGATTTCTGGGCATCATGGTGCAATCCATGTCGTGCAGAAAATCCAAATGTTGTAGCTATTTACAACGAGTTTCACGCTAAAGGTTTAAATATTATAAGTGTTTCTTTAGATAAAGAGGCTTCAAAATGGAAAGAAGCTATTGCAAAAGATAAATTGACTTGGAATCAAGTTTCTAACCTCAAATTTTGGGAAGAGCCAATAGCACTAACTTACGGAGTAAAATCAATTCCTGCTACTTTTTTACTAGATGCAAATGGAACTATTGTTGCAAAAGATTTACGTGGAGCGGAATTAAAAGCTAAAATTACATCACTTTTAGCTGCTAAATAGACATTAAAATACATAAAATATAAAATCTCCCTTGTGGAGATTTTTTTATTTAATTCAATACCAACACGTTAAAAATAGTACCGAAATTTAGTTCTAAATAAGTTTGGTAAGCTGAAAAGTGTTGCTATATTTGCAACCGTTTGATAAGAATAGATTACTATTCCCTTTCATTTGGGGAGATACTCAAGCGGCCAACGAGGGCAGACTGTAAATCTGCTGTGTGAACTTCGCAGGTTCGAATCCTGCTCTCCCCACAAACTTTCTGATAAGAAATTATCCGAAAGTTTACTTTCGAGTAATTTTTTTGAAAGATTGAGTTAGGCACCGCCTTAAAGAATCACGGAGAGAAAAGGAGTAATCCTACTCTCCCCACAAATTAAACCCGAGTTATTGTTCGGGTTTTTTTATTTAATCTCATTTACTCCAATAGAAAACTCACATTTACGGTTGCGGTAATATTAATCTCTCCGATTGCTAATGTTTCTCTTGGTGTTTCTGCTTGATTTGTCATCATCATTTTATCCGCAAACATTGGTTGCGGATAATAATTTTGGGTGTTATCAGTAATTGTAATGGCTTTTCCCACTTTTTGTCCTAAAACAGATACATAATCTTCGGCTTTTGATTTTGCTTCTTTCATAGCTAATTTTCTTGCTTCGGATTGGTATTCTGTCAATTTTGAAGTTTTGAATTCTACGGAATTAATTCTATTTATTCCAGCATCTACAAGACCTTCCATCAAAGCATCATATTGAGATGTATTTTTCAAAAGAATTGCAATTGTTTGCGTTGCATTGTAATTCCGCTTTTTCTTTTCATAATCATATTGCGGGTTCAAAGAAATACTTTGCGTTTGCACATCACTTTTTGGAACTTTAAATTTTGTAATAAACTGAAGTACCTTTTCAATTGTAGCGTCATTTTGTTTTTTTACATCTGTGGCATTCGTTCCTTTTGTTTCAACTGCAATTGAAATAAAAACCTGATCAGGAACTGCTTTTATTTTCCCTTCTCCCGAAACAGAAATTTGAGGAACAAGCTTTAATTCTTGGGCTTGAGAAGCAACAGAACAAAAGAAAATCATAATTAAAAGTGCTTTTTTCATGGTATTAAAATTTAAGTTTATTCTTATTTTATTTCAAATGTTGTGCCAATTATAACTTTCCTAATTTCGCTAATACAAATAGCAACACAATTGGAATTGACAGCAAAATAACCATTCCAAGATTATCAGTGAACATATGTGGTTCTATTACCAAAGTAATCAAATAACCGCCAATAGCACCTCCAAAATGAGCGGTATGTCCAATATTGTCTCGCTTGACTTTCATTCCATAAATAGAATACAATAAATATCCAATTCCAAAAATATAGGCAGGAATAGGAATGGGTATAAAAAACAAATACAAATCCATATCTGGTCTCAATAATATGGCAGAATACAAAACGCCCGTTACCGCTCCAGAAGCACCAATGGCACGATAAGAATAATCATTGGAATGGAAAAACAACGTGAGCAAACTTCCTAAAATTAAACTTCCTAAATAGATTAATCCAAAAGAAAAAACGCCTAAATAGCCATAAACGACTGGTGCAAAAAAGTATAATGTCAGCATATTAAATGCCAAATGACCAATATCTGCATGCAAAAATGCCGAAGTAATCATACGGATTTGTTCCCCTGCACGAATGCTTCCAATATGAAATTCATATTTTCTAAAAAAAGTTATATCTTCAAAACCCTTGAAACTAACAATGATATTTAGGACAATAATGACAATTAATAGTACATTCATCTTTATAAATTTATATTCAACTGTAAAAGTAAAGATACTTTCCGTAGCTTTTGGCAATCAAGTTCGTCAAAATAGGATTTAAATGTATATTTGCATAAAATCTTCAAAAATGCAGTTTTTACTTTATATTTTACTCTATCCGATTTTATGGTGTATTTCCATACTTCCTTTTCGGATGTTATATTTAGTTTCCGATGGAGTTTATGTGCTAACCTACTATATTATTGGTTACAGAAAAAAAACAGTTCGGGAAAATCTGGCATTGGCTTTACCAAATCTTTCAAAAAAAGAACGTTTAATCATTGAAAAAAAATCTTTTCGACACATGTGTGATGTCTTTTTAGAAATGATAAAAACATTAACAATTTCTAAAATCGAAATGGACAAACGCTATGTTTTTAATAATCTTGAAATATATTCTGATTTAGAAAAAAAAGGAAAAAGTATTGCTTTATTATGCGCACATTACGCAAGTTATGAGTGGGCAGTTTCGATGAATCGCAAAATTACTTTTGAGGGATATGCTGTTTACAAAAAAATAAATAATCGCTATTTCGATAAATTAGTTCGTGATATTCGTTCTAAATTCAAAGCTACTTTAATTACTACAAAAGAAACTATCCCAGTAATAGCAGCTAATTTCCGAAACAATAAACTTGGACTTTACGGTTTAATCAGTGACCAATCTCCAAAATTAGGCACGTTTTTTCATTGGAATAAATTCATGGGGATTGAAGTCCCAATTCACACTGGCGGTGAAATGCTTGCCAAAAAATACGATTTGAATGTCATTTTTTTACGAACAAAAAAAGTAAAACGAGGCTACTACGAAGCCACATTTGAAGTGATTTCAGAAAATGCTAATGAAGTTCCAAATTATGAAATCACAGATAAATTTCTAACACTCGTAGAACAGCAAATTTATGAGCAACCAGAATTTTATTTATGGTCTCATAAACGCTGGAAACACAGAAAATTATCGTAGCGATTTAATATACAATTCCTCTACTTTTTTTCTTGCCCAATCTGTTTTTCTAAGAAAGGTAAGACTTGATTTTACACTTGGATTGACTGTGAAACATTTAATTTTTATCAATTCTCCTAAAGTGTCGAAACCATAAAAAGCAACTAATTGTTCTACAATTGATTGAAGTGTAATTCCGTGAAGAGGATTATTTACTTGATTTGACATTTATTATTTAGTATAAATTATAAAAAAAACCGCACTAAAAAAGGAGTTGTTTTCCAACAAAAATAATAAATTGTTGTCGTACATTTGCAACCCTATGCTAAAAACTATAAACATATTAAATAAGAGAGCACGATTTGATTATGAAATAATCGAAACCTTCACTGCTGGAATTGTTTTGGCTGGTACTGAAATTAAATCCATTCGACTTGGAAAAGCTAATATTACAGAAAGTTTTTGTGAATTTAGTGGTATCGAACTTTTTGCGATAAATACCTATATCGAAGAATATACTTATGGAAATCAATTCAATCACAAAGCACGAAGCGAAAGAAAATTGCTTTTAAACAAAAGAGAATTAAAAAGCTTAGCGAGAAGTGTTCAGGCAAAAGGACTGACAATCGTTCCTTTGAAATTGTTTACTAATGAAAAGGGAATGGCTAAATTAGAAATCGGACTTTGTAAAGGAAAGAAGACCTACGACAAGCGAGAATCCTTGAAAGAGCAAGATACAAAAAGAGATTTAGATCGAATAAAAAAAGAATATTAGAAAAAGGTTGTAAAAGTTTTTTTTACGAATAAAAATGACTAAATTTGTCTTGACAATTAAATACTAATTATTATGAAACAATTATTAAAAAATGCAAGAGATAAAAAAAACTTAAAAACTCGTGAGGTAGCACAAATCATTGGGATTGATCAAGCACTTATAAGTAAATTTGAAAGCGGTTCAAGAAAACCAACTAAAGATCAAATAATAAAATTAGCTTCAATTCTTGAGATCGATTTAGAAACTTTAATGGTTGCTTGGCTTAAAGAAAAAATTCTTTATGAAATTGGTAACGATGATTTTGCACTAAAAGCGATGAACATAGTTCGGGAAGAAGTCGAGAATACTTATGGAATTGCAAAGAAAAAATTATCAAAAAGTTTAATTATAATATTGGCTGAAATAGATACTCTAAAAGATAAATTAGACACTTTTAGAAAATTAGATAGCTATAAAATTGTTCAGGCTTTAGAATTAGAATATACCTTTGAAAGCAATAGAATCGAAGGGAATACGATGACACTTCGTGAAACTGATTTAGTTATTAATGAAGGTCTTACTATTTCAGGAAAAAGTATGCGAGAGCATTTAGAAGCTATAAATCATCAAGAAGCTATCGCTTATATTAAACAATTAATGGCACGAAATACGTTGTTGAATGAACGTGAAGTTTTGTGTATTCATAATTTAATTTTGAGAGGAATTAATCCTGAAGATGCTGGGAAATATAGAAAAGTTCAAGTAATGATAAAAGGAAGTTCTCATTTGCCGCCACAACCTTTTATGGTTGCTAAGGAAATGGAAGATTTTTTCATTTGGTATGAAACCTATAAAAAAAGGCTTCATCCAGTTATTTTGGCAGCAGAACTTCACGAGCGTTTGGTTACTATTCATCCATTTATTGATGGAAACGGAAGAAGTTCTCGCTTAGTAATGAATCTTATTTTGTTACAACACGGTTATGTTATTGCCAATATAAAAGGTGATTACGACAATAGAATGCAATACTATAATGCTCTTGAAGTTGCCCAAACTAAAAACAACAAAGATGATTTTTTGATGTTTATTGCGCAAATAGAAAAAGAAAGTTTAGAGCGTTATCTAAATATTATTGGACAGTAAACCTCGATTATTCGGGGTTTTGGTTTTAGTTTTTATCTTCTAAAAGAGGAACAAATTTAAAATCACCAAATTCGTGTTTTTCAAATTGGGTTTCGTTTTTTCTGATTAACATCGTCATTATTTGATTTTTATCTCCAACAGGAATTACTAACCTTCCTCCTATTTTTAACTGCGCCATTAGAGGCTTTGGAATTTTCGGAGCACCCGCAGTTACGATGATACTGTCAAAAGGGGCGTGATTTGGTAACCCTTTATAGCCATCTCCAAAAGAAAGATGTTTGGGACGAATTCCTAATTTTGGCAACAATGCGGAAGTCTGTTTGAACAATTCATTTTGTCGTTCTACACTAAATACTTTTGCTCCCATCAAACATAAAACTGCTGTTTGATAACCAGAACCTGTTCCAATTTCCAAAATTTTATCTTCTTTTTTAATTTCCAACAACTGGCTTTGAAAGGCAACAGTATAAGGTTGTGAAATAGTCTGACCAGCTCCAATTGGAAAGGCTTTGTCTTGATAGGCATAGTCTTCAAAACTTGAATTTAAAAATAAATGGCGCGGAATTTTATTAATTGCATTTAGAACGTTTTTATCAACAATTCCTTTTTCTTGCAAAAGTTTTACGAGCTGATTTCTAAGTCCTTGGTGTTTGGCAGTGTCTTTCAAAACTAAATTTTATTTAATCTGTAAATTTATGAAAGTAAATGTAAATTTAATTGTTGGATTTTAAATTTTAAATGCTTTAAATAATAATCATTTTATTGCTATTTTTGTTGAAAATACATTTATATGTTAAAAGTAGGCGTTTTGGGTGCTGGACATCTTGGAAAAATACATTTACGATTATTACAACAATCAGATAAGTACGAATTGGTAGGCTTTTATGATGAAAATCAAGAAAATGGTGCTAAGATTGCAAAGGAATTTGGTTACAAACAATTTCATACTATTGCAACACTAATTCACGCAGTTGACGTAATTGACATTGTAACTCCTACACTTTCCCATTACAAATGTGCAAAAGTGGCAATCAAATCTGGAAAACACGTTTTTATTGAAAAACCTATTTCAAATACTGTCGCTGAAGCAGAAGAAATTATAGTTTTAGCCAATGAATATAAGGTAAAAGGGCAAGTTGGTCACGTTGAAAGATTCAATCCCGCATTTATCGCTACAAAAGATATGATTGAAAACCCAATGTTTATTGAAACCCATCGATTGGCAGAATTTAATCCTCGTGGTACTGATGTACCCGTGGTTTTAGATTTGATGATTCACGACATTGATGCTATTTTGAGTGTTGTTCCTTCTAAAGTTAAACTTATAAATGCAAGTGGTGTTTCTGTAATTAGTGATACGCCAGATATTGCAAATGCTCGAATTGAATTCGAAAATGGGTGCGTTGCCAATTTGACGGCGAGCAGAATTTCATTGAAAAATATGCGTAAATCACGATTCTTCCAAAAAGACGCTTATATTTCTGTAGATTTCCTTGAGAAAAAATGTGAAGTTGTAAAAATGAAAGATGCACCAGAAATCCCTGGAGATTTTGATATGATTTTACAAAATGCAGAAGGTGTAAAAAAACAAATTTATTTTGCAAATCCTGATGTAGAACAGAATAATGCCATTTTAGACGAATTGGATTCTTTTGCAGATGCCATAAATAACAATACAACTCCTGTCGTTACTTTGGAACAAGGAACAAATGCTTTGCGAGTTGCTTATCAAATAATTGATTGTTTTAAAAAATAATAATAATATGAAAACAATAGCTGTAATTGGAGCTGGAACAATGGGTAACGGAATTGCTCATACCTTTGCTCAAAGCGGATTTACCGTAAAATTAATTGATATTTCAGAGAAATCATTGGATAAAGGAATGGCTACAATTGCTACGAATTTAGACAGAATGGTTGCAAAAGGAACAATTACTGAAGAAGATAAATTCAAAACCATTTCCAATATTATCACTTATACTGATATAAAAGATGGTATTACAGGTGTTGATTTAGTGGTTGAAGCTGCAACAGAAAACGTAGCATTAAAACTCAATATTTTCAAACAACTGAATGAGGTTTGTTCGCACAATACGATTTTAGCAACCAATACTTCTTCTATTTCAATTACTCAAATAGGCGCCGTTGTTGCTCATCCTGAAAGAGTTATAGGAATGCACTTTATGAATCCTGTGCCAATTATGAAATTGGTCGAAATCATTCGTGGCTACAACACATCGGATGAAGTTACGAAAATCATAATGGATTTATCAGGAAAATTAGGTAAAACTCCCGTAGAAGTCAATGATTATCCTGGATTTGTTGCCAATAGAATTTTGATGCCAATGATAAACGAAGCAATTGAAACCTTATACAATAAAGTTGCAGGTGTTTATGAAATTGATACCGTAATGAAATTAGGAATGGGTCAACCGATGGGACCATTACAATTAGCTGATTTTATTGGACTTGACGTTTGTTTAGCTATTTTAAATGTAATGTATGACGGTTTCAAAAATCCAAAATATGCTCCTTGCCCGCTTTTAGTGAATATGGTTCGCGCAGGAAAATTAGGTTCAAAATCTGGTGAAGGTTTCTATGATTATAGTGGAAGTAAAAAAGCTGAGAAAATTTCAAAACAGTTTATTTAATATGTCCATAAAAGAAAATTTACTCAAAATAAAATCGTCTTTACCTAAAAATGTAACACTTGTTGCTGTTTCAAAAACCAAACCCGTAGCTGATTTAATGGAAGCTTATAATGCTGGCCAAAGAATTTTTGGAGAAAATAAAATCCAAGAAATGACTGAAAAATGTGAACAAATGCCAAAAGATATTCAATGGCAAATGATTGGTCATATTCAAACAAATAAGGTGAAATTTATGGCTCCTTATGTCAATTTGATTCACGGAGTTGACAGCATGAAATTATTAGAAGAAATAAACAAACAATCCTTAAAAAACAATAGAATTATTGATTGTTTGCTTCAAATTCACATTGCGGAGGAAGAAACCAAATTTGGTTTAAATGAAGATGAATTAAATGAATTATTAGCTTCTGAATCCTTTAAAAACTTAAATAATATCAAGATTATTGGTTTAATGGGAATGGCGACATTTACAGAAAACCAAGACCAAATCAAGAAAGAATTTGAACATTTGAAATCGATTTTTGATACTTATCAACAACTGAAACCTGAAAACTGTCAACTGAACACTTTATCAATGGGAATGTCAGGCGACTACCCACTTGCAATTGCGTGCGGAAGTACAATGGTTCGCATTGGAAGTAGTATCTTTGGAGAAAGAAGCCCCCTGACCCCCGAAGGGGGAAACTCATAATATGGAAAAATATATTTTTAATAACATTTATAATTCCCCCTTAGGGGGCTAGGGGGCTGACTTATGTACGCTATACTCGACATAGAAACTACTGGAGGACAATTCAACGAAGAGGGAATTACAGAAATTGCCATTTATAAATTCGACGGACACGAGATCGTGGATCAATTTATAAGTTTGGTCAATCCTGAAATTCCAATTCAGCCCTTTGTTGTGAAATTAACAGGCATAAACAATGCAATGTTACAAAGCGCTCCGAAGTTTTTTGAAGTTGCAAAACGCATTATTGAAATTACAAATGATTGCGTTTTGGTTGCTCACAATGCCTCTTTTGATTATCGAATTTTAAGAACAGAATTTCGTCGTTTAGGATACGATTTCAATCAAAGAACACTTTGCACCGTTGAATTATCACAACAATTATTGCCCGAACAGACTTCTCACAGCTTGGGAAAATTAGTTCGTGCCCTTGGAATCCCAATGATAGATAGACATCGCGCAAGTGGAGATGCATTGGCAACTTTAAAATTATTCCAATTGCTATTGGCAAAAGATACCGAAAAGGTAATTGTAACCGAATTAATTAAAACAGAAATCCAAAAAGGAATTGCTCCTAAATTATACATTATTGTTGAAAGTTTACCGTCAAGAACAGGCGTTTATTATATTCACAATGAAAATAGTAAGTTAATTTATATTGGTAAAAGTAAAAATATAAAAAAGCGAATCAACCAACATTTCACAGGTGTTGATATTAAATCGTTGAAAATTCAAGCAGAAGTTTACTCGGTAACGTATGAAGAAACTGGAAGCGAATTAATTGCATTATTGAAAGAAAGTGAAGAAATTAAAATACACAAACCCATATATAACAGAGCACAACGGAAAAGTGTTTTCAATATCGCATTATATGTCGAAACCGATAAAAAAAGTTATTTGAATTTAAAACTTCAAAAAACAGACGGCAGGAGAAAAGAAATTACTTCTTTTTCAACTATGCAAGAAGCTCAAAATGCCTTATTCAGAATTACATCTGCTTATAAATTATGCCAAAAATACACCGGTTTATATATCACAAAAGAAGCTTGTTTTCAATATAAAATAAAGGAATGCGACGGTGCGTGCATTGGCGAAATTTCCCCTGAAGAATACAATTCAAGAGTTCAGGAATTCGTTACAAAAAATAGTTTTGAAAATCAAAATATGGTCGTCACCGATAAAGGTCGGAATATAAGCGAGCGAAGTGCCGTATTAATTGAAAATGGCGTCTATAAAGGATATGCATTTTACGATTTAAATTATCAAATTCACAACATCGAAATTCTCAAAAATATCTTAATTCCGATGCAAAATAATCGAGATACCAGAAACATTATACAAAGCCACATTCGAAAAAATAAGTGTTTGAAGATTATAAAATTTTAATTTTTGGAGCTATTTCCAGCTTTCCACTTCAAGTCCTCATTCAAAAAGTTGTTTTTCTAAGCCAAAAAAGGAGCTTCCTTTGGTCGCTCTTTTTTGCCAAGAAAAACTACCTTTTTTCATTCCGGGCTTTTCGTTGCAATCTGGGCTAACACACAACTAATGAAGTATTTGATAACCATCGTAGGTCCAACAGCAATAGGAAAAACTTCCTTAAGCATTGCTTTGGCACAACATTTTGGCTGTGAAATTATTTCTTGCGATAGTCGTCAATTTTTCAAGGAAATGTCTGTTGGTACAGCTGTTCCCAACGACAAAGAACTTTCCGAAGCGAAACATCATTTTATACATAATAAATCAATATTTGAAAATTATACTGTTGGCGATTTCGAAAAAGAAGCCATTTCAAAACTTGACGAGCTCTATATAACATCTGATTTTGCAATTCTTGTTGGTGGTTCCGGTTTATATGTAGATGCCGTTTTAAAAGGATTTGATGCATTTCCTGAAATTGAAAATTCTGTACGGGAACAAGTAAATGCTAATTATGAAAAACTTGGAATTTCTTATTTGCAACAAAAACTTCAAGAATTAGATTCCGATTATTTTGATACAATTACAATAGAAAACCCGCAAACATTACAAAATCCACAACGAATGATGCGTCTTGTGGAAGTTTGCATTGGCTCTGGAAAACCGTATTCTTCTTTTATGAATAAGAAAAAAAATACGAGAAACTTTACTCCAATTATTATTGGTTTGGAAGCGGATAGAGAAAAAATTTACGAACGAATCAATCAGCGTGTTGAAATTATGATTAACGAAGGTTTATTGGCGGAAGCCGAAAAAGTATTTCCAAATAAAAATTTAAATGCATTACAAACTGTTGGTTACAGAGAATTATTTGATTGCTTCGAAGGAAAAACAACCTTGAAATTTGCAATTGAAGAAATTAAGAAAAACACCCGAAGATTTGCAAAACGGCAATTGACATGGTTTAAAAGAAATGAAGCTACAAAATGGTTTGATTATCTTGAAAATCAAAACAAAATCACTGATTACATAGCTTCAATAATTAATAATTAATAATTATTTTTATGCCTATTTCAACAAATTTCACATCCATATTCAGCAAAGATTGGGAAATCAACTTCACACAATGCACACCAAATGGGTATTTAAAATATACTGATTTATGCAATTTATTACAATTAACTGCTGCTGCACATTCAGAATTGGGTGGAATTAGTTTTTCGGATATGCAGGAATTCAACCAAGCTTGGGTTTTGAGTAGAATGCGTGTTGAAATATCAAAACTACCAAAATGGAAAGACACGGTAACTATAAAAACTTGGATCAATACACTTGAAAATTCTCGTTCAATTCGTGCTTTAGAAGTATATATAAATGGAGTAAAAGTAGTAAGTTCAGAAACTTTTTGGGCGGTTATTAATACCGAAAAAAGACGCTCCGAAGCTTTGGCTTTACCTTTTGAACATTTTGAAATTTTTCCAGAGAAAAAGGCTACTGAAAAAAGTTTTTCTAAAATTCAACTCCTTGAAAACAAAGAAGAAATATTTGACAAAGTCGTTGTTTTATCCGATTTGGACATTGTAAACCACGTCAATAATGTCAAATATTTAGAATGGTGCTTAGATTTTGTACCTTCTGAATTGATTATAAATCAAGAAATAGATAGTTTTGAAATGAATTTCATGAAGGAATTATCATTACATGATGTGGTAAAAATTCACGAAAGTGTAATAGAAAATAAAACCATTTTCAGTGTTACAAAAGACGAAAAAACAAGTTTTGCATTAGAGATAAATTGGAAATTAAAAAAGCTCTGATTTATCAGAGCTTTTTAGTTATTATAATGCTTCTACAACTGGTACTTTATTTTTAACTACTAGTCTAAAGCCTTCTCCGTGAATATTAAGTATTTCTACATTGGGATCTAATTTTAAATATTTTCTTAATTTAGCGATGTAAACATCCATACTTCTTGAAGTAAAATAATTATCATCTCTCCAAATTTTAGTTAAAGCTAACTCTCTAGGCATTAAATCATCTTCATAAAGCACTAACAATTTCAGTAATTCGTTTTCTTTTGGAGAAAGTTTAATCACTTCCCCTTTATTGAAAGTCAAAAATCGTAATTTAGAATTAAGATGAAAATTTCCGAATATAAATTCAAACTTAGTTACTTCTGTTTTTGAATCTGAGGATTTTCTCTGAATAATTGCTTTTATTTTCATCAATAAAACTTCTGAATCAAACGGTTTATTCAAGTAATCATCTGCGCCAACCTTGTACCCTTTAAGCACATCTTCTTTCATCGATTTTGCGGTTAAGAAAAATATTGGCACTTCTTTATTTTTTTCTCTAATTTCTTTAGCCAAAGTATATCCATCTTTATAAGGCATCATAACATCTAAAATACATAAATCGTAAGAATCTTTTTTGAATTTTTCAAAGCCCTCCATACCATTTTTTGCCAATGTTACATTAAAATCATTTAAAATTAAATAGTCTTTCAGAATAGCTCCGAAATTTTGATCGTCTTCTACTAGAAGAATTTTTTTGTTGTCTGTTTCCATATTAGTTAATTAATTAGTGGTAATTTTATAATAAATATACTTCCTTTTCCTTTTTCACTTTCAACATAAATTTCGCCATTGTGATCTTCAACTATCTTTTTCACATAGGCCAAACCTAGTCCATGTCCTTTAACATTATGCAAATCTCCTGTGTGTTCTCGATAAAATTTTTCAAAAATTCGCTTTTGAGCTACTTTACTCATTCCTGATCCTTGATCTTTAATTTTAATAATTATAAAATCTTTAACGTTTTCTGTATAAATATCAATTAATGGAATTTCTGGCGAATATTTAATAGCATTATCTAAAACATTGACTAATATATTAGTGAAATGAAAATCATTTAATAATACTGTTGTTCTGTTAGCGTCAAAATGTTTAGTAATTATGCCTTTTCTATCTTCAATAATTAAATTAATATGTTCTAAAGCTTCATTTATTATTTTATTTATATTATTGGAATCTTTACTAATGTCTATCTCTCTTTTTTCTAATTTTGAAATTCGAAGCACATTTTCAACTTGCGCATGCATTCTTTTATTTTCATCCCTAATCATCTGAAGATATCGATGTACCTTCTCTTTGTCATCTATGATTTTAGGGTTTTTAATAGCATCCAAAGCTAGATTAATTGTAGCTATTGGAGTTTTAAATTCATGTGTCATATTATTTATGAAATCTGTTTTAATTTCTGAAATTTGACGCTGCCGAATCAACTGGTTCAAAGCACTCGAATAAGCAATTATTATTATTAATGTGAAAATTATTGATAAAACAGTAATTCCTAACAATTCTGAAAATAAAAATTTCTTTTTTTGAGGAAAACTTACCAATAACTTATTGGGGTTAGACCCTTCGTTGTTCGAAAAAACCGGAATAGAATAAGTATTGTATTTATCATACTTAAATTTTTCTGATTTAATTTTGGTTGCTAGACCATTACTGTATATGCCATATTCAAAAGGTGTTTTAACTCCGAATTCTTCCAATTCATTTGTCAATAATTTTCGAACTGCTTCTGTAGAAACCCTTTCCTCAATTGGCATTGTGGCGGCAATGTCTTTAAAAAAAATTTCAAACTGTGCATTATTTAAAATATCTAAATTTCCAGATTTCTGTATTTTTGAATCTGGAATTAAATTATTTTGAACTGTCGAATTATCAATTTTATTGTTATTGTAAACTTCTGTTGTTCTTTTTGATGAAAAATTTTTCAATTTTACACTATCGACTTTCTTTTTAAATAATGAAGACGAAACAGAATAATCTTCAGCAATGATGCTATTTGAATAAATTAAGGTTTCATTTGTACTTGTATTTTTTTGTACATAATAAAACTCTAGTAAATCATTTCTTTGCGGGGCCTTTCCTGTACTGTCTTTGTAATGATTATATTTGTCATAAAACTTATAGGCTTCCTGTTTTTGCAACTTATTTGACACATTACTAATTGCTTCTTGAACATGATAACGAAATTGTTCATCATTATTTTGAAATGAAGAGTTGAACCAATATACTTGAACCAAAATAATCCCTATTAGGGACAAACTCATTAAAACTATTAATAATCTGAAAAATAATTTATTCATCTCTACAAATTTAACATTTTAACATTTACATCATCAATATATTAACCAAACATTAACAAATGATACATTTATTATTGATTTGATAAAATTTTAAGTATGTTTTTAGTTTGCGCACACGAAATTTTAATATCTTCATTTTCAATCACATAATCACTTTTTTCCATTCGCATTTCGTCTGTCCATTGATTATAAATCCGACTCAAAACTGCTTCAGAATTTACACCATCTCTATCAATTACACGTTTGATTCTAGTTTCTAATGGTGCTACAATTGTAATAATTATATCACAATCTTTATAACTACCACTTTCAAATAAAATAGCAGCTTCTTTGACAACTATTGGAGAGTTTTTATTGGCTATAAGCCAATTATCAAAATGTCTTTTTACGGCGGGATGTATAATTTGATTTAACTGTTTTAACATTTCGGGATAGTTAAATACAATAGTTGATAATCTATCTTTATTTAAGGTATCATTGTCAAAAATTGTGTCACCAAAAATTAATTTTAAAGATATTAAAGTTTCTGGCAACAGCAGAATTTTTTTAGCTTCGTCATCCGCAATATAAACTGGTATTCCCAACGATTTAATGTGTTTTGCAATCGTAGTTTTTCCACTTCCAATTCCGCCTGTTAAACCGATTATTTTTGTCATAACTTAAAGAATAATTCGGGAAAAGCTACTTCTGGTTTTTGCTTAAGAATAATGATTTTAAAAAATGACTCCATAAATCCTATTCCGTAACCTAAAAATTGTTTCCAAGTTGCACGTACTGTTAAATAACCAATTACAATACTTCGGTTTTTAATTGATGCGGTCACAAACAATATGAAAAAATAGATGAAATATAATTTTAATGGTAGATCTTTTGAGAAAATCAAAAGAAATATTGAAGAAAAAAATCCTACTATAAATAGTGATGGAAAAAAATAAGTTAATTTATTGTGTTCTGGATACCAACTATTTAAAATCGGACGTGCTTTTCCAAATTTATTAACTTGGATGTAAAATTTCTCCCAATCAATTCGTCTTTTATGGTAAACAAAAGCATCGGAAAATAATTTTGTTTCAAAACCTAAATTCCAAAGTCGAATTGATAAATCAGGGTCTTCTCCCGGATGAATATTTCCAAAACCGCCTGAAGCTTGGAATGCCATTTTAGACAATCCCATATTGAAACTTCTAGGCTGAAAGCGATTAATCTTTTCTGAACCACCACGAATTCCTCCTGTTGTCAAAAAGGAAGTCATCGAAAAATTAATTGCTTTTTGTATGTTTGAAAAAGACGCTAATGCTTTATCAGGACCTCCAAAACAATCTACATATTGGAGTTTTAATTGTTTTGAAACTTCAGATAAATAATTATTTGGAATAATACAATCGGAATCAAAAATTAAGAAGTAATCTCCTTTAGCTAAATTCATTCCGAAATTTCTTGAATCGCCGGGGCCTGAATTGTATTTAAAATAATACGAAATATCCAATTTATTTATATATGAATCAACTACACTTTGACAAGTTAAACTAGAGCCATCGTCAACGATTACTATCTCGAATTCTTCTTTAAAATTAGAATGCACCAAACTTTCTAGAAGTTCTTTTACTTCATTTGGGCGATTGAAAACAGGAATAATTAAAGAAAAATACATCGTTTTTAAATCTATGTTTATACTTATAATTTAACAAAGATAATCTTTATAAATAATAAAACTAAAACCGTTTTAAAACTTCCTGACTAACCCCCATATTTGAAAATCCACCGTCATTGTATAAATTTTGCATGGTCACTCGTTTTGTCAAATCAGAAAACATAGCTACAGTATAATTGGCACAATCCAACGCCGTTGCATTTCCAAGTGGTGCCATTGCTTCAGAATAGGAAATAAATTCATCAAAACCTTTTACTCCATGCCCAGCTTTTGTTGGTGTTGGCGATTGCGAAATAGTATTCACCCTTACTTTTTTATCTTTACCAAAGAAATAACCAAAACTTCGCGCAATAGATTCTAAAAACGCTTTATTATCTGCCATATCATTGTAATCTGGAAAAACCCGTTGCGATGCCATATAAGTCAATGCAACAATACTCCCCCACTCGTTCATCGCTTCTTTTTTGTACAAAACCTGCATCACTTTATGAAATGAAACTGCCGAGACATTCCAACCTTTTTCGGTATAATCATAATTCTGATTGGTGTAATGATTTCCTTTTCTGACATTTACAGACATTCCGATAGAATGCAATACAAAATCAATTTTCCCACCTAATATTTCAATTGCTTTGTCTACCAAATTCTCTAAATCTTCAACAGAAGTAGCATCAGCAGGAATAATCTGTGAATTTGTTTTTAGTGCTAAAGCATCAATTGTTCCCATTCTAATTGAAGCGGGCGCATTGGTTAATACAAAAAATCCACCTTCTTCATGAACCCGTTCCGCCGTTTTCCAAGCGATAGAATTTTCATCTAATGCTCCAAAAATAATTCCTCGTTTTCCTTTTAATAAATTGTACATCTCTCAATTATTAAAGCCACAAATTCAAAGATTATATTTCTAAAAATCAGTGAATTTGTGGCTAATTGTTATTTATTCTATTTAAACAATACTTGAAATGCTTACCATTTCATTAGAATCTGCTTCGTAATTTACGCCTTCAAATCCAAATCCAAAAAGGTTGTGAAAATCTTTTCTATATCCATCTAAATCACCAATTCCTGGCAAAGTTTCTGTTGTTGCTTGCTCCCATAATTTAGCCACTTTATCTTGAACATTGGCTCTCATTTCCCAATCATCAATTCGAATTCTTCCTTTTTCATCCGTTGGAATCTTCGTTCCTGAATACAAGCTGTTTTGAAACAAACGTTGAATTTGTTCGATACAACCTTCGTGAATTCCTTCTTCTTTCATTATTTTATACAATAAAGAAATGTACAACGGAATAACTGGAATTGCTGAGCTTGCTTGTGTTACCAATGCTTTATTTACAGAAACATACGCAGTTCCACCGATAGATTTCAAACTGTCAGTTATAGAAAAAGCGGTTGCTTCCAAGTGATCTTTTGCACGTCCAATTGTTCCTTTTCTGTAAACTGCTTCAGTTAATGAAGGTCCAATATAGGAATAAGCAACCGTTTTTGCGCCTGGTGCCAATAAATTAGCTGCCTTTAAATCCTCAATCCACATCGACCAATCTTCACCTCCCATAACCGCAACCGTATTCTCAATATCTTCCTCATTACAAGGCTCAATACTAATATTCGATACAATTCCTGAATGAAAATCAACTGTTTTATTGGTAAAAGAACTTCCAATCGGCTTCAAAACAGAACGGTGTAAAACTCCTGTATTTGGGTTCATTCTAACTGGCGAAGCCAAACTATAAATCACCAAATCAACCTGACCTAAATCGGATTTTATCAAATCTAATGTTTGTTTTTTTATTTCATTTGAAAACGCATCACCGTTTATACTTTTTGCATACAAACCAGATTCGTGTGCCAATTTTTCAAATGCTGCAGAATTATACCAACCTGGTGAAGCCGTTTTTCCTTCAGAAGGTGGCTTTTCAAAAAACACTCCTATAGTTGAAGCGTTTGATCCAAAAGCACCCGTGATTCTTGATGCCAAACCAAAACCAGTTGAAGCGCCAATTACCAAAACTTTTTTAGCTCCTTCAATTGCACCTTTTGATTTAATATATTCAATTTGATTTTTGACACTTTGCTCACACCCTTTTGGATGGGCCGTCAAGCAAATAAATCCTCTCATTCTTGGTTCTATAATCATTTTTTTAATTTATTCGTTTAGGTGCTTTTTGTTGATTTGTAATAATGCAAAAGTAAAAAATTATTTAATTTAACAGGGCTTTTGCGTGATTTAAAGCAGAATCAGAAATATCTTTTCCAGAAAGCATTTCTGCAATTTCTACAATTCTTTCTTCCGTTGTGAGCAATTTTAATTCTGAAATCGTACGTTCTCCTTGAATTGATTTAAAAACTTTGTAATGAACATTTCCCTTGGCGGCAATTTGTGGCAAA
The DNA here is from genome assembly GCF_040402835.1 of Flavobacterium sp. Taxonomy (GTDB): domain Bacteria; phylum Bacteroidota; class Bacteroidia; order Flavobacteriales; family Flavobacteriaceae; genus Flavobacterium. Next base: position 71,371 of record NZ_JBBALW010000003.1, read on the forward strand.
TGTGTAATTGAAAATACTTGCATTTTAGCACTCATTTCTTTCATTATATTTCCCATTTTATTAGCAATTTCACCCGAAACTCCCGTGTCAATTTCATCAAAAATGATAGTTGGCAAATTAGAATATTGTGCCAAAATCGCTTTTGTAGCCAACATAATTCTCGATAATTCTCCTCCAGAAGCTACTTTTTTTAACAATCCAAAATCAGAACCTTTATTTGCAGAAAATAAAAATTGTAATTCATCTTTTCCATTTGCAAAATAAGTATCCGATGGCTTTAATTCCATATTAAATCGAACATTTGGCATTCCTAATTGTTCTAAAATAAAAATTAATTTTTCTGATAAAACAGGTACTGCTTTCAGACGATTTTCTCGAATTATTGTTGCAAAATTGTCTAATTCAAAAGTCGTTTCCTGAATTTTAGCTGTTAATTTATTTATTTCAATTTCCAATTCTCCAACAGAAACTACCTTATTATCCAAATCATTTTGAATTTCAAGCAATTCTGAAACTGTAGAAACTTGGTGTTTTTTCTGTAAATTATAAATAGTTTGCAATTTCTGATTGACTAAATCCAATTGTTCAGGATCGTTAATCAAATTTTCCGAAAGCTGATTCAATTCAGTTGCAATGTCATCAAATTCAATGGAAACGCTATTTATTCTTTCAAATAAAGATTTATAATCCGAGGAAAAACCAACTGTTTTTTGCAAAGCAATTTTCAATTCCTTCAAATTTTGTAGAATCCCAAACTGTTCTTCATTGGCTAAAGCCATAGATTTATCAAGACTTTCTTTTATGAATTCAACATTATTTAGTTGCTCATAAATTTGCTCTAATTCTTGTTGTTCGTTCAATTTCAAATTTGCCGCAAGCAATTCTTCTAATAAAAATGTATTATAATCCTGCTCTTTCAAAACCAATTGAAGTTGGCTATTTAAAATCGTAAGTTGAGATTTATCTTTTTTGTAAGATTTCAAAATGGTTGAATACGAGACAATGACGTCAACATTATTAGCAACAGCATCTATAATTTGAAATTGAAAAGTCTCTTGAGAAAGTTCTTGAGTTTGATGTTGCGAATGAATATCTATCAAATACAAGCTCAAATCTTGCAATTCTTGAAGATTTACGGGACTATCATTTATGAAAGCGCGCGATTTTCCAGAAGGCAATATTTCTCTACGAATGATTGTTTCTGAATCATAATCTAAATCATTGGCTTCAAAAAAAGACTGTAAATTGTAATTTGAAATCTGAAAATGAGCTTCAATAATACACTTTTCGTCTTTATTTTTTAGGGAAGTTAAATCAGCTCGTTTTCCTAAAACTAATCCTAATGCACCTAATAATATTGATTTTCCAGCTCCAGTTTCACCCGTAATGATTGAAAAACCATTGGAAAAATCAATTCCTAATTTATCAATTAAGGCAAAATTATTAATAGAAAGTGACGTTAGCATTTATAGTTATTAAGTGAAAATTTTATAAATTGTAAGCTTCTAATACTTAATCCCAGCCCATTTACTAGAATTGATTGGTGAAATTGTATTTAAATTTCCTATTAAATCACGAATATCCATTGATGGTCCTGCAGAATATACAGATACTATTTCCTCTGATTTTGCATCAAAAAACACTCGTGTTAAAAAAGCATTAGGACGGGTTTCATTTATCTTCCCAAGGGTAATTATAGCGTCTTTAATTTTAAGTTTTGCAGCATTCAAATCTTTGTGCATCAAATCTAAACCTTCGAAATGATACTCGTACATTGCATCCCGAAAAGGGCTAAAAGTATTAGAAAGCATATCGTTTATCAAAAAATAACGATTTTGATTTCCATCGGTTTGAGTCCAGCCTTTATAACCGCCAGAAATTGCAACATTGGCAACGTCTTGAGCAGTTTCCAAATATTTACTACCACCCTGTTTTGAAAAAGTATCGCTATCCATTCCAATTATTACATAACTATAAAATGCAATAACGGAAATTAAGTTAGAATCAAAATTGGTAGGATTGAAGGTCAAATTTTCAAATTCTGTATATCTAAATGAAAAATCCTTATCGTTAAAATTCAAAACAGGAGATGAATAGGAAGAATTATAAATTGGTCTAGAAGATTGTACTTGAATTGTTGCTGTAAATTGATCTGAATCATACGCCGTAACGGTTATAAACATTGAACAATTTATTTTTTCATCTTGCTTATACGCAACTCCTGTCCAATCTGTTTTATTTACAAATTCAGATAACGATTTTTCTAACGTTTTAAATATTTGTTTGTTGGTACTTGCCGCCTTATCAGCATTGACATTAATAGTGCAATTTAATTGTTGCGCTTGTACAATTCCAAAATATAAAAATAGTAGTAAACTGAATGTATTACGCATCATAATGGGCTATTATTTTATTTAAAATATCATTCGCAACGGCTTCTTTTGATTTTAATTCCATCGGTTCCACCTTTAAATTTTTATCAATAAAAGTAACTTTATTTGTTAAAAAACCAAATCCAGCACCTTTATCCTGCAAAGAATTTAGAACTATCAAATCTAGGTTTTTTTTCTGAACTTTCAACTTTGCATTCTCAATTTCATTTTCTGTTTCCAATGCAAAACCAATTAAAAACTGATTTTCTTTAATTGAACCCAATGAAGCCAATATATCTTTAGTTTTTTCTAATTCAATAGTTAACGTATCTTCTGACTTTTTTATTTTGTGAACAGCGCTATTTTTTGGTTTGTAATCTGCAACAGCCGCTGCACCAATAAAAACATCTGAAGTTGCAAAATATTTATGACATTCCTCATACATTTCCTGAGCAGAAACTACGCGAATCAATTGCACTAAATTATTTTCAATTGATAAATGAGATGGACCTGAAATTAAAATTACAGATGCACCAAAATTAGCTGAACTTTGCGCTAAATCAAAACCCATTTTTCCTGAAGAATGGTTGCCAATAAATCGAACTGGATCAATAGCTTCATACGTTGGACCTGCTGTAATGATTATTTTTTTACCTAATAAAGGCAACTTTTTTTCTAAATCTTTTTCTAAAAAAGCAACAATATTTTCAGGTTCCGCCATTCGACCTTCGCCTGAAAGTCCACTTGCTAATTCCCCACTTTCGGCTGGAATTATGGTATTTCCGAACAAATTTAATTTAGAAAAACTTTCAATTGTTGAAGGATGTTTGTACATATCCAAATCCATTGCAGGTGCAAAATAAACAGGACAATTTGCAGATAAATAGGTTGCTATTAAAATGTTATCACAAATTCCATTTGCCATTTTCGACAACGTATTTGCAGTAGCAGGAGCAATTACAATCAAATCCGCCCAAAGCGCAATTTCAACGTGATTGTTCCATTCTAAATTTTTATTAATGGTTTTAACTTGAGAAGTTGAATCCTCAGCTTCTTTATAAAAACTGGAAAAAACAGGTCTCTTGGAAAGTGTTGACAACGTCAAAGGCGTTATAAAAACCTTAGAAGCAGGTGTCATTATCACTTGGACATGTGCATCTGCTTTTATAAATAGCCGAACTAATGAAGCAGTTTTATAAGCAGCAATTCCACCAGAAATTCCCAGTACTATTTTTTTACCGCTTAAAACTGACATTAGTACTTATTTAGTTGAATCTCTGTAATAGATTTTATCATCCAGCCACTCTTGTACTGCAAGAGCGTGTGGTTTAGGTAATTTTTCATAAAATTTAGAAACTTCAATTTGCTCCTTATTTTCAAAAACTTCTTCTAAACTGTCATTGTAAGTTGCAAATTCTTCCAGTTTTTCGGTCAATTCTTTTTTGATTTCAGAATTAATTTGGTTTGCTCTTTTAGCCATAATTGTTATAGCTTCGTAAACATTACCAGTAGGCTCTTCTATAATACTCTTATTATAAGTAATTGTATTTACCGGGGCATTCGTCTTTTTTAAATTCATGACATTCTATTTATTTTGAAAATTGTTTTAAATCTGTGTCTATTCTCACCAACATTACGTCAGCTTTTTGTTTGTATTCTGAATTTGAATTAAATTTCACCAAATTAGAATATGCTGTTTTGGCAACATTCAAACGGTCTTGCATTTTTGTTGTAATACTATTAATAGCCAGTTGATAGGCAGAATCAAACTTATAAAACAAAGCTTTTTCTTTAAATGGCGTTCCTGGATAGTCAATGATAAAATTATCAAGAGCAATTATTGCGGACTTAAAATCAGAGATTTTGTTATATCCAAGTGCATTTTCGTATGCTTTTTTCTCTAATTTTTCTCTTAAACCTTTAACAACTATGTTAGCTTCAGCTAAATACGATGAATTAGGATACGTATCTATAAAATCTTGTAATTTTTGAATTGCTTTGTCTGTATCTGTTTGGTCTAAACTGTAAACTGGCGATAACATTGAATAACTTTTCGCTCCCAAATAAGATGCTTCTTCTATTTTATCACTTTTAGGATATCCAGCCGCAAAACTTTCAAATTGGTATCCAGACAAATAATATTGTTTTGTTTTGAAATAGCACTGTGAAAACATGTAAAACATTTTCTCAGCTTGGGGTTTTCCTCTAAAAGTTGGAGCAATTTGTTCAAAAAGACGAATTGCTTTTGAATATTTCCCATTTTCATATTGCTTTGTTGCAGCATCAAATTTAACTCCAAGATCTTCTGATTTTAAAGCCTTTTGATATTCACTACATGATGAAAAACCAACAACAATTAGAACTATAATTATAAATTTATTCATTTTTTTATTGAATTTTTGCAGATTTAATGGTATTTCAACCCTTTAAAAATCAATTGCAAATTTAGTTATTAATTTAACGACTACAAAATATTTTTTCTATTATTAAAAAACCTATTTATTGCTTATTTACTCTCCGTTTTATTTACAAATTCAGCAATCCTTGAAGCCAAATCAGCATCAACATTTACCAATGGCAAACGAACAGTATTTTCTGACAAACCCAGTGATTTAAATACCTCCTTAATCCCTCCAGGATTACCTTGCTCAAAAATCATATCTATGCTATTTGACAAAAAATAATGCAATTTATAAGCTTCATCGACTTTTCTATCCAACCCTAAATGAATTAATTCAGAAAATTGTTTTGGAAAACCTTGACCAATTACAGAAATTACACCGCTTCCGCCAGCCAAAACAATTGGTAAAGCCATCATATCATCGCCAGAAATAACCAGAAAATCCTTCGGTTTATTCTGAATTAATTGCATTGCCTGAACTAAATCTCCGGCAGCTTCTTTAATAGCAATAATATTATTGAAATCGTTTGCCAAACGAATCACAGTTGAAGGTAAAACATTGCTTCCCGTTCTTCCAGGTACATTATAAAGAATCACAGGAATTGGAGAAACATCTGCAATCGCTTTAAAATGCTGGTAAATTCCTTCTTGTGTGGGTTTATTATAATAAGGAGAAACCGAAAGAATAGCAACGAAATTTGAAAAATCTCTAGTTTGTAATTCCTCAATTACTTTTTTAGTATTATTTCCACCAACTCCCAAAACGAGGGGTAATCTTCCTTTATTTGCAGCAATAACCGTTTCAATTACCAATTCTTTTTCTTCTTGGTTTAAGGTCGCACTTTCAGCAGTAGTTCCAAGAATAACAAGATAATTAATCCCATTTTCAACTTGATAATTAACAATTTTAGTCAAGGATTCCACATCAACCGAAAAATCTTTTTTGAAAGGAGTAACAAGTGCAACTCCTGTCCCTATTAATGATTGCATATTATTGTTTTTATATTTTGTTTAATATTTTAAGATATTTAAATAATTCGTTAACGAACACTTGGCAATTTTGCGCATTTGCATCAATCATAAAGTGATTTACTCTTTTATCAATTGCTGCAAAGCCAACTTTAAATTTTGCTTTAGATTGATGTGAAACTAAAAGCAAAGGTGCTTTTTCAATATCATAATAATTAATTAGTAAATCAAATTCCGTAGCAACAAAAGATTGTATTACTGGTTTATCGAAATTAGCAGACCAACTCACCTCTTTATAGCTAAAAACCGAATAATTAAACACCTCTTTTTTCTTTACATTATCCCTAAAAACCAATACTTTAATAGCACTTTCTTCAATCCCGTATTTAATCAAATTCAATATCAAATCCTCTCTCTCAGATAAATTACTTTCATCATAAATAATTCCAACAGTTTTGATTAATCCATCTGAAGCAACAGACTTAACGTTTGATAACGATTTACTAACGATTTTTTTTATTAATAAATTCTTTATATTGTTCAAAAACATAGTACTTTTACTTAAATTACAAATTTAATTAAATAAGTTGCATTTCCGATGGTAAATCTAAAAAAGTATAACGTTGTTTTGAGGTTTTTTGTTTTATTCTTAACATTTCTTTTATCCGTTTCATGTGTTGAACAAAAATACTATGTCACAAAAATAGAAGGAAAGGATATTGGGATTACAAATGTAAATAGAGATGTTGCTGAAATTGAAGCTTTTGTTAAACCTTACCGGGAACACATTGATAAAGATTTAAATACTCCTATTTCGTATACGTCAGAAACATTAGATAAATCAGGACAATGGCAAACAACCATTGGTAACTTACTAGCTGACATGACTTTACAAAGAGGGAATACAATCTTTAATTCTCGTGAAAATAAAAAAATAGACCTATGCATACTTAATAATGGCGGAATTCGATCCATAATTCCTAAAGGAAATATTACCCTAAAAACAGCTTTTGAAGTTATGCCTTTTGAAAACACATCCATAGTTGTTGCTTTAAAAGGAGAACAAATATTAGAAATGGTAAATTATTTTATTTCCGAGAAAAAACCACACCCAATATCAGGAATTCAATTCACAATTGATAAAAATAATAAGTCAAAAAACATCCTAATTCAAGGGTTACCATTAGATATTGAAAAAATATATTATGTAGTTACCTCCGATTACCTATCAAACGGAGGAGATAGGATGGATTTCTTCAAAAAAGGAATAGCGACTTATGATTTAAATTATAAATTGAGAAACATCTTAATAGATTACTTAAAAGAGACACCAAACTTACCAATTTTAAAAGACAAACGAATACTAATCGAATAATATTTTGGAGCGAAAAGGCAATAATAATCAGCAAATATAATTCATGCCTTCCTTCCAATCAGCGCTAAAAAGCACAGGATTTTCCCTCCAGTCGGGGCTAAATAATAAATCATAAACCTTTTGGAATTTACCTAAAAAAACAAAAATGAAAAGAAGAGAATTCATACAAAAAACAGCAGCAAGCACAGCATTAATGGGATTAGGATTGTCCTTAAGCAGTTTCAAATCATCCGATAAAACGGATATAAAACACTTAACAATTCTTCATACTAACGATGTTCATTCCTATATAGACCCGTTTCCAGCAGATCATCCTCGAAATCCAAATATGGGTGGCGTTGCCAGAAGAGCCGCATTAATTGAAAGCATTCGTCAAGAAAATCCAAACCTATTATTGCTCGATGCAGGCGATATATTTCAAGGTACACCCTATTTTAATTATTACGGTGGCGAATTAGAATTGAAATTAATGAGCATGATGAAATACGACTTGGGAACAATGGGAAATCACGATTTCGACAACGGAATTGACGGTTTTTATTCTCAAATGCACAATGCCAATTTTGATTTTGTAACTTCAAATTACAACTTTGAAAATACTGTCCTTCAAGGAAAAACAAAACCGTTCAAAATATTTAATAAAAACGGAATTAAAGTTGGAATTTTCGGAATTGGAATTGAATTAGCCGGATTAGTTGATAAAAAAAACTACAAAGAAACTATGTATTTAAACCCTGTTGAAACCGCTCAAGAAATGACTAGAATTCTAAAACAGGAGCAAAAGTGTGATCTTGTAATTTGTCTTTCGCACCTTGGTTACAAATACAAAGACGAACCAGAAAAAATTTCTGATGTAAAATTAGCAACGCTAACCAAAGACATCGACCTCATTATTGGCGGACATACCCATACCTTTTTAGACAAACCAACAGTTCTGAAAAATAGCGAAGGAAAAGAAGTAATTGTCAATCAAGCAGGTTGTTACGGGATAAATTTAGGACGTATTGACTTTTATTTTGATAACGATAAATCAAAATCTCATAATGGAAAAAGTATCATTGTTTAATATAATACCATTAATCCTTTTCTAACATTATAATAAAATCATCCTCCGAAATAATTGGGATCTTCAATGAATTTGCTTTTTCAAGTTTCGCAGGTCCCATATTATCTCCAGCAACAACGTAATCCGTTTTAGCGGAAATAGAACTTCCTACTTTACCGCCATTATCTTCGATGGCTTTTTTCAAATCATCACGTGAAAATTTCTCAAAAACACCAGAAACCACAAAGGTTTTTCCAGTTAATTTGTCGGTTGCGTTAGGATTAATTTTTTCAATAATTTCAAACTGAACTCCTTGTATTTTTAATTTTTCAATAATCTCTTTATTAATTAGATTCTCAAAAAAGTCAAGTACGCTTTGCGCAATTCGCTCTCCAATTTCATCCACCAAAACCAAATCCATAAAACTGGCTTTGCTTAAAGCGTCAATATTTTTGTAATGTTTGGCTAATTTTTTGGCTACTGTTTCTCCAACAAATCGAATTCCAAGAGCAAATAATACATTTCCAAATGGCACGTTCTTAGAATTTTCAACGCCTTTAACCAAATTCTCTGCTGACTTCTGAGCCATTCTTTCCAATGGCAAAATCTGTACAACTGTTAAATTGTACAAATCGGCATAATTATGAACCAAACCATTATTGAATAACAACGCAACCGTTTCACCCCCAAGTCCTTCAATATCCATCGCTTTTCGAGAAATAAAATGCTGAATTCTACCAATAATTTGAGGTGGGCAACCATAATAATTTGGACAATAATGATTGGCTTCACCTTCAGAACGCACTAATTCTGTTTGGCATTCTGGACAATGAGTGCTATATAGTGTAGGAATTGAATTTATCGGACGCTTACTTAAATCAACTGCAATAATCTTAGGAATAATTTCACCCCCTTTTTCAACAAAAACTTCATCGCCAATACGAATATCCAATTTTTCAATTTGATCCGCATTGTGCAAAGAGGCTCTTTTTACAATAGTTCCCGCCAATTGAACAGGTTCTAAATTGGCAACAGGCGTAATTGCACCCGTTCGACCAACTTGATATGAAATCGAGTTCAATCGGGTGGAAACTTGTTCCGATTTGAACTTGTATGCCATTGCCCAACGAGGCGATTTTGCAGTAAAACCTAATTCATCTTGGTGTTGAAATTGGTTGACTTTTACCACTACGCCATCCGTTTCATAAGGCAATTTATGTCTGTGGACATCCCAAAAATCTATAAACTCAAATACTTGGTCTAAATTCCGAGCTAATTTAGGCTCGTTTGGAACTTTAAAACCCCAACTTCTTGCACTTTCTAAACTTTCTATTTGAGAACGAAAGGACAAATTCGGACCTATTATAAAATACAACAAACAATCCAAAGGACGTTTTGAAACTTCTGCACTGTCTTGTAATTTTAAACTCCCAGATGCGGTATTTCTCGGATTAGAATACGGCAATTCGCCAATATCCATAAGCTCTTGGTTCATCTTTTCAAAACCAGAAAATGGCAAAATTATTTCTCCACGAACATCAAATTTTTCAGGGAAATTGCCTTTTAATTTTAACGGAATTGACTTAATCGTTTTGATATTATTGGTAACATCATCGCCTTGAAAACCATCGCCACGAGTTACTGCCCGTTTTAATTCTCCGTTTTCATAAGTAATACTTATTGATGCACCGTCATATTTCAATTCGCACACATATTCCAAAGGAACATCGCCCAAAACTTTTTGGATTCGTTTTTCCCATTCAATCAAATCTTCTTTGGAATAGGAATTATCCAAAGAATACATTCTGTAGTCGTGTTGAACGGTTTTAAAGTTTTTTGTAATAGTTCCACCAACGCGCTGTGTTGGCGAATTTTCATCAAAAAAATTAGGATATTTATGTTCTAAATCTTGAAGTTGTTTTAGTTTAAAATCAAATTCAAGGTCAGAAATCGTAGGTTTATCCAACACATAATAGTTATAATTGTGTTGGTTTAATTCTTCGCGAAGTTGATTGATGGTTTGTTGAACGGACATTTGAAAAAGACTGTTTTTAGTTTCTTAATTAAAGTACTAAAATAATCAAATTAATGAATTAAAGTTAGCACGGAATAACATTTTTTAAACTTTGCCTAAATAAAACGGGAGGGAAATTCCCAATGCTGTCAATTCCTTTCTTTTCTTGTTATGAAATTGAAGAGAAAAAAGATCAATTCCTTTATTTAGATGCTCTTCACTATTGTGGGCTTCATTATATTCTTCCTCTGTGTAGGTATTATATTTTTCAAGTAAGTCTTTTTCATGTTTTCGATAGGAAGTTACGAAATCAAATACATATAGCATTAACAAATTAAGAAGATTGTTAAAAACAAACAATAGCTATTTAATATCCATAATGATTTGTAAATATCTAATGTATTTACTTTTAAAATTTTGATTATAGTCAATACATTTTTATTATTCCTTCATAAAAATGTAGAAAACAACATTTTTTCATTTGAAAAAGTGTGTATTATTCCATTTATTCAAATGGAAAAAATGTACATTTGCAATTATTTTGACATTAAAAATTTAATTATGAATAGAATACTAATTCAAGAGCTGGTTCTTTGGAAAAATTCCAAAAATAGAAAACCATTAATTATTCAAGGCGCAAGACAAGTAGGAAAAACTTGGTTGATGAAAGCATTTGGAAAACAAGAATTTGAACAAGTAGTGTACCTCAATTTTGAAAGTAGCAGCCGATTAAAAAATTTATTTACCGTTGATTTTAACATCGAACGAATCCTATCGATTATCGAAATAGAATCCGGTCAAAAAGTGATTCCAGAAACTACTTTACTCATTTTTGACGAAATTCAAGAAGTAGAAAAGGGATTGACTTCTTTGAAATATTTTCAGGAACAAGCACCACAGTATTATATCGTTGCTGCAGGTTCATTGCTTGGTATTTCGTTGCAAAAAAACAATTCTTTTCCTGTTGGAAAAGTTGATTTTATGAAATTGTACCCCTTGAGTTTTATGGAGTTTTTAGACAATAATAGCGAACAATCATTAGCAAAACAACTACGAAATAAAAATTGGGAGGTAATTGATGCTTTTCACGAAAAGTTGACGGATCAATTGCGCTTGTATTATTTTATTGGAGGAATGCCTGAAGTTGTTGCAAATTATTTGGAAAACAAAAATTTAGAAACCGTAAGAAGATTGCAACAAAAAATAATCATTGGCTATGAAAATGATTTTGCAAAATATGCACCCAATACAATAGTTCCAAAAATAAAACTCGTATGGAATTCTTTAATTAGCCAATTAGCCAAAGAAAATAGAAAATTTATTTATGGTCAAATTAAGAAAGGTGCTAGAGCAAATGATTTTGAAATGGCAATTAATTGGATGGTTGATGCAGGTTTAGTTTTAAAAATAAACCGAATTGAAAAGCCCACAATGCCATTAAATGCATACACTGATATTGATTCTTTTAAATTATTTTTAGTCGATATTGGTTTGTTAAATGCTATTGGCAATTTGGACAAAAAAATACTATTGGAGAAAAACACTATTTTAAGTGAATATAAAGGCGCGTTAACTGAACAATTTGTTTGTCAGCAATTAAAGATTAAAACAGAAATTTATTATTGGGTGGCGCCAAATGCAACGGCCGAAATAGATTTTGTATTACAATTTAGAAACGAAGTTATTCCAATAGAAGTCAAGGCAGAAGAAAATCTAAAATCAAAAAGTTTAAAGGTTTTTGTGGGAAAATTTGAAAACAATAACGCCATAAGAACCTCGATGAGTAAATTCAGGAGAGAAGACTGGCTGACAAACATTCCTTTGTATGCCATTGACGGAATTATCAGTTAGGGTTTTCTATTTACACGATAATTCCGTTATTTCATCTAAAACAAAACAACAAATTTAAAAGAAATAACATTTTAATTACGATTCAATAATTGTATCAATTTGTTTGAACAATTGTCATTAATTAAAAAAGTTATTTAAGACTCAATAATAGAATTTACTTGTTTGAATAATTGTCCGTCACTCAAGAAAGAACCTTGCTGAATCAATTCAAAAAGCGATTGATTTCTATCTTCTGTAAATTCTTTTTTGCCAATTTTCATTTCAATTGTATCGGTAAACATGTTGTCGCTCAACCATTGCAAACCTTCTTTTGTCAAAAAATTAGTTTCGGAAACCAATGATTTCAAGACAATCGATTTTACGTATGTATCAAAACAGTGAAAAAGGAAAATATGATTTTTTGAGAAATGCTCTAAATATTCTGTTTTCGAAAGTACGCCTTCCCAAACCAAATCTGAGAAAACGTCTAATTCTTGTTCGGCAATTTGAGGTTGTTCTATTTTAATTTTGTCCCATTCGGCTTTATCAATAGCTTGAGTAGAAAGAAAATTAATGAATTCGGAGTGCATTTCTTCAAATTGCTCTTTAGTAAGTCGAGAGTATTTCATGTCATTACGAGGAACGAAGTAATCTGTTCCTATATTTTAGTTAATATATATTACAAATTTTTAGATGAGATTGCTTCGTACCTCGCAATGACATCAAACAAAAAAATCCCGATTTTCATCGGGATTCAATTATATGAATTTAGAAATTATGCTTTTTCAGCAACAATTTCATAAGCTAATTCAACTATTACATCTCTGTGTAAACGAACAGAAGCAGTATATTTTCCTGTTCTTTTTACGATTCCACTTGTGATAAATTTTCTGTCAATTTCTTGACCACCTTTTGCTAAAGCTGCAGCGATATCAATATTCGTGATTGAACCGAATAATTTTTCTCCACCTGCTTTTGCAAACAGTTTAATTTCGATTGCTTTCAACGCTTCTGCTAATGCTTTGGCATCGTTAACAACTTTAGCTTCTTTGTGAGCTCTTTGTTTTAGGTTTTCAGCCAATACTTTTTTTGCAGAGGCTGTAGCTAAATGTGCGTGACCTTGAGGTATTAAAAAGTTGCGACCATAACCATTTTTTACAGTTACCACATCATCTTTAAAGCCTAAATTTTGTACGTCTTGTTTTAATATAAGTTCCATGTTGTTGTCCTTTGTTATTAGAAGTTAGTCCCGATTTTTATCGGAACAACAACTGTTAATTTTTAATTATTTTAGTAAATCCGCCACATAAGGCATTAAAGCTAAGTGACGCGCTCTTTTCACAGCTACTGACACTTTTCTTTGGTATTTTAATGAAGTTCCTGTTAAACGACGAGGAAGAATTTTCCCTTGCTCATTAACGAATTTCAATAAGAAATCTGCATCTTTATAATCGATATATTTGATACCAGATTTTTTGAAACGACAATATTTCTTTGCCTTATTTGTTTCTATGTTCAAAGGCGTAAGATATCTGATATCCCCGTCTTTTTTTCCTGAAGCTGATTGTTGTAATGTTGACATAATGATTACGCTTTAGATGATTTTAATTTTGTTCTTCTTCTTTCAGCCCAAGAAATAGCGTGTTTGTCTAAACTTACAGTTAAGAAACGCATGATTCTCTCGTCACGTCTAAATTCAGTTTCAAATGCAATAAGAACTTCTCCTGCAACTTTGAATTCGAATAAATGGTAAAAACCACTTTTCTTGTGTTGGATTTCGTAAGCCATTTTTTTCAGGCCCCAATCCTCTTTTGATACCATTTCTGCTCCTCTGGATGTAAGAAAATCTTCGAATTTGCTTACTGTTTCCTTTACCTGAACTTCAGATAAAACGGGATTTAAAATGAAAACAGTTTCATAATGATTCATAAAAATATATTTTATTGTTAATTTGGATGCAAAAGTAGCTTAAATTATTGAATTCACAAACAAACTTTGAACTTTTATTCAATTAAGAAAAGGAAACCCAAAATATTGAGTTTCCTTTCCCTTTTTATTATTAAAAATGATACTTGAGATTTAAACCCGACCAAAAATAAGCTTTGCTTGAACCTGGATTTACATCTGTTTTCATTCTAGGGAAATTACTTCCAGTATCCACATCATTAATATTACCTCCTAAAAACAAAAAGGTGTAATTCGTTTGATTGGTCAAATTATTTCCTGCTACAAATAAATCCAAACTGTATTTCTTGTTTTTAGAGGACAATTTATATCCCAATTTTGCATTTAACAAGCCAAAACCTTTAACCAAATTCGTATTTGCGAAATCAGAATACACATCACTTAAATAATTATAGGTTGTATTCAAATAAATTCCTGAAGGCGAAACAAAATCAACTCCTACAGAATATTTTTTCGCAGGAACCCCTACAACAGTTTTATTTGAAAAATCAGTTAAAACACCACTGCCAACTTTCGTAGAAAAATCAGTGTATTTGAAATCATAATAAGAGAAATTTACAAACGAAGTCACTTTTGAAATAATTGAATTTGATTTTGTTTCATATACATATCCAATACTCGCTTCCAAACCTTTATTCAATTGATTTCCTGTATTTGCAGTGTAATTATAACTTCCTCCAGCTAGATTTGCGGCACTTAATTGGGTTAGTTTATTATTAATATTCATATTAAAAAGTGATACTTGATAATCAAATCGGGTATTGAATAGTAAACCCTGAGCTGAAACTTCATACATTTTAGCTTTTTCAGGAAGCAATTCATCATTTGTTTTGTTAAGATCTTTTATATATGATGTTGAAGCCGTTGGTGCATTATATCCTTCACTGTAAGTAATATTAAAAATTTGATTTTTATATGTTTTTTGAACCGCAATATGAGGATTTAAAGATGTTTTAAATGATTTATTAAATGATGTGTTTTTTGTATTTCCAACAATTAGTCCTGGCAAAGCCAATAAATCAACTCGGTCATAGTCAATGTGATTTCCACTTATACCAAGAATAACAGATAAATCTGCCTTTATGAAATTGATTCTATCGTGAATAAAAACAGATTGCTGGTTGGTTGTATATTTGTAATAAGCACCATCCGCAATAGCAGTTACCAACAACGGGTTCGTGTCGTCAGTTCCAGTAAATCTGAAGCTTGACGCTAACGATTTACATTGTTGAATTTCTGTTCCAACATTCAACACATTTTCAATAGAAGAAGAAAGATCGTTTGACTTGGTAAAAACAGAACGAATTCCATAATTTGGTGAATTTGTTTGTCCAGAAGCTCCTGCAGAAACACTTTCTATATCAGTTCCAGAGTAAAAAAGCACCGTAGAATTACTAAATGATTTGGTAAATTTAAAGTTATTAGAAACACCAAAACGAGTAGATTGCATATTTAAATGCGCGTTTTTCTTAGCATAAGCATCATTCCCAGGGTCATTATTGGCATAATAATCAGCGTATGGAATTTGACCAGAAATTCCTTCGTGTGAAAAATTATGACTTAAAAACACAGAAACAGTTTGCTTGTCAGAAAATTTAAAGTCGCCTTTGTAGGTAAAAAAATTCTTTAAACTTTCACCGTGAGGGCGATATCCATCCGATTGAAGATGTCCATAATTCAAAAACATTGAAGCATTATCAGTTACATAATCCAAGCGAGTATTGGTTTGCAATAACCCAAAAAAACCCGCAGTTGTATTCTGACTCAATGAGGTTCCTTTTTCTTCTGAATTTTTCAAATAAAAGCGAACAACTCCACCAACACCGCCACCATACATCGTAGCCGCTGGTCCTTTTATCACTTCAATATTATCGACAACAGAAAAATCTACATCGTCTAAAATCGTAACTCCTTCTGCATTTGTCAAAGGAAATTGATTGTAATAGGCTTTAATTCCCCAATTGTTGAATTTTTGATCGTTACCATAACCTCGAATAACAATTCGTTGCCCTCCAACTTGCGTTCTTTTATCGACTTGTACACCCGCCATAACACCTAAGCTTTGTTCTAAAAAAGCAGGATTGTTCCGGTTCAATTCCTCCGAAGTTAATACCTCGGCCATTTGCCCGTGTCGTTTAAATTCTGCCCGTTCTTTTAATGTTTTTTTACGAGCTTTGACTGAAACATTTTTTAAATTGTTGATAGAATCTTGCTTTGTTTGCGCTTCAATTTCAAACGAAAGCAACGTAGCTATTAATAGTATAACTATTTTAATTTTCATCTTTTTGTTTTTATTATTAATAATGATTGTAAGGCAAAATTTGCCTTGAATTAAATGGTTTCTTCTAAGATTAAATCGCTTAAAGCAAATTTAAAACCCAAACGAAATTGCCACTACTTTATAGGTGTAAATCAGAAATTGAATTCCGAATTAAGCACTATAAATTAGTAGTTTCACTTAAAACTAATTTAATATTAATTATGAAAAACGGGTTGGTGGCGATACAACAGACAAAGTTCTATCGGAATTACGAATGATTAATCTATCGAAAATAGAAGTCGTTGAAATACAATAACGTTGTGGGATTACAATTTCTTTAGAAGGCAGAAATAAAGCAAAAAATAAGGAATTTATAGTTTGCATTGATTTTTTACCATTTGAGTTTTTTTCAAAAAAATCATTTACATAACTTTCTAAATTTTGAAATAATTTCTTTTCTTGAATGTCATCAATGCATTTTAAAATACCTGATTTTTCTATTTTTACAATATCATATATTCTGCCATTGTACCAAAATTCTTTGTCACTTTCTTCCCATTTAAAAGACTTTTCCTTTGAAATTATAATAAAATTAAAAAACTGGTATTCATTGGCATTTAAACTTTTCTTGATTTTTATTTTCATTTCTGACTTAATACTATATTTCATAATACTAAAACCGATGAAGTATCCACCAATTTGGTATATGAAAATAGAAAAAAGTAAGTAAAAAATGATTTTTTTCATATCAGGAAAACATTCCTATTGTAAACTGTGATACGAAAGTAGTTTATTTTAATAAACAATCAAAAAACGAAATAAAATCAACATTAAATATGAAAAAAAACCTAAAATAAAATTTGTAAACATTAATAAAAATCGACATTTAGAATCACTCGAATAGAACGATACGAAGGAACTGCTTCAAAACTATTGAGCATTTTCTGAATTGTTTTTTTTGTATTTACAATAGAAATATTCAACGGAATTTTCACCATTATCGTTCGGATATATTCATTGCGAATCCTGCTAATTGGCGGTTCTTCAGGACCTAAAACAGGCATTGGAAGATTTTGCTGCATCACTTGATACAGCCACATGGAGCCTTGTTTGAGTTTGTCGAAATCTCGATGTTTTAAAGTCAGTTTGACCAATTTAAAATACGGCGGATATTTATAAATTTGTCGTTCATACAATTGCTCGTTGTACATTCCCACATAATCATTTTTGGTAACTTGCTGAATCGTATTGTGCAATGGCGAATAGGTTTGAATGATAACTTTACCTTGTTTTTCTGAACGTCCAGATCGTCCTGAAACCTGCGTCATCATTTGAAAACTTCTTTCAAAAGCCCTAAAATCGGGATGATACAGCATATTATCGGCATTCATAATTCCTACCAAAGTTACATTATCAAAATCCAAACCTTTTCCAAGCATTTGGGTCCCAACCAATATATCAATTTCCCGGTTCTTGAAACTGTCAATTATTTTTTCAAAACCAAATTTCCCTCTTGTCGTATCTTGATCCATTCGTCCAATTTTATGACTTGGAAAAAGTTCTAATAATTCTTGCTGAATTTGTTCCGTTCCAAAACCTTTCGTCGTTAAATCTACACTTGAACAAGCGTGACAATTGGTAGGTTTCGCAATAGAATACCCACAATAATGACACCGCAATTGGTTTTTATGTTTGTGATATGTCAAACTCACATCACATTGTTGGCATTGCGGCACGTGTCCACAAGTCATACATTCCAATAATGGCGAGTACCCGCGTCGGTTTTGAAACAAAATCACTTGTTCACCTAAAGCTAATGTGTTGGTAATTTTTTCAATTAAAACATCGCTGAAATGTCCCACCATTTTTTTTCGAAAGTACTTGTCTTTCAAATCTACCAATTCAATTTCTGGCATCAGTACATTTCTGTAACGCTCAAAAATTTCCACAAAACCATATTTCCCTGATTTTGCATTGTAATAGGTTTCCATACTTGGCGTTGCAGAACCTAAAAGCACTTTCGCTTTTTGCAAATTTGCCAAAACTATTGCCGCATCTCGGGCGTGATATCGTGGCGCAGGATCAACTTGCTTGTAGGTTTGTTCGTGTTCCTCATCGACAATTATGAATCCTAAATCTTGAAATGGCAAAAACAAAGCCGACCTCGCTCCTATAACAATTTGCGCTTTTTCAGAATTTTCTAAAACCTGATTCCAAACTTCTACCCGTTCATTATTGCTGTATTTAGAATGAAAAACTGCCACTTTATTTCCAAAATGCGCTCGCAATCTTCCTACTAATTGTGTGGTTAAAGCTATTTCTGGCAACAAATACAAGACTTGTTTTCCTGTGGCAATATATTCTTCTATGAGTTTGGTGTAAATTTCAGTTTTCCCGCTGGAAGTAACTCCGTTCAAAAGACAAACTTCTTTTTGCTTTAAATTTTCCTGAATTGCTTCAAATGCGGTTTGCTGCGCAACACTCAATTTTAGTTGGTTTTCACTCGATTTTCCTTTAAAATTCACGCGGTCTTCCTGAAGATAATATTCTTCAAATATTTCTTTGTCAATTAATGCTTTTACAATTGCGGTTGTGGAATTGGCTGCTTCTGTAAGCTTTTTAACTGTGATTGGTTTTTTTTCTGTTGCCGATAATTGAAAATAAGAAAGTACAATTTCCTTTTGTTTCGTAGCATTTTTCAATGTTTCAAGTAATTCGCCTAAACCTTCATTCGAATCAAATTTAGCATTTAAGCGAACATAACGCACTAATTTAGGTTTGTAGTTTTCCAACATTTCTTCTTGTAAAACCAAGATATTTTTGTCAATTAATTTTTGAAGAATTGGAAAAATATTTTTCTTATTCAAAATGGCAATAATATCTTGAACTTTCAACGAACTTTGTTGTTGCAAAGCCTGATAAATCAAAAATTCATCATCAGAAAGTTGGCTTTCATCAACAAATAAATCTTGTTTTTGAGAAATTACGGTTTCACTTTCCAGTAATAAAGCACTTGGAATTGCACCCCGATAAACATCACCAATCGCACACATATAATAAGACGCAATCCATTGCCAATGCGCGATTTGAGTTTCGGTAACCAATGGTTTTTCATCCAAAATTTGATGAATTTCTTTGGCTTCATATAAGGTTGGGGCGTTTTGATGCAATTCGATTACCAACGCCGTGTAGATTTTACTTTTCCCGAAAGGCACCGCCACTCGAATTCCTTTTTTTATATAGTTGAATTCTGCTTCAGAAATCCTATAGGTAAAGGTTTTGGCGAGGGAAAGCGGTAAAATTACTTCGACGAAAAACTGCATTTATATTTGGTTGTAAGTTATAGAGAATTGATAAATATTATTATTTTTTGAAGCTACCTGCCTGACGGCAGTCAGGTTTCCCGCTTTCCGTTTCAATATTTTTTGTTTCTAAAGAAAAAACAAAAAAGGATTTCCACTTCAATCGGGGCTATTCCAATAGTATGTAATCATAAATAAAATCGTTAATTTGTTCACATTTAGAATCAAATTTCAAAACGATTCTTGAAGTTAATTTATTTATCCAATTTTCAATTTCTTCAAATGAATTTAAATTATTTAAAAAGTTTAAAAGATTATTTTCTCCTGTAAAAACATCAATAAAAAGTATAATATCTTCTTTGAAACTATCTGCATAATTTTCTTCAGTCTTGTTCAAACTGTTCTCAAAATAGGATATTTTTTCTTCAAAACTTAACATATGTCTTTTGATAAATGATATTCTTTTGTTTCTTTTGAATTAATAGTTTTTTCAATAAAAATTAAATTGTTTACAGGGTTTTCAATAGTTAAAAATACAGGTAAATCATTCATATTTAAAACTAAAGTAACGATATAATCATTTTTATATTCAGAAGCCATTAAAAACTCTTTTTCAGTTAATCTAAATCTTCCTTTTTCCTCTCTAATTCCTTTAACTTCGGCTAAATAAGAACTTTCATTAACACTAATTTGAAAATCATATCCGTCTCCATATAATCTTGCATCTTCTAAAATTCCATTATTAAAAGTTGAAATTTCGTTGAAATTATTCATAAAATACAGTTCGGCTTCCAATCCTGTTTCTTGAAGTTTTTTAAATCTTGATTTCACAATGGGTTTAACTTCAACAAAAAGTTCATTTATCTTATAATTTTCTTTCAAATATAATTTTACAATATCTGAATATCCTTTAACATTTTCATTTCCAAATAAACTATCAATCAATTTTTTTCTATGAATATAAGCATCTCCTTTTTGCCACCAACCTTTTCTACCGTTGTTTGGGAAAAATGGGTCAAATAAATCCATTCTATTTTTTACAACACTTCCTGTTTCAACTATTCCAATTTCTACGAAATAGTTAAAAAAATTAGTTTTGGTATTAAAGCCAAATTCCTTTATAAATGAGTTATCAAATTTGGATAATCCATAACCAAGCAAGTTTAGAATTTCATAATTTTCGTGTTTATTTGCTTTTTGCTCCATAAATTAAGCAATAAATTTAAAAGCATAGTTTTCTTGAGTTGGAAAAGGAATATTTTCTACTTCAAAAAGTAGTTGTTGCAAAGCATCTTCGGCAACAATATTTACTTGTTCTTCGACTTGTTTGTATTCTACAAAGTTATTTAAAACTTTTATTGCATCCTCTTCGTAATGCTTTGAAACTCCGTTTCGATAATTGTGTAAATAATGAGTAATCAAAGCCTTGTCGAAAGGTTCAACAAATTTAATTTGATATTTTTTATCATCAAATTCTTCAATACTCACTGTTTGCTTACCTACTATCATTTACTTTTTATGCTTTAGGCAAAATTACAATTAAATTTTCAAAATTCGGAAGTTAATGTTTTGCGATTCGGTTTGTCTAAATGACAAGTCTAGTTTTATGTGATTCTTCTTGAATCGGAATGAAAACATATTTAAACACCTCAAATTATTTTATTCGTTCCCAATATTGTGTTCTCCCGAAGAGTGAAATCCCTATGTAGCCTCGCACTTTGAGCTTATCGGCTCCTTCAAGTGTGATGTAGCATTTATATAATTTTCCGCTTTTAGGGTCAAGAATTTTCCCGTTGCAATATTCATCTCCTTCTTTTACAAGCCCTTTGATTACGGTTAATCCTAATATGGCTTTGTTTTTATCGTCACCAGTGCAGTTTTCACAAACGCGGTTTCGACTTTTAGGATTGAAAATCTCGTTGACTTTTCCGTAAATTTTATTGTTATGCTCAAAGATTTCCACAACAGAAACTATTTTTCCTGTTACGTCGTCAATAGTGTTCCATTTTCCAATAACGCCGTGGGATTGCCCGTGAAATTGTGTGGAAAGGAGAAGTAAAATAAAACATACAATTGTCTTCATACCGTAAACGTTTTTAGCCCTGATAGCAGCGGCATCCCACGCTTTTGGGCGTGGATATAGCGGATAGCAGGATTAGCTTCAAAAAAAAATACTTATTCTAATTTTTTAACTTTTAATTTGCTGATTATTGAATTCAACTCAAATCCGAGCAATAAAATCATGCAATTTATCCAAATATAGAACATCATTATCAATAATGTGCCAATGGAGCCATAAAGTTCGTTGTATTTTGAGAATTTGATTACCCAAATCCCAAAGAAATACGAAGAAATTATGACAAGAATAGTTGTGAATACAGAGCCTATCGTAATAAATGGCGGTTTGTTTTTTTGTTTGGTTCCAAATCGAAACAGAACAGAAATTGTAACCAAAATCATCAAAATTACAAAAGCATAGCGTCCTAAAATAATGAGTGGAATTCGGTCGCTGAGCATGTCTTGAAGCATTGTTTTTTGGATGAAAACTTCAAAGACTACAATGGCGGAAACCGTTATAATCAGTAGGAAAGACAGCAATAACGACATCGCCAAAGCTATTAAATACTGCTGAAAAAATCCTCTTTTTTCCAAAACGTGGCGCGACGATTCAAAGCCTCCAAGGATTCCGTTGAGACCGTTTGCCATCAAGAAAATCGACAATAAAAACCCTGTAGAAACCAATCCCGAGTGGCTATTATTGAGAATATCGTTGACAATATTGGCAATGGCATCGTAGGTATTTGGGGGCACGCCTTCCTTGACAAATTGCAAAAAATCAGCTTGAAAACCTTCAATTGGAATGTAAGGAATGAGGTTCAAAATGAACAATGCAAAAGGAAATAATGCCATGAAAAAGCTGAATGCAACGGCACTTGCGTGATAGGACAAGGCGCCTTCCAAGATTCCAACAGAGTACAATTTTATCAAATCAAAAAGCGATAAACCATGTAACCATAAGGGTTTTATCCGTTGCAAAACGTGAACAATATTCCGAAGTACTGGTATTTTTTCTATTTGCATTAAATTTATAATTATTTTTTAAACGCTTTCAAACTCAAATCCATATTATAAATCGAGTGCGTTAATGCCCCCGAAGAGATATAGTTTACGCCACATTCGGCATAATTTCTAATGGTTGCCTCGTTGATATTTCCAGACGATTCCGTGAGGCATTTATCGCCAATCATTGCCACCGCTTTTCGAGTATCATCGTAATTAAAATTATCAATCAAAATCCTGAAAACGCCATCGTTCGTCAAAATTTCTTCTATTTCATTGAGGTTTCTTGCCTCGACAATTATCTTTAAATCCAATGCATTTTCCTCCAAATACGCCTTTGTTTTCATGATTGCAGCCTTAATTCCTCCAGCAAAATCGTTGTGATTGTCCTTGATCATAATCATATCGTACAATGCAAATCGGTGGTTTTCGCCACCTCCAATTTTCACCGCCCATTTTTCACACGCTCTAAAACCAGGTGTCGTTTTGCGCGTATCCAAAATCTTGGCGTTGGTTCCTTCCAAAAGCCGTACGTATTTTTGCGTTTTCGTAGCAATAGCGCTCATTCGCTGCATCGAATTCAGTACCAAACGTTCCGCTTTCAATATAGATTGCGAGCTTCCTGAAACGTGAAAAACCACATCGCCTCTTTTTACGGGTGCACCGTCATTGATGAAAGTTTCGATTTCCAAGTCAGAATCTACATATTCGAAAATCATTTTTGCAAACGCAACGCCCGCAATTATGCCTTCGTCTTTCACCAATAATTTTGCTTTTCCCTTTGCAGATTTGGGAATACAAGCCAATGAACTAAAATCGCCAGCACCCACATCTTCCCGAATGGCGTTGGAAATTATCAAGTGTAACTCGTTTTGAAACTGTGATTCGCTAATCATTTTTCTGAAATTTACAGAATGCTAATGTAGAATTTATTTCGGGAATTTGAAAGTTTGAAATTAATAAAAATAGAATCAAACCATTTTAGGGAAATTCAATCTTAAAAATAAAATAGTTTATTATCTTTGAAAAAAAAATCCCATGAGCCAAAACATCATTCTCAACAATCAAGAAATTGAACACAAAATCACAAGAATTGCGTACCAAATTTTTGAGACTTTCGTTGACGAAAAAGAAATTGTGATAGCTGGAATTGCTTCTAATGGATTTGTATTTGCAAAGAAAATCGCTAAAGAATTAGAACGGATTTCAACAATAAACATACTACTTTGCGAAGTTTTAATAAACAAACAAAACGTAAACGCGCCAATTACTACTTCGTTATCTAAAGAAAAATACGAAAATAAAGGATTGGTATTAGTAGATGATGTTCTAAGTTCAGGAACTACATTAATATATGGTGTAAAGCATTTTTTAGATGTTCCTTTAAAGAAATTAAAAACAGCTGTATTAGTTGATAGAAACCACAAGAAATACCCAGTAAAAGCCGATTTCAAAGGGATTTCTCTTTCTACTTCATTACTAGAACACGTGCAAGTTGTTTTTGATGAAAAAGGTGATTATGCCTATTTAAGCTAAAATAGTTTCTATTTCGGCAAGAATAACCTCAACAGATTTATCGTCTATATTTATTTTATGTTGCGCTTGATTGTAATAAAAACTTCTATCAAATAGATTTTTCGCAATAAATTCCTTCATTTCCTCCGTGCTTTTATTGGCAATTAAAGGTCTTTGAGTATTTTCGTTTTTTACTCTTTCATATAATGTTGAAACCGAACCCTTCAAATAAATTGAAAAAACATTCTCGCCTTTCAATAATTCATGATTATTTGCATAGCAGGGTGTTCCACCACCTAAACTTAAAATAAAACTATCTTGATTTTTTATTAATTCAGTAAAAATATTGTGTTCTAATTTTCTGAAATAGATCTCCCCTTTATCGGAAAATATTTTTTTTACGGTAGAATTTTCTCTTTTTTCGATAATTTCATCCAAATCTAAATAGGGCAAAGTACCTTTTTCGGCGAGTAATTTTGCAATAGTTGACTTCCCACAACCCATATAACCTAACAAAATGATTTTTTTCATAGCAACAATGCCTTATAAACTAAGGCGTTAAGATTATTTGATTAAAAAAGTAAATTTATAAATAAAATACCTTTGAAAAATAAATAATAACGCCTTATATTTGCACCCGCATTGAAGGAATAAAATTGACTCGATAGCTCAGTTGGTAGAGCACATCACTTTTAATGATGGGGTCCTGGGTTCGAGCCCCAGTCGGGTCACAAAATGACTTTAAATTTTTTATAACTTCTTGCACAGACTCGATAGCTCAGTTGGTAGAGCACATCACTTTTAATGATGGGGTCCTGGGTT
>NZ_JBBALW010000003.1:96400-127448 GCF_040402835.1 Flavobacterium sp.
CGAGCCCCAGTCGGGTCACAAGAGTCGTTCACCTATGTGAATGACTTTTTATTTTTAGGCCACGTGGAGAAACGGTAGACTTGCCAGCTTGAGGGGCTGGTGCTCGCAAGGGCGTGTGGGTTCGAATCCCACTGTGGTCACGGATAAAAAGGAATCCAAATAAAACAATCAAGCTTGCTTGAAATTGTTTTATTTGGATTTCTTTTTTCAAAGCGGAACTTTGTTGGGAAAGACGAAGTCAATCCCTATTTTTCTTATAATTATAAATTATTTCTGATTGTATTTTTCTTTGTATTTGGTGTAAAGTTGCGTTTGATGTGTCTCCAGATTTATTTTTCTACCTTGAATAAATGCCTCGGTCAATATGTTGGTTCTCATATCTAAAGCATCGCCTTCAGAAATAAATAAAGTAGCGTCTTTTCCTTCTTCTAAACTTCCACATGTAGCCTCTATTCCTAATATTTTGGCAGTATTAGAGGTAATCAATTGCAATGCTTGTTCTTTGTCTAAACCATAAGCAGCACAAGTTCCTGCTAGGAAAGGTAAGTTACGAGTTTGCATTCGTTCCATGCCACCACTATTTTCAAGTCCAACAAGAATTCCTTTATTGGTTAAAATACGTGCCATTTTATAAGGTAAATCTACATCTTGATCGTCACTATTTGGCATGTCGTGTACATTTCTTAAAAGTACTCCAATAGAATTGTTTCGTAATAAATCAGCTGTTTTATAGGCATCATAACCCCCTACAATTACCATTTTCTTAATTCCGAATTGTTTTACCAATTGAACTGCATCTATGATTTGTTTTTCTTCTTGGGCATGAATAAATAAAGTTTGTGCTCCATCAAAAATCCCTTTCATAGCTTCAAAAATCAAGTTTCTTTCCGTTGGATTGGTAGCCGCGTACGCTTTTGAATTATCAAAAAACAATTTGATTTCCTCTATTTTTTTTAAGTACTCTTTGTTGGCTTCTATAGCGCCTGGCTCTGCCCACCAACCTGTTCGTTTCATTGTAGGTGGAAAATTCAAGTGAATTCCATCGTTTTCTTTTATGACAGCATCTTTCCAATTCCAAGCATCTAGTTGAACAATAGACGAAGTTCCAGAAATTGTTCCTCCTCGTGGGGTAATTTGAGCCATCAAAATTCCATTTGGACGAGCACTTTCAATAACTTTTGAATCAGCTGAAAAGGCAATTATACTTCTAATATGCGGATTCATATCACCAATTTCACTTTCGTCATCTGATGATTTAACAGCGTCTACTTCTACTAATCCTAGGGTTGAATTTGGTGCAATAAACCCAGGATAAATGTGTTTTCCAGTTGCATCTATAGTAATATCAAATGCTCCGCTTGAAAGTTTTACGGTTTTGGCATCTGCCACTAAAATAATTTTACCCTCTTTGAAACCAATAGCGCTGTTTTCAATTATTTTTCCATTGCCTAAATGTGCAAAACCATTCAGTATCAATATTGATTTAGTTTGCTTATTAGCAGGAATCTGTTGTGCATTTGCATTTGTTATCAAACCTATGATTGCAACTAATAATATATATATATTTTTCATTTTTTTATTGTTCTAATGTATCACAGTGGTCTTCTCTTCTCTCTTTTTTCTTAGGTTCTTGAGTAATAGAACCTTTGTTTTTTTCAAGCATTAATTGTCCTATTACTATATTTCTTTCCTTGGCAATAGCTACTCTTTGTTCTTCGTCTTTTACAATGTCATAATAGACAACTCCCTCGATTAATGTTTTTTCAGCTTTAGCATAAATAGATAGCGGATTATCATTCCATAATACCAAATCGGCATCTTTTCCCACTTTTATACTTCCTACTTTATCGTCAATATGCAATAATCTAGCTGGATTTAATGTAACAAACTTCCACGCTTCCTCCTCAGAAACATTCCCGTATTTCACAGCTTTGGCTGCTTCTTGATTTAGTCTTCGAGACATTTCTGCATCATCAGAATTAAAGGCAACCACCAAACCTTCATTGTGCATTAGCGCACCATTATAAGGAATTGCATCATTTACTTCAAATTTATAAGCCCACCAATCCGAGAAAGTGGATGCGCCTACACCGTGTTCTTTCATTCTGTCAGCTACTTTATACCCTTCCAAAATATGTGTAAAAGTATTGACTCTAAAATTAAATTTTTCGGCTACATTCATCATCATCAAAATTTCAGATTGCACATAAGAGTGGCACGTAATAAAACGCTGTTTATTAATGATTTCAGCTATATTTTTCAATTCTAAATCTACTCTAGGAGCCTTCATTTTATCTTTTTTAGAATTTGAATTGTAAGCTTTCCAAACCAAATCGTATTCTTTAGCTCGTTGAAAGTAATCAGTATATACTTGTTCAACACCCATTCTAGATTGAGGAAAACGAGTTGAGTTTCTACTCATATTGGATTGTTTTACGTTTTCACCTAATGCAAATTTTATAAATTTAGGTTGATTTTTGTACAGCATTTCATCGGCCGATAATCCCCATTTCCATTTTACGATTGCAGAACAGCCACCTATGGGATTTGCAGAACCGTGCAGTAATTGTGAAGTTGTAACGCCACCCGCTAAATCTCTGTAAATATTAATGTCCTCAGAATTTACTACATCTTGAATGGTAACTTCTGCACTCGAATTATGACCGCCTTCATTCACCCCTTTAGAAATGGCTATATGAGAATGTTCATCTATAATTCCACTCGTTAAATGCTTTCCTTTAGCCTCAATTAAAACGGCATTTATTTCTACAATATTCTTACCTATAGCTGCAATTTTTCCGTTTTTGACTAATACATCCGTTTCCTCTAAAATTCCCTCCTTCTCATTGGTCCAAACTGTCGCATTTTTAAATAATACCGTTTGTTGTGATGGTTTTTGACTATTTCCAAAAGCAATATTTGGAAAGGTTACGGGTAGAATTAAATTTGGTTTTTCTGCTTTTATAGTGTCTTTTACAGCTTGAAAAAGTGCTGTTTTCAGAGCAGACCATTTTACTTCATTACCATTTGCTAATATTGCTTTACCCGATAAATTTTGAGAGTTATCAATATAGCCACTCAATCGTACAAGACCATTATTAATTGTGTCTTTCGATTTTACTGAAGCGGTTATCCAATTGGCAGCTATAGTAAGTTTTGAGTTTACTTTTTTAGAGTTTGTAGTTGTAATTTCTGATTTGGGCGCTGTTATTTCTCCTTCAATTTTCCACTTATAGCTATCAGAATCAATAGTTAAATCATAATTTCCACGGATATCTATTGTTGTCATATCATTAACTACAAATTTAAAACCCTGAACCCAGTTTTCGTAAAGTATTGTTTTTTCATCAAAAATTTCTCCTGAGGTAATTACAAAATTAGCTAAACTACCGGTATTCAAACTTCCTATATCATCACTTTTACCAATAATAGATGCGGGAATTGTAGTCAAAGCTTCTAAAGCTTTTGTTTTGTCGAAACCATATTTTATGGCTTTTAAAAGATTGGTTCTGAAGTCTTCCGTCTTTTTTAGTTTATCGGTAGTTAAGGCAAATACTACATTGTTATCTGATAGTACTTTTAAATTTGTAGGTGCTTGATTCCAAAAACGCAAATCACTTAAATCGATTTGATCTGACAAAAAAGAATTGGAAACATCATAGGCTTCTGGAAAATTAATTGGAATAATGTATTTTGAATTGGTATTTTTAATTTCTTCGATTCTTTCGAATTCATTTCCAGAACCTTTTAAAATATAGTTTACTCCAAATTCTTTAGCAATTTTAGAGGCTCTTATACTATTTAATTTGTCTTCAGTAGTAAATATTTGAACTAAATTACTATTGTTTATCAATGCTTCTAGTGAAGCGTCTTTAGTTTTTGAATTTCCATTTCTATACCAATTCATATCTAAATACATTTGGCGAATCAATGCCATCATTCCCATCAGTGAACTTGGATACGATTGATTTGTGGTTACGCTTCTTGTAAAACCAAAATGATTTGAGATTTTATTAGATAGTAATCGAATACTTTTGTTAGAAGTATTCAAGGCAATTAAAGTTCCCGTTCCGCGTGCAATTCCATCTTGAACATGTGTTCCAACAACTCCAAAACCTGCTTTTAGTAACTCTTCGGCTTTTGTTTGATCGTAATTAAAATTTTCAAAAGCATTTGTTTCTGGTTTAATACTTTCATTCCAATAGTAGCCAACACGCTTAGTATCGTAAGTAGAATCTCCATCGGAATTTACATTTTTCTTGGGTTTTTCAATTCCAAAACTAGTATAAATATCAATAAAAGAGGGATAAATTGATTTACCTTCCAAATTAATTATTGCACAATTTTTAGGAACGGAAAGATTAATTCCCGTGCTTATTACTTTACCATTTTGGATAATTAATGTCCCTTTTTCGATTATTTGTGTTGGAGTTACAAAAATTTTAGCATTAATAAATGCCGTAAAATTGTTGTTTTTGTTTTGAACACTTTCATTATTCGGAAAATATTCTTGAGCATCAATTTTAGATATGAAAAATGAGAAAATGAGAAATAAAATAATTCTGTTCATAGTTTGATTAAATTAATTTTTTTTAAAAGTATACATATTTTTACACTTTGTAAAATATTAGTTAATTTTTAACAATAATATTTTTTTGTGCAATTATATTTAGTAAAAGTTAAAAGTGATAGGGGTTAAATATCTTTTATCTTCATAAATTTAAGTATTAAATATTAAAGTTAGAAAGGTATTGCAAAATAGAATTTTTAAAAAATCAAAAAAATAAGTAAAAGACTAAATAGTTGAATTTGAAAACAAATTTATGATCAATGAAACTTAAAATTTTCATCCAATAAAAATTATATTTTAGTGATTAAAGTGTTTAATGAAAATATTTCGTACTTTTGTTGAACAAATATAACCAAACAATGAACAATGTTAAAAATGTATTTAGTATCAAAGACCTTGAAAATATTTCAGGAATAAAAGCGCACACCATAAGAATCTGGGAAAAAAGATATAATGTCCTAGAACCTATGCGCTCTGACACAAATATTAGATACTATAATTTAGTTAATTTGCAAAAATTACTAAATATTACCTTACTTCATGATCACGGGTACAAAATATCGAGAATTGCAAAGTTTTCGGATCTACAAATTCCGGAAGTTGTTAGAGAAATTATTTCTGAAAAAAGTGTTAAAAGTCATGCTATTTCTAGTTTTAAAATGGCAATGTTAAATTTTGATCAATCCTTATTCTTTAAAACCTACAATACATTACTTGCCGAAAAAAGTTTTAGAGAAGTCTTTTACGAGGTCTTTATACCCTTGATGAATGAGATTGGATTGTTATGGCAATCGGATACAATAAAACCAGCTCACGAGCATTTTATTTCTTATTTAATCAAACAAAAACTACTAATCAATACAGAAAAATTACAGGTATTAAAGCCCACAAACGATGAAAAAGTATTTGTTTTGTACCTACCTTCGAATGAAATTCACGAGTTAGGATTGATGTATCTGAATTATGAAATCTTACATCATGGATACCGATCTATATATTTGGGCGAAAGCATTCCTTTAGATAATTTAACCGATTTGAAGAAATATTTCAACAAAGTGACTTTTATTTCCTATTTAACTGTTGAGCCCAACAAAGACGAAATAAACCACTATATCAAAGCAATAAATAATGAAGTATTAAACGACGAAAACTCTGAGTTGTGGCTTCTAGGTAGAATGGTAGATTTTATTGAACCACAAAATATTTTGAATAAAACTAGAATTTTTAAATCTATATCCGACCTTGTTATTTATTTATAAATTTTAGCATTATCTATTTTAATACGAAATGAACAAAGACATTAAAATTATCGGCTCCGGTTTTTCATCATTAGCAGCAGCTTGTTATTTGGCTCAAAAAGGTCACGAAGTAACTGTTTATGAGAAAAATGCAACTATTGGAGGAAGAGCTCGACAATTAAAAAAAGAAGGATTTACGTTTGATATGGGACCAAGCTGGTACTGGATGCCAGATGTTTTTGAACGTTTTTTTGGTGATTTTAATAAAAAAACTTCCGATTATTACGAATTAATAAAACTTTCACCCGCCTACAGAGTTTATTATGGAATAGATGATTTCATAGCTATAGCAGACAATTTAGATGAAATAATACAAACTTTTGAATCCATTGAAAAAGGAAGCGGAAGTATTCTTGCAAAATTTATGGCCGAAGCCAAAAGCAATTATGATATTGCTATAAAAGATTTGGTTTACCGTCCTGGAGTTTCTGCATTAGAATTAATTACGAAAGAAACCGCGTTGAAAGTCGGACAATTCTTCAGTACTATCAGCAAAGATGTTCGTAAAAAATTCAAGAACGAACGCTTAATCCAAATATTAGAATTTCCCGTTTTATTTCTTGGAGCAAAACCTTCCGACACGCCTTCATTCTACAGTTTTATGAATTATGCCGATTTTGGAATGGGAACTTGGCATCCAAAAACAGGGATGTACGACGTGATTCGTGGGATGGAAAGTTTGGCGTTAGAATTAGGGGTTTCATTCCAAACAAATGCAGCTATCGAAAAAATTATTGTCGAAAATAAAACAGCCGTTGCATTGCAAATTAACGGTGAAAGAATAAATGCTGACATCATTTTGAGTGGTGCCGATTATCATCATTCAGAAACTTTATTGGATAAAGTACACCGTGCCTACTCAGAAAAATATTGGGCAAGTAAAACTTTTGCCCCTTCGTCATTACTTTTTTATGTAGGTTTTAATAAAAAAATAGAAAACATAACGCACCACGCTTTGTTTTTTGATGTCGATTTCAATCAGCACGCCAAAGACATTTACGACAAACCAAAATGGCCCGAAAACCCATTATTTTATGCTAATTTTCCTTCAATTACCGATAAATCTGCAGCACCAAAAGGAATGGAATCTGGATTTTTCTTAATTCCGTTGGCACCAGGAATTGAAGATACGGAAACTTTACGAGAAGCATATTTTGACAAAATTATTGAAAGATTTGAGACTTTAACACAACAAAATATAAAAAATAATATTATTTTTAAGGAATCTTTTTGCAAAAATGATTTTGAAGAAGTATATAATTCCTATAAAGGAAATGCTTATGGAATGGCAAATACATTGATGCAAACCGCATTTTTGAGACCGAAATTAAAAAGCAAAAAAATAGAAAATTTATATTTTACGGGGCAATTAACCGTTCCTGGACCTGGTGTTCCACCAGCTTTGATTTCAGGAAAGTTAGTCGCCGAATTAATTGAAAAACACATTTAGATATGAAATCCCTTTTTGACAAAATATCTTTTGATTGTAGCAGGAATGTTACAAAATCATACAGCACATCCTTCTCTTCGGCAGTAAAAATGCTTGCGCCAAATATCAGGCAAGACATCTATAATATTTATGGATTTGTTCGCTTTGCTGACGAAATTGTAGACAGTTTTCACGATTATAATAAGGAAGAATTATTCTCGCTTTTTGAGAAAGATTTAGAATTAGCATTAAAAAATAAAATCAGCCTAAATCCTATTCTAAATTCATTTCAATATACGGTAACTAAATATGAAATCCCGAACGAATTGATTGCTGCTTTTATGAAAAGTATGAAATTAGATTTGACAAAAACAGAATATAAAACAGAATCCGAATACAACGAATATATTTTTGGTTCGGCTGATGTAGTGGGTTTAATGTGTTTGAAAGTATTTGTAAATGGAGACGATACTAAATATGAAATCCTAAAAGATTCCGCAATGCGATTGGGTTCTGCCTTTCAAAAAGTGAATTTTCTTAGAGATTTAAAAGCTGATTTTGAAGATTTAAACCGTACTTATTTTCCAAATACCGATTTGTCAAAATTGGATGAAGTTTCAAAACTCAAAATTATTGAAGAAATTGAATCCGATTTCAAAGCAGGTTACGAAGGTTTGGTTCATTTGCCAATGGAAGCAAAATTCGGTGTTTATACCGCTTATATCTATTACAAAAAGTTACTTTCAAAATTGAAAAGCACGCCATCGGAAGAAATTAAAAACACAAGAATTCGAGTTTCTAATTACCAAAAATACGGGCTTTTTGCAAAATGTTATTTCACCTATAAACTAAACATTATTTAAATTAATCGATTATGTGGATATATATCTCAGTATTTTTGGTTACTTTTTTCTTTATGGAATTTATGGCGTGGTTCAGTCACAAGTATATTATGCACGGTTTTCTTTGGGTTTTGCACGAAGACCACCACAAAAAAGACCACGATTCTTGGTTTGAACGCAATGATTTATTCTTTATTTTTTACGCCGTGGTCAGCATGGGATTTTTCTTCCTGTGGAGAAACGGAATTTTTAATCTTGGGTTAGCTGTTGGATTAGGAATTTTTGCTTATGGACTTGCTTATTTTATG
The DNA here is from genome assembly GCF_040402835.1 of Flavobacterium sp. GTDB lineage: Bacteria > Bacteroidota > Bacteroidia > Flavobacteriales > Flavobacteriaceae > Flavobacterium. The sequence goes on from NZ_JBBALW010000003.1 coordinate 104,848, forward strand.
GTTCACGATATTTTCATCCACCAACGTTTCAAATTATTTCGAAATGCCAATAATGTATATTCGAGAGCGGTAAGAAGAGCTCATAAAATGCACCACAAACACATTGGAAAAGGAGAAGGTGAATGTTTCGGAATGCTTTTAGTGCCTTTTAAATATTTCAAAAAATAAAAAAAGCGTTCCGATTGGAACGCTTTTTCATTATAACTAACCTCAACCTTTTATTTTTCAAGCAATTGCTGTAACGGTTTCAATTGTTCCAAATTGATATTTGCCTTTTGAAGCACTGACATCATTGTCATTATCCCCGTTGGATTCATATCTTTTCCCAGAATTCGTACCACAGCAAAACCATTTTCTTTTTTATTGGCGAATAAGACAAACTCTTCGATATGTTCGTCGCTTCCAACAAAACAGACAGAAGCTCCATCTTTTCCAGAACCAAATTTCATCAATTGTTGGTACTTTTCATCTTTTAAAATTTCATTTACTTTGGCGCGTTCAATTTCAAATTCGGCTTTGTTTTTATCATTTAATTTGAAAGCTAAAATATTCATTTTATCAAAAGACTTCAAAGCAGCATTTTGATCCGCAGATAATTTTGTAACATCAATATTCAAAATGCTTGGTGATAAATCCAATGCTATGAAATTCTTATTTTCTGTATTTTCTACAAAGTACTTTTGTAAAGTAGTTTCATTATTGCAACTTGACAATAAAAAACTTCCAATAATGGCAAGACTATAAATATATTTCATTGTGATTATTTTTTACTTTTTGTTGCTTTTTTCAATTCGTCACCACCAGGAATTTTCATTTTATCGGTTAATACCGAAATTTCATTCAAATCAAAATCACCCGTTAAAGACATCAAAACCGTTTGATTTCCCTTAGAACTTCCTTCCATAAACATCAATAATTCTTTAATTTGTGAGTCGTTTGCTCCTGTTCTTACTGAGATTTTAATGTTTTTACCGTTATCATTCACACGCATCAATTCTTCCAAACCTGCAGATTTTATATATTTTTCTGAAGTTGCTTTCATTTCCGCAGTAACCCTTGTGCTATTGGTGGTAAACACTTTTAGATTGTCCAATTTCTTGATTAAATCCATGTACTGTTGGGTATCTTTATCTTTATTATCCATTTTGACACTTCCCATCATCTGAAACATTTTCTTGTTTACAATAACTGATGTTACGTCGTCTTGACCGTCAAATTTATCAAATGCTGCTTGTCCAAAAAAGAACGTTGGCAACAACATAATTACTAATACTACTATTGATTTTCTCATTATTTCTATTTATTAAAATTATTTTTAAAAATTAAGTCTTTTGAGTATTCATACTCGTTAATATATTCCACACTTTCTATTCCCACATTTACATTTTCAGACAATAAAGCCAACGCTTTTTGAGTTGCTGCGAAAGCCGCTTCAGGATTTTCATACGTTCCTAAATCTTCTTTTTTAATTGGCGAATGAAAATAGGTAAAAGTGCTAATTCCAAGCAAAACTACAACAGAAGCCGCGATTGATAACCACATAACATTACGTTTTTTAGTTTGTAGTGGTAACTTATGCGAAGACTTTTGCTCTTTTGCTTCAGCGAAATAAACAAATAAAGGAGTATAATGTTCCAAATGCTGCGCAACATCGGAAGAAGAAAAGTATTTTTTTAATTCTAATTCTTCGGCACTATTTGTTTCGCCTTGAAAGTATTTTTCTAAAATTATTTCTATTCTATTTGATTCCATAATCGTGTGTTTTAAACATAAACGCTCGTATCGTTTTTCGTCCTCTTGACAATGCTACTCGAATTGCCGTTTCGTTCATATCTAGTATTTTCGAGATTTCTTCAAACTCATATTGCTCAATATCTCGCATTTGAATTATCATTCGTTGTTGTTCTGGCAATTGATTGATTACTCTTTCAACCCAGTTCAAACTATCTTTATCTTCTAATTTTTTCAGTAAACTTGGCTCTCGATCGGTGTAATTATCGTGAACCAGTTTTAAGTTCCCCGCTCTTTTCGATTTCAATTGATCCAAACAATAATTCTTAGTCATTGTCATTGCAAAAGCTTCCAAACTTTTATAATTTTCTAAATCTTCATTCTTATTCCATAATTTCAAAAGTACTTCTTGAGTTGCATCCTCAGCTTCTTCAGTACTTACCAATAACCGTTTGGCAAGCCGAAAGAGTTTATCTTTGAATGGCGTAATGGACTTTACAAACTCATTTTGATTCATTGAATTGTATTTAGGCTATTATAAAAGGAAGACGATGACGGGTTAATTTTGTTACAAGGTACAATAAAAAATTATTTTGATAAAAATAAAAACCCCAACCTAAATAATAGATTGGGGTTTTGAATAATAAATTTGCTGCTTTTTAGAACATCACATTCAAACCAACTTTAAAATTTCTGCCACGAGTGCTGTACCCAATAGTTTCTGTGAAATCGGCATTGAAAATATTATTCACAGATGCAAATACATTCAATCGGTTTTTGATGATTTTGAAATTTCCAATTGCATTTACTAGCTGATAGGCATCTAAAACTACAGGAGTTGTGGCATACGTTCCGCCATCAAAAAAGGCATCTTTTCGTTTGTCAACATATTGGTATGCCAAATTAAATGCAGCTTTTTTAGAAAATTCGTAATCCAAAGAAAGGTTTCCTTTGTGCTTAGGAATCAATCGTTGCAATGGTTCTTCCACTTGCGTATAGGTATAATTGGCATTGATTTTTAACTTTTCTGAAGCCGAAAACGAAAGCATTGCTTCTATTCCTTTGGCATTATAAGTTCCGTTAACATTCACGTAATTAGAAGCAAAAGTCACAGGATTTGTATAAAACCCAATAGAATTATTTTCTTCTCTATAAAAACCAACCGTGTTCAAAGTTACTTTTTTATTTAACAAAACCACTTCAAAACCACTTTCAACTGTACTGTTTTTTTCGGGTGTTAACGCTAAATTTCCATAAGGTGAATACAACTGATACAAACTTGGCGTGATATACGCAGTACTGTAAGAAGCTACTATTTTCAATGGTAATTTCGAAAACGAATACGACGGATTGAAATTGTAAACAGCATAATTTTTATAAATGTTGTGCAAATTATATCGAGCTCCCGCGTTTACATTCAAACCAAAATTTGAATTATAAACTGCCGTAAAATAAGTATCAATACTATTGAATTTGGCATTTTGCTTAGTAATAGATTCCGATATAGCTTCCATTTCATTGAACTGAAATTGACTTCCTAAAATTAGAAAAAACTGATTAGAAAATGTATATTTATTAAATGCATCTGCGCTAAAACTCTTGGAAGCATATAAACTATTATCTACTGAATTGGTCCAACTATTGAATGACGTATATTTTCTTTCCGTAGAAGTAAATCCAGAATTTAATACAAATTCTCCTTTATTATACTTGTATTTGGGAGAAAATCCGAATCGGAATTGCTTTGATATTGCTACATTTATAGGAGTATCTGCAGATGTGAAATTATCATAATAACCATCATAATTATTTTTTATACGGTCGTAATTCGTGAAAAAATCAAAGGAAAGTTTCTTTGTAGGAGCAAAACCTACTTTCAATAATGTTGAGATTTTGGAAAAACTGTCCTCTTCAAAATTAACGCCTTTTGCTTCGGAAATACCTTTGGTTTCAAAACTATTTAAGGTCGCCAAATAATTAATTTTTCCAATAGTTCCATTCAAACCAAATCCTTGATTAAAATCTTGAGGTCTGTAATTTGTATTGTCAGCCGTTGTTTGCGTACCTAAACTACTATACGCATTCCCCGTAATTTCCTTTTTACTGGCTTTTTTCAATGTAATATTGATCACTCCAGCAGCTGCCCCTGAACCGTAAAGTGTACTTGCAGCACCTTTCATAATTTCGATACTTTCAACTTGTTCGGCAGAAATTAATCGTAAATCGTATTCTAAATTTACTCCCGAAGCATCTGTTACAGGAATTCCATCAATCAAAATTAGGGTTTGACGGTTTCTTCCTCCGCGCACATAATACCCTAAATTCTTACCCGCACTACTCTGATTTCCATTGACTTCAAGTCCCACAACGGTACTTAAAATTGAAGCTACAGATTGTCCTGGTTTTTTAGCTAACTCCTCAGCACTAATTTTTACAATAACTTTTCCAGATTTTTCTTTTGGCAAAGCAAATTTAGAATCGGAAATTACAACCTCATCAAGTTGTTTTGGTGTTGGTTCTTGTGCATAAGTGTTCATAGCCAATAGCAATGTGAACGCACTGAAGCGAATCATTTTTTTGTTCATTTTACAGTAATAATAATTTTAATAAAGTGGGGAGAAAAGTATAGAATTTACCATACCCAAACCTTTTTTCCCGAAAGTTTGATACTCGATGTAATAGGCAGGTCTCCTGGCTTGCGTCTTGTTGTTGACCTTCCCATTCCATTTTAGATTTCTAATTTTTGATTTAAGATTGAAAAAATCTATAATCTAAATTCTAAAATCTACAATTAAAACAGTGGTTTTGTAGATAACAACAAGCGTATTAGCTTACAGTTGCGGGAACAGCACAGGAATTATGATTTACTTTTTTGATGATTTATGAATGATAAAATTCTAAACCTCAAGTGCGAAATCTTTCACCTGTTTCCCTTTTAATGCAGTTTTATAATAAAACAGCAACCTTAATACGTTGCAAATATAGGATAATGAATTGATTATTATGAATATAATTTTAGTTTTAAGTAAATAAAACAAACATAACTTTTACATTTGTAAAACTTTTTAATTAAACCTATGAAATCCAAGTTTCTTCTCGCATTGTCTTGTTCATTATTTTTAATTCTCTTGGGATGCAAACAAATCAACGAGAAAAATTCAGCTTCATTTTCGGCTTCCGCCAATCACGTAAAGTATGCCAAAGGTTTAGAAATTTATAAATATAACGGCTTTTCAATACTGAAAATTACAAAACCTTGGCCCGAAGCAACAGCTGGATTCACTTATGTTTTAAAAGAAAAAAACGGAATTATTCCTGATAGTTTAAAGAAATTTACGGTGATTTTTGTTCCAATTCAATCGATTGTGGTGACTTCTACAACCCATATTCCATCGCTTGAAATGTTGGGTGTTGAAAATACGTTGGTTGGTTTTCCAAGCACCAATTTTATTTCATCTGCAAAAACCAGAAAAAGAATTGATGCAGGAAAAGTTCGAGAAGTAGGAAACAACGAAAGTTTAAATACCGAAATTTTAATTGATATGAAACCCGACGTAATTGTAAGTTATGGCATCAATAACAGTAATCCAACAATTGATAATTTACAAAAAAGCGGTTTAAACGTATTGATAAATGGCGATTGGACAGAGCAATCACCGTTAGGAAAAGCAGAATGGATTAAATTTTTCGGATCTTTATACGGATTGGATGCTAAGGCAAATGCTATTTTTACTACAATTGAAAATAATTACAAAATTGCGTTGGCTTTAGCCGAAAAAACAACTCAAAAACCAACCGTTCTTAGTGGCGCAATGTTTCAAGATCAATGGTATGTTCCGCAAGGTGAAAGTTGGGTATCTGTGTTTTTGAAAGATGCAAAATCTGATTATTTGTGGAAAGATTCTAAAGGTTTTGGTAGTTTGTCATTGCCTTTTGAAACCATTATAGATAAAGCTCAAAATGCTGCTTTTTGGATTGCCCCGGGCGATTTTTGCTCTTTGAAACAAATGAGCGATAGCAATCCTCATTATTCTGAATTTTCGAGTTTTAAAAATAAAAAAGTATATTCATATGCGATAAATAAAGGTGCAAAAGGTGGAATTGTATATTTTGAATTGGCTTCTGCACGTCCAGATTTGGTTTTGAAAGATTTGATTAAGATATTTCATCCCGAATTGTTGCCAAATTACAAACCCTTTTTCTTTCAAAAATTAGAATAAATTGAAGACTACAAATAAAAACACTTTCCTTTTTTCAACCCTAATTTTAGGAGTTATTTTGTTGTTTTTACTCAACATTAGTTTGGGTTCTATAACTATACCCGTAAAAGATATTTTCAATAGCATTATTAAAGGAAGTTGCAGCAAAGAATCGTGGAATTACATCATTTTAAATTACAGATTACCAAAAGCTATTGTGGCGATATTAGTAGGAATTGGACTTTCAATTAGCGGATTGCTGATGCAAACATTATTCAGAAATCCATTGGCTGGACCTTATGTTTTAGGACTCAGTTCGGGAGCCAGTTTAGGAGTTGCAATTGTGATATTGGGCGCAGGTTTTTTACCTCCTCTCCTTTCAGGATTTTTCCTTTCTTCCTTTGGAATCATTCTCGCTTCAAGTGCAGGAAGTTTTTTGGTTTTATTGTCTGTATTGTCCATTGCGCAAAGACTTCGTGATACGATGGCTATCTTAATAGTTGGATTGATGTTTGGGAGTTTAACAAGCGCTATTGTTGGAAGTTTAACCTATTTCAGTACGGCAGAACAACTTCAGAAATTCACCTTTTGGTCGTTAGGAAATCTCGGCAATTTATCATGGAATTCAATTGCAATTTTAAGCTTTTGCGTAGTTTTAGGATTGCTTTTAAGCGTTTTAAGCATCAAACCCTTAAATGCGTTATTATTGGGTGAGAATTATGCTAAAAGTCTTGGGATGAATTACAAAAAAACCAAAAATATCATCATATTTTCAACAAGTTTATTAGCAGGAAGTATCACGGCTTTTGCCGGACCTATAGCTTTTATTGGGCTTGCAGTTCCGCATATTGCCAAATTAGTATTTCAAACCAGCAATCACAAAATATTATTTTGGAGCACCTTACTTTTTGGCTCAATAATAATGTTAATTTGTGATATCATTTCCCAAGTTCCAGGTACAGATATTATTTTGCCAATTAACGCAATAACTTCAATTTTTGGTGCGCCAATAGTGATTTGGTTGTTGGTTAGAAAAAGAAAAATGATGTCGTAATTGAATTTATAGTTCTTGATAATATCTCCCTTCAATTCTATTGATATCTTTTATAGAACTCCTCGCCCATTGCAATCGCTTTTTGAGGATTTCATCTTCAGATAATTGCCAATTTATATCGGAATTTCGAAGTCGATGCATTAAATTTTGAATGATTATTGCTGCCGAAACTGATATGTTTAAACTTTCTGTAAAACCCACCATTGGAATTTTTAGAAAACCATCAGCTTTTTGCAAAATCTCTTCTGATAATTCCATCTCGTTCTGTTCCAAAAAACAAAGCACTAGGTTTTGAAATATCAAAATCATCCATCAAACAATTATTCTCATGCGGTGTTGTGGCAATAATTTGATACCCTTTGGCTTTCAAAGAGTCAACACAGCCAGAAATACTATCAAATGCATTAATATCAACCCATTTTTGAGCGCCCATGGCAATTTCTTTATGAATACTTTTTCCGTAGCGTTGCTCAATAACATTCAATTCTTGAATACCAAAAACCTCGCAACTGCGCATAACCGCACTCGTATTATGCATTTGAAAAACATCTTCAACGGCAATCGTAAAGTGATTCGTTCTATTTTTAAGCACGTTCAAAAAACGCTCTTTTCTATTATCGGTAAGTATGTTTTCAAGAAATTCTAAATAAGCAATGTCAACCATTATTTAAGTATTTTCGGTAAAATTAGAAACAAATTTGAGGAATCAAACCTTTTCGATTTAAACTTGAGGGCTAAAAAAATTCCAACGCTCTAAAAAACTATTTAATCAAAGATTTCTTTATCTTTGCACTTTCAAAAAACAACACAACAATGACTACTTTAAACGAATTAAATGCTGTTTCGCCAATAGACGGAAGATACAGAAGTAAGACTATTTCATTAGCGCCGTTCTTTTCAGAAGAGGCTTTAATAAAATACCGCGTATTGGTTGAAATCGAGTACTTTATTGCTTTGTGCGAAATTCCATTACCTCAATTAAAAAGTATCGATTCAAGCATATTTGAAAGCCTACGAAATATCTATAAAAACTTTAATACAAAAGATGCACTTTGGATAAAAGAAATTGAAAAAACAACCAATCACGATGTAAAAGCAGTTGAATATTTCATCAAAGATGCATTCGAAAAATTAGGATTATCAAAATATAAAGAATTCATCCATTTTGGATTGACTTCACAAGACATCAATAATACTGCTATTCCATTATCAACAAAAGATGCTTTTGAGAAAGTATATATGCAATCTTTAATCGCATTGACTTCCAAATTAAAAGAGTTGAGCGTTGAATGGCGCGATATTCCAATGTTGGCAAGAACCCACGGTCAGCCAGCATCTCCCACTCGTTTGGGTAAAGAAATTGGTGTTTTCGTAGAACGATTAGAAGAGCAAATGCGCTTATTATTTAATATTCCATTTGCAGCAAAATTTGGTGGAGCGACTGGAAATTACAATGCCCATCATGTGGCGTATCCACAGATTGACTGGAAAAAATTTGGAAGTGATTTTGTAGAAAGAAATTTAGGGTTACACCATTCTTTTCCAACCACACAAATAGAACATTACGATCATTTTGCCGCATTTTTCGATGCTTTGAAAAGGATAAATACCATAATCATTGATTTAGATAGAGACATTTGGACGTATGTTTCTATGGACTATTTCAAACAAAAAATCAAAGAAGGAGAAATAGGCTCTTCGGCTATGCCACATAAAGTGAATCCTATTGATTTTGAAAATTCAGAGGGAAATTTAGGACTGGCAAATGCTATTTTTGAGCATCTTTCGGCTAAATTACCCTTGTCAAGGTTGCAACGTGATTTGACTGACAGTACTGTTTTGAGAAATATTGGTGTGCCAATGGGTCATACTTTAATTGCCTTTGAAGCCACATTGAAAGGATTGAACAAATTACTTTTGAACGAACCTAAATTCCGAGAAGATTTAGAAAAAAATTGGGCTGTAGTAGCTGAGGCTATTCAAACTATTTTGCGCAGAGAGGGATACCCAAATCCTTATGAAGCGTTGAAAAAACTGACCAGAACTAACGAAGCGATTGACAAGGAAGCAATTCATAATTTCATTTTAACTCTTGAAGTTTCTGAAGAAATTAAAGCCGAGTTGCTGCAGATTACACCAAGTAATTTTGTGGGGATTTAATTTTTTTCCAAAATAAAAAAATACAGTTTAAACCCCATAAGTTTAAGAAAAATATTAATCCGTAATTATTTGAATTTTGATTTCCCTTTTGCTATCTTTCAACCATAAAATAATATGAACCTTAAACATTTAATAATGTTAGAAGAAAAGAATGATAACCTGTCAATGATTATAAATAAGACAGATGGAAATGTAGAGAATGTGTCACAAGAAGTGACTCAACCAGAAATTCAAGAAATTGCAGAACCTACAGAAAATTTAGTTTCAGATATGGAAACTGCACCCGAAGCAATTGAAGAAGAAGTTGTAGCAATTGAAGAAGAAGAAAAAGTTATTGCTGATGAAATTGATGAAGCTACTGCTGAAATAATTGAAGAAAGTGCGCCTGAAGTAGAAAATACAATAGAAGTAGAAACTACTGAAGAAGTAACGCCAACAGCTGAAATTGAAGTAGAAAATGAAACAATTGCACACGAAAGCAGTACTGCTATTGAAGCAATTGAAACAGAAAATGCTGCTGAAAATGAAGACGAAACTTTAAAAGAACGTCACGAAATTCCAATGTTGAATTATGAAATTTTGTCTATGGACGAATTAATAGTTGAATTGGAAAAATTGAGTATTGTTGAAAAAGTAATGTCGGTTAAAGACCATATTGAAGAAATTAAAAATTCTTTTCTTGCAAAATACAACCATTTCATAGAAGAGAAAAAAGAAGAATTTATTGCCGAAAATCAAGAAAGTAAAGAAGAATTCAAATATCATTTGCCTTTAAAGTCAAAATTTGACCAATTATATTCTCTTTTTAGAGATAAAAAAAATGCCCATTTCAAGAGTTTACAAAATAATTTAAAAACCAACTTAGAGTTGCGTTTGGCAATAGTTGAAGAATTGAAAGAGCTTATAAATCCTCAGGAAAACATTAAAGATACGCTAAAACACTTTAATGAATTGAGAGAGCGTTGGAAAAATGCAGGTTCCATTCCAAAGGATAAATACAACCACGTTTGGAACAATTATCATTTTCATGTAGAGAATTTTTATGACTATTTGCACTTGGATAGAGAAGCAAGAGATTCGGATTTTAAACACAATTTAGAGCAAAAACAAAAAATTGTTGCCCGCGTTGAAGAGTTGGTTTTGGAAGTAGATATTAATAAAGCTTTCCGTGAATTGCAAGATTTGCATAAAATTTGGAAAGAAGATATTGGTCCTGTTTCAAGAGAACACCGTGAGGAAATTTGGAATCGTTTTAGCGATTTAACCAAACAAATGCACGACAAAAGAGAAGTTTTATTTGAAGCACAAAGAGGAACTGAAAGCGAAAATTTAGCAAGTAAAAATGATATTATTGCTCAAATTGAAGTTTTGGCAACTGAAAAAGTTTCTGTTCACAGCCAATGGCAAGGGCAAATTGATAAAGTTGAAGCCTTGAGAAATGCATTTTTTGCTGCTGGAAAAGTTCCTGCTGATGTAAATGAAAGTACGTGGGCGGCATTTAAAACTGCGGTTCGCAATTTCAATACTTTTAAAAATTCATTTTATAAAGACATCAAGAAAGAGCAACAAGATAATTTGAATAAAAAAACGGAATTAGTAGCGAAAGCAAAAGCACTTCAAACTAGTGAAGATTTTGCAACTACAACGCCGTTAATGAAGCAAATTCAGGAGGAATGGAAATTGATTGGACACGTTCCAAGAAAATATTCTGATGCAATTTGGGGTGAATTTAAAGCTGCTTGTAATCATTATTTTGACATCTTAAAAACACAGAAAACAGAAGTAAATGTTGAAGAAGTAGAAGCTTTTGAAAAAAAGAAAGCCTATTTAGAAACGTTAAGAGAATTTCAATTAATTGGAGAACATAAAGTAGATTTAGATGCTATTAAATTGCATATTGAAAATTGGAAGGGTTTTGGAAAAGTTCCTTTTGCAAGACGTCATATAGAAGGTAAATTCAATAAAATATTGGATGCTTTATTTGAAAAATTAAGTTTAAGCAAAAAGGAAACTGAAATGGTTCGTTTTTCTAACCGTGTAGGAAATTTTTCAGATTCTAATGATAGTCGAAAATTAGAAAATGAAAAGATTTTCTTAATGCGAAAAATTGAGGAAGTTCAAAACGAAATATTCCAATTGGAGAATAATATTCAGTTTTTTGCCAATACAAGAAATGCCAAAAAAGAAAATTCTATAGTTTTAGAAGTTCGTAAAAACATTGCTATTCACAAAGAAAGTTTAGAAGTTTGGAAAGATAAACTGAAACAAATTAGAAGTATAAAAGTTGAATAATTACTTTTAAAATAGTTCATAAAACCTCACAAAATGTGAGGTTTTTTTATGCTTAAAAATGAATAAAAAAATAAAAAAATTACAATTTTTTCGCCTCTTCCTAAAAAATTGAAATATTTGAAAATCATAGATTTTCAATTACAATTTTTTGGCTTCTTCCCAAAAAACATCCATTTCTGCCAAGGTCATATCCATTAATGGTTTTCCTAATTCTCCTGCTTTACTTTCCAGATATTGAAAGCGTTTGATGAACTTTTTATTGGTTCGTTCTAATGCATCCTCAGGATTTACATTCAAGAAACGGGCATAATTTATCATAGAAAATAAAACATCACCAAATTCAGCTTCTATATTTTCCTGATTTCCAGCGGCTACTTCCTCTTGCAATTCTTGTAATTCCTCCTGCACTTTATCCCAAACTTGATGTGGTTCTTCCCAATCAAATCCCACACCTTTCACTTTATCCTGAATTCTACTTGCTTTTACCAAAGCAGGCAAACTTTTCGGAACGCCTTCCAAAACAGACTTTTTGCCTTCTTTTAATTTGAGTTTCTCCCAGTTTTGTTTGACTTCTTCTTCACCTTTTACCACTACATCACTATAAATATGTGGGTGGCGATGGATTAATTTATCACAAATTTCATTACAAACATCGGCAATATCAAAATCACTGGTCTCACTTCCTATTTTTGCATAAAAAACGATGTGCAATAATAAATCACCTAATTCCTTTTTAACTTCATTCAAATCATTATCCAAAATTGCATCTCCTAATTCGTAGGTTTCTTCAATGGTTAAATGGCGTAATGTTTGTAATGTTTGCTTTTTATCCCAAGGACATTTTTCACGCAAATCATTCATAATAGTTAATAATCTATCAAATGCATCGAGTTGGGTTTGTCTTGAATTCATTGCTGTTTAGTTTTTGTAAAATTAAAAAATCCTGTCAAGATAAAAGCACTTGACAGGATTAAATATATGAATTATAAAATAATTTATTCGTTTTCTGCTACTACTTCAGCTTCGGCAGGAACTTCTTTTGAAACCAACCCTTTTGATTGCAACATATTGTACCAATTCAAAATTTTCTTGATATCAGAAGGATATACTCGGTCTTGGTCATAATCAGGTAGTATTTCTAAAAAATAAGTTACTAATTTTGCATTGTCTTCCTTGTGAGAAATCGCAGGTCCATTATCTTCTTTGGTAGCAATCGCCCTCATTATTTCCGTCAATGGTTTTTCCTCAGTATTGGTGTAAACAGAAATTTCTGAAAGCAAACTTACATTACTTTTCAAACCAACGGTTACTTTTTTTCCATCTAACAATGATTCTGCAACAAAACCTGTACGAGTTTGAACTTTTAAAGCAAATAAACCTGGTTTTCCTGCTATTGCTAATATTTTATCTAATGTCATTTTATATTAATTTGATTATTCTTTTATTTGAAATGTATAAATTCTTAAAGTAATTATCTGCCTTTTTTATTGCAAAACTTCATTTTATAGTCTGGACGCGCTTTTCCGTCCATTATGTTTTGGAGCTTTTTCTTAATTAACTGCTTTTTCAATGAGGAAATTAAATCCGTGAATAAAATTCCTTCAATATGATCGTATTCGTGTTGAATAACTCGTGCTATCAAACCCTCAAAAACTTCTGTTTTCATTACAAAATCTTCATCGCAATATTCAATTGTGATTTTTTCATTTCTAAATACATCTTCACGAACATCAGGAATACTAAGACATCCTTCATTAAAACTCCAAATTTCGCCTTCTTCTTTAATCATTTTTGCATTGATAAAAGTACGTTTGAAATTTTTCAAAAGGATTTGTTCTTCCGTTGCTAATTCGTCATCCTCGCCAAAAGCGGTTGTGTCAATCACAAACAAACGAATGCTCATTCCAACCTGAGGCGCAGCAAGTCCAACGCCACATGCATTGTACATAGTTTCGAACATATTAGCGACGGTTTCTTTCAAGTTTGGAAATTCAGAAGTTAGCTCCTCACCCACTTTTCTCAAAACGGGATCGCCATATCCTACAATTGGTAAAATCATTTTATTTGTATTTATATATCTTCTAAATGAGTGCTAAATTAATTTCAAAATAGTATAGTTCGCAAAAATAGCAAAAATAGCTATTGAAATCTGTTATAAAAGAATTAAATTTTATTCAAATCTAGTCCATTTGTACTTTTATTCCATTTGACAATTCTTATCTTTGCAAGTAACCAAATTAATATGCTGAAATTAATAAAAAGATTTATAGTTGGAACTAATTTCACTAATGCTTTAAAAGCAGCAATTTCTGCAATAATTCCTGTTTTGATATTTTCTAAATTAGGATATTTAGAAATGGGTTTAACTATTGCCCTAGGAGCTTTGTTTACTTTACCAAGTGATATTCCTAGTAATCTAAAACATAAGATAAAAGGGATTATTGTAACTGTTTTATTTTTTTCAGCTGCCAACTTTTTAATTAATCTGACCTACCCCTATCCAATTATTTTTTTTCCAACTTTTTGTATTCTAGTTTTTTCGCTTTCTATGCTCGCAGTTTATGGTCAAAGAGCCACGATGGTTGCTTTTTCATCATTATTAATTATATCTATCTCATTTTCTCATATACATTCGGGTTGGGAAATGATTAGACATTCGTTACTATTACTATCAGGAGGCTTATTTTACCTATTAATATCTATACTTTTTTACTATATAAATCCACATCGTTATACTGAATTACAAATCGAAAAATGTATTCATTTAACATCTAAATATTTAAAATTACGAGGCGATTTATGGGAATTAAATTCAGATAGAAAAGAAATTACAAAAAAGCAATTGATTCTTCAAGTTGAACTTAATGAAGTTCATGAAAATATTCGAGAAATTCTCATTAGAAATCGAACAGATTATGGTTCCTCTAATCAAAATAGAAAAATGCTTCTTGCTTTTATTTCTTTGGTAGAAATAATGGAATTAGCTGTTTCAACTTCATTTGACCACAATAAATTACATGAAAAATTTGGCGAACAACCAAAAGTTTTAAAAACCTATCAAAATCTCGCTTATAATCTCGCGAAAAATCTGAAATCTTTATCAAAAAAAATAAGAAATAGGAAAACAAATCCTTCAAAAAATGATTTAAATGATGTTTTGTGTAAATTTGAAATTGCAATAAATGAATATGAAAAAAAATTAGGTAAAAATGCGTCAGAGGGAGTTCTTATGCTTACAAACATGTCACATTATGCAGAAAAACAAGTTGGAAAAATTAAAAACCTAGAGAAAATTTTCACCTCAAATACAAAATTAAAAGATCTAAATGGTAGAGAAATTGAATTTCAAAAATTAATTACAAAAGACTATTATCCTATAAGCACACTTGTCGAAAATTTAAGTTTTTCATCTTTAGCTTTTAGACACTCCTTAAGGATAACTGCTACATTATTAATAGGTTTCATAATAGGAAAATTTCTACCCTTTCAAAATGTTTATTGGATATTACTGACAATTGTAGTGATAATGAAACCTGGTTATGGACTAACTAAAGAACGAACATTTAATCGATTTTTAGGAACAATTATTGGCGGAGTAATTGGTTTTTTAGTTTTATCAACCGGACCAGGTCAACTAATTTTAGGCGGATTAACCATCTTTTTCTTGATTTTAGGATTATCTTTTAATCCATCAAATTATAAAATTGGTACTTTATTTATTACGCTACATGTTATTTTTATTTTTGCCATACTGAATCCAACCGATGGAGATATTGTTTTATACAGAATTCTTGATACTTTCGTTGGTGCATCCCTTGCAATTTTGGCAAATTATTTTTTTTGGCCATTTTGGGAATTTTTAAATACCAATGAAAATATAGAAAACTCAGTTAAAGCAATTAGAGATTATTTATTACAGATTTCGATATTTTATAATAATAAACAAGATATCAATAGCAATTATAGATTAGCCAGAAATAGAGCGTTTATAGAAATTGGGAACCTCATGGCGTCTTTTCAAAGAATGCTTCAAGAACCAAAATCAAAACAAAATAATTTACAGCAGGTTTACAAAATTACGGTTATTAATAACGCAATGCTTTCATCTGCAGCTTCACTTGGTACTTATACTCAAACTCACAAAACTACTGATGCATCCGAATCTTTTAATAGTGTTTTTAATAAAATAATATCAAATTTAGATCAGGCAATTGCTATTTTAAATGGAAATATTGATTTAAAAGAAATAGAAAACTTATCAAATGATAATTTAAATAGCAGTTTTATTGAAATAAAAAAAATACGTGTAAAACAAAAAAGTGAAGAAACCGAACTTGACGAAGAAGACCTTAAGATAAAATTGGAAGAAACACAGATGGTAAAAGAACAATTAATTTGGTTGACTAATTTATCAGCGAATATTGTAAAAACCTCAAAATCATTAATGCAATCATAATTTTGAAAACGAATTATCTTAAATAATCTTGAAGCATTATTGTAGCCGAAATTTCGTCAAGTAAGTCTTTATTTTGGCGTTGTTTCTTATTCAATCCACTATCAATCATTGTTTGAAATGCCATTTTTGATGTAAAACGCTCATCGACCCTAACAACGGGCATTTCGGGGAAAAAACTTTTAAATTTTCTTACAAAAGCTTCAATTATTTCGGTGCTTTGAGACGGCTCGCCATTCATTTGTTTCGGTTCACCAATAAGCACTTTTGATACTTTTTCTTTACTAAAATAATCTTTTAGGAAGTTTATTGTGGTAGCAGATGGAATCGTCGTCAATCCAGATGCGATTATTTGTAATTCATCTGTAACAGCAATTCCAGTTCGTTTTTGTCCATAATCGATGGCTAGAATTCTAGGCATTTTCTTTAATATTTTTACAAATATAAACAAAGAAATTTAACTTTTTTAACCGCTTATGTTTCAGATTTTCATAAATCAATAAAATTCCAAATTTTCCTTTATTGTAAATAAACAAAAAAGTTATCTTTGCTAAAAATCTATAGAAAATGAATGCTTTACAAACGATTATAGAACAAGCTTGGGAAAACCGGGCTTTATTACAGGAAAAAACTACAACCGATGCTATTAGAGAAGTTATCGATTTGCTAGATGAAGGCACTTTGCGTGTTGCTGAACCAAAAGGCACTACTTGGCAAGTGAATGAATGGGTGAAAAAAGCCGTTGTTATGTACTTTCCTATCCAAAAAATGGAAACTTTTGAAGTAGGAATTTTTGAATATCACGATAAAATTCCGTTAAAACGAGGATATGCCGAAAAAGGAATTCGAGTTGTTCCAAGTGCAGTTGCAAGACACGGCGCTTATATTTCTAAAGGTGTGATTTTGATGCCTAGCTATGTAAACATTGGTGCTTACATTGACGAAGGAACTATGGTTGACACTTGGGCAACTGTTGGAAGTTGTGCGCAAATTGGCAAAAATGTTCATTTAAGCGGTGGCGTTGGAATTGGTGGTGTTTTGGAACCTTTGCAAGCTGCTCCAGTAATTATTGAAGATGGTGCGTTTATAGGTTCCAGATGCATTGTTGTGGAAGGCGTTCATGTGGGAAAAGAAGCTGTTTTGGGTGCAAATGTTTGCTTAACTGCTTCAACAAAAATTATTGATGTTACAGGCGAAAACCCTATTGAAATCAAAGGTTTTGTTCCACCTCGTTCAGTAGTAATACCTGGAAGTTACACCAAAAAATTTGCTGCTGGTGATTTTCAAGTTCCATGTGCACTAATTATTGGAACTCGTAAACCATCAACCGATTTAAAAACGAGTTTGAATGATGCTTTGAGAGAATATGATGTAGCCGTTTAATTGAAAAATATTCACTTTTTTAAAAATAATAGCTCCTAAAATGATACTAAATTCTATTAATAAAAAAATAACTTCTTTTTTTAGTTTACCTTTTTTCAATAATAGGCGCTATATCATTTCTTTATGGATGATAATAACTTTAATTTCTGTTATAAAACAATTAATAATTGGAAAATTTAACAATTATAAAATTTATAAAAATGTCTATTTTCATACTATTGAAAAACTGCCTTTATACAAAGAATATCCATTAGAATATTTTGACCACAATCATTATGGGCCGGTTTTTAGCTTAGTAATTGCTCCTTTTGCGCTTCTCCCCGATTATTTAGGATTACCTCTTTGGGGATTATTTAATGCTGGAATATTAGCTTGGGCTATTACACAATTACCCCTAAAATCAACTCAAATAAATGCTGTTTTATGGATTTGTTTTCAAGAACTTCTCACAGCCTTACTTGGCTTACAATTCAATCCGATGTTGACAGCTATTATTATTCTTTCTTTTGTTAACATTGAAAAAAGAAAAGACTTTTGGTCAGCATTTTTTATTGTTTTAGGGCTTTTTGTAAAATTATATGGTATTGTAGGACTGGCATTTTTCTTTTTTTCTAAGAATAAAATCAAGTTTATTTTATCACTTTTATTTTGGAGTATTGTACTTTTTACGCTTCCAATGTTGCTATCATCTCCCGAATATATTATCCAAACATACCAGCAATGGTTTTATGATTTAATAGCAAAAAACAGTGAAAATGTAGGATTAAATTCCTATCAAGACATCTCTTTAATGGGAATGATTCGTCGTATTTTTCAGGATAGTTCGATTTCAAATTTACCTTTTTTAATTGGTGGAATAATTTTATTTGGACTTCAATATTTGAGAATAAAAGAGTTTAAAGAACAATCTTTTAGATTGATGTTATTGGCTTCTGTACTTATATTCACAGTGATTTTTAGTTCGGGATCAGAATCTCCAACTTACATTATTGCTTTTGTTGGTGTAGCAATTTGGTTTGTTATTCAGTCGAAACCTATTTCAAAATTGCACATTGGACTATTTGTTTTAGCGTTAATTCTAACCAGTTTTTCCCCTTCAGATATAATTCCTGAATATTTAAAAGTGAATTATATTCGTCCCTTTGCCTTAAAAGCATTACCTTGTGTGCTTATTTGGGGAGTTATTGTATATGAAATGTTGACCCAAAAATTCAAGAACTATCATTCATTGTCTAATAAAAATAATGAAAATGCATAAAAAAATAGCTGTAGTAATACCTTGTTATAATGAAGCCTTAAATATTCCTAAAATCATTAAAGAAATTGAAGAGGTTTTTGAAACATTAAATTATAACTACGAAATAATTTTGGTAGATGACGGAAGTATCGATAATACAGTAGAAATATTTAAAATTGAATCTGTAAGAAATACTAATGTTAAATTCATTGAATTTTCTAAAAATTTCGGTAAAGATCAAGCTCTAAAAGCCGGAATTGATGCAGCAAATGGGGATGCTTTGGTTACAATTGATGCTGACTTGCAACACCCGCCAACATTAATAAAAGAAATGATTGAAAAATGGGAGGCTGGTTTTGAAATAATTTATGCGTATCGAAAAGAAAACAATCCTGATGCAAGTTTTAAAAACAAAATTGGTTCTAAAGCATTTTATAAAATTGTAAATTATTTGTCTGATATTAATTTAGAAAATGGAATTGCTGATTACAGATTAATTGATAAAAAAGTTATTAATGCGCTCGTTTCAATAGATGAATATGAGTTGTTTTTAAGAGGAATGGTAAAGTGGATTGGCTTTAAGCAAATTGGAATTCCTTACATTCCAGAGCAACGATTTGCAGGAGAAAGTAACTATTCTATAAAATCATTAATGAAATTGGCATTACACGGTATTGTCTCTTTTAGTACTAAACCTTTATATTTATCCATATTTCTTGGGCTTTCATTGGCAGGCTTAGGATTTCTTTTTTATTCTATTTATGTTTTTTACAGCCTTTTTTATCATTTAGCAATTTCAGGATGGGCTTCTGTAATTTTTACAATTGTATTATTTGGAAGTCTAAATTTAATAGTTTTGGGAATCGTAGGGATTTATGTTGGGAAAATTTTCATCCAATCCAAAAACCGACCAAATTATATCATTAAAGATACTAACATAGAAACCAAAAGATGATTTTATTAAGTTTTGATATTGAAGAATTTGATATGCCTTTTGAATTTGGAAAAACGATTAGTTTTGAAGACCAAATTCAAATTTCCATCGAAGGCACAACAGTAATTTTAGATTTATTAGAGAAATACCAAGCAAAAGCAACTTTTTTTAGCACCGTTATTTTTGCATTTAATGCACCCGAAATTATAAAAAGAATTATTAATAATGGGCATGAAATAGCATCACACAGTTATTATCATAGTGATTTCAAGGTAGAACATTTGAAAGAATCAAGAGACAAATTGGAAGAAATCACGAATACGGAAGTCATTGGATTTCGTATGCCAAGAATGCAACCAGTTGATGAAATTGAAATTTTCAAAGCTGGATATGTCTATAATTCCTCTTTAAACCCGACTTATATTCCAGGAAGATATAATAATTTCACAAAACCAAGAACTTATTTTAAGCAAGATGGAGTTTGGCAAATTCCTGCTTCAGTTAGCCCAATTATTCGATTTCCATTGTTTTGGCTGTCATTTCATAATTTGCCTTTGTGTGTGTATAAAATATTGTGTAAAGCAACCCTCAAAAAAGACAAATACCTTAATTTATATTTTCATCCTTGGGAATTTACAAATTTAAACGATAATGAACGTTTTGGATTCCCTCGATATATATCCAAAAATTCTGGGAAACAGATGAAAGATAGATTAGAAAATCTTATTATTTGGATGAAAAAAAAGAATTACCATTTTCATCGCACTAAAGATTTAATTGATTCAATAAAATCTAATTCTGTATGAAAATAGCAGTAATTCAACCTAAAATGATTGGCGATGTACTAATAACCAGTGTTATTTTTGAGGAATTAAGATTAAAATTTCCTGAAGCTACTTTGCATTACATAATAAATAAAAACACATTACCAGTTATTGAAAATAATCCTTTCATTGACAAAGTTATAATTTTGGATCCCAATATTGACAAAGGATTAGCTGGATTTATCTCACAATTAAATCGTATCAGAAATGAAAATTATAATGTCATTATTGATTCCTACGCAAAATTTAAAACTGCCATTTTGTGTAAATTTTCAGGAGCAAAAACCACACTATCTTTCCACAAATCCTATTCTCAATTTTTTTATACCGATACAATTATTAGAAATGAAAACTCTATTTCAACAGCAACTAAAGCAATTGAACACCGTTTACAATTATTAAAACCTTTGGGAATTGATTTTCAAGTAATCAAGCCAAAAATATATTTAACCGCTGCCGAAATTGAAATTGCTACTAAAAATTTAGAACAAAACGGGCTTGATTTAAAACGTCCGATTGTTATGATAAGTGCACTAGGAAGTAGCGAATCGAAAACATATCCTTTGAATTATATGGCGAAAGTGATTGATGAAATTGCAGTCACGAATTCAATTCAAATTTTATTTAACTATATCCCAAATCAAAAAAAAGAAGCATTAGAATTGTTTAAACTTTGTAAAAAAGAAACTCAAGAAAAAATATTTTTTGATTTTTATACTAAAACAGTTCGTGAATTTATGAGTGTTACAAGTCAATGTTCCGCACTTATTGGTAACGAAGGGGGTGCAACTAATATAGCGAAGGCGCTCAATGTTCCAACATTCACTATTTTTTCTCCGTTTATTTTAAAAAATGATTGGAATATGTTTGAAAATGGAACTTCGAATGTTTCGGTGCATATTTCCGATTTCAATCCAACTTCTATTGTAAATAATAAAAATAATGTTTCTGAAATATATCAACTTTTAAATCCAGAACTATTTAATAATTCATTACTTTTATTTCTTAAAAATAACAAACTACAATAGATGATACTAGGGTTTGATGCAAAAAGATTCTTTCATAACAAAACAGGTTTGGGCAATTATAGTCGAGATTTGATTAGGATATTAGCGCACTATTATCCTGATACTACTTACTTATTATACAATCCAAAACCTAAAAAAATAGATAGAATTGCAATTGATGGGAAAATAATTATTGAAAAATTACCTAAAAAAAATAGCGATAAAAAATTTCCTGCTCTTTGGCGTTTATTTAATATAACTTCACAAATTAAAGCTGATAAAGTAGCTGTTTTTCATGGTTTATCTGGTGAAATACCAATTGGATTGAACAAATTAGGAATAAAAACAATTGTTACAATTCATGATTTAATATTTATGAGATATCCTGAATTATATACTTTCTTTGATCGTAAAATTCATTATTATAAATTTAAATACGCAGCAAATAAAGCCGATTTAGTCATCGCAATTAGTGAACAAACCAAAAAAGATATTGTAGAATATTTGAAAATAAACCCCGAAAAAATAAAAGTTATTTATCAAGGTTGTTCGCCCGTTTTTAGAGAAGGTATTTCTAAAGAATTTTTTGAAATTACAAGAACAAAATACAATTTGCCATCAAATTTCATTTTAAATGTTGGAACAATTGAAAAAAGAAAAAATATTCTTTCCGCAATTAAAGCTATTAAAGACATTGACATTCAACTTGTTATAGTTGGTAAAAAAACAGCTTACTTTAATGAAATAAGAGATTATATTTTAGAAAATAAAATGGAAGATAAAATTTTATTTCTAGAAAATGTTGCTCTTACAGAATTGGCCGCAATTTATAGAATGGCGCAAATTTTTATTTATCCCTCAATTTTTGAAGGGTTTGGAATTCCAATTATAGAAGCTTTGTATTCTCGAACACCCGTTATTTCAACAAAAGGAGGTTGTTTTGCAGAAGCAGGAGGAAAAGATTCAATCTATGTTGATTCATTAAATATTCTAGAGATAAGCAATGAAATAAATAATTTATTGAATAACCCTGAAAAACAAGAAATTATGAAAATGAATGGATTTAATTTTGTACAACAGTTTAACGACAGTACAATTGCCAATAATTGGATTGAAACTTACAATGAAGTATTAAGATTATCTTAATCTCTATAAAACAATTTGTATAAATTAATAATACCACAAAAAACGTGATTATATTTGCAACCTATTATTTAAGTAGTAAGTATAATTAAGCGTCGTATTTTGAAATATGTGATTTATTGTAACAGGTTGGATATGCTAACTTTACCCGCATAAAAAGTTAAGAATAAAAACCTTAATTTTA
>NZ_JBBALW010000004.1:0-125708 GCF_040402835.1 Flavobacterium sp.
TTTATTACGCTCCAAAAACAAATTTGAGTTTTATTGGCGATAGCAATAATATTGGAAAAAGCACCTTTACATTTGAAGATTTAATGCGTTTTCAAGGCGGTATGAGTAGCTTTTTATCAGAAAGAAAATCGTTGACAAATTTATTTTCTTTTACAAATGATAATTCAGATGTAACACTAAATAAATCTCAATTTAGTGCACTGAATTTTAGTTTTGATACTTCCCCTAAGCTTTCAATTTCTGGATTTGGTATCTTTTCAAATGTATTTATGCGGTCTCAAACGGATAGTAAAAATGAATATTTGCAAAATAGCGCCATAGCTTTTGAAAATAGATTTCAAAAAAATGATACTAAAACAATATTAGGAATTGCAAATATTAAACTTGATTATTCGCCAAACACCAAGGAAAAATGGTATTACAATTCGCAGTTCCAATCGGATTCTAACAATATGTATAATGAACTAAATTCGATAACAAATTTAAACTCAAATACTTTTGAAACTATAAGTAAAACAGATAATGTGTCATTAAAACAATATATTGAATGGCACAAAAGTTATAACGAACATCACACAACAACCCTTGTCGTCAATCAATCGTATGAAAAAAACACACCACAAAATCATTGGTTTACAGACCAACTTTTTTTAGCGGGATTAATTCCACTGCAAACAGATTCAAATTACACAATTGAGCAAATTAAAAAGATAAAAAACAATACAGTTGATGCATTATTTAAGCATTATTGGATAATTAACAACTTTAATCATCTTTATACCAATTTAGGGAACAACTTTATTAATTCAAATTTTGAAACTTCAGAGCGACAAGTGTTGACAAATGGTTCTATTAATGATTTTTCGACTGCAGGTTTTGGGAATGCTGTAAAATATCAAATAAACGATGCTTATATCGGCATAGAATATAAATTCAAAATAGGTAAATGGACAAATAAACCAGGTATTTATATGCACTGGTATCATTTGAATACGTTACAAAATGTCAGTACCTTTTCAATTTCAAAAACACTTTTACAACCGCAATTCAATAGTAATTATGAGTTTAATAAATCGGAAACATTAGATTTTAATTATAAACTCACGAATGATTTCCCTGAAGTAACTCAACTGGCAAATCAATTTACGTTGCAAAGTTACAATGCGGTTTTCAAAGGAAATGCATTATTAGAAAACGAGCAATTTCATACTGCGAATTTAAGGTATTCTAAAATGAATATGTATCGAGGGGTAATTTGGAATGCGATGACGAGTTTTAATAAAAAAGTGAAAACCATAAGAAACAACATTGATTTGTCTGGAATTAATCAATATGCAACTCCCATTTTGACAGATAACCCAGAAACCACTTGGCGTTTTAATGGTTCCGTTAGCAAAAGAGTTTATCGCTTTAGTTTGAAATTTAATTCTAATTTGAATTGGTTCAATTATGTTCAAAAAATAAACAATACCACAGTTATTAATGATAGAAACAATCAAAATGTTGGATTCGCTATTAAAACGGCTTATAAAAAATGGCCTGATTTCAGTATTGGATATAAAAAAGGTTACAGTCAATTTAAAGGAATTGCAATAA
Organism: Flavobacterium sp.; assembly: GCF_040402835.1. Classification (GTDB taxonomy): domain Bacteria; phylum Bacteroidota; class Bacteroidia; order Flavobacteriales; family Flavobacteriaceae; genus Flavobacterium. Next base: position 1,597 of record NZ_JBBALW010000004.1, read on the forward strand.
GTAATTATCAATCCGACGAATTTACATCGGAAGTAGGATTTACTTTTTTAAAGTTTTTTATTTTCTCATTTGATTATGAAAACTTAAAAAACACGAACAGTTCCAATCAATCTAATTATTATGATATTGCCAATTCGTCTTTGCGATACCAAAAGAAGAATAGTCCTTTTGGTTTTGAACTTTTAGCGAATAATCTTTTTAATAATAAAGTTAAAAATGATTATTCTTTTTCGGATTATATAATTACCGAAAGAACAACTTTTGTTTTGCCAAGGGTATTTATGTTTTCCATTAATTATAAATTATAATTGATATGTCTGCCAAAACACTTAAATTCGAGTAACATAATTCTCTACGAATCGTCTTATAAGATTAAGTTAAATTTAGTTTAAATTGCTAAAAAAAGTTAAATTTGCAGTTGCAACAACCGATTTAGAATTCAGTATTTTATGAAACAAACAATTATTAGTAAAACCATATTCTTTTTTCTGCTTTTTTTAGGTTTGCTTTCTCAAGCACAATCCAAAAAATGGACTTTAGAAGAATGTGTTAATTATGCCATCAAGAATAACATTTCCATTAAGCAATCGGAATTGGATACAAAATCGGCTTCCATTGAAAAATCGGCAGCTGTTGGAAATTTCCTCCCTAGCTTTAATATCAATGGTTCCCATTCGTGGAATATTGGTTTGAACCAAAACATTACAACAGGATTATTAGAAAATCAAACAACGCAATTTACTTCTGCGGGAATAAGTTCTAACGTTGCAATTTATAACGGAATGCAAAATCAAAACCGTTTGCGAAGAGCCAATCTTGCCATTGTAGCTTCGGAATACCAACTTTCAAAAATGAAAGACGATATTTCTTTAAACGTTGCCAATGCATTTTTACAAATACTTTTTAATAAAGAAAACCTAAAAGTTCAAAAAGAACAACTTTCAAATAATGAAAAGCAATTGCTTCGTTCGCAAGAATTAGTAAATGCAGGCGTTGTTCCTCGTGGAGATTTATTGGATATAAAAGCTACGGTTGCCACCAATAATCAGGCGATTGTAACTGCCGAAAACGCCTTGTTAATTTCAAAATTAAGTTTGGCGCAATTATTACAATTAGATAATTTCCAAGATTTTGATATTGCCGATGCCAATTATGATGCCAAAGAAAGTTCAACACTTCTTCAAACACCCGCTGCAATATTTGCAAAAGCAAAAGAAGAACGCATAGAATTGAAAATCGCAAAAACCAACTTGGAAATTGCAGAACGTGATTTGAAAATTGCAAATGGCGCAAACCAGCCAAGTTTACACGGATTTTATAGTTTGAGTACAAGAGCTGGATATTCTGACAGAATTGTTGGAATTGATGGAACAGGAAACCCAATTCTTGCGCCAGCACTACCAGTTTTTAAGCAATTTGACAATAATAAAGGACATTCTTTTGGTTTTCAAATGAATATTCCAGTGCTAAATGGTTTTTCTGTTCGTAATAATGTAGATCGTTCAAAAGTCGCATTAGATCGTTCAAAAATTGCGTTTAGCCAACAAGAATTAGATTTAGAGAGGAATGTTTATACGGCTTTTACCAATGCCAAAGGAGCGATGAAAGCGAATGAATCTGCCATAATAACCTTGGAAGCAAGGCAAGAAGCCTATAATTATGCTAAAGAAAAATTTGCCGTTGGAATGATGAATGCCTTCGATTTAAATCAATCGCAAACATTATTTGTAAACGCACAATCAGAAGTCGTAAGAACAAAATACGATTATATATTCCGAGTAAAAGTAATCGAATTCTATTTTGGAATTCCAATCATAAAAAAACAATAAGTAGTATGTCAAAGAAAACAATTTATATTTTATTAGGTTCAGCAGTAGCTCTTGTAGTGGTGTTATTAGTGCTTTCAAAAACAGGCGTTATTGGTAAAAAAGACAAAGGAATGGATGTTGAAATTGCAACTGTAAATGAAATTACGGTCGTGGAAACAGTTTCTGCAACGGGAAAAATCCAACCAGAGACAGAAGTTAAAATTGCATCAATGGTTTCTGGAGAAATCATCGATTTGCCTATCAAAGAAGGTCAAGTAGTTAAAAAAGGAGATTTATTAGTAAAAATAAACCCAGATTTATATACCTCAGGATTGAACAGAACAGTTTCTAATTTGTCAGGCACAAAAGCAGGACTGACGCAAGCGGAAGCGCAATTCAATGAAGCCAAATCAAGCTATGAACGGAATAAAATCTTGTTTGACAAAGGGATTATTTCAAAATCTGATTGGGACAAAGCCATTGCTTCGTTTGAAGTCGCAAAAGCATCTAAACAATCTGCTTTTTATAATGTTCAAAGCGCATCTGCAACCGTTAATGAAGCGAAAGACAACTTAGGAAGAACCATAATTTATGCACCGGCAGACGGAACAATTTCTGTACTAAATGTGGAACTAGGCGAACGTGTTTTAGGAACGCAACAAATGACCGGAACGGAAATTCTTCGTGTTGCCAACCTGAACAATATGGAAGTGGAAGTGAATGTAAATGAAAATGATATTGTGAAAATCAACGTTGGTGATTCTGCAAAAGTAGAAGTTGATGCCTATCTAAAAAAAGTATTTAAAGGAATTGTTACCAGTATTTCAAATTCGGCAAGTACAGCATTAACAGCCGATCAAGTAACGAATTTTAAAGTGAAAATCAGAATTCTTAAAGAATCGTATATGGATTTATTAGAAGGAAAACCAACTACGTATTCTCCGTTTAGACCTGGAATGACTGCTACTGTGGACATTATTACTACTAGAAAAGAAAATGTTATTGGCGTGCCAATTAGTTCTATAGTTGTAAAATCTGATACAACAGCAACTTCTAAAATTGTGGTTGAAGATTCAAAAGACAAAGAAAATAAAATTGCACCAAAAAGCGATAAGAAATTGGAATGTGTATTTTTGAAAGTCGGCGATAAAGCTAAAATCAGAATTATAAAAACAGGAATTCAGGACGACACCAATATCGAAGTGATTTCGGGACTTAAAAAAGGAGATGTTGTAATTATTGGGCCCTATACAACAGTCACAAAAGAGTTGAATTCAGGTGATAAAATTGTGGTGAGTACTGGAATTAAAAAACCAGAAAAGAAGTAATATAGAAATTTCAACTTTACAAAACGTGTCTTACATCCTCAATTTAGAAACAGCCACCAAAAACTGTTCTGTCGCAATTGCAAAAGATGGGGAAACCATTTTATGCAAAGAAATGGCTGAAGAAGGATATTCTCATGCGGAAAGATTACATGTTTTCATTGAAGAATGTTTGCAGGAATTGCAGCTAACTCCCAAAGATTTATTGGCAATTGCAGTAAGTCAAGGTCCGGGTTCTTATACCGGTTTGCGCATTGGCGTTTCGGCAGCGAAGGGTTTGTGTTTTGCACTCGATATTCCTTTGATTGCAATCGATACATTACAGGTTTTAGCTTCACAATTATCAATTTCAGAAGGCCTAATTATACCCATGATTGATGCTCGAAGAATGGAAGTGTATTCTGCAATTTTCAATTCTAAATTATATAAAATAAGGGAAGTTCAAGCGGAAATTATTACAGAAACCTCTTTTTTAGAAAGCACTGAAACTATTCATTTTGTGGGTGATTGTTCTGAAAAAACAAAAACTGTTTTAACGAAGCAAAACTTTATTTTTCATAATGAAATTGTATATCCGTCAGCAAAAGAAATGAGTTTTTTGAGTTACAAAAAATTTCAAGAAAAAAATTTTGAAGATGTAGCGTACTTTGAGCCGTATTATTTAAAAGACTTTATGATTACCGTTTCTAAAAAATAATTTGAATTTCATTAATTACTTTTTCAAAATTTTCTGTTGGGAGTTGGCAAGTTTGGTTTTGACAAATATAAAACAGGGTTTCATTTTCAACAAATCGGTCTTTTAAAAAGGGTAGGGAAGTTGCTACTTTTGTTCCTGAAATCACTAAATTAGGAAAGTAATTCTGATTGATTTTAGTTATATATTCCCATGCTTTTTCTCCACAAACCCCCAATTCTCTATTTTGCTCTGAATAATTCATAAAAACATTCAACCAATTGGAATATCCAGATGGATAATCAATGTTTGGAATGATTTGTTTAAGCATTTTCATGCAAATAGTTTCATAATAGGGATTATGAAAATAGATACTCAGCTTGAATAAATTATTTGCCATCACCGAGTTGGAAGCCGGTATGACATTGTCTTCAGTTTCAAAATGAGTAGTTATAAGAGGCGCATCGACTTTGGATGTAAAGGCAAAAAACCCTGACTTTTCATCATAAAAAGTTTCAAAACAGTAATCAGTTAATTGCTTGGCATTTTGCAGCCATTTTTCATCTAATGTCACTTCATAAAGCGCTATAAAAGCTTCAATTACAAAACAATAATCTTCAAGATAACCGTTTATCGTGCTTTTTCCATTCTTATAATTATGGTATAAATTGCCGTCGGGCGTCCATTGTTTTTCAATGATAAAATTCCCGTTTTTAGTGGCGATTTCTAAATAATTGGCATCGCCCAAAGCTTTAAAAGCATCTACAAAACCTTTTAACATTATGGCATTCCAAGACGTCAATGCTTTATCGTCTAATCTTGGTTTGCTTCTTTTTTCCCGTTCAATGAAAAGCAATTGTTCCCAGTTTTTTTTCTTAGATTGCAATTCAGAAAGCGTTATTTTATTTTGGATTGCAATGGCTTCCAACTCCTGATTTTGAATTAAAACATAATTGCCTTCTTCCCAATAACCAAATTCATTCACATTGAAAACCTGACGAAACAATTCAAAATCATCTTTCAGAATGTTATGTAATGTTGCTTCTTTCCAAACATAAAAAACCCCTTCTTCCAAGTGTTGCTTTTCGTTTAAACTATCGGCGTCTAAGGCACAATAAAAGCCATTTTCAGCATTTATTAATTCTCTTGAAATGAAAGTCAACGTTTTTTCGATAACTTCTTTGTACAAAGGATTTTTCGTTAGTTTATAGGCGTCAGCATACAACGAAACCAATTGCCCGTTGTCATAAAGCATTTTTTCAAAGTGAGGAACGTGCCATTTCATATCGACTGAATAGCGAGAAAATCCACCATCAACGGTATCGAAAAGTCCACCAAAAGCCATTTTTGTCAAGGTAAGATTTACGAAATTCAACACTTTCTGATTTTGTTTTTGATGCCCGTATCGCAATAGAAATTGATAGTTATTGGGCATCATAAATTTTGGTGCGTGTGCCATTCCCCCAAATTCCAAATCGAAACTTTTAATCCATTTTTCGATTAAAGGTTCAAGGCTATTTTGATTCAAAGTTTCCGATGAAATCTCCGCCTTAGACATTCCCAAACTTTCAATTCCGAGGTGTAATTTTTCAGCGTAACCAATCATTTTTTCGGGTTGCGATTGATACAATTCTTGTAGCTGTTCTAATGTTGAAATCCATTCTTCTTTTCGGAAATAGGTGCCGCCCCAAACGGGTCTTCCGTCGGGAAGTGCCACAATATTTAGTGGCCAACCGCCTCGTCCTGTCATTATTTGAACGGCTTTCATATAAACTGCATCAACGTCGGGGCGTTCTTCTCGATCTACTTTTATGTTGATGTAATGTTGGTTCATGGTTTGCGCCACTTCATCATTTTCAAAACTTTCGTGTTCCATAACATGACACCAATGGCACGCTGAATAGCCAATACTAACGATGATAAGTTTGTTGTGTTCTTGGGCTGTAGCCAATGAGTTAGCATTCCATGCTTTCCAATGCACAGGATTGTTTGCGTGTTGTAAAAGATACGGACTGGTTTCGGAATGTAGTTCGTTCATGGTATGTTTTTTAGCCCAGATAGACGTGAAAATCCCACGCTTTTGGGCGTGGATTGAATCAAATAGCTGGAAATCTTCTCGCCGGCAGGCAGGCAGCTCCTAAAAAAAGCGTTTATAAAAAAGCTAATTTGTTACTAATAAAGTTAAGTAGTAAGTGTAATAAAGTGTCGTATTTTAAAATATGTAATTCAATGAAATTGGCTGATTATATATAGTTTTTTAACTATTTCGAGACTTTTGACTTTACGACATTAAACATTCGACTTACTCAGGCGTTTACGGCTTCTACTTTAATGTCTTCGTCTTTCAGCATGTCTTTCAGCATGTTTTCGATTCCACTTTTTAGAGTAAAAGTTGAAGACGGACAACCGTTGCAAGCGCCTTGTAGGATTACTTTAACCCGTTTTTCTTTTTCATCGTAGGAATCGAATAGAATATTTCCACCATCTGCAGCGACCGCAGGTTTTACATATTCTTCCAAAATATTGATAATTTGTTGCGAGGTTGTGTCTAAACTATCGAAGTTTTTAATTTGCTGTTTCTCCTGTTTTGAATCGGTTACCAATAGGGTTTCGTCTAAAACAGTACCGCCATTTTCGATGAATTGCTTGATGAACGAACGCAATTCCAAGGTAATTTCGTTCCATTCGTTGACTTCATATTTGGTTACAGAAATATAATTTTCGTCGATGAAAACTTCCTTTACATACGAAAAATTGAATAGCGCTTTCGCCAATGGTGAGGCTGCTGTAGCATCAATATTTTTGAATTCGATAGCGTTTTTAGTCAACATTTTGCTCACGACAAATTTCAGAGCTGCTGGATTTGGTGTTGTTTCACCATATACTGTGATGGGTTGCTTCTTAGATTTATTTTCGTCAACGGTGATAATAATACCGCCAGTATTAACAAATTGCTCTATTTGTTCCGCAACGGCATCTTGCACATCTTCCCATTCTACGATTGTGTAGCGTTCAATTGCTATGAAATTCCCAGAAATATATACTGTTTTTACAAACGGCAAGTAGAATAATTGTTGGGCGAGAGGAGATGCTTTGGCTTCGTCAATGTTTTTGAACTCAAAACTTTCGTTTTGGGTTATGAAATCTGGAAATTCAAACTTTAGAATTGCAGAATTTTGGGTGCTTTTTATAGTGATTTTTATCATTTTTTGAATTTAATTTTGTTTAAAAACGTGCTACAAAGATAAATAATTCCAATTGAATTAAATTTATATTTAGTAATTGATTTTTTATTCTGGTTCTAAATTAATCTTTAATTCTAGCTTTATTTTTATTTTTATTATAATATTGTGTTAGTTTGATTAATCACACAAAAATTTATATATTTGACAACTATATTATAATATGATATTTGTATACTTGAATTTTAAAAATCATTTTATATAAAAGATTTTTTAAATCCAATACAGATATTTAAATATTAATACATTTATTAAATAAAAATGAAATTTAAAAAACTATATTTATTAGCATTATTATTTATTGCTCAAATTTCATACTCACAAGAAGGAGTTGCAGTATATTCGGATTATTTATCAGATAATTATTATTTAATCCATCCTTCTATGGCCGGTGCGTCTAGTTGCACAAAAATTAGATTGACTGCGCGCAAGCAATGGTTTGAGCAAGATGATGCTCCGCAATTGCAAACCTTAAGTATCAACGGTCGAATAGACGAAAAATCCGGAATTGGGATGATCCTCTTTAGTGACAAAAATGGATACCACTCTCAAAAAGGAGTAAAGTTTACTTATGCCCATCATTTGATGTTTTCAAGAGACGATATAGATTTGAATCAATTGTCATTTGGAATTAGTGGTGTTTTAATCCAAAGCCAATTGGACGAAACTCAATTTAGAAATTCTGGAAATTATGATCCAATAGTAGATGGAACAATTATTCAAAAAGAATCGTATGTAAACTTTGATATAGGAGCTTCTTATAATTATTTAGAATTTTACACTCATTTAACAGTAAAAAATGCAGTTGAAACAAGAAGAAATATTTATTCTGAATATGAAAGCGATAATCTTAGAAAAGTTATTTTAAGTGCTGGATACACTTTTGGCGAGGCAGATACGTTTTTGTGGGAGCCTTCAATTATGTTTCAAAGTATTCAAAAAACAAAAGAAAGTTCAATAGATTTTAACCTAAAAGGGTATAAAAATTTTGAAGACGGAAAAATTTGGGGAGGTTTATCTTACAGAAGAAGTCTAGATGGGGCACAATATATAAATGGCAATGGTATTGCTGAACAAAAACTACAATACGTTAGTCCGATATTAGGTGTAAATTACAAAAATTTTATGTTTGCTTATACTTATTCACAGTTGTTAGGAGATGTTAAATTTGACAATCGCGGTTTTCATCAAATTACAATTGGTTTAAATTTATTCTGTGATCCAGAAAAATACCACTGTAATTGCCCTGCGATTAATTAGACATTTAAAGAGTATAAATACAGTCCCGATTAAATTCGGGACTATTTTTTTAAACTATGTTGATAAAAACTGTAAATAGAAAATCCCCTTCAATTCCAGGAGATTGTTTTGTAGCTGAAAATGCAACGATAATTGGTGATGTTTCTTTTGGTGCTTCCTGCAGTGTCTGGTTTAACGCGGTGATTCGTGGGGATGTAAATTCCATAACTATTGGCAACAAAGTTAATATTCAGGATGGAGCTATCATTCATTGTACCTATCAAAAACACCCAACTATTATAGGCGATAACGTTTCGATTGGGCACAACGCCATTGTTCATGGTTGCACTATTCATGATAATGTATTAATAGGAATGGGCGCTATTATTATGGATAATTGTGTAATAGAAAGCAATTCAATTATTGCTGCGGGAGCTGTTATAACTCAAAACACTTTTGTAGCATCTGGAAGTATATGGGCTGGAGTTCCTGCAAAAAAAGTAAAAGATATTGACCAATCAGATTTTGCTGGAGAAATTGAACGGATTTCGAATAATTACGTTATGTATTCAAGTTGGTTTAAAGTTGAAGAATAATACCTAAAAATCTTTTTGTATTACGGGATATTTATTTTTTAATATATCACTAAGTACTATCGGATTTCCATTTGAATAAAAAAGAGAACTACTTTTTTGAACGGAAGATATCCCGGTTTTATCTTTTAAAACAGCTAGTGTTTGTCTTGCAACTGCTTCTCCAGAGTCTATAATTTGAACGTTTTTGGGAATAATTTTACTTATTTTTGGCATTAGGTAGGGATAATGACTGCATCCTAAAACTAAGTAATCGATATTTTTTTCAATCATTGGATTAATATAGGAATTTAATAATTCTTCCATTTCAGGAGAATCGATAGCCCCACTTTCTATTAATTCTACCAATCCGTGACCAATTTGCTCTATAATTTTTGTATTTTGGTATTGTGCTATTGTTTTATTAAACAACTCACTACTTAAAGTACCCTTTGTAGCTAAAATCCCTATGGTTTGAGTTTTTGAGTTGGAAGCAGCCGGTTTTATTGCGGGTTCTATCCCAATAAACGGAATGTTATACGTTGCCCTAAGTTCCTTAATTGCATTGGTAGTTGCCGTATTACAAGCTACCACTATAATTTTACAATTGAGTTCTAAAAGTAATTCAGTATTTTTTTTACTTAATGAAATAATTTCCTCATTCGATTTTTCCCCGTAGGGTGCATTTTTACTATCTGCAAGATAAATAGTATTTTCATAAGGCATCAACGCATGAAGGGCTCTCCAAATGGAAGTACCGCCAATACCAGAATCAAACAAGCCTATAGGATTATTGTTAATCATAGAAACAAATGTAAAAAAAAACTGCTCAAATTTTGAGCAGTTTCAATTATTTATTATGAGTTAGATTAAAAACCTAATTCTTTTTTAACATCTAAAGTCAAGTTTGGACCATCAGCTAACAAAAGACTTTCAGAATTCAAAACATATTGAAATCCTTTGGCTTTACCGACTTTTTGAATTGCAGCTTTAATTTTTTCTTGAATAGGCTTCATTAAATCAGTTTCTTTTGTTTGCAATTCTTTTTGTGCAGTTTGCCCGTACTCTTGAATTCTTTTTTCCATATCTTGAACCTCTTTCTGACGCTCGATATTCATTTTTTCAGATACAGTAGCAACTTCACCCTCGTATTTTTTTACTTTGGCTTGGTATTCTTCCCCCATAGTTTTGTAAACTGCTTGATATTCAATACTCAATTTTTCTAATTGTTTTTGAGCTTCAAGAATTGCTGGCATTTTTGCCATAATTTCACTTACTTCTACGTGTGCGGTTTTTGATTGTGCGGAAACTTGGTTTGCTCCTAAGAAAAAAATTGTAGCTATTAATAAGCATTTTAATTGTTTCATCATTTTAAGTATTAATTATTAATTTATTGGTTTTAATTTTAATTTTTCATCTTTCGCCTTTTTTGCTGCTTCTCGTTCTTCAAGAATTTTATTTTTTCTATCTTCAACTGCTTTTTTATTATCTTCAAGCTTTTTAGCTCTAAGCGCTATAGCAGCCTGTTTAATAGCTTCTGCTTTAGCTTTGGCATCAGTATTTTTATTTTTTGTTGAATCAATAACAGGATTATTTTCTGCATTTTTCAACGTTTTTTCTAGTGCTATTTTTTTTCTATTTTCTTCGGCAGTTTTTTTCTTTTCTTCGGCTTCGGCTTTTTTATCTTTCGCGTATTGTACTCGTGCTAGTTTTTTATCATCTAAAATTTTTTGTCTTTCTGCTTTTTCTGGATTTTCCTTTGCAAAATCCTCTTTAGCATCTTTTTCTTCTTCTAATTTGATTTGTTTTTTAGTCATCTGCTCTCGTTTCTCGGCTCTGTTTAAAACCCTTAAAACTTGGTCGCTAATATCATATCTTTTTGCCGCAAATAACATTGTTAAGTCTGACGATTTGTCAAAAATAAAGTCGTATTTTTTTGCTTCAGACAAATCCTGAACTATTGTGAATATTTGATCTTGAATAGGTTTAACTAGAATTGATTTTTGAATTATCAAATCTCCAGTTGGTCCAAATCTTTTTTGATTGTATTCTAACAATGCATTTTCTTGAAATGTTATTTCTTCTTGTTTTTCAGCTATTAGTTCTTTTGTTAATAAAACTTGTTCTGTTTTTAAGGCATCTTTAAGTTTTATAATATCATTTTTTTTAATCTCAATTTCCTGCTTCCATATTTGTGCTTTTTGTTCTAATTGATTATTTGCTTCAGCATAACCAGGAAGATTCTGCAATATGAATTCCATATCTATATATCCAATCTTTACTCCTTTTGTTTGTCCAAACGATACAGTAAAAATTAGAATTGTCAAAATTAGTAAAAAATGTTTTCTCATATCTAAATTTTATTAGAAATATTAAATTTTTTAAAATTGCTGCCCAATAATAAAATGTGTTTCCCATCCGTTAGGCTTTGTTAGTCCTTGAATAGGGAGGGCGTCAAAACCGTATCCAAAATCAATTCCTAATAACCCAAATGCTGGCATAAATACTCTTAAACCAAATCCAGCCGAACGTTGCAAGACAAATGGATTATAATTTTTAAAGGTGTCGTATGCCGCTCCACCTTCAAGAAATGATAATGCATAAATTGATGCTGCCGATTTCAAGGTTAACGGATATCTTAATTCCAAAGAAAATTTATTATACACTGTTGCGCCATTCTGAGCACCTCTACTGTCTGAAGGTGTCAACGATTGATTTGGGTAACCCCGCAATCCAATTACCTCTCTTCCATCTAATGCATAATTTGCCAATCCATCACCACCTACAAAAAATCTTTCGAAAGGAACTAAACCGCGATCTTTGTTATAAGCACCCAAGAAGCCAAATTCACCCAAAGAACGAAGTACTAATTTACCATAAATTTTTGTATACCAATCAGCTTTAAATTTTATTTTATAGTATTCTAACCAATTAAATTTTTTCTGATCTACTTTTGATTGGTCTGCATCCGCTTCCGAAAATGTATCTGCTTTCACTTTTGAACTTAAACCGTTAATTACTATTGTTTTGATATAATCACCATTTCCCACCCAATTATTATTTATGTCGAAATAGCCGTCTCCAGTATTCTTTAATTTATAAGCTTCTTCGTTTCCTAAATTGGCATAATCAATCTTGTTAATTAAGGAATAGGGTGGTGAAAATTTTGCTGAAACACTGAATTCAGAACCGTATGTTGGGAATATTGGATTTACACCTTTGTTATTTCGGCTTAATCCTATTGTATATGCAAAATTTCTCGAAGAGCCATTTCCAAAAGTAAATAAACCGGTATTATAATTATTCAAATCATAATATTGGAAGCTAATTGCATGAGAAAGGACAAAATAGGCATCTGGTACTGTTAGTCTTTTAGCCAGTCCTAAAGATGCTGAGAGAATATTAAAACTTTTATCTTTGTCCACCGATCCGGTGCTGTAATTATTTAAAAATTGCTTGCTATAAGATAAAGATGTGCTAAATTGTATTGGTTTTTTACCTCCAAACCAAGGTTCAGAAAATGACATACTGTAGGTTTGAAAATAGGTACTTCCTTGTAATCTCAAAGAAACTTTTTGCCCATCACCCATTGGTAAAGGCTTGTAAGCTTCTTTGTTAAATAAATTACGCATAGAGAAATTGTTGAATGATAATCCCAATGTTCCAATAAAACCACCACCACCATAACCTCCTTGAAGTTCAATTTGGCTAGATCCTTTTTCTACAAGATTGTACTCTATATCAACTGTCCCAGCTGATGAATCAACATTTTTAAATTTTGGATCGATAGCCTCGGGGTCAAAAAATCCCAATTGTCCAATTTCACGAATCGTACTAACTAATTCTTCTTTACTGTATTTTTCTCCAGGTTTTGTTCGTAACTCACGGTAAATTACTTCATCATGCGTTTTATCGTTACCAACAACTGTAATTTTATTAAAATAGGCAACTGGACCTTCAGTTACTCTAATTTCAAAATCAATAGTGTCGTTTGCTGTTTTAACTTCTACGGCATTAATATTAGAGAATAAGTAGCCGCTATTTTGATATAAATTGGTAATATCGTCACCGTCTGGTTTAGATTTGTCTGCAATTCTTTTTTGAAGCAATACTCCGTTATAGACGTCACCTTTATTCACTCCTAAAATACTTTTTAATCCTTGATCAGAATAGGCGGTATTTCCTAAAAACTTAATATTTCCAAAATAATACTTATTTCCTTCCTCAATATTAATATTTATTGTCAAGTCGTTTTTAGCATTATTAAAAATCACGCTATCAGAAACTATTCGTGCATCACGAAATCCTTTTTCTTTATATTTATCAATAACTTTTGCTAAATCAGTTTTGTATTTCTCTTTTATAAATTTTGAAGATTTCCAAAATCTAATTGGATTTTTCTGCTTGGTATCCGACATTACACCGCGAAGGGTTTTATCTGAAAATTTAGAATTTCCTAAAAAGTTTATTTCGCTTATTTTTATTTTCTCACCTTTATCTATCGCAATAACTAATTTAACTCTGTTAATAGTTGCGGTATCTTGAATGGTATTTATATTTACTTTTGTACTATAATAACCGTCTTTTTTGTATTTGTTTTCGATATAATTTTTAGTGGTTGTTAATAAATTCTCATTAACCACTTTACCTGGAGTCAATCCATTGTCTTTAATTAATGCTTCAACTTTATTTTTCTTTATACCAGTGAACTTTACATTGGTAAGTTTTGGCAATTCATTGATATTCAATTCAAGGAAAATACTATCTCCTTTTATCTGATTTACATAAAAATCAATTTCACCAAACAAGCCTAATTTTCCTAATTTCTTAATGGCATTACTGATTTCTTCTCCAGGAACTGTTATTTTTTGACCTTTTTCAAGTCCAGCAAATGTAACCACAGTTTGCTTATTAAAGCTAATTTTACCAGTAACTGCAACATCTCCAAGGAGGTATTTTTTTCCTTGATCAAATGGAACTCTTTCTTGTGCAGCTATTTGAGTACTAATTCCGAATAATATAATCGTAACGAATAATTGGATGCTTTTATTTAACACTAATAATTTATTTAATTTGTTCACTTGTTTTTCCAAACCTACGTTCTCTTTTTTGATAGCTAATAATCGCTTCGTACAAATCGTCTTCTTTAAAGTCAGGCCATAATACATCTGTAAAATATAATTCTGCATAAGCTATTTGCCAAAGCAAAAAATTACTAATTCGATGTTCACCACTTGTTCTTATCAAAAAATCTACCTCAGGTAAATTTTGCGTGTAAAGATGCTGATTTATAATTGATTCGTCTATGCTGTCTATTGAAATTATATTATTTTTAACTTTATTGCTGATATTTTTAACAACATTTATAAGTTCTTCCCTAGATCCATAGCTTAGAGCCAATGTTAAAACCATTCTTGAATTATCTCTCGTTTTTTCTATTACTGTCTGGAGTTTTTTTTGCGCTGATTTTGGCAATAAATCTATATTTCCAATAGTATTTAATCTTATATTATTATCTTGTAATGTTTTAAGCTCATTTTTCAATGAGTTAATTAACAGATTCATTAACAAATCCACTTCTAATTTTGGTCGGTTCCAGTTTTCAGTTGAAAAAGCATATAACGTCAAGTTTTCAATGCCTAACTTTGCGGATGCTTCTACAACAGTTCGCACGGATTTAGTACCATTTTCGTGACCCATTGCCCGTAACAAACCTTTTTGCTCAGCCCAACGCCCATTGCCATCCATAATAATGGCAAGATGCTTGGGTAGATTAGCTGTATTAATGGTTTCTACTAAATTCATTTATTCACACAATAACAGGGTTTGTTTCCAAAGGTGTACGTGAGCGTAAATCCTGAAAAAACATACCAATCATTACTATTTATATCTCCAAATTTCAATGGCGCTAAATTTTTATTTTTTGGATTACTTCCATCTAAATTATCTGTCATGGTATATCTTGTTCCAACTTCAAATGCTAAGATTAAATGGTCTAATACATTTGATTTTATTCCAATTGTCATTGGAATTGCAATGTCACTACTAGCATAATCTTTCTTTTGTACACCGTTAATATAAAAAAATTCATCGTAGGCAAAATAACTTATTCCACTATAGATGTAGGGCGTTACTTTAGGCATAAAATCATGCAAATTGAAATCAAAAAAATTAAATTCAAGCCCTAAAGATACTTCTTTTATGTTATTTTCAAAATTATATCCTCTTTGTGTTCTTCCGGGCGAACTTGCATTTGCATCATTTGATGTAATTTTAGCTTGTGTGTAGGATAATCTCCAAGAATGACGTGGACTTTTATTCCATTTATATAACAATCCAAAAGCCAATTCATTAGGAGCGATGTATGTCGTTGGACCAATATCTCCA
Organism: Flavobacterium sp.; assembly: GCF_040402835.1. Taxonomy (GTDB): domain Bacteria; phylum Bacteroidota; class Bacteroidia; order Flavobacteriales; family Flavobacteriaceae; genus Flavobacterium. The sequence continues at coordinate 16,843 of NZ_JBBALW010000004.1, forward strand.
ATGTAATTACTTCCGCCAAGAAACACACCGATTTCGTGAATTTGGGCATTTATGCTTGTAAAGCCCATCAGACAAAAAAGAAATATACAAATTCTATTCATTGGTTTTTCAAAATAGCTTGCAAATATAACAATTATAGGTTCTAAATAGCTTGCTAAATAGAATTTCTAATAAAATGATACATTGTTTTGATTAAAAAGGAATTCTTCCAATATTCTAATTAAGGGAAAACGAAAATTAGGCAGTTGTAGTATGTTTTTTCTAAAAAAATAGTACTTAATTTCGCTTGTCTTCTCCCCAAAGTAATTTGTTGCGCAAGGTTTTGAAAAAAGTTTCTTCTTGAATTTCAACCATTTTTATTTTAAAAGGGGTTTTCTTAATGGTCAATATCGATTCGTTTTTAACCGATGCAATTCTGGAATCCAAAGAAACCAAATACTGCTCTTCACGACCCGAAATTTTAAGCCGAATTTCGGTATTATCAGGAATTACCAATGGTCTTGCGTTTAAATTATGAGGTGCAATTGGAGTAATTACAAAACTAGTAACATTTGGAGTTAAAATTGGTCCGCCACAACTCATGGAATATCCTGTAGAACCTGTAGGCGTTGCAATAATCAATCCGTCTGCCCAATACGAATTTAGAAATTCACCGTCTAAATAGGTTTCAATTGTAATCATCGAAGTAGTATCTTTTCGACTTACAGAAATTTCATTCATCGCAAAATTAATATCTTCAATTTCGGAAATCTCGGGTGAACTTGACAAACTAATTAAGCTTCTTTCAGAAATAGTGTATTTTTTTTCAATCACAAATTGAAGAAACTGTGCAATTTCATCTTTTTGAACCATTGCTAAAAATCCTAATCTTCCAGCATTTATTCCCAAAATTGGAATCCCAGAATCACGAACTAATGTAGCGGCTCTCAAAATAGTTCCGTCACCACCGATGCTTATCATTATATCAAAACTCGAATCTAATTCTTTATAAGAATGAAAGGTTTTATATTCTTTTTTTACAATTTGCTTGTCATATAAAAGCTTTAAAAACTCGGCTTCAATAATTATTTCAACATTATTCTCATTAAAAAAAACAAAAATATCTCGGATAATTGGTTCCGTACTGTTTTGATAATATTGTCCGTAAATCGCTACTTTCATTTGTTATAATATTTATTTCTAGTAAATTTAGATCTAAGTAATGAACGTGATAAAATGTCGTGTTTTAGAATATGAAATTAATTGTAATTAGCAAATTTCACATTTTTTTTACCGTTTCTAGACTTTTGACTTTAAGACATTAAAACTTTCGACTTTCTTACATATTTAAATATTTGTCCAAATAATCAGATCGTTCTTTCAAATTCGTAAGGTAAACATCTTCCTTATGTTCCGAAATAATTTCATATCCATAACGCCTAAAAGACTGAATTATCTCATTCATTCCGCCCAAAACAATCTTAATTGTAACTTGAATGGTGTCGGTTGTAGCTCCAGAAACATACAAACCTAAAATCTTTCCTTCGTTGCTTTCAACAATTTGTACCGCTTGACTCATCGAGAAATCAATGATTGGTTTTTCAACAATTATAATGCAGCCAACTTCATTTACAAACGGCGTTTCATAGAAATTTTTTATAACATCGGTAATTTCATAATAACCAACATATTTGTTCAAATCATCAAGAACGGGAATTACATTGGTATTATTTCTTGCGAAAATTTCTAAAACATCAATCCAAAACATACTTGTTCTTGCAAAAAAACCTCCCAACGCATAGCGATAATCTATAATTTTTTTATTGGAATCAAAAGTTTCCACATCATCAGAAGCAATACTACCAATATAAATTCCTTCTTCAATCACTGGAAAGTGAGAAAAATGAATTTCATCAAAGAAATCTTTCACAGTTTCGATGCCTTGCAAACTGTCAATTGCCTTGAAATCATTGTTAATATATTCGGTAATTTCTAACATAGGTATTTAATGTTTAAACGACTGCAAAATAATCAAAATTTAGCATAAATCAACTTGTTTTACTTTGTATTTTTGTCAAGAATTTATAATAATTCTATTTATAAAATAAGTCAATGACAAAATTAAGCGTTAATATCAACAAAATTGCCACTTTACGAAATGCTCGTGGTGGAAATGTTCCCGATTTATTGCAAGTTGCAAAAGACATACAAAAATTTGGTGCTCAAGGAATTACGATTCATCCGCGTCCAAATGAGCGTCATATTCGCTATCAAGATGCCCGCGATTTGAAGGAAATTGTTTACACCGAATACAATATTGAAGGAAATCCAGAGCGAAATTTCATCGATTTAGTATTGCAAATAAAACCAACGCAAGTAACTTTAGTTCCCGATGCCGACGATGCAATTACTTCAAATGCAGGTTGGAATACCATAAAAAACAAGGGTTTTCTAACAGAAATTGTGCAAGAATTTCAAAGAAACGGAATCAGAACGTCTATTTTTGTTGATCCAACTCTAGAAATGATTCAAGGCGCCGCAATTATTGGAACCGAAAGAATCGAATTATATACCGAAAGTTTTGCCCACGAATACGGTTTGGGAAATAAAAACGGAATTGCACCTTATATTGCCGCTGCAAATTTGGCTAACGAATTGCAATTAGGAATCAATGCGGGACACGATTTGAGTTTGGAAAATATTCTCTTTTTCAAGCAAAAAATCCCGAATTTACTGGAAGTTTCCATCGGACACGCCTTAATTTGCGAAGCGCTATATCTCGGTTTGGACAACGTTGTAAATATGTATTTGCAAAAATTAAAATAATAATTTGGGCGTGACCACAAGGGTCGGGCAGTCCGTTGCAATCCACGCCCAAAAGCGTGGGATTTCCACTTCCGTCCCTCACGCAAATCCGAACAGATAACATAATTTCGTTTACAAAATTGAATTTTATCAAATGTCAACATCAACAATATTAAATAGCATTATTATGCCACCGGTTTCAGTTCCCACTTCGGGGGTTAAATCGCTTTTAATTCTCCACGGATTTCTCGGAATGGCAGACAATTGGAAAACCCTTGGAACGCAATACGCACAAGAAGGATTTCAAGTGCATCTCCTTGATTTACGCAACCACGGACGAAGTTTTCACTCTGAAACTTTCAATTATGAAGTCATGGTTCAAGATGTTTTAGACTATTGCAAAGCCAATAATTTAGAAAAAATTGATTGTATCGGACATTCAATGGGCGGAAAAGTAGCGATGCTTTTGGCAACAAAATTTCCAGAATTGATAAATAAACTGATAGTTGCAGACATTGGCCCAAAATTTTATCCGCAACACCATCAATCTATTTTGGAAGGTTTGAACGCAGTAGATTTTTCATTAAAACCAATTAGGGGAGAAGTTGAGGAAATCCTATCTAAATATATTTCAGATTTCGGTACCCGTCAATTCCTATTAAAAAGTTTGTATTGGGTTGAACCAGGACAATTGGCATTCCGGTTTAATTTGGAAGTTTTCAACAAGCAAATCGACCAAATAGGAACTGCACTTCCAGAAAATGCACGATTTGAAAATCCAACATTATTTATACGTGGTGGCAATTCAAATTACATTTTAGAGTCTGATTTTGAAGCTATAAAACAACATTTTCCAAAAGTTGAATTCGATACCATTTCAAATGTTGGGCATTGGCTTCACTCCGAAAAACCGCAAGAATTTTTAGAATTGACCTTGAAATTTTTAAAACAAGCTTAAGAATCAATTTTATTTCATAAATTTATATCTCCTTTAAACCCATTTCAACTATGAAAATTCTTTTTAAAATACTGATTACTGCACTTTTGGTAATGCTAATTTCTCATTTTATGAAAGGCGTTCACGTGGCAAATTTTTCAACTTCTATAATAGTTGCAATAGTTTTAGGGCTGTTAAATATATTTGTAAAACCAATTTTAATCTTATTTACACTTCCCGTAACAATTTTTACTTTAGGATTATTTCTCTTGGCAATAAATGCGATTCTCATTTTATTATGTTCTGAAATTGTTGGTGGTTTTACTGTAGACTCTTTTTGGACAGCGCTACTTTTCAGTGTTATACTTTCAATTTTGCAGTCAATAATGTACGGTTTTTCAAAGGATGAAAAATAATTTTCTTTCTAAAACTTAATATATGAAACACCTCAAATTTGCTAGTGTTATTTCCTTTTTAATTCTATTGAGTATTGCTTTTTATTCATTTGCAACAATCGGCAACAAGAGTAATCCAACTTTTCAACAATCGCCATTTGCCTATTTGCCAACTTCAACCACGCATCAAATTATTAAACATACCTACTATGCGCTTTCGTATAACGAAAAATACGAACAAGCAGAATGGGTTTCTTATTTTTTAAGAAGTTCGGATGAAGGAATTGGACATTTCAAAAGACCAAGATTTATTGATGACCCAAAAGTGAGTTCTGAGTCTGCTTCATCCGATAATTATAAAAAATCCGGATATGATCGAGGTCATTTGTGCGCTGCCGCAGATATGAGATTTTCTGAAGATACTTTTAAAGAAACTTTTTTTACATCAAATATTTCACCTCAAAAACATAATTTCAATGATGGAATTTGGAAACAATTAGAAGAAAAAACAAGATATTGGGCACAAAAATACAATGGGATTTATGTGGTAACTGGAGGAATTCTTCAAAAAGGATTGCCTACAATTGGTTTTGAAAAGGTTGCGATTCCTAATTATTTTTATAAAATACTCTTTTGTAATTATAAAGGGAAGTATAAAATGGTTGCTTTTTTAATGCCGAGTGTTAAAAGCAAAGAATCTTTAAATACGTTTGTGGTTTCTGTAGATGCAATTGAAAAAATTACGGGAATTGACTTTTTTCCACAATTGAATGATGCTATTGAAAATGATTTAGAACGGAAAAGCGATTATAAAGCATGGGCATTTTAAAGAAATAATTATAATTTTTGAAGTTACGCTTCAAATAGTATAACACAGATTTCACTAATTTTCACAGATTTATTTGTGTAAATTTGTGAAATTTGTGTTTTACTTTTGTGTTATTTATCTACCACTCATTCACTTTATTGGCATCCATTTTTAGAAAGATAAATAATAAAATCGTGAAACCCCAAAGTCCCGAACCTCCATAAGAAAAGAAAGGAAGCGGAACCCCAATAGTTGGAAAAATACCTGCAACCATCGCAATATTCACAAAGAAATGGATGAATAAAATACCTGCAACACATTGTCCGTAAATCCTACTGAATTTTGTTTTTTGCCGTTCTGCAAGGTAAATTATTCTCAAAAATAGTCCTAAAAACAATCCGATTACTAGTAGAGAACCGAAGAATCCCCATTCTTCTCCAACGGTTGTAAAAATATAATCCGTGTGTTGTTCTGGGACAAATCCTCCTTTGGTTTGTGTACCTTCAAGAAATCCTTTTCCAAACCAACCTCCAGAACCAATAGCAATTTCTGACTGATTTGTATTGTAACCAATACCTTTCATATCGACTTCTTTCCCCAATAAAATATTGAAACGGTCTCTGTGGTGTTGTTTAAAAACGTGGTCAAAAACATAATCTACGGAAAACACAAATCCTGAAATCATCACAAAAATTAAGGCACTTGCAATGATATTTCTATTTCCTAATCTGCTTTTAATATAGATTATACAAATCACAATTAAAGCCATTAAAGCGACTGCCCAAGGTTCAAAAATTAATGATAAAACAAATAACAAAATTGCTATAAATCCAGTCCAAACATACCAAGAAGGCAAACCCTCTCTATATAAAACTAGAATAAAAATACTATAAATCAAGGCGCTTCCTGGATCGGGTTGCGGTAATATTAGCATTACGGGAAGGAAGACGATAACTAACGCTTGAATTTGTCTGTTTACATCTTTTAAATTGACTTGAACGTCACTTAAATATTTGGCTAAAGCTAATGCTGTTGCGGCTTTTGCAAATTCAGACGGTTGAATTGTAAAGCCTCCAATCGCATACCAACACCGTTGCCCCGCAATAGTTTTTCCAGCTACAAATAATCCCGCTAACAATACTAAAGCCCCGCCGAAAATTACACTTGAATATTTTTCGTAAAATTTTCCGTCGATTGCTAAAATCATAAAAATAAGTGGGACGGTAAAGAAAATAAACATCATCTGCTTGCCGTAAATCTGACTAAAATCAAATAAAGAGGCGTCTTCAACAGAAGAAGAAAGGGAAGAGGAATAAATGTTCAACCAACCTAATATTACTAAAATAATATAGATAGTTACGCTAATCCAATCTAAGTTACTCGTTACGCTTTGGTTTTTCATCGTTATTTAGTCTTCAATTCAGAAATTAGTTTTCTGTATTTTCTTCTGTATTCGCTTCCGTTTTTGGAATCAAAAGAGAATCTACACTTGATTTGAAATATTTATCGTACTCGCTTTGTAAACTTTTGTTCAACATTTTTGTTTCCAAATCGGTTCTGGTGATTTTCCCTTTTAAATATTTTTCAATCATCAAACTTGCAATTGGGCCTGCATTTTGAGCTCCAAAGTGACCGTTTTCAACCAAAACGGCTAAGGCAATTTTAGGATGATCTTTTGGTGCAAAAGCAACAAATATTGAGTGATCTTGAAGTTTTACTCGCTTTCCATTTATTTTAGCAAAATTTTCGGCCGTTCCAGTTTTTCCACAAATATCTATACCTTCGACTTTGAGAGCAAATGCAGTTCCCAGGTTATAAACATCGAAAAGCCCGCTAATCATAGGTTCAAAATATTTTCTATCAATAGTAGTTTTATGTTTAATTCTAAACTTTGGGTCGATTTCTTCTCCTTTAATTTTTTTGATGATATGAGGCGTGTAATAATAACCACGATTTGCAACCGCCGCCATCATATTTGCCAATTGTATTGGCGTCATTAAAACCTCCCCTTGCCCAATAGCATTGGAAACAATTGTTTTGCTGTCCCAATTCCAACCAGGATACATTCGTTTGTAGGTTTTGGAAGTGGGAACTTTCCCTTTTTTACCCGTTGGTAAATCATAACCCATAAATTGTCCGAGTCCAAAACTTTTCACGTGATTACTCCATATATCTACTGCGACTGAAGGTTTTGTATATTTATTTATAGTTCTCATATATACATTTGCAAAATAGGTATTACAAGAATTATAAATACCATTGTGCAATTGATGAGGTCCCGAGCCGTGACATTTCATAAATCGACCTCGTGCATAACTAAAACCGTGGTTACACATAAAAGTGGTTTGTTCGTCAATAACACCTTCTTGTAAACCAATAAGTCCTGTTAATATTTTGAATGGGGAACCCGGTGGATATTCTGCTAATAATCCTCTGTCATAAAGTGGTTTTGCTAAGGAATCATTATATAATCTGGTGTAATTTTTTGAACGCTGTCTTCCAACAAGGATTGCAGGATCATAAGATGGGGCAGTTACCAAAGCTAATATTTCGCCCGTAGAAGGTTCAATAGCCACAATTCCCCCACGTTTATTTACCATTAATTCTTCTCCATATTTTTGCAATTCTGCCGAAATAGTCAAGTTAATATCTTCACCTTGAACGGCAATCGTATCGTATTTTCCTTCTTTATAAGAACCAATTTCTCGGTTGTACTTGTCTTTTTGAATGTATTTTACCCCTTTTACACCACGTAATGTGATTTCGTAACTTTGCTCGACCCCTTGTTTTCCAATAAAATCACCGCTATTATAGTACGGATTTTTTGCAACTTCTTTTTCGCTTACTTGTGTTATAGAGCCGAAAACATTGGCTCCAGCAGAAATTTGATAATCTCTTAAAGAACGTTTTTGAATATAAAAACCTTCAAATTTTCGTATTTTTTCTTGAAAGGCAGCATATTCTAACTTATTCAATTGCGGCAAAAAAACTGACGGAAGTCTTGGGCTGTAAATTTTTGCCTTTGCCATTTTTTCAGTGAAATAGTTCTTTGTAATATTTAATAATTGACAAAATTCAGTCGTGTCAATTTTTTTTAAGTCACGCGGAATGATCATTATATCATAAGATGGCTGATTGGCAACCAATAATTTTCCGTATCGGTCATAGATATACCCTCTTTCTGGATAATCGTATTTTATCTTGATGGCATTATTATCCGATTTTAATTTGAAAGTATCATTGACAACTTGAAGATAAAAAATACGTATCAAAAGCATGGACGTTGCAATGATTATAATTAAGGGCAGTAATGCTTTTCTCATCTTCGACTTGGCTTAAAAACATAAATTAAGACGATGCACATTAGCAATGTAAATAGGGTTCCAAGAATGGTTCTAAGTAGAATATCCCAAAGGGAACTCAATTGAAAAACTTCTAAAATAAATAGTGAGAAATGATGCACAATTACAGCAAGTAACAAAAACGAAAATCGTTCTGGCGTCAACACATCATTGATTCTAACGGTTTGATATTCATAACTTAATCCGAATGCAAATTTAAAAAGATACGGTCTGGAATACGCCAATATCAAACAAGAAGCTGCGTGGACTCCGCCAGAATTACTGAATAAATCCATTGTGATTCCCAACAAAAAACTTGAAATAATCAGCATTGGTTTATTTCCGTTTACGGGATATAAAATTATGAAAAGGATATATGGAAATGGGTTTATATAGCCAAATAAATCAATGTTATTGAAGATAACGATCTGTGCGGTAAGCAACAAGAAAAACCGAACGAAATTCATAATTACCGCGCTATTCATTTTTTGTTTTATTTTCTAGATTGATAATTTCTTCCCGATTTTTACTTTTTATGATATAAACATGCCCTAAATTAGTCATATCATTAAATAATTTCACATTAAGAGTATAATAATTGGTTTGGTTGTCAATAAAAATTTTGTCGATTGTACCAATATTTATGTTTTCTGGAAAAATAACCGATTGACCACCAGTTACAATGGTATCTCCTTTTCTAATAGCTGCCAATCTGGGAACATCAATTAACTGAACAAATCCAGTACTTTTTCCATCCCAAATTAGAGAACCAAAATGATTTGTTTTCTTGATTTTAGCGTTGATTTGTGATTTGCGATTTAAAATACTTACAATTGTAGCGTAATTTTCAGAAGTATAATCTACAATTCCTATAATTCCTAAGCTATTTATAACGCCCATATCTGGTTTTATACCCGCTTTTTCACCACTGTTTATGGTGATGTAATTTTCATAGACATTGTAAGAATTATGAATCACTTTTGAAACAATAATATTTACTTTATCCACACCTTTTATACTGTCGATTTTAGGAACCAAAGTGGAATCTTTGATGTTGAATAATAAGATTTTCAAACGCGCATTTTCTGTTGCAAGAATTTCATTTTGAGTTTGCAAATTTAAGTATTCACTTACACGATTTATTCTTTCGTACACACCACCACTAAGGAAATTTGCAGATGAAATGACCTTGCTTCTGTGAAAAGAATGCGATTGAATTGTTAAGATTAATGAAACTAACAAAAGCAGCAAAAACAGCAAGCGATTACTGTTTTTAAATATAAAATTGAATATTTGCTGCATCTATATGCGTATTATTTTATTAAAATACTTCTAAATCTTGGAATGTCTTTCAACGCCATTCCAGTTCCTCGAACAACGGCTCTTAAAGGATCTTCAGCAATATAAACTGGTAAATCTGTTTTTTGAGAAATTCTTTTATCCAATCCACGCAACATAGAACCGCCACCTGCAAGATAAATACCTGTATTGTAAATATCGGCTGCTAATTCTGGAGGTGTTTGAGATAATGTTTCCATTACCGCATCTTCAATTCTTTGAATTGATTTGTCTAATGCTTTTGCAATTTCTCTATAAGAAACAACAACTTGTTTTGGTTTTCCTGTCAATAAATCACGCCCTTGAACAGAATAATCATCTGGCGGAGCTTCTAAATCTTCTATTGCCGCACCAATTTCAATTTTTATTTTTTCAGCTGTACTTTCTCCAACAAATAAGTTGTGTTGCGTACGCATATAATATACAATATCATTTGTGAAAACATCACCTGCAATTTTCACCGATTTGTCGCAAACAATTCCTCCAAGTGCAATTACTGCAATTTCAGTTGTTCCTCCACCGATGTCAACAATCATATTTCCTTTTGGTTGCATAATATCAATCCCAATACCGATAGCGGCTGCCATTGGTTCGTGAATTAAATATACTTCTTTTCCGTTTACTCTCTCGCAAGATTCTTTAACAGCGCGCATTTCCACTTCTGTAATTCCAGATGGAATACAAACTACCATTCGAAGAGCAGGCGTAAACATTCTTTTTTTCAACGCAGGAATACTTTTGATAAACATACTTATCATTTTTTCCGATGCATCAAAATCTGCAATAACGCCATCTTTTAAGGGACGAATGGTTTTTATATTTTCATGGGTTTTACCTTGCATCAAATTGGCCTCTTTTCCAACAGCAATAATTTTGCCTGAAATTCTATCACGAGCAACAATGGAAGGGGAATCAATGACAACTTTACCGTTGTGAATGATTAATGTGTTTGCGGTACCAAGGTCTATCGCGATATCCTCAGTCATGAAATCAAAAAATCCCATAAGTCTTTTAAGGGTTTAGTTAGTTTAAAAAAAAATTGTTTACAAAGTTAAACAAATTAATGTTTAAAATGACGCGTTCCTGTAAATACCATTGCAACTTTATTTTCATTGCAATAATTGACACTTAATTCGTCTTTTATAGAACCTCCGGGCTGAATAACGGCTGTAATTCCAGCATGTTTTGCAATTTCCACACAATCAGGAAAAGGAAAAAAAGCATCGCTTGCCATTACGGCGCCATTCAAATCAAAACCAAATGTATTTGCTTTCTCAATTGCTTGTTTCAATGCGTCAACTCTTGAGGTTTGACCTGTTCCCGAAGCGATTAATGTTTTGTTTTTTGCGAAAACAATTGTATTAGATTTTGTGTTTTTACAAATTTTAGAAGCAAATATCAAATCTTCAATTTCTTGAGAAGTTGGTGCTGTAATTGTAACCGTTTTTAAATCAGATTTAGTATCCGTAATGTAATTTTTATCTTGTACCAAAAGTCCATTCAAGCAAGTTCTAACTTGTTTTTTAGGTAATTCAACTTCATTTTGGACTAATATAATTCTGTTTTTCTTTTGTTCCAAAATAGTGATTGCTTCCTCATCAAAACTTGGCGCAATAACCACTTCGCAAAATAAGGCATTAATTTCATTTGCAGTAGCAACATCTATTTTTCCGTTTGCAATTAAAACACCACCAAAAGCGGAAGTTGGGTCGCAAGCCAATGCTGCTAAATAAGCTTCTGTCATTGTATTTTTCGTAGCCAATCCACAAGCGTTATTGTGTTTTAATATTGCAAATGTTGGATTTTCATCCTTAAATTCTAATATCAAATTTACCGCGGCATCAACATCTAATAAATTATTATAGGACAATTCTTTTCCGTGTAATTTGGTAAACATGGCATCAAAATCTCCAAAGAAATACCCTTTTTGATGTGGATTTTCACCATATCTCAACACTTGTCCGTTGGCAATACTTTCTTTATAATAGGTTTGCTTCGCCTGTTCGCTATCGCTCGAGTCATCTGTATTGAAATAATTAAAAATTGCGGTATCATAATGAGAGGAAATGTGGAATGCTTTTGTAGCAAATAATTTTCTATCTTCTAATGTAGTTGCGCCATTTTGATTGGTAATTAAATCTAAAAGTTGGCTGTATTCATTTACAGATGCAACAATTACGGTGTCTTTGAAATTTTTTGCGGCAGCACGAATTAACGAAATTCCACCAATATCAATTTTCTCAATACTATCTGCTTCAGAAGCACCCGAGGCAACCGTTTTTTCAAAAGGATATAAGTCAACAATTACCAAATCAATCTGTGGAATGTTAAATTCTTCCATTTGTTGCACATCGCTTTCAATGTCTTGACGGTTTAAAATTCCACCGAAAATTTTTGGGTGCAATGTTTTTACACGGCCACCAAGAATGGATGGATAAGAAGTAACATCTTCAACAGGAACTACTGGAATCCCTAAGTTTTTTATGAAATCTTCGGTTCCTCCAGTGGAATAAAGTGTTACATTTTGTTGGTGTAATTTTCTTACGATTGGCTCTAATCCGTCTTTTGAGAAAACTGAAATTAAGGCAGATTGAATTTTTTTTGTAGTGTTCATTGTGTAGTTAGATTTAAAAGTGCAAAAATAGTTTTTTTATTAGATTTATTGGTAATTTAACGATTAGAAAACAACAACTTATTTCTAAATTTACGACTCAAATTTTTTATGATTTATATGAATTCATAATTTATAACTTATAATTAGTTCCATTAGGTTATTGAGAAAAAAATATGGAATTTTACACTATTAAAACACACACAATATGATTGTTTATCTGCGGTTGCTGAAAGAGAGTTTTAGTTTTGCTATGAATGCGTTGCGAAACAACAAATTGCGAACGTTACTTTCATTATTAGGAGTTACAATTGGTATTTTTTCTATCATTGCGGTGCTTGCTGCGGTGGATTCATTAGATAGAAAAATCAAAAAAGATTTAAGTAGTTTGGACAAAAACACGATATATTTAATGCGTTTTTCTTTCGGTCCTTCTGAAATTCCACAGTGGAAAAGAGAGCAATTCCCGAATGTGAAATACGACGAATACGAATATTTGAAAGGTTCAGTAAACCACACAAACCAAATGTGTTATCAAATGTTCACGGGAAGTCAATCGATAAAATTTGATGCAAATGTGGTCAGCGATGTCAATGTTGTGCCCGTTTCTCATGAATTTATAGACATCCAAGGATTAGAATTTAATGAAGGTCGATTTTTCAACGAATCCGAATCCAATTCAGGAGCTGCTTTAGCCGTTTTAGGATACGAAGTTGCCCAAGGACTTTTTGAAGGCAGTGATCCAATTGGTAAAAAAGTTCGTTTATACGGGCAAAAATTTACGGTTGTTGGGGTTTTGAAAAAACAAGGTGCTGGAATGTTTGGTGATAATAATGATACTTCGGTTTATTTGCCAGTCAATTTTATCCGAAGATTATATGGTGATAATAATGCTACTATGACTCCCGTAATTCTAATCAAGCCAGAAAAAGGCATAGATATGGAAGCTTATAAAGCAGAACTTACCCAAAAACTTAGAAATTATCGAGGAATGAAAACGGGAGACATTGATAATTTTTTCATTAATGTTTTATCAGGATTTACCGATTTGATTGACGGGATTATTTCTAAAATGAATCTCGTAGGTTGGATAATAAGTGGATTCTCATTGTTGGTTGGTGGTTTTGGAATTGCCAACATTATGTTTGTTTCCGTAAAAGAGCGTACGAATTTAATAGGAATTCAAAAATCTTTGGGAGCCAAAAACCGATTTATATTATTCCAATTTCTATTTGAAGCCGTTATTTTATCTGTAATAGGTGGATTAATTGGATTGTTTTTGGTTTGGATAATCTCTATTATTTTAACCAATGTCTTGGATTTTGAATTTGTATTAGGTTTTGGGAATGTCCTTTTAGGAACTGGATTAGCCGCATTAATAGGATTAATTTCAGGAATTTTACCCGCTATTTCGGCATCTAAATTAGATCCTGTGGAAGCGATTAGAACGGGAATGTAGTTGGTCAAAACACAAAAAAACACAAAGCATAACTTTGTGTTTTTTTGTGTCTTTACGATAAAAAAATCTACCTCACATTTATATTCTGAATCAAATCAAACTATGAATTCATCTTATTTCAATGTATTTTTCGATCTAATTTTATGTTTGTTATGGGATGATAAACTAAAGGAATTTGCTCTATTTCAACATCGGATTTTTCCAAACCAAATGCTTTTTCGTCGCTTAATCCCATACGTTTTAAAAGAAAATAACCTTTTAATAGCAATCCTTCGCGTAAAGCAAATTCGTTTTCGATGGATAAAAATTTCTCAATTACAACAAACTTAAAGTCAGGTTCATTGTTGTATTTACTTGAGCCATCGGGACGAATATGTAAATTAAGCTCTTTATTTGCTACTAATTCTTTGACAATATTTTTGAAATAAAGCTCCGTTTTTGGTTGTATTCTAAAACCAACATTGATATTTATTTTTATTACCTTATCATCAACTAATTCTGAAACATCATACGATAACGTGAATGGGTCTTCTGTTCTATTAATGTGTAAAAACCAATAAACATCTGCGCGTTTTGGTTTTTTCGCAAAAATAGATTTGATTATTTTTTCTTCAATTTCATGTCTTCGATTTGCTTTAGACAAATAGATTAAATGCGTTGCAAATTTTGGAATAGCGTCATCTTCGCTCAACTCAGTTAATTGATTACTATATTTACCTAATTCTATAAATTTAATAAAATTATTATTGATTTTTCTGGCATAATACCAAATGTACATCACAGAAAATATAAATAACTCAAAAAACAAGAACATCCAACGTTCTTTAATCTTGGCTACATTGGCAATAAAAAAAGCGATTTCTATAGTTCCAAAAACGGTCAGAAATAGGAAAACCTTAATTCTATTCCATTTCAATCTGTACTTGATAAAATAACTTAAAAGTAACGTAGTCATAAGCATCGTTATAGTGATTGAAAACCCATAAGCGGCTTCCATGTGAGCACTTTCTTTGAAGTAAACCATCATTAACAAACAACCAAACCAAAGAATACTATTTACACTAGGAATATAAACTTGTCCTTTACTATCACTAGGTTGCTTAACTGTAACTCTAGGCCAAAAATTAAGGTTCATTCCTTCACTGATTAAGGTAAAACTACCGCTAATTAATGCTTGTGACGCGATTACTGTTGCGAAAGTTGCAATGATAATACTTGGCAGTAAAAACCAACTTGGTACAATTTCAAAAAACGGGTTTCTGCCATTCAATAAAGTAGCTCCTTGGTGCATCAACCAAGCAGCTTGCCCCAAATAACAAACAACTAAACTTATTTTGACATAAATCCAAGTGATACGAATGTTTTTAATGCCACAATGTCCTAGGTCGGAATACAATGCCTCTGCTCCCGTAGTACATAGGAAAACTGCTCCTAAAAGCCAAAAACCATTTGGATAGTTTACCAAGAGATTATAGCCATAATACGGGTTTAATGCTTTGATAATATCAGGATGGATTGCAATTTCGTGTATTCCAATAATTAGAAGCATTGAAAACCAAATTGCCATAATCGGACCAAAAAACTTGCCTATTACCTGTGTTCCAAATCGTTGAAAAAAGAACAATAATGACAAGATGGCTACAACAATACCAATAGTTAAAGCATTTCCTGCGACGATTGTGTTTTCAAATCCATGAACCATTCCTAGACCTTCTATTGCAGAAGAAACGGAGATTGGAGGAGTAATAATTCCATCGGCAAGTAGTGTAGTTGCACCCAATATTGTTGGTATTACTAATTTTTTCCCATAACGTCTAACTAATGCATATAGTGAAAAAATACCACCTTCTCCATGATTATCCGCTCGAAGTGTGAGCCACACATATTTTATAGTAGTTTGAAAAACAAGTGTCCAAAAAATACAAGAAACACCACCATATACGAGCGTGAGGTCTATTGGTCTATTGCCTATAACAGCTCTTAATGCATATAAAGGGCTTGTTCCAATATCGCCATAAATAATCCCAAGAGCTACTAAAAGGGAGGCAGCAGTAACTTTGTTAACCACACTATTTTTTGTTGTATTCATTATGTAAATTGTTAAAAATTTTAATGATACAAAGTTCTATAAAAGGATATTTGTAGAATATAAAAATGTGGGGACTTGCTATAAAGATTTTATAAAGATTAACTAAAACGATATCCAACACCGCTTTCCGTAATAATATATTTGGGCTGGTTTGGGTTTTCTTCTATTTTTTTGCGCAATGTACCGACAAAAACCCTCAAATATTGTGTTTCTGTTTGATAGCCAGTTCCCCAAATTTCTTTTAGGATGTATTGATGTGTCAAAACCCGACCTTCATTTTTCATAAACAGCGCTAATAAATTATATTCGGTTGCGGTAAGTTTTAGCATTTCGTCTTTTTGTTTTATGATTCTTGCTCCAAAATCTATTTGTAAATCTCGGCAAGTAAATATACTGCAATCATCATTGGTTTGATTTCTGCGAATTACCGAGCGAATTCGTGCTAAAAGTTCGGCACTTCTAAAAGGTTTTGTTAAATAATCAGTTGCGCCATTATCAAGTGCCTTCACAATATCCTCTTCACTATTTTGGACAGATAGAATTATTATTGCTTTATTGTACCAAGTTCGAAGTTCCTTCAGTATTTCATGCCCACTTTTATCAGGCAAACCTATATCTAACAATATTAATTCTGGTGGATGATTTACAGCCATTAGTATTCCTTCTTTTCCCGTTTCGGCAAGCCAAACTTTATAGTCGTTACTTTCTAATGTTATTTCTAATAACTTTCGGATTGGCGCTTCGTCATCAATAACTAATATTTCAGCTTTATTCATTTTTAAGATTGTTTAAATAAGTCGTTTCGGTTGGAATTTTTATAGTGAAACATGCACCTGAATTTATATTAGAGTCTAATTTTATGGTTCCATTAAGGGCTTCAATAAATCCTTTTACAATTGACAATCCAAGTCCACTTCCGCCAGTTTTTGTATTTGGTAATCTATAAAATTTATCAAAAGCAAATTGAATTTCGTTTTCTGGAAACCCATTTCCGTTATCCGAAACAGAAATAATACAAGTATCAGATTCATAAGTTGCATCAATATTTATAATTGTATTTTTTGGAGTATATTGAATTGCATTAGTTACTAAATTTTGAATTACTTCTTCTATCAATCCAGAATCTAACTTTAATAACGGCAATTTTTCATTTGGAATGAAACTAATGATATGATGATTTTTTACCGGCGTTATTTTTTGAATTACCGTAAATATGAGTTCATTTATATCACACCAATCTTGTTTTGGTTTTAACATTCCCGTTTCTAATCGACTCATATTTAACAAATTTTCGACTTGTCTGTTCAGTCGAATACTTGCTTTGTCAATTTCTTCAAGAAGTTCATTTTCATTTGTTTCTGAAAGTTTGGTTTTATTTTCTTTAAGGGTGTCAATCGCTCCAATTATTGTAGATATTGGTGTTCGCAACTCATGAGATAATGAATTGAGTAATGTATTGTAGAGTTTTATTGTTTTTTCTTTTTCGTCTTTATCTCGTGCTTTACTTTCTGCTTCTCGTATTTTGAATGTTAAAACTGCATTTACTAAAGCTATAATGAAATACATTAGAAACAATAAAATGTCCTCAGTATTTGTAATATGAAATGTAAATAGAGGTTGAATAAAAAAGAAATTTAAAATCAAACCACTTAAAACAGCAGTTAACAAGACTGGTAAAATATCAAAAACCATCGCAACAAGAGAAACTGTCATTAGAAGAATTAATGCCGTTATTCGATAATCAATATATTTTGAAGTAATAAAACAGATAATTGACACTATAAATACCATTACAATACTAATAAAGTATTGCATTGGCATTGAATATTTTTTTGTTTTAAATTTTCTCAAAATCGAATTTGTTGCTTGATACAGCAAAAGTAATTGAATTCTTCAAATATTTCTAAAACAGCATCTTTAATCTCTTTAGGTTTAACTCCTCGAAGCGCTGCTTCATTTTTTTCCACAGATTCACGGATTAAAAAGATTTTTGAAAATCTGCGGCTGTTATTTCGTTAATACTTCTGGGGCTATGCCGCGAGGGAGTTTATGGATTAAAAAAGTAAGCAGCCTTGATATAAAATTTCCAATTCGGTATTATTTTCCATAAAAAAAACACAAAGCATAACTTTGTGTTTTTTGTGTCTTTATGATAAAAAAACCTATCTCACATTTATATTTTGAATCAAATCAATATATAAATTAATTTTATCTTTCAATTCTTTTCTTGGAGTAATAAAATCTAGAAAACCGTGTTCCAAAACAAATTCGGCAGTTTGAAATCCTTCTGGCAAATCTTTTCCAGTGGTATCTCGCACCACTCTTGGTCCTGCAAATCCAATCAAAGCGCCTGGTTCAGAAATATTAATATCACCTAACATCGCATAAGAGGCAGTAGTTCCACCTGTAGTTGGATCAGTACATAAAGAAATATAAGGAATTCCAGCATCGGCTAATTGCGCTAATTTTGCTGATGTTTTTGCCAATTGCATTAAAGAATAAGCAGCTTCCATCATCCTTGCACCACCTGATTTTGAAATCATTACAAATGGTGTTTTGTTTTTTATAGCGTAATCAATTCCACGAGCAATTTTTTCTCCCACAACAGCTCCCATAGAACCTCCAATAAAGGCAAAATCCATACAGCAAACTACCAAGTCTTTTCCTTTTGATTTTCCAACACCTGTCCGAACCGCATCTTTCAATTTGGTTTTTTCCATAGCATCTTTTAATCGATCGGCATATTTCTTGGTATCTACAAAATGCAAAGGATCTTTGGAAGTCATTTTTGCATCTAATTCTTTGAATTCGTTGTTGTCGAATAAAATTTCGAAATATTCTTTACTTCCAATTCTAACGTGAAAACCATCTTCAGGGCTTACCCAAAGGTTTCTAGCTAATTCTTCGGCATCGATAATTTTCCCTGTTGGGGATTTATACCACAATCCTTTCGGAACATCTTTTTTGTCCTCTGTTGCTGTAGTAATTCCTTTTTCTGTTCTTTTAAACCAAGCCATATTTTTAATGGATAATGGATAATTGACAATGGATAATTATTAATTGTCAATTATCATTTGTTAATTACAAAGTGTTCACGTTATTCAAATCTGCGAAAGCTTGTTCTAATCTCGCATTGAATGTCATTTCTCCTTCACGAACCCATCTTCTTGGGTCGTAATATTTTTTATTTGGTTGATCTGATCCTGCTGGATTTCCGATTTGAGTTTTCAAATAATCAATATTTTTAACCATATAATCACGAATTCCTTCTGTGTATGCAAATTGTAAATCGGTATCGATGTTCATTTTTATAACACCATAACCAATTGCTTCTCTAATTTCTTCAACCGTAGATCCTGAACCTCCGTGAAATACAAAATCAACTGGGTTTTTCCCTGTTTTGAATTTTTCTTGCACATAGTCTTGTGAATTTTTCAAGATTTTTGGTGTCAATTTCACGTTTCCGGGTTTGTAAACTCCGTGTACATTTCCAAAAGACGCTGCAATTGTAAAACGAGGGCTTACTTTCAACAATTCTTCATAAGCATACGATACTTCTGAAGGTTGTGTGTATAATTTTGAACTATCAACATCTGAATTGTCAACGCCATCTTCTTCGCCACCTGTAATTCCAAGTTCGATTTCCAATGTCATTCCCATTTTGCTCATTCTTGCCAAGTACGTTTTACAAATTTCAATGTTTTCTTCAATTGGTTCTTCGGATAAATCAATCATGTGAGAACTATAAAGTGGTTTTCCTGTTTCAGCAAAATGAATTTCACTTGCGTCCAATAAACCATCAATCCAAGGTAATAATTTTTTCGCACAATGATCAGTATGAAGAATCACGGTTGCGCCATAAGCTTCAGCTAAAGTATGAACGTGTTTTGCCCCTGCAATTCCACCCAAAATAGCTGCTTTTTCATTTGCATTTGACAATCCTTTTCCAGCATTAAAAACACAACCTCCATTAGAAAATTGAATAATTACAGGTGCATTTAGTTTTGCAGCGGTTTCCAAAACTCCATTTATTGTGCTTGAACCCGTTACATTTATTGCAGGAAGTGCAAATCCTTTTTCTTTGGCGTAGCTAAAAATTGCTTGTACTGAATCTCCAGTTGCAACTCCAGCTTTAATGTTGTGTGACATTTTGTGTTGTTTAAAAGTTTAAGCAGGCAAAATTAATAATTTATAAGCTTAGAACGGGTAATTAATTCCAATATTTACTACAGAATTCGCAAAATTGTAATCTCTGAACCATCTCTTGCTTTCTTCTTCGGCTGGATTGTAGGTTTTAAAACCAAAATCCAAACGAATTACGAAAAAATTAAAATCATATCGAAGTCCAAATCCCGAACCAACAGCACTATTTTTCAGAGAATTCAAATTTTTAAACACCGATTTTTCATCGTCAACATTGTCCAAAACATTCCAAATATTTCCTGCATCTACAAATAAAGCGCCGTTTAACTGCCCTATCATATTGAATCGAAGTTCCGCGCTAAATGCTAATTTTAGATTGGCTTCGTTGAAATCATTCATTCCGCCACTCGCTCCTGGACCTAATCCGTAGGACTGCCAAGCTCTATTGTCATTGGTTCCGCCAGCAAAATAACTTCTTGAAAAAGGAATAGTATTAGAATTTCCATAAGGAATTGCTATTCCTGCAAAACTTCTAATAGCAAGAATTCTTTTGCGATGTAAATCCCATAATTTTATAAATTCGCCTTCTGCTTTTAAATATTGAGAATATTGAACTTCAAAAAATTTATTGTTTTCACCTTGATTTTTCAGTTGTTTTGAAGTGTTCGCAAGCAATGATAATAAGTTTCCAGCCGATTCTATTTTTCCTCTAAAAATCATAAAATCATTGTCGTTTTGATCTTTTTTTGTGGTTTCAGAATAGCTATAACTTGACGAAACAATCAAATCATTTTCCGTTAAACGACTACGACGTTCTTCAATACTTCGGATGGTTTTGTAATCGGCAGCACTTGGAATTACAGTAGGATTTGCTCCTAAAATATCATTTAAAAATCCATTGGTTCCGCTTTCAATAATTAAATTATGTACGCTATTAAAATAACTTGGATTTACACTGTAAGTTGAATTTTGCGCCAATGAATTTAATACATTATAGGAAGATTTATAGATATTGAAGTAATTGCTTGTATTTACATTTTTTACAAATTGCACATTCAATAATTCAAAACGGGCTTTGATATTTTGCCTCGGATTCCAATTATAATTCATAGAACTCGTAAAATTTTGCTTGTCTAAACCAATGTTTTCTTGCTTGGCATATCCAATAGCAAAACTCGTAAAGGGCAACATACTTTTCGGAATAATTCTGTCGGTTTTTAATGGAAAGAACAAACTAGGAAAATGCAATTTCATATCCACACCATACTCAGAAACATTGAAAAAGTTGTTTTTTATGTTGGCAACTTCTTTGGATGAACCAATATTTCCTCTCGCAGCAATTTCTAATGTTTCGGCACCACGGAAAATATTTCTAATGGAAACCGAAGTGCTTGCCGTAATTCCGATATCCTGAATGGCAGAATGTGTTAAATCAAAATTATATCCAAAGCTCAATTTCTTCCTTGGCGATAAATAAATGTTGGCAATTAGCGAATTTGCAGTTGCGTCTTTCGGGTCAACAGTATATTGAATTGACGGATAATTAAAAACCCGTAAATTCCCCAAAGCCCTTGATGTCAAAGTTGTTTTTGTATCGGAAAAAATACTTCCTTTAGTAATAAAAACAGCGTCTGTAATTGCTTTTGGTCTGAATTTTAATTTTGATTTGCTAAATAAATTGAAGTTATTATACGTAATACTATCTGTGATTTTTGACTTGTCTTTTGAAGTTAAATTATCTGTATAAATATTAATGTCGCTAATTTTATACAATTTAAATGGCGAAATTTTTGTAGAATCACCTTCTCTGACAGATTGATTTTCAATATTTATGTCAATGTTCGCTTTGTTATTCGAATTCAGAGTGTCAATTGCATAATTTACATAATTTTGTTGAAAATAATAGGCGCCATTGTTTCTGAAATCTGCAGTAATTCGATTTCTTTCAGCATCAAAATCCAGTTTTTTATATTGTTTTCCCGATTTAAGAAATGTCAATCCTTTATTTATTTTATATAAAGAATCCAATAAAGGCGTGTTTATTTTTACTAAAATGGTATCTAAAAGAAATGGTTTCCCAGTTGAAATGGTATAGTTTACGCTGGCTTTCTTTTTGCTTACGGAATCAATTTTAAATTCCCCTTTTATATTGAAATACCCTTTGTCAAAATAATAAGATTTTAATCTTAGCAAAGAACGATTCGTACTTTTATCGTCTAAAATTACAGGTGCTTCACCAGTTTTTTTAAGAAAGGTATGAATTCCAGAATAGTAGAACGAATTTCCTAATCGATCGACTTGTTTTTTGGAAAGCCATTTTGATAATTGGGTATATTTCTCAGGATTTTTAATGTATTTCGACTTATAAATAGAATCGGGATTGGGAGTCGCCAAATTAAAAATATTCAACCGCAGTCGATAACCAAGTAACGAACTATTTGGTTTTTGATACAACTGATTAGTTATGTCCTCATTACTTTCCTTTTTGCTGTTTACTAAAATTTCATTCTTTGTAAGTAGCATTTTTCCGTTTGGAACCCTTTTCAAAGTGTTACAAGCAGATATAATTAACGCAATTAAAATAAATAATGATATTTTTGTAGTCTGGTTTCTCAAAGGTTGTGAAATATTTAATTCAAAAGTACATTATTTCTATGGTTAGTAAAAACCAAATAAAGTTAATCTCGAGTTTGCAACAAAAAAAGTTCCGTTTTGCAAACCAATTATTCTTTGCTGAAGGCGTAAAAGTAATTCAGGAATTGTTGAAATCCAACTTTATATTGGAACATTTATACACAACCGAACCCCTTTTTGATGCCGTTAATGCCGATTTTAAAACCCTAATTTCAGAAAGTGATTTAAAGAAAATAAGTGCGCTTTCAACTCCAAATAATTGTTTAGCAGTTTTTAAAATCCCTTTGGTCAAGCCAATAATTGAGCAGGGATTAATCATTGCTTTAGACGACATTCGAGATCCGGGAAATTTAGGCACCATTTTGAGATTATGCGATTGGTTTGGAATTTCACAAGTAATTTGTTCAGAACAAACGGTTGATATTTACAATCCAAAAGTCGTGCAAGCCACTATGGGTTCTATTGCGAGAGTAAATGTAAGCTATGTAGATTTGAATTTATTTCTCCAAAAAACAACACTCCCAGTTTTTGGAACTTTTATGGATGGCTCCACTATTTATCAAGAAACCCTACCAAAAGAAGCGGTAATTGTGATGGGAAATGAAGCAAATGGAATTTCTGAAAGCATCGAAAAAACTATAAAAAACAGATTGACAATTCCTCGTTTTGGCGATTTGCAACAAACGGAAAGTTTGAATGTAGCAACTGCAACTGCAATTATTTTGAGCGAATTTAGAAGGTTGACTGTGTCGTAAAGCCATTCAAAACACAATAGAAAATTAAACACAATAAAATAAAATAGTTATCTTTAATTAATATTTTAGAAAAAGTATTCAGAACCGCCATGATTTAATTCAAATGTTCGGGTTTAAAAAAATATTAACTCAATAAATAAATCATGAGAATTAAAAATTTATTAAAAAGCATTTTAATTTTATGCTTTACAATTATTACAAATGCACAAGAAAATTCAAAAACATTTCAAAATCAGCAATATGAAAAAATAGACAATCAATGGAAAGTTTTGAACACTTCAGATTTAACATATTATCCTATTCAAAATAATTTGGTATCTATTAAATTTGTTCTAAACACCAGCCAAGAAACAATTTATAGTTTTGCTTCTCAAAATAATTTAACTTTTATAAGAAAAGCAATTACCGGTTGGTGTGATTTTCAAATAAATGACGTTTCTAATGACGTTTTCTACAAATGCACAACCATGAAAACAGTAAATTCAAATATCATTGATAAACTTGAAATTCCAACTCAAGGTTTATATAACACTTCTCCAAATGACCCAAGCTATTCAGCTCAATGGCATTTAAACAGAATTAACGCAAGTGATGCTTGGAACATAACAACAGGAAACCCAACGGTGAAAGTTGCAGTAATCGACTCAGGAACAGACTGGACACACAACGATTTAGGTCAAGGAAATGATACTTTTCAAAACATTTACTTAAACAGTGGAGAGGATGCTTGGTCAAACCCTTATAATCCCTCAACTGGTAACGGTATTGACGATGACGGAAATGGATTAATTGATGATTGGAAAGGCTACAATTTTGACTTAAATAATAATAATTCAAGAGGAATAATCCCACATGGAACGCACGTTGCAGGAATAATTGGCGCGAAAACAAATAATAATCTTGGGGTAGCTGGTGTTGCAGGAGGATTTAATAATGAAGGTGTGAAAATTTTACCAGTTGGTGTGGGTCAAAACGCGCCAAATTCTATAGCAATTGATGATGCTATTTTATACGCTGGCGCCACGGGTTGTAAGATAATCAACTTAAGTTTAAGTATTGGATATAGCCAAGCAGTAAATGAAGCTATTGATTATGCTTACAATGTTTATGGCTCAATTATTGTTGCTTCGTCTGGTAATTATGGATTACAAGTATTGCAGTTTCCATCTTCCAACCCATCCGTAATTTCTGTTGGTGCCACAACACAAAACGATACTAGATTGTTAGGTTCAAATTATAGTGAAAATCTATTCATTACAGCACCAGGAATTAATATTCTTACTACCACATTAAATAATAATTATACAAACTTTGGGCTCACTTCAGCTTCAGCCCCTATAATTAGTGGAGTCATTGCATTGATGTATTCAGTGAATCCTTGTTTAACACAAGAACAGGTAAAAAATATTTTAAAAGAAACTGCAGAAAAAGTGGGTGGATATAACTATCAATGGAATCCAAATAATTTAGGACATTCATTAGAATTAGGTTATGGTCGTGTAAATGCTTTTCTAGCAGTACATGCAGCACAAGGTTTAAATCCATATATTTTAGATTTAATGATCAGAGATGAAATCGATGATATTGGAATTGAGCCAAACACAATTACTAACTACTTTTGGGCAAGTCCAGACATTTGGATTAGGAAGAATGATGATAATGGTTTGGAACATCAAAATCCAGAATATCATCCTACTATCCCAAATTATGCTTACATTAGTGTAAAAAACAAAAGTTGTATTCCATCTAATGGAGATGAAATTATTACCTTAAACTGGGCAAAAGCAGGAAGCTCATTATCATGGCCAACTTCTTGGAATGGTCAAAATTTTTTTCAACCACCAAATGATACCGTAAAACTTGGTGACTTAGCCGGATCAGTTGAAATTCCTGTTTTACAACCTGGGCAGGAAACCATTGTAAAAATTCCATTTTATGTTCCAAATACACAAAATTATAGTTGGTTTCAAGGCTGGGAGCAATGGCATTTTTGTTTGTTGGCAAGAATTGAAGCAATAAATGATCCATTAACAGAAACTACAGATTTAGTTGAGAATGTTATAAATAATAATGGTATAGCTTGGAAAAATATTACAATTGTAGACGTTGAATCTAACTCAACTAGTGGAACAATAGCTGTAGGTAATCCTTCTGAAGCATCTCGAACCTTCTTTTTAGAATTTATAGTTGAGAATTTAGAAACTGGCAAGCCTATTTTTGAAGAAGCTGAAGTAGGCATAAAAATGGACGATATTTTATATGAAGCTTGGGTAAGAGGTGGTAATATATCAGAGCATTTAGATTCCACTTCAGATGTAAAACGAAAAATTATAAAAGGGAATAATGTAATTCTGGATAATATTGCTTTCAATGCAAATGAAATTGGATCACTTACTATTAACTTTAATTTTTTAACTCAAGAGTTAACCGAAAAATCTAATTTCCGATATCATGTTATTCAAAAAGATGCTTTAACAGGTAAAATTATTGGAGGGGAAACTTTTGAAATAAAGAAAAAATCAAGAAGTTTATTTGTAGCTAATGCTCCTGATTTAGAAGTAGATTTACATGAACCAATAACTATAAGCGCTCAAGATATAAATGAACCAGCCATATACAATTGGTATGATAATCAAGGTGTGTTAATTTTTCAAGGCAAAGATTTGCAAATTGCAAGTGCTATTGCAGAAAATTATAAATTGGAAGTAATTTCAACCACGGACGGATTTAAGGATTATAAAGAGGTTGAAGTAAGTTTAAAACCGAGTATTTTAGAAAGTATAACTCCAAACCCAAGTAATAACAATGCAAATATAAATTATAAAATAAATGGAGCAAATTCGGCTTATTTAATGGTAATTGGCTTATTAGGAAACAGCGGAACGTCAAACAATTATATTTTAGATTTAAATTCAACCGAAACCAACCTTAACATCAGCACTTATCCGATTGGATTTTACACCGTAGCACTTATTGTAGATGGTGTAATAACCGATGCAAAAACATTATTTAAACATTAAAAAAAGTAACACCACAACTTTGGCGTGGTTATTTTATTAACTTTAATAATAAAAACTATGAAATTAACAACGTTCAAAAACAAAAGTAACAATTTTTTACTATTTCGTAAATCATCCATTTTATCATTTATTTTATTTTTTATGTTACTATCTTGTAGTAATAATAATGAAGAACCAATCCCAAGTTTTACCCCACAAAACATTCCTTTTACTTTGATTGGAAAAAATCACATGTATAGTCAAACAAATATTCCACAGCAGAATACTATAATTACTAATCAAACACAGTGGACTAATTTACTTAATCAAATGAATCCGTTGATTTGGGATCCATTTACAACAACTACTATTGACTTTACTACTGATATTTTAATTGTAGTAGTTGACATGGATTTAAGACCAAATACTAGTTACGCAATTACTATTAATTCAATTGCTGAAAATCAAAATAATATTGTCGTTAATGTTTCTACTAGCGGCTCTATGTTTGGTTATAATGCAGGAATTCAGCCGTATCACATTGTAAAAATTCCTATACAATCTAAACCATTTGTTTTCCGATAAATACTTTTATTGAGCCCAAGCTGGTGAGCTATTACCTTGTTGTTTTCCGGTTAAAATGAAATTGAAAAGTAAAATAATTCAAAACGTTAAAATAGAATTAGTTGCAACTAAACTGTTACAAGGTTAAATGTGAGCTATGTAGATTTGAATGTATTTCTCCAAAAAACAACACTCCCAGTTTTTGGAACTTTTATGGATGGCTCCACTATTTATCAAGAAACCCTACCAAAAGAAGCGGTAATTGTGATGGGAAATGAAGCAAATGGAATTTCTGAAAGCATCGAAAAAACTATAAAAAACAGATTGACAATTCCTCGTTTTGGCGATTTGCAACAAACGGAAAGTTTGAATGTAGCAACTGCAACTGCAATTATTTTGAGCGAATTTAGAAGGTTGACTGTGTCATAAAGCCATTCAAAACACAATAGAAAATTAAACACAATAAAAATAAAATAGTTACGTTTATCAATTAATGAAAAACATTTTTATCATATTTATTGCTTTTTATTCGATGGGAACGATAGTATTGCCTTCGAGTGATTTTTCTATTATTGGAAATTTGCCAAAAATCTATGAACATTGCAAAACTACCGAAGATAAAGACATGACACCAATGGACTTTATTACGGATCATTTAATGAATATTGACGGGATTTTTGATAAACACCAAAACGGAGACGAACAAAAACCGCATAAATCATTAGAGTATAATATTCACCATTCAACTTTTGTATTTATTCAAGAATTTAAGTATTTTGAATTCAAAAACAGTAATGAATTTGTGTCGCCCGACCAAATAAAAATTTCAAATTATAAAAACACATTGTATTCCTATAATGCTGTTTTTTCAATCTTTCGACCTCCAATAGTTGCTTAAGTAAGTCGAAAGTTTTTAATGTCGTAAAGTCAAAAGTCTCAAAATAGTAAGAAAATAGATAAAATCAGTCTATCACAATAAATAACCTATTTTAAAATTCGACACTTAATTATACTTACTACTCAATAGATAATAAAACGTATCTCATAACAGAGAAAAAAAGAAATTATTTTTAAAATTTAATTAAGCAAAAATGAAAAATTTATTTTTGGCAATCGCAATTGCCTTCAGTGTAACTATGGTTGCACAATCAGAAAAAAAATCAAAAAAAGTAACAGTTCCAGCAACAGTTACTGAAATGTTCAAAAAGGAATTTCCCAACAAAAAGGCAAAATGGGGAATGGAAGATGGAGATTATGAAGCCGAGTTTAAGATAAATGGTTCAGATGCTTCTGCTGTATATAATGGCGAGGGTCATCGAAAAGCACTTGAAATAGACATTAAAATATCGGAACTTCCTGCAGCGGCATTGGAATATTTAAAAAAGAATTATCCAACAAATAAAATAACCGAATCAGCCAAAATAACTGACGACAAAAATGTTGTAACCTATGAAGCTGAAATAAACAAAGATGGTAAATCGTATGATGTATTATTGGATGCCAACGGTAAATTTATAAAAATTGTTGAGGGGGATTAATTATTTGGATTAGTTACAGGGCAATCAAAAATTGATTGCCCTTTTTTTGAATACAAATAACCATAATTTTTTTTGATACAGCTTATTTCATCTAAATAGTTGAAATAAAAAGACTTGACAAAGTAATCCTAATGAAAAGTAAAGTTGACAAGAATGGCTCTTGTTTTTAGCGATTCTATATTCGATGTCCAAGGACTATTTGGGTCATTATCTCGAACTAATTCATCTTTCAAACCAAAAACTCCTCGAATGGAAGGTGAAAATTTGAAATATTCAAAATATAAATCAATACCAAAGCCAATTTCATAATTTGTTGACCATTCTTTCATTCTAAAACGCTGTTGCAAATTGTCATCAGTAGATTTTGAATTACTGCCTAAATTTAAAGTTGCAGAAAGCCCACCTTCAAGATAAGGACGCACATTTCCGGTTCTTAAAGCCGAGAATTTCAGCAATAATGGAAAATGAATATACGTTGATTTCACGTCTCTGAAATAATCTAATTCTCGCGTGAAATTCGGAAAAGTTAGATTTCTTTGTGTGTAATACAATCCGGGTTCAAAACGCAAATTGATGTATTCCTGAATTCTCACATCCCCAACCAAACCCACATTAAAACCCGAGGTATTCTCAACTTCTATATCTTTTTGTTGAAAATTTTTATAATCAATCTTAAATCCATAAGAATTAAATCCTAAAAAATAACCCCAATAAACGTTGCTTTTGTCAAAATTTTCTAAATTCACAAGCGGGTCATAACTGAACATTCCTTTGGTTTGGGAATGTCCAACGCCTGCAAATGCTAATAAAAGTAAAACAACTATTTTTTTCATATTGATGCTGAACAACCTCAGTATTATTTTTTTGAAGCAGAATAAATTGTGGCAACACCAAATGTTTGTGGCATCGATACAACATCTATAAACCCAATTTTTCTCAAAATATTGTTTAAAGCTTCTCCATAAGGAAAAACAGACGCTGATTCTGATAAATATTGATACGCAGAATCGTCTTTTGAGAATAATTTTCCAATTAATGGAAGTATGTTTTTTGAGTAAAAAGTATAACCTTGTTTGTAAGGTGTTTTTTCTGGAACCGAGGTTTCTAAAATCACAAAAACTCCGTTAGGCTTTAGAACACGAAGGATTTCAGCCAATCCTTTTTCTAATGTTTCAAAATTCCGAACTCCAAAAGCAACGGTAATGGCATCAAATGTATCGTTTTCAAAAGGCATATTTTCTGAATCAGCCAAGATCATTTCTATTTTATCAGAAAGTTTTTTTGCTTCAATTTTTTTCCTTCCCACATCAAGCATTCCTGCAGAAATATCCAATCCCACAATTCTCTCAGCACTTGTTGCCGTCATTAATATAGCTAAATCGCCAGTTCCTGTAGCAATATCTAAAACGGTTTTTGGATTTTTATCAGAAACCAATTGCAGTACTTTTTTACGCCATTTTATGTCAATTCCAAAAGAAATTACTCGGTTTAACCCGTCATAATTGCCAGAAATAGTGTCAAACATTTGTGCTACTTGCTCTTTCTTTCCTAATTCTGAATCTTTATAAGGAGTAATATTTTTTGACATTATTTTTTAATTTTGGCAAAGGTAACGATTATTTTAATTTTTGAAATTTCTTTCCAAACCAAAGCTTCTATTTATTGTAATCTTACATAAGTCTGAAAACTGAAATCGTGCCCGTGTTTTTCGTCTTTTGAATGAAATTCTTCATTGGTAAGTTTCCATTCAGAAAAATCAATTTCCGGAAAGAAGGCGTCCGCTTCAAAAGTGTCGTTTATAAAAGTGAGTTCAATTTTATCTACAAATGGAAGTCCCAATTTATAGATTTCTGCACCGCCAATTAAAAAAACATCTTCATTTTTAGGGCAAATTTCAAATGCTTCTTCGATACTATTAACGACAATACAGCCTTCGGGATTGTAGTTTTTTTGTCGTGTAATTACAACATGGGTTCTGTTTGGAAGTGGTTTTGGAAAACTTTCAAATGTTTTTCTTCCCATTATAATATGGTGTCCCGAAGTTAATTCTTTGAAACGTTTGAAATCATCAGGCAAATGCCAAATGATTTTATTGTCTTTTCCAAGGGCATTGTTTTGGGAAGTAGCGGCAATTAATATTCTCATTATATAGTTGTATTTTTTGAAAAATCACTTTCAACTTTGGATTGAAATTCATCGATTTTTTTTTCTTGTTGGGCAATCAATCGTTCAATTTGAGTTCTTTCCCAGTCTTTATTCATAAAACGTTTGGTTATAAAAACATTTATAAAATGAAGAATAAAAAGAAAAAACCAAGTGGAAGAAACCCATAAAAACCAATTATTAGGCTCGCCAATTTTAAATATTTTATTGACCACAAGCATGAATAAACTGCTTATTAAAAACAATACAAAGTGAAAATACAATCTTTTCTTTTGTTTGATTCTAAGACGGGCATATTCATAAAGTTCATGAGGTGTTGTTCCCATAATAAATATAATTAGTCAAATTGATTTTTATTAAGAAATACAAAGTTACGATTTAGCTTTGCAGAAATAGTATTTGTTTTAAATTTTTATACTCGATTCTCTAGCAATAATATTCGTTTGTAATTCTATGATTTTGGGTTTAAATGGCAATTCTTCTTTTCGACATTTCATTTCCTCTAACAATAAATTAAAAGATACAACCCCCATTTCATAACTTGGCTGATCAACGCTGCTCAATTTTGGAGTAATTACTTTGGACATAAACCAATTACTAAATCCAATTACTGCAATGTCTTTTGGAATATTTATTTTTTTTTCATTGAAATAAGTTAGCACCCCAACAGCAACTAAATCGGTAATTACAAAAATTCCATCGACATCAGGATGTTCTTCAACTATTTTTTTAGCAAAGAACAAACCTTCTTCAAAGGTTACATTTTCGCAGGTATAAACCAAACTTGAGTCAAATGGAATTGCATTTTTTTCTAACGCTTTTTTATACCCAATGAATCTATCAATTGCATTTTGTGGATTTATAGGGCCGCGTATGTGCGCAATCCGTTTGCAACCGTTATCAATAAGATGTTGAACTGCTTCCATTGCAGCTTTTCGGTCATTTATTATAACTTTTGAGCTTGGAATTAATTTTGAAATTTTATCAAATTGAACGAACGGAATTCCCCGACGGATAATTTCCTTTAAATGTTCATCATCATTTGATTCGTTAGAAAGCGACATCACAATTCCATCAACTCGTTTGTTTATTAAAAGTTCGACTTGCTTTTTTTCTAACTCTAAAGATTCATTAGATTGCAAAATAATCACGAGATAACCATTTTTTTCTGCTTCGGCAATAATACCATTTATAACATTAGAAAAAAAGTGATGAACGACTTCAGGGACAATTAATCCTATTGTTTTTGACTCTTTTGTCCTTAAATTTACAGCAAAACTATTTGGAGTATAATGAAGTTGTCCTGCTAATTCAAGAACCTTTTCTTTGGTTTTCGAACTAACATCAGGATAGTTTTTTAATGCTTTGGAAACGGTAGTAATCGAAATTCCTAAAGTCTCAGCTATCTGTTTTAAGGTTATTTCTTTCATACTACAAATATCATAAAAAATTAAATATAAAATCGAAAACGTTTTCGGTATTATCGAAAACGTTTTCGGTACTATTTCGTAAAAAAAAGTTGGAATTAAAACTAATTTCGTAAAACTATTAACAACAAATTATTAATCATTCAATTTTAAACTATGAAAAGAATTACTTTACTGAAAAAGTTTGGATTATTGATGGCGCTATTGTTTGCCAATTCAATGTTTTCACAAAATGAAACAAAAATGGTCACAGATACTACTAAAACAAACACTCTTGAAGAGGTTTTTGTTACTGGTGTCGTGAATCCAAAAACTAAAATTAAATCGAGTGTATCGATTACGACTTTAGGAATCAAACAAATTGAACAATCGGCTCCAAGATCTACTGCCGAAATTTTCAGAACAATTCCTGGAATCCGTTCAGAATCTACTGGTGGCGAAGGAAATGCTAACATTGCAGTTCGTGGTGTGCCAATTTCTTCAGGTGGTTCAAAATATTTGCAATTACAAGAAGATGGCCTTCCAGTTCTTTTATTTGGAGATATAGCATTTGCAACAGCAGATATTTTTACAAGATTTGATGGAAATGTAGCTAAAATTGAAGCTATTCGTGGAGGTTCAGCATCAATTTTATCTTCCAATTCTCCTGGCGGAATCATTAACTTTATTAGCAAAACGGGTAAAGTTGAAGGCGGAACAATGAGCACCAGTTTTGGACTAGATTATAACAATTTTAGAACCGATTTAGATTATGGTGCGAAAATTGGAAATGGATTATATTTTCACGCAGGTGGATTCTATAGAGCTGGTGAAGGAGTAAGAAATACTGGATATACAGCAAATAATGGGGGTCAAGTTAAATTTAATGTCACTAAAGAATTTGAAAAAGGAAGTGTAACTATTTATGCAAAATTCTTAAACGATAGAGCGGCAGCTTATATGCCGATGCCAGTTCAAGTTTCTGGAACAAATTCTAATCCTATTTGGGGAAATGTACCTGGATTTGATGCAACAAAAGGAGCTTTACAATCTGTTTTTTTATCTCAAAATGTAGGTTTAGGTCCTGATGGACAATTGCGTAGAGGTAATGTTGCTGATGGAATGCATCCAGTTTCAAAATCATTAGGTATTAATGCGGCTTTTGACCTAGAAGATGGATGGAAAATTACTGAAAATGGAAGATTTACTGCCAATTCGGGTGGATTTATTTCTCCATTTCCTTCCGAAGTTGGAACGGCTTCAACTATTGCAAATTCCTTTGGTGCAGGTTCGACTTTGTCGTATGCAAATACAGGAACTCCTTTTAATACGGCGAATGGCTTAGTTGCAAGAATTCACATGTTTGATACCCAACTAAATGACTTCAATAATTTTATGAATGACTTAAAGTTAACTAAAAAATTCGACAAAGTTGGGGTTACCGCCGGTTATTTTAAATCAATTCAAAATATATCAATGTCCTGGATGTGGAACTCCTATTTACAAGAAGTTTCAGATTCAAACCCTCGTTTGCTAAACGTAACAAATGCGTCAGGAAGTTCATTGTCTGACAATGGTTTGTATGCTTACGGAGTTCCAGCTTGGGGCAACTGTTGTACCAGAAACTACGATACACAATATAATGTTTCTGCACCTTACTTAAATGTTTCGCTTGAAGCAAATGATAAACTTTCTTTAGAAGGTGGAATTCGTTACGATATGGGTAAAGTTACAGGATCGTTTGCAGGGAGTTCCCAATCTTCATTTGATATAAATCATGACGGAATTATCAGTGCACCTGAAAGTAGCGTTTCAGGAATTAATCCAGCTAAAACCACAACAGTTCATTATGATTATAATTATGTTTCTTATTCATTAGGTGCAAACTACGCATTAAGTAATAGTCAGTCATTTTTTGTGAGATATAGCAAAGGAGCTTCTGCAAAAGCAGACCGTATTTTATTTGAAAGACCTAAAGCATCTTATTTAAATGGGGATTTGATTAATTCATTAGATTATCTTGCTCAAGGAGAATTAGGATACAAACAAAAATTCTCAAAAGGATATGTCTATGGAACTTTTTTTTATGCTAAAACAGATGAACAATCAGGATTTGAAGCAACGAATCCAACAATTTTAACCGAAAATAATTACAAATCTTTAGGATTAGAGTTGGAAGCATCATATAAAGTTAGCAAAGATTTTGATTTACGAGGAGGTTTAACATACACTAAAGCAGAAATTACTTCAGGAGCAAATGCAGGAAATGCACCAAGACGACAACCTAAATTAATGTATAGTTTCATTCCTACTTATAAATTCTCTAAATCAAATTCTCTTGGATTAAGCTTTTTAGGACAATCAAAAGCATTTGCTCAAGACAGCAACCAATTGGTTATGAATGGCTTCGTTTTAATTAATGGTTTTGTTGAATTTGGAATTACTAAAGGATTATCGTTAAATGTTTCTGGAAATAATCTTTTGAATACTTTAGCAATTACTGAAGTTGAAGAAGGAAGTATTACTGAAAACACAGTGAATTATGTAAGAGCAAGACCTTTCGCAGGAAGATCACTTTCTATGGCATTGTCTTATAGATTCTAATAAAATTTCATTTTTGTTTTTGTTAGAGCAATTCCTGTACTTTTATAGTATGGGAATTGTTTTTAATATTATTTCTATTTGAATATGAAAAAATTAACTTTCTTATTTTTGTTTTTTCTAATAATGTCTCAATTCAATTTGAACGCTCAAGCAATTGTAAAATCTGAAAAAAGTATCGAAAAAACAAAAAAAACAATCTTTATTTATGGAAGTTCAGATTGCCATTTTTGCATCGCTACAAAACAAAAATTAATTGAAAATAAAATAGATTTTGTTTTTTACGATATTGACACCGATAAAGTGGCACTTAGTGAAATGCTTTCTAAGTTAAAAAATGCAAATATTAGCACTAATAATTTAGGAATCCCAGTTATTGATAAATATGGAGAAATATTTACTAATAATGCCGACTTTAATGACTTCTTAATTAAAATAGTAAAATGACAAATTTAAATAAAGTAAAACTCAATTTTTGGCAAATCTGGAATATGAATTTCGGGTTTTTTGGAATCCAATTTAGCTTTGGTTTGCAACAAAGTAATATGAGTGCTATTTATAAATATTTGGGTGCTGACGAAGCAAGTTTACCAATGCTTTGGCTTGCTGGTCCAATAACTGGTTTGTTTTTACAACCTATTATTGGAGCAATAAGTGACGGAACATGGTCGCCAAAATTCGGACGCAGAAAACCCTTCTTTTTAATAGGCGCTTTAATTTCAAGTGTTGCATTAATTGCAATGCCATTCTCAAGTTCAATTTTTATGGCAGCCAGTTTACTTTGGATTTTAGACGCTGCAAATAACATCGCAATGGAACCCTATCGCGCCTTTGTAGCCGATAAATTACCGAGTAAGCAATTCTCAATTGGGTTTTTAATGCAAAGTTTTTTTACAGGATTAGGAAGTACTTTATCCAATTTCACACCTGCAATTTTAGTTTCTTTCGGATTTCTTGCTATTACAGATAAAATGAATAACGGAATTCCAACCTACACCTATTGGGCATTTTTCATAGGTTCTTTTGCGGCAATAATTTCCATTTTGGTTACTGTTTTATCCACAAAAGAATTTCCGCCAACAGCTGAGGAATTGGGGGAAATGGAAATCGAAAAAAGTAAAGGAACTATTTTATATCGTATTTATAAAGACATAAAAAATGCCTTTTTAGAAATGCCGTTAACAATGAAGCAACTCATTCCAGTAAAGTTTTTTACTTGGTATGCCATGTTTTGTTACTGGCAATATATTACTGGAGCATTATCAATTTCACTTTTCAATACTTCCGATGCAACTACTTCCGGCTATGCAAAAGCGCAAATGTTGACAGGAAATTTGAACGGAACGTACAATATTATTTGTTTTATGATTGCTTTTGCATTAATTCCATGGGCACACAAAATTGGTGCAAAAGGAGTTCATTTTGTTGCATTAACATTGGGCGGTATAGGCTTACTCGCTATTCCATATTTGAATAATGAAACGACCCTTTTTATGATGTGGAACCCTTTCGGAAATGCAATTAAAACAAGCACCATATATTTGTATTCATTTGGTTTAGGAACTGCTTGGGCTTCAATGTTAGCAATGCCGTACCAACTTTTAGCAGGCTCAATTCCAAAAGGTAAAATCGGAATTTATATGGGTATTTTTAATATGTTTATTGTGATTCCAATGATTATACAAATTGTCACAATGCAATATTTTGTCTTTGATTTATTGGGTAAAAACCCTATAAATGTAATTCGATTGGGAGGATTGTTCCTCATTCTTGGTGGAGTTTTCACGCTTTTTATTACAGTAAATAAGCAAAAAGAAAGTATTGACTAATGGAGAATATAAGTTATAACAAAGCGATAGAATTGCTTCAAAGATGTTCGTCTTCTGATGGATTTCTTGCAAGCGCAGAAAATACGTCAAATTACAAAAGAGTTTGGGCTCGTGACGGTGTGATTTGTGGTTTGGCTGCTTTGGCATCAGGCGATGAAAAATTAATACATACTTTCGAAAAAACATTGGAAACATTAGCCAATAATCAACACAAAAACGGCACAATTCCTTCTAATGTTTTGGTTACTGAAAACGAAACACAAGTAAGTTATGGCGGTTTAGCAGGTCGTGTTGACGCTGTTACTTGGTTTGTAATTGGAATTTGTCAATTTGCATATTACAAAAAAGACAGTTCTTTTGTTTCAAAATATGATTCCAATATTCAAAAATGTTTACGCCTTTTAGAAGCTTGGGAATTTAACAACCAGCATTTGGTTTATGTGCCACTTTCTGGAAATTGGGCTGACGAATATATTACGGATGGATATGTTTTATACGATCAATTATTGAGGGTTTGGGCTTTGAGAAGTTATAATTACTTCAAAAAAAGCGATGAAATTACTTCTAAAATTCAAAAGACAGAACATCAAATTGTAGTCAATTTCACTCCAAATGAAACTTTTCCTAAATATCACGAAAGAGCCTATAAAGAAGTAGAATTTAAAGGTTTTATGCCGTGTTCCTTTTCGCCAGCTGGATATAAAACGCAGTTCGATGCTTTCGCAAATGCTTTAGTTCTACTACTAAATATTGGTTCTGATGGCTTTCAAAATAAAATTTTAAAGTCTTTTGAAACTATTAAAAATAAAACCAGCTTAAAGCTAATTCCTGCTTTTTGGCCGCCAATTCAAGAATCCGATTTAGATTGGAATTTGTTGAAAAACAACTGCAAATATGAGTTTCGTAATTATCCTTATGAATTTCATAATGGCGGAAGTTGGGCAATGGTGAATGGTTTTTATGGCTTGGCTTTGCTATCGAAAAATCAAAGAGAAAATGCAACGCAAGTTTTATATTCAATTAATAGTGCGAACGAAAAAGAGAATTTTAGTTTTTTTGAAAATTTCAATACTAAAACTTCAAAGCCTAACGGAGTTGCCTTTTGCGCTTGGAGTGCAGCCGCAGCCGTTTTCTTGCATCAAAATATACATACTAATTTTAAATTTTTATCTTAATTGAAAACTTTAATAGACATAATTTGTGTTGGCGAAGTTATTATCGACTTCATAGGTCACGAACTCAGTACAATTGAAAATACTAAAAACTTTCAACGTTTTTTAGGCGGTTCTCCTACAAATGTAGCAGTTAATGCTACCCGTCTTGGATTGAATGTGGCACTTGTAGCAACAGGTGGGAATGACGGTTTAGGGGATTTTATAGTAGATAATTTAGAATCTAATAAAGTGAATACCACTCATTTTAGAAAATCAATCACACAACCATCTTCCGTAATATTTATTTCTAAATCAAAAGAAACGCCAGAATTTATCCCTTTCCGACATGCAGACTGCGAAATTTTAGAAGAGCAGCTGCCACTTGAATTGTTAGAAAATGCAAAAATTTTCCACACTACTTGTTTTGCTTTGAGCAAAGAACCAGCACGAACTACTATTTTAAATAGCGCTAAAATAGCTAAAGAATTAGGGCTTCAATTGAGCATTGACATTAATTTTTCTGAAAAAATTTGGGATAGTCGAACAGAAGCATATGCGACTTTAGTTGAATATTTGGCTTTAGATCCATTAGTTAAACTTAGTGATGATGATTGTTTTAGATTATTTGAAGAAACTAAATCCGATGAATTTATTTTTGATTATTTCCATAATCTAGGAGTTTCGACCGTTTGTTTAACAAAGGGAAAAGATGGTGTAAAATTATCAGATAAAAAGCAAGGGATTTTTTTTCAAAAAGCACTTCAATTGGAAGAAATTAAAGACGTAACCGGTGCGGGGGATGCGTTTTGGGCAGGATTTTTATTTGCAATATTAAAAAGCAAGCGTTTTGAAGAATGCATTACGATTGCTCAAAAATTGGCAAGCATCAAGCTTCAAAACATTGGTTCTTTGCCTGATAATAGAGACATTGTTTCAGAATTAATGTAGATTTAAACCGCTACAGTTCCGCGAATTAATGGATGAGGATCGTATCCTTCTAGAGTAAAATCTTCAAATTTGAAATCAAAAATATTTTTTATTTCAGGATTTAATATCATTTTGGGCAATTCTTTTACGTCTCTCGAAAGTTGTAATTCGATTTGTTCAAAATGATTATTATAAATATGAGCATCTCCAAAAGTATGGATGAATTCGCCAACTTCTAAATCACAAACTTGTGCAATCATCATTGTAAATAAAGCGTAGGAAGCAATGTTAAAAGGAACTCCCAAAAATATATCGGCGCTTCTTTGATACAATTGACATGATAATTTACCTTCAGAAACATAAAATTGAAAAAAGGCGTGGCACGGTGGCAAAGCTACTTTTCCATTGGCTACATTCTCTGCAAAAGATTTTGTAGTATCTGGCAAAACACTCGGATTCCAGGCCGAAACTAACATTCTACGACTGTTTGGATTGGTTTTTAAAGTGCCTATTAATTCTGTAATTTGGTCAATTTCTTCACTGTTCCAATTGCGCCATTGGTGTCCATAAACTGGACCTAAATCGCCTGATTCATTTGCCCATTCATCCCAAATTTTAACGCCGTTTTCTTGAAGATATTCAATATTTGTTTCGCCTTTTAAAAACCAAAGCAACTCATAAACAATAGATTTTAGATGTAATTTTTTGGTAGTTACCATCGGAAAACCTTGACTTAAATCGAAACGCATTTGATACCCAAAAACGCTTTTTGTTCCTGTTCCTGTGCGGTCTCCTTTTTGTGTTCCGTTATCTAAAACGTGTTGTACTAAGTCTAAATATTGCTTCATCAGCGGATTATTTTAATATGTTTGAATTCGATTTTATGACAAAGTGTTATGATTTATTTTTTGTAAATCACTCCGTCTTTCATAACAAAAATTACATTTTCTAATGTACTTATAGTGACTAATGGATTTTCATTAACTGCAATTATATCGGCTAAAAATCCCTCTTTTATCTGACCTACTTCATTATCAATTCCTAGGAGAAAAGCATTAGTTGTTGTAGCTGCCTGAATGGCTTCAATAGGCGACATGCCGCCATTAACCATATAAGTAAATTCTTTAGCATTGATTCCGTGGGCGAAAACTCCTGCATCGGTCCCAAAAGCAATTTTAACACCTTTTTTATATGCTTTAGAAAAAGTAGCTTGAATTTTAGGGCCTATTTCTCTTGCTTTTGGCACCACTATTTCAGGATAGAAACCACTTATTTCTGCATTTTTTTCAACCTCTTTCCCAGCGGTTAAAGTTGGAACCAAGTAGGCATCGTATTTTATCATTAGATCCATAGATTCTTCACTCATGTAAGTACCGTGTTCGATGGTTTTAATGCCCCCTAATATAGCTCTTTGGATACCTTCGTCACCATGTGCATGAGCTGCTGTGAGCATATTATAATCTTTTGCAGTAGTTGTGATGGCTTTTATTTCATCTATTGTAAACTGTGGATTTTTGCTATTTTTTGCTACACTAAGAACTCCGCCAGTAGCTGTTATTTTTATAACATCAGCTCCTTCTTTGTAGCGTTCCCGAACAGCTTTTACAGCATCTTCAGGAGAGTTTATCACCCCTTCAAGAGGTCCTGGATCGCCAGCAAACTTTCTATTACTGCCATTTGTAGGGTCGGCATGGCCTCCTGTTGTGGCAATTGATTTACCGGCCGTATAAATTCTGGGTCCTTTAATGATTCCTTTGTTAATTGCATTTCGTAAAGAAATATTAACACCAGTTCCCCCTAAATCACGTACGGTTGTAAATCCTGAAAGTAGTGTTATTTCTGCTGAATGAACTGATCGGAAAGCAATATCTGCTTCATTATCGACATATTTTGAGATGTAACTGTGGCTGTCGTATTCGCCTTCAATGTGAACATGGAGGTCAATTAGTCCCGGGAGGATATATTTATTTTTAAGATTAATTTCAATATCTTCATCTTTAGCTTTGGAAATGAAACCGTTTTCAATTTTTATAATTTTGTTTTTTGAAATAACTAGTGTTTTATTTTTCAATTCCGCACCATTTTTAGTATCAACGATGGTACCACAATGCAAATAATAATCTTGAGAAAATGAAATTTGACAAACAAATACAATTAGTAGATTAAGGAGGTGTTTTGTTTTCATAATTGGTAATTAATATATTAAATTTTTTGAAAAGGGGTTGTTTATTCTCTTTTTGAAATTTCGTCTCTAATTTTTGCTGCTTCACGATAATCTTCTTTTTCTACAGCGGCATCTAACAAATCTGTTAATTCCGTCATGCTATTTTTGGAATAAATGCTTCCGGAAGCCGCTTTATCTTCAATTCCAAAAGTATCTGGATTTGACAAAACATCATCAATTTCTTGAGAACTTCTGTCGTTGTCTAATAAATTGTTTTTTAAATAAATTCCCGCTTTATCTAGTATGTTTTTATAGGTAAATATTGGTGCGTTGAAACGCAAAGCCAAAGCAATTGCATCGGAAGTTCGGGCATCAATAATTTCTTCAATTTTGTCTCTTTCGCAAATAATACTCGAATAAAAAACACCGTCAACTAATTTATGAATGATAATTTGTTTGACAACAATATCAAAACGCTCCGCGAAATTTTTAAATAAATCGTGCGTGAGTGGGCGAGGGGGTTTGATTTCTTTTTCTAAAGCAATGGCAATAGATTGTGCTTCGAAAGCCCCAATTACAATTGGAAGTTTTCGATCGCCATCTACTTCGTTCAAAATCAAGGCGTAAGCGCCATTTTGAGTTTGACTATATGAAATTCCTTTTATTGATAGTTTTACTAAGCTCATAGTTGCAAAAGTACAATGTATTGTATAAAGTTACAAAGAAAATGCGGTTATAAAACCAAAAAAGGTTGTCTAAATAAATAATTTATTCAGACAACCTTGTATTTTTTAGTGTTTTAAACGATTTAATTATTGGCTTTGAAAGCTTTTAATTTTTCGATTAATTTAGGTACGATTTCAAATGCATCACCTACAACGCCATAATCTGCAACTTTGAAAAAAGGTGCTTCGGCATCTGTATTTATTACTACTTTCACTTTTGAAGAATTAATCCCAGCAATGTGTTGTATGGCTCCAGAAATTCCAATAGCAATATATAAATTTGCCGCAACGGGTTTTCCTGTTTGCCCAACGTGTTCTCCGTGAGATCTCCAACCCAAATCGGAAACTGGTTTTGAACAAGCAGTTGCAGCTCCTAAAACCGAGGCTAATTCTTCAATCATTCCCCAATTTTCAGGACCTTTTAATCCTCGACCAGCAGAAACTACAATATCTGCGTCGGCAATGGTAACTTTTCCCGATGCTTTTTCAACTGAAACTACTTTCACTCCAAAATCAGCATCGTCAATTGTTGGATTGAAATCTTCTTGTGTTAATGAGGAAGCATTTTCGAAAATTCCATACGAATTTTTTGAAATACTCAATACTTTTATAGCGGTTGCTATTTCAGTTGTATTGAAAGCTTTGTTTGAAAATGCAGCTCTTTTTACTTGAAATGGCGAAATGCTCACCGGAAGCCCAACAACATTGGAAGCGAAACCAGCTTCTAACGCCACAGAAACTAAAGGCGCCAAATACAAACTATCAGTTGTTGATGACAATACTATAATTTGTGCATTTTCTTTTTGTGCCGCTTGTTTGATGACATCTGCATAAGCTTTTGCTGTAAACCCTGATAATTTATCGTTGTTTACTTTCAAAACTTTATCGACTCCATAATTTGATAATTCAGAAACATCACCAGCATTTATAGTAATTGCCGTTACAGTTGTCCCTAATGATTCCGCTACTTTTTTAGCATAAGAAGCCAATTCGAATGCTACTTTTTTAAATTTTCCTTCTGCAGATTCTGCGTAAATTAATATTGACATAATAATTTTAGATTTTTCCTCTCCCCAGCCCTCTCCAAAGGAGAGGGTGCCAGAACGAGAATGTTACTTTGTTTTTATTTGTTTCTAGTTCCCCTCCTTCGGAGGGGTTAGGGGAGGCTTTTTTTAGATAACTTTAGCCTCGTTGTGTAATAAATTTATTAATTCGTCCAAATTATCGGCACTTACTAATTTCACCGCTGATCTTGGTGCTGGTTTTTCAAATTTTATTGCTTTTGTTTCTGATGAAGCTGCAACAGGTTCTAAAATACTAAGTACTTTAGTTCTTGCTGTCATAATGCCTCTCATATTTGGAATACGCAAATCTTTTTCTTCAACCAATCCTTTTTGTCCTCCTATAATTAAAGGTAAAGAAGTGGAAACAGTTTCTTTTCCACCATCGATTTCTCTTGATGCTGTCGCAGAATTTCCTTCAAAGGTAAGGCTCACGCAAGAATTTAGGAAGTTATATCCCAATAATCCTGCTACCATTCCCGGAACCATTCCTCCATTATAATCTAAGGATTCTTTTCCTGCAATAATCAAATCGTAACCGCCATTTTTAATGACTTCGGCTAATTGTTTTGCAACAAAAAATCCGTCGGTTGGATTGGCATTAATACGAATTGCTTCGTTAGCTCCAATCGCTAATGCCTTTCTTAAAGTTGGCTCGGTTTCTGGGCCGCCAACATTTACAACTGTAACCGTTGCTCCTTGTTGTTCTTGAAACCAAATGGCACGCGTTAAACCAAATTCATCATTTGGATTAATTACAAATTGAACGCCATTGGTGTCAAATTCAGAATCGCCATTTGTAAAATTAATTTTTGAAGTAGTATCAGGAACGTGGCTGATGCAAACTAATATTTTCATTTTTTGTATGTTTTAAACAGTGTTTTTTCAGGGCACTAAATTACTAATTAATTTTCATTTATTTTACTATGCACGCATAATATTTTTAATAAAAATTTCAATACTATATCGATTTCGTAGCCCTGATTGCA
The DNA here is from genome assembly GCF_040402835.1 of Flavobacterium sp. Lineage (GTDB taxonomy): Bacteria > Bacteroidota > Bacteroidia > Flavobacteriales > Flavobacteriaceae > Flavobacterium. The sequence continues at coordinate 60,257 of NZ_JBBALW010000004.1, forward strand.
ACGGCATCCCCCGCCCTTTGCGGGGATAAAGTGGAAAGCAGGAAATAGCTCCAAATAATTTAAAAGAAATTTATGCAAATAAGTGGTATTAAATTTTTATTTTTGCATTAGAAAATTAAAAAAAAATATATAAATAGATGAGAACTATACAATTTAGAGAAGCCATTTGTGAAGCGATGAGTGAGGAAATGCGTCGTGATGAATCAGTATATTTAATGGGTGAAGAGGTTGCCGAATACAACGGTGCCTACAAAGCTTCGAAAGGAATGTTAGCTGAATTTGGCGAAAAACGTGTTATTGATACGCCAATTGCCGAACTTGGCTTTGCTGGAATTGCTGTTGGTTCTGCAATGAATGGTTGTCGTCCAATTGTAGAATATATGACGTTCAATTTCTCTTTAGTAGGAATTGACCAAATAATAAACAACGCAGCAAAAATGCGTCAAATGTCGGCGGGACAATTTCCAATGGCAATGGTTTTTAGAGGTCCTACAGCCTCTGCGGGTCAACTTGGAGCAACACATTCACAGGCTTTTGAAAGTTGGTTCGCCAATACACCAGGATTAAAAGTGGTAGTTCCATCAACGGTTTATGATGCAAAAGGATTATTGAAAGCTGCAATTCGTGATAATGATCCTGTAATTTTCATGGAATCGGAGCAAATGTATGGCGACAAAGGAGAAGTTCCAGATGGCGATTATATCATTCCTCTTGGAGTTGCCGATATTAAAAGAGAAGGTTCTGATGTAACAATTGTTTCTTTTGGAAAAATTATCAAAGAGGCTCATATCGCTGCTGACGAATTAGCAAAAGAAGGAATTTCTTGCGAAATTATAGATTTGAGAACGGTGCGTCCCTTAGATTATGAAACGATATTAACGTCCGTTAAAAAAACAAATAGATTAGTAGTTCTTGAAGAAGCGTGGCCTTTTGCAAGTGTTGCTTCAGAAATTACATATATTGTTCAAGAACGTGCATTTGATTTCTTAGATGCTCCAGTTCAAAGAATTACAACTGCCGATACACCAGCGCCTTATTCTCCAACATTGTTGAAAGAATGGTTGCCAAATGCAGGCGACGTAGTAAAAGCGGTGAAAAAAGTGATGTACAAAAAATAAATTATAAACATAAATTCTTGAAAATTTATGCAATTGTAAATTTAACAGTCCGTAAAACTAAAAATTACAAAATTTGAAATTCATCAATATTATTTGATGAAGTTTTTTTTGACTTATGAAACACACATTATTTACAATCATATTAACTTTATTAACAGGATTTACTTTTGCTCAAACTAAAGTAAGTGGCATGGTTGTTGACAATGAAAATCACCCAGTCCCGTATGCAAATGTTGTTTTCAAAGGAACAATCGAAGGGGTTGTGACCAATGAAGACGGACGTTTTTACTTAGAATCGCAACGTACATATAAAGTTATTGTAGTTTCTTTTGCAGGCTTTGAAACCAAAGAAGTTACCTTGCCTAAAGCGGTCAATTTTGATTTTAAAATAAAAATTAGTGATGGAGTAAAATTGAATGCAGTGGTAATTTATTCCGGAAAAACCTCAAAAAAAAACAATCCCGCAATAGATATTCTTAGAAAAATTTGGGAACACAGACGTAAAAATGGTTTGCGTCAGTTCAATCAATACCAAATGGAAAAATACGAAAAATTGGAATTTGATATGAATACCATTGACAGTGCTTTTATGAAAAGTAAAATTTTCAAGGGAATGGAATTTATTTTCAAACAGGTTGATACCTCCAATGTTACAGGAAAAACCTATTTGCCAATTTTTATTAACGAGGCTCTTTCTAATGTATACGGCGATAATGTGCGTGGGAAAGTCAAAGAAATACTGAAAGCCAACAAAAATTCAGGATTTAATACGAATCAGCAAATCATTGAATTTATCAAAGACCTATATAATGAGAATGATATCTATAATAATTATCTTAATTTCTTCGATAAGAGTTTTACAAGCCCGCTATCAAGAACAGGAATCGATGTTTACAATTATGTATTAAGAGACAGTTCATTTATTGACAAAAAATGGTGTTATAATATTGTATTCTATCCAAGACGAAAAAACGAATTGACGTTTAAAGGGGATTTTTGGGTTAACGACTCTACCTATTCCGTCAAAAACATCAATATGGCATCTACAAAAAGTGCTAATATCAACTGGGTAAAGGATATTTATATAGAACAAGAATTTGAGGTTTTGAACGATTCGATTTTCTTATTAACTAGAGATTACATGATGACCGATTTTGCTTTAAGCAAAAAAGAAACTTCTAGAGGTATGTATGGCAAACGTACTAGCCTTTATAGAAATCATCAATTTAACATAAATAAACCAGCTGATTTTTACAAAGAAGAAACTTTTGATAAAGAGGAATCTATATTTACTAAACCAGATGAATTTTGGGAAGAAAATCGTTTTGAAAACTTAAATAAAGATGAAAAAGGTATATATAAAATGCTTGATACTTTACAAACTAATCGAAAATTTAAGCAATTATATAATGTTATTACAATATTAGGAAGTGGCTATTATAATTATGGAATTATTGATTATGGACCTGTTTTATCTACTGTAGGTTATAATAATGTGGAAGGATTTCGATTGCGTGTGGGTGGGCGAACTTATTTTGGACGCAATGACCCTTGGAGAATTCAAGCGTACACAGCCTATGGGTTTAAAGATAATAAATTCAAATATGGAGTTTCTGGAAAATGGCTTTTAAATCGAAACAACCGATTTATTATTGAAGGTGGAACAAGACGTGATGTGGAACAAATTGGCGCAAGCCTTACCACTTCTAATGATGTTTTAGGACGTAGTTTTGCTTCGTCATCATTATTCGCAGGTGGCAATAATGGTAAATTAACTAATGTAAATTTTAGTTCATTTGCCGTTGAACTAGAACCAATTAAAAATGTGACTTTATTAGCTGGATTTTCTTACAGAACTTTAGTTTCCGCTTCGCCAGAATTCAAATTGGACTATTACACCACTTTGCCAGATGCTTTTGGAAATGGTGGAATTACAAGAGCCGACTTAAAACAATCGGAAGTTAATTTCCAAATTGATTATACTCCTGGAAGAAAAACAGTAGGATATGCCGTTGAACGACAAATAGTGAGCAGTCCTTATCCTAGATTTTATGTCAACTTTAGCCAAGGAATAAAAGGGTTTTTAGGCAGTGATTTTGATTATAAAAAAGTACAACTGTATTATAAACAACCTGTTATTATTGGCCCACTGGGAGTGTTAAACTCAACTATTGAGTTAGGAAAAACCTTTGGCGCCGTGCCCTTGGGACTGATGAGTATTATTCCTGGAAACCAAACTTATTTCTCCATTAGAAATACCTTCAACCTTTTAAATTTCTACGAATTTGAAGCCGATCAATATGCAACACTTCAGCTGGAGCACAATTTTGGGGGTCGAATTTTTGCTAGAATACCTTATTTTAGAAAATTAAATTGGAGAGAAACAATAGGCTTTAGAGGGGCATACGGAACAATTTCTGAGGATAGTAGAGCTTTAAACGCCTCAGGAATAATCTATAGAGCTCCAGAAAATGTGTATTGGGAATACAATGCAGGAATTGGAAATATCTATAAAGTTTTCAAAATTGAATTCAGTTGGAGAGGTTCATATATAACTCCTCAAACCAATAATTTTGGAATAAAAGGCTCGTTTGGAATCTATTTTTAGAAGCTATTCCAGCTATTCATTACAAGTCCTCATTCAAAAAGTTGTTTTTTTAAGCCTAAAAATGAGCTTCCTTCCGTCGCTCTTTTTCGGCAAGAAAAACTAACTTTTTTCATTCCGGGCTTTCCATTTCTATCTGGGCTAAAAACGTTTTTAGTATTCATTTACATTTAAGTGTAAGATAAATCGGTGGTTTAAAACTATAATTTGTCAAGCCCCTTGTATTGTTATAAAGTATCAAAGTGACTTTTTTTCCCAAAACCAAAAGGTTATTTGACCGTTAACGAATTAGAACCAAAAATTCTAAATTTTTTTAATGGCTTCAAAAACGTGAATTTTTGCTAAAACCAGAGTGTTTATTTAGATATTGAATGGAGTAAAACGTAAATGAGTTAGTCGAATAAATAGCAACGAAATCAAAAAATTTAATTTCACACAGCAAGAATATTAAATCAATCTTAAGAATAAAATTGTTTTCATAATATTTAAACGTCATACTTTTAAACAAAAATATGAAGTCATTTAAATTACTTGTTTTTGCAATGCTTTTTGTTACACCAACCTATATTTTTAGTCAGGAAATTACTAAAGAAAATGATTTTACAGTTCATTATTATCCTTCTAAAATAGAATTGGAATTTGACAAAACAAATATTCCGTCGTACATTAAAGTAATTAATTTAATTACAAATAATGAAAAAATGGTAGTAAAAAAAACCGATTACCCATTAATTCTCTCACTTGATGAAGTTCATCCATCCGATTTATACAAAATAGAATATATCTTAAATAACAACAAATCTTCAACTCTTTTAACTACTTATATTGCCGCTAAATCAGCTTCTACAGGAACTATAACGGTATATTTCAACCATCCTGTAGACATCTCTTTTGCACAAACCCAGCAAGCAATAAATTTGTCAAATACTATTGTAAACATGCTTATTACATATATAAATAATTGTGTAGCGACAATGGATATAGCAATATATGATTCCTATTCTCCTTCTTCCACAACCGGTATCGCAGGAGCAATTAATGCAGCTTATGCCAGAGGGGTACAAGTAAGAGTTATCTACAACGGAAGTACCAGCAATACAATGATTGCTTTACTAAACAGTGCAATTCCAAGACTTACTAGTCCAACCTCTTCTTCATATGGAATCATGCACAATAAATTTGTTATTTTTGATGCTAACAATACCGATGCTAATCTTCCATACGTTTGGACTGGATCTACAAATTGGACTTCTGCTCAAATTAATGGTCCAGATAAAAATAATGTCATTATACTTCAAGACCAATCGTTAGCTCTTGCATATAAAATTGAGTTTGAGGAAATGTGGGGCAGTTCTACTTTAACACCAAATAGCACTAATTCAAAATTTGGACCATACAAAACAGACAATACACCTCATAATTTCATTATTGGAGGTAAAACAGTTCAAAACTATTTTAGTCCATCAGATGGGACTACTGCAAAAATAATTTCTGCTATTAATTCAGCAAATACAGATATAGAAGTCGCTGTAATGGATTTGACTCGCACAGATTGTAGTAGTGCAATTATTTCAAAATATAATGGGGGTGTTAACAGTAATGTTTTAGTTGATATTAATAATCCAACTGGAAATCAGTTAGTGACATTACAATCTGCCTTACCAGCAAATCATGCTAAGGTATACAATGGTACTGGTATTATGCACCATAAATTTATGGTGGTAGATAATTATAATTCTGCTTCAGACCCATTAGTGCTAGTGGGATCACACAATTGGAGTACTTCTGCAGAAACTAAAAATGACGAAAACACCTTAATAGTTCATGATGCCAATATTACCAATCAATACTATCAGGCTTTTGCATACCTTTTTCAGCTTGCCGGAGGGATAATTACCCCTTCTCTATCAACAACTACCTCAACCTATCACGATGGTTTATTAAAAATATATCCAAATCCAAATCATGGATTGCTATACCTTTTTGCAAATCAAACTATCGATCATTTAGAAGTTATTATGTATAATATTTTAGGAGAAAAAATTATAACTACAAGGTATGACTCATTTGCTCAAAACACAATAGATATTAGTAACCAACCAAGAGGAATATATTTTATTGAAGCAAATATCGCAGGAAGTGTACAACATTTTAAAATTATAAAAGATTAGTTTGTCTATAGCATTTTAAGGAGATAACAAAAAGATAGTTAGGTAGTTCTCCAAGATTTGAATCCTATTAAAAGAAATTTTGAAAAGCAAGCTAAGCCATATTTGAATTCACTTACTTCTCTTTTGTCATTTAGTTTTATTATCTGGATATTTTATCTAAATAGATGCCAATTTTATAGCACTAAACTAAAGCTAGCATAATTGAGTTAGAATAATTTTTCTGATCTTCCTAAGCCATTTACAAGAGTATCTTCTTTATTAAATCAACTGCTTCTTAATTCCCCAAAACGACTTTGAATTTACTTAAGTTTATACTTAAATTCCATATTTTCATCTCTATCAATTTTTAACTACTATAGGAATAACATTAGTCCGTTTAGCTCTATTATTTTCGAATAGCGATAAAATTTTTGACTTTACTTATAGTATTTCACAAGGGTTTAATACTATTACAAAAAATACGCATTAAAAAAACCAAATCCCTGTTTTTTCTATCGAATTAATATCAAATACACAACCGTTTTTTGTGACAAAACTTATTTTTCTTTCTTTAATTTTACAATCTGAATAAAAGTTAAAATAAAATACAATGGCAAATCCAAAAACATTCGATGTTTTAATCGAAATTCCCAAAGGAAGCAGAAATAAATACGAATATGATTTCGATTTAAAGAAAATCAGGTACGACAGAATGTTGTTTTCTTCGATGATGTATCCTTCCGATTACGGATTTATACCTGAAACCCTTGCATTGGACGGAGATCCATTAGACGTTTTGGTTTTAGTAACCGAACCTACTTTTCCGGGTTGCGTAATGGAAGTGAAGCCAATTGGTGTTTTCTTTATGGCAGACGACAAAGGGTCCGATGACAAAATTCTTTGCGTTCCCATTTCAGATCCAAATTGGAATAAACTAGAAGATTTATCAGATATGAATCCGCATTTACTAAAAGAAATTGAACATTTCTTCCAAGTATATAAAGATTTGGAAAATAAAAAAGTAGATGTTGGCGGTTGGGGCGACGTTCATAGAGCCAATCAAATTATAGAGGAATGCATTGAGAGATTCGAAAAAATAGAGAATAAAACCGACGGACTCTTCAGTATAAAGTAATAAAAATATCAAATATTCAAAAAAGCACTATTCTAAACGGAATAGTGCTTTTTTATTTGTTAAGGTTTTGTTACATTTGCAACCAATTATTTAGTAACCAATAAGTAGAATATGGAATCATTGATGATTTATGTGCCAATAGTGATGGCGTTAATCGGATTAACGTTTATGTTAATCAAAAGAAGCTGGGTTTTAAAACAAGATGCTGGAGATGGTAAAATGAAAGAAATTTCAGATTATATATATGAAGGAGCATTAGCTTTTCTTAAAGCAGAATACAGATTATTAGCAATATTTGTTGTTATAGCAAGTATTGTTTTGGCTGGAATGTCATTTGTATTCCAAACAACTAATATATTAATAGTAGTAGCTTTTGTTTTTGGTGCCTTCTTCTCTGCTTTCGCTGGAAATATGGGAATGAAAATTGCAACAAAAACCAATGTAAGAACAACTCAAGCGGCTCGTACAAGTTTGCCACAAGCCTTAAAAGTTTCTTTTGGTGGTGGAACAGTAATGGGATTGGGAGTTGCTGGTTTAGCCGTTTTAGGTTTAACAGGTTTCTTCATTATCTTATATAATTTATTTATGGGTGGCGTTTGGACTTCTACAGAAGATATGACCAAGGTCTTGGAAACATTAGCTGGTTTCTCTCTTGGAGCAGAATCTATCGCATTGTTTGCTCGTGTTGGTGGGGGTATTTATACTAAAGCTGCCGATGTTGGAGCTGATTTAGTGGGTAAAGTGGAAGCGGGTATTCCAGAAGATGATCCAAGAAATCCTGCTACAATTGCAGATAATGTTGGTGACAACGTAGGTGATGTTGCTGGAATGGGTGCCGATTTATTTGGTTCATACGTAGCAACTGTTCTTGCTGCAATGGTTCTTGGAAACTATGTGATTAAAGATATGGGTGGAAACATTCAAGACGCTTTCGGTGGAATTGGACCAATTTTATTACCAATGGCAATTGCTGGTTTCGGAATTTTATTCTCTATCATCGGAACTATGGTTGTAAAAATATCGGATGACAATGCTAAAGAAGCACAAGTTCAAAAAGCATTAAACATTGGAAACTGGATTTCTATTGCATTAACAGCAATTGCTTGTTATGTTTTAGTAAAATATATGTTGCCTGAAACAATGAAAATGAGTTTCTTCGGAGAAGGAATTAAAGATATTTCTTCAATGAGGGTTTTCTATGCTACAATCGTAGGATTAGTTGTTGGAGCTACCATTTCATCTGTAACAGAATATTACACCGGATTAGGCACAAAACCAGTTATGGCAATTGTTCAAAAATCTTCAACAGGAGCAGGAACCAATGTCATTGCAGGTTTGGCAACAGGAATGATTTCTACGTTCCCAACCGTACTTTTATTTGCAGCAGCAATTTGGTCTTCTTATGCATTTGCAGGATTTTATGGTGTGGCTTTAGCAGCTTCAGCAATGATGGCTACAACAGCGATGCAATTAGCAATCGATGCTTTCGGACCAATATCCGACAATGCTGGTGGAATTGCTGAAATGAGTGAATTGCCTAAAGAAGTTCGTACCCGTACAGATATTTTAGATTCAGTTGGAAATACAACTGCCGCCACAGGAAAAGGTTTTGCAATCGCTTCGGCGGCATTAACTTCATTGGCTTTATTTGCGGCCTATGTAACGTTTACAGGAATCGACGGAATCAATATTTTCAAAGCACCCGTTTTAGCAATGCTATTCGTGGGCGGAATGATACCAGTAGTTTTCTCTGCATTAGCAATGAATTCTGTGGGAAAAGCTGCAATGGATATGGTGTATGAAGTACGTCGTCAGTTTAGAGAAATTCCAGGAATTATGGAAGGTACAGGGAAACCTGAATATGCGAAATGTGTTGATATTTCTACAAAAGCCGCTTTACGCGAAATGATGTTACCTGGAGTTTTGACTATTGGTTTTCCAATCGCAATCGTACTTTTAGGCAAATTAATTTATTCTGATAACAACCAATTAATTGCTGAAATGTTAGGGGGTTATATGGCTGGAGTTACCGTTTCTGGTGTGCTTTGGGCTGTTTTCCAAAACAATGCTGGTGGAGCTTGGGACAATGCTAAAAAATCTTTTGAAGCAGGAGTTCTAATTAATGGTGAAATGACATACAAAGGTTCAGACGCGCACAAAGCAGCTGTAACTGGAGATACTGTTGGAGATCCATTCAAGGATACTTCAGGACCTTCAATGAACATTTTAATTAAATTGACTTGTTTGATAGGATTGGTAATTGCACCAATTTTAGGAAATGGAACGCACGAAACTTCAATTGTGTCGGTACAAAAAATGGAATGTGCAGAAGGAGCTATGATGGGCAAATGCGATATGAGCAAATGTGCTGAAATGACGGCAGCCGAATGTGCTTCAATGTGCGACAGTTTAAAATGTTCTCCTGAGCAAAAAGAAATGTGTCTTTCGCATTATGATGCCGCTGGAAAATTCATAGCTTCTCAGGAAAAAATGGAATGTTGTGCTAAAAAAGGTAATTCCAAAATAGTAAAAGTTGAAGTAACGAATACCAACGGAAAAGCAAAAGCAACCGTTATAACCTCCGATAAAGGAAATACGAATGTTCAAGTATTTGAAGGTTCATTAGAAGAAGTTAAAGCGAAAGTTGAAGCTTTGAAATAGATTTTAAATATCCTTTTCAAAGTTTAGAACTTTGACAAAGGTTGCTATTAAAAATGCCTCGCAAGTTTTTGCGAGGCATTTTTGTTACAAATAATTTTTTTTACACGCGGGAGTTAAATGTGTTTTGTTGATAACTTCTCTGTATTTCTACTTCAAAAAAACTTAAATTTGAAGTTCAATTAATTTCCAACTACAAATAATATTTTATAGTTTTTAGACTTCAAAAGTTTGAAAACGTCGAAAATTTATTTGAATTTTTATAAAATATGTACTTAATATTCGATACTGAAACCACTGGATTGCCAAAACGCTGGGATGCACCAATTACCGATACTGGAAACTGGCCTCGTTGCGTTCAAATTGCATGGCAATTGCACGATGGAATGGGAAAACTTATCGAACATCAGGATTATTTAGTCCAGCCTGACGGATATAATATTCCTTATGATGCCGAAAGAATTCACGGAATATCAACCGAATTGGCTCAAGCCGATGGAATATCATTATCTGAAGTTTTAGAAAAATTCAATGTTGCTTTAAGCAAATCAAAATTTATTGTAGGTCAGAATTTGAAATTTGACATCAATATTATGGGTTGCGAATTCCACCGTTTGGGAATTGAAAGCCAAATGAGTTCTATGCCAGTTTTAGATACTTGTACGGAAGTAATCGCATCTTTATTGAAATTGCCAGGAGGACGAGGGGGAAAATTCAAATTACCAACGCTTACAGAATTACACAGTTATTTATTCAACAAACCATTTGCAGAAGCGCATAATGCCACTGCCGATGTAGAAGCAACCACGCGATGTTTTTTTGAATTGATTCGTACAGAAATCTTTACTTATAAAGAACTTCAAGTCGAACAAGATTATTTTCAAGAATTCCAAAATTACAATTCGGTGCCAATTCAGCTTTTAGGATTGCAACACATCAATCTTAAAGAAGCTTCTGAGAAAATCAAACAGCAATTTGGTGAGCTAAATGTTGTGCCAGTTTCAAAAGTGACGCTTTCTGAAAACAAGCAAGTCCTAATTGATACTGATTTTGTGCATTTGCATAACCACACTCAGTTTTCTGTTTTGCAATCCACAATTAGCGTTGCGGCTTTAGTGAAAGCAGCATCTCAGAATAAAATGCCCGCGGTTGCAATTACAGATCATGCCAATTTAATGGGTGCTTTTCATTTTGTACGTGATATTTTATACCATAATAAAGCGGCAGAATATAAAAATGCTGCGGCTGTTGCCAATGGTGAAGAAACAACAGAAGTGGCTATGAAACCGATTGTTGGATGTGAGTTTTTTGTTTGTGAAAACCACAAAGATAAAACTCGAAAAGACAACGGGTACCAAATTGTATTTCTCGCAAAAAATAAAAAAGGGTATCATAATTTAGCGAAATTATCATCACTTGCGCATACTGAAGGATTTTATTATGTTCCCAGAATTGACCGATCTTTAATAGAAATTTATAAGGAAGACCTTATCGTTTTGTCGGGAAATTTATACGGTGAAATCCCAAATAAAATTTTAAATCTAGGTGAAAACCAAGCCGAAGAAGCTTTGATTTGGTGGAAACAACATTTTGGCTCTGATTTATATATTGAGGTAATGCGTCACAATCAAGAGGACGAAAACCGAGTAAATACGGCGTTAATTTCATTGGCAAGAAAAAATGATGTCAAAATTGTGGCGACCAATAATACTTTTTACATAGAAAAAGACAATGCCAATGCGCACGATATTTTGCTTTGTGTACGCGATGGTGAAAAGCAATCTACGCCAATAGGACGTGGTCGTGGGTACCGATACGGAATGCCAAATCAGGAATATTATTTCAAGTCGGGTGAAGAGATGAAAAAACTTTTTACAGATTTGCCTGAGGCGATTGCGAACGTATCAGAAATTGTAGCTAAGATTGAAATCTATGATTTGGCGCGTGAAGTTTTATTGCCAAAATTTGAAATTCCACAAGAATTCGTAGTTTCTGAAGATGATAATGATGGGGGAAAACGAGGTGAAAATGCTTTTTTGAAACACCTAACTTTCATAGGTGCTAATAAAAGGTATGCTGAAATTACAACTGAAATTCAAGAACGCATCGACTTTGAATTATTGACCATACAAAATTCGGGATATCCGGGTTACTTTTTAATTGTACAAGATTTCATCGCCGAAGCCCGAAAAATGGATGTTTCTGTTGGGCCAGGGCGTGGTTCTGCTGCGGGTTCTGTTGTGGCATATTGTCTTGGAATTACCAATATTGATCCTTTATTATACAACCTGCTTTTTGAGCGTTTCCTTAATCCAGACCGTGTGTCGTTACCCGATATCGATATCGATTTTGATGATGAAGGTCGAAGTCGCGTGATGGATTATGTAATTAAAAAATACGGTTCAAAACAAGTTGCGCAAATTATCACGTACGGTACAATGGCTGCAAAATCGGCAATTCGTGATACAGCACGTGTATTGGATTTACCGCTTTTTGAAGCGGATAAAATAGCCAAATTAATTCCGGCTTTAATTCCTGCGAAATGGAGTTTGGCACGATTTCTAAAAGAGTCAGAAGCCGACATTAAAAAAGTGCTTAAACCTGAGGATTTTGAAAAAATTAAAGATTTAATTGCGATTTCGAAGGACGATGATTTACTTGGCGAAACTATTCAGCAAGCTCAAATATTAGAAGGAAACCTCAGAAATACAGGGATTCACGCTTGCGGTGTAATTATTACGCCAAGCGATATTACCAACTTTGTACCAGTTGCAACTGCAAAAGATTCTGATTTGTATGTTACGCAATTCGACAACTCTGTAGTTGAAAGTGCGGGTTTGTTAAAGATGGATTTCTTGGGATTGAAAACCCTAACCTTGATAAAAGATACGGTGAAATTGGTAAAATACAGATCAGGAATTGTGCTGGATCCGGATACTTTTCCAATTGATGATTTGAAAACGTATGAACTTTTTCAACGTGGGGAAACAGTTGGGATTTTTCAATATGAATCTGCGGGAATGCAGAAATATATGAAGGAATTGAAGCCCACAGTTTTCGGAGATTTAATTGCAATGAATGCCTTATATCGTCCAGGACCAATTGCTTATATTCCGAGTTTTATCAAACGAAAAAACGGAGAAGAAACCATTGTTTATGATATTGATGCCTGCGAAGAATTATTGAAAGAAACCTATGGAATTACCGTTTACCAAGAACAGGTAATGCTTTTGTCACAAAAATTGGCTGACTTTTCAAAAGGTGACGCCGATGTTTTGCGTAAAGCAATGGGAAAAAAGCAAAAAGATGTCTTGGACAAAATGAAACCCAAATTCATCAGTCAAGCAGTAGCAAAAGGTCACACAGAAGATAAATTAGAGAAAATTTGGAAAGATTGGGAAGCGTTTGCCGAATATGCGTTTAACAAATCACATTCTACTTGTTATGCTTGGATTGCTTATCAAACCGCCTATTTGAAAGCAAATTACCCTGCGGAATATATGGCAGCAGTTTTATCTAATAATATGAGTGATATCAAGCAAGTCTCCTTTTTTATGGAAGAATGTAAACGAATGGGATTACAAGTTTTAGGCCCTGATGTGAATGAGTCATTTTATAAATTCACCGTTAATGAAAACTATGCCGTTCGGTTTGGAATTGGTGCTGTAAAAGGCGTTGGAATGGCAGCCGTTCAAACCATTGTAGATAATAGGAAAGATGGAAAATACAAATCAATATTTGATTTAACAAAGCGAATTGATTTGCGTTCTGCAAATAAAAAAGCGTTAGAAAACTTAATTCTTGCGGGTGGTTTTGATTCGTTTCAAGGAGTTATAAGAGCACAATATTTCCACGATGATGGCGATGGAATTACATTTTACGAAAAAGCAATTCGCTATGGCGTAAAATTTCAGGAGAATGAAAATTCATCGCAAGTAAGTTTGTTTGGCGAATCGAGTGATGTTCAAATTGCAGAACCCGTTGTTCCGCCTTGTGAAGATTGGTCAACAATGGAAAAATTAGCCAAAGAAAAAGAAGTCGTTGGGATTTATCTTTCAGGACATCCGCTTGATGATTTTAAAAATGAAATGAAATATTTTTGTAATTCGAGATTAGAAACTCTAAGAGATTTGGTTTCACATGTGAATAAAAACTTATGTTTTGGAGGGATAATTACGAATGTTCAGCATCGAGTTGCTAAGAATGGAAAAGGTTGGGCGACTTTTGTTTTAGAAGGATATGACGAAAGTTATGAGTTTAAAATCTTTGGTGAAGAATACATGAAAAGCCGACATTACCTAATTCCGAATAGTTTTACTTATATTAAAGTGTTGGTAAAAGAAGGATGGCCAGATAAAGAAACAGGGAAAAAAGGGGAGCCAAGATTGCAATTTATGGACTTTAAAATACTTCAAGATGTTTTGGGAATATTTGCAAAAAAATTGATTATTCATATAAATATTAACGATTTGCACTCCGATTTTATTCATCGGTTGAGCACAGTTTTTCAAGAAAATAAAGGGGACAATACGGTTGTTTTTGAAGTAATGGAATTGGAAAAGATAAATCATCAAGTTGAGGTTGTTCCTCAAATTGTTGCTGTTTCGGATGAGGTTGTTGAAGACGTAGTTTTTGACGAAGAAAATCCTCAAGATCCTGAAATTGAATTGATAACAGAAATTGAGGAAACAAAAGTGATCACGAAATTGGAAATGCCAAGTCGGAAATTAAAAATTAAAATCTCTAACGAATTGTTATTCGAGTTGGAAAAAATGCAAGTTGATTTTAGATTGAATTAATAACTACACATATAAATGAAATTACTAAAAATAAAGCCTTCCAAAAGTTTAAACAAAGCGTATTACAAGCAATCACTAACGCGTGAACAAATTGAACTTTTCAAAAAAGAACTGCAAAACACGTTTCATCATATTGATGAAAAGCAAGACGAAGAATACCATAAAAATGTTATTGCCGACTTGTTTAAAAACGTGTATTGCAAAGACAAATACCTTGTAAACGTTAATAAAAAAGAAGATTTAGTAATACGTTTAGGAAACAATACAACTGATGATGTTGGTGTTTTATTAGAGTTTAAAAAACCAAAAGAAACTAGAGATATGGTTTCGGCAGAAAATGCCAATGTAAAAGCATTGCAAGAAACGGTTTTATATTATTTGCGCCAAACCGTTGATAATGATAATCATAAAATAACCAATCTTGTGGTTACCAATATCTATGAGTGGTTTGTTTTTGATGGCGTTTGGTTTGAAAAAAACATTTTTAGAAACGCTAAACTCAAAAAAGACTATTTAGCTTTCAAAACTTCGGGACACGATACTAAATATTTTTATGATACTATTGCGGCTAAATACCTAGCAGAATTTACAGAAGAAGTCCCTTGCACTTATTTTAATCTATTAGATTATAAAGATAAAATCACCAACGACAATCCAAATGACGATGACGATTTAATTGACTTATACAAAATTCTTTCGCCAGAACATTTGTTAAGCAAAAAGTTTGTAAACGACAGCAATTCCTTAAATACCGATTTTTATAACGAATTACTTTATATTATTGGTCTTGAAGAAAGCAAAGACACCGCCAAAAAACCATTCGTAGAATAAATGAAGCCGAACGCAACGAAGGTTCGCTTATTGAAAACACGATTTCGAAACTTAAAACAAAAAAATATTTTGGGTATGAAAACAATGAGGCAACCGAAAATCAATATTACGAAGTGGCACTGGAACTGTGCATTACTTGGTTAAATAGAATTTTATTTCTTAAACTTTTAGAATCTCAATTAATAAAATACCATCGTGGCGACAAGGAAAATTATTCTTTTTTAACGAGTTCAAAAATTAAAGAATTTGATGATCTCGAAGAATTATTTTTTGAAGTCTTGGCAGAAAAAATTGCCGACAGAAAATCTTCCGTTGCAACTAAATACGCAGCCATTCCTTATCTAAACAGTTCGTTGTTTGAAATGACCGATTTGGAAAAAAACGCTTTGTCTTTGAGTAATTTAAAAGACCGATTAGAGTTTCCGGTTTATAAAAAATCAGTTTTAAAGAAAGGTACAAAAGACGCAATCAAACCTAAAACCAGTTTAAACTATCTTTTAGATTTTCTTGATGCCTATAATTTTGCCAGCGAAAGCAATGCCAAAATTCAAGAAGAAAACAAATCTATCATTAACGCATCGGTTCTTGGATTGATATTCGAAAAAATTAACGGTTATAAAGACGGTTCGTTTTTTACACCAGGTTTTATTACGATGTACATGTGTCGCGAAACCATTCGCAAAGCGGTTGTGGAAAAGTTCAAAACCAATTTTCCGTATTGTCAAGATATTACAGACTATGAAGAATTAAAAGACAAAATAGATTACACCAATAAAGCTCAACGACTTGAAGCTAACAAGCTCATAAACGACATAAAAATTGTAGATCCAGCCTTAGGTTCGGGACACTTTTTGGTTTCGGCACTTAATGAAATGATTGCTATTAAAAGCGATTTGCAAATTCTTTCTTATACCAATGGCAATCGTGTTTTGGGTTACACCATAACGCTTGATAACGACGAATTGATAATTCAAAATCAGGAAACCGACAAGCTTTTTGAATACACATTAAATCAAAACAATAAAATCATACCCGACTTGCAAGATTTGCAAGAATGTTTGTTTACAGAAAAGCAAACCATTATAGAAAACTGCCTTTTTGGTGTGGATATTAACAAAAATTCGTAATGATTTGCCAATTGCGTTTGTGGATTGAATTATTAAAAAATGCTTACTACGTCACTGCGAGGAACGAAGCAGTCTCAACGAAAGATTGCGTCGTTCCTCGCAATGACGGTCTTCAACTTCAAACCTTACCTAATATTGACATCAATATTAAAACTGGAAACTCATTAATCTCAAAATTTGCTATCAAAGACAATGTTTTTGAGCGCATTACTGGTTTTCAGAAGAAATTACAAGAATACAAAAATTGGGTACATATTTATAAAAACACGAACGACAAGAAAGCCAAAAACGTTTTAAAAAATAATTTAAAACTCTTTAAAGACGAATTTAAATTGGCCGATTTGCGGGTAACCAAGTTGCAAAACGACCTGCGAAAATTGAACGGTGAATTTTACGATAAATACCAAACGCACCAGTTTTTTACTAGTGAATTAACTGATAAAGAACAGAAAGCCAAAGAAAAACTAGAAGCAGCAATTAACGACAAACAAGTAGAACTACAAACCGTAAAAGACAACCCCATTTATGAAAATGCGTTTGAATGGCGGTTTGAATTTCCAGAAGTTTTAGACGATAAAGGAGGTTTTGTTGGTTTTGATGTAGTGATTGGAAATCCGCCGTATGGAGTTGCTTTAAGCAATTCTGAAAGAACAGAAATCGGTAAAGTTTTGGGTAAAGTTCCAGATTTTGAGATTTATTATTTTTTCATAAATCTATCTAAAAATTTATTGTGCAAAAACGGTTTAAAATCGTATATCATACCAAACACAATCTTATTTAATGTGTTTGCAAAAACTTTTAGAGAAACATTATTTGATAAATGGCAAATTAATTCAATTTTAGATTGTACAAATTTCCCAATTTTTGATGGCGCAACGGTGCGATGTATTTTAACTCAATTCCAAAATAAAGCATCTTTAGATATAATAAATTATAAGCCAACTGCTGATGCTAAAACTTTTGAAGAATTAATAGAAAGAAAAACAGAAAACGTTTCTAAAAAACAATTATTAGAAAACAATCAAAATTGGGGATTGGTTTTTAAATTATTTTCTGAAACTTTAAATATTATTTCAAAATTAAAAATTAAAAAAAATACTCTTTCGTATTATTTTCCTTATTTTACACAAGGTATAATAGCTTATGATAAATATAGAGGGCAAGACGAATTTACTATTAAAAATCGTATTTATCATTCTAATGATTCTACTTTAGGATGGAAAAAATGGCTTTGGGGTGAAGATATTAATCCATATTCAGTAAAATGGAATGCAAAAGAATTTATAAATTATGACGCAAATATAGCCAATCCTAGAGACCCAAAGTATTTCATCGGAGAACGTATATTAATAAGAGAAATCACTAATCCTAAAATTTTTGCTGGATTTACAAATGAAGAAAGCTACAATGACCCTTCAATTATAAATATTTTAAAAAATGAAAAAGGTGAAATAAATATTAAATCTTTGCTAGCTATCATTAACTCAAAACTAGCAACATTTTATCATTTTAATTCATCGCCAAAAGCAACAAAAGGAGCATTTCCAAAAATATTAATAGAAGATATTAAAAACTTTCCAATTCCAAAAATTGACAAATCAAATCAAGACAAATTAACAAATCTCGTCGACCAAATTCTAACCTTAAAAAAAGAAAATCCCAAAGCTGATACAAGTGATTTAGAAAACGAGATAGACGAATTGGTTTATCAATTGTATGCGTTAACACCAGAGGATATTGAGGTGGTGAAGGGGAGTTAAAACAAAAAAAGCCACTCGAAAGTGGCTTTAAATTTTTATTTTTAGATATTACATTGCAGAAATAATAACTCGTTGTACAAAATCGTTGGTGTTTAAGAAAGCAATTTTTGATTTAAAAACATCTAACGTTACGATGTCTTTTAGTTTGCTGAAACATTCGTTTGCAAATGAGTTCGTAACTACATCAACACCCTCAAAATCTAAATATACTTTATCGTTGGTATTGATTTTTTCAATAATATCCAAACGTATTTTAGCCCCTAAATCTCGAGTACCAAGACTTGGGTTTATTTCTCTAAATAGGATTGTGTGTGTCATTTCGTTTATATTATAGTGCAAAGTTATTATTAAATGGTTGATAAATAACGTAATATTTTGTTATTTATTTTTATTTTTTTAAATCATTCAAATAAATTTTCAAAAACCTGCTTTTTGTAATCATAAAAAGGGCTTGTAAATTCAGTGTAATCAACAGAAACATTAGTGTTTATTCTTATATATACACAAGTGCCTTGCCATCCATCAATATTTTTTACAATGGTGCCTTTTTCACTAACATTTAGTTTTTTGTTTCCCGAAAACAAACTCAGCCAACCTTTGTTTAATCTAACAAACGATGCTGTTGCAAATAATCCATGACCTTGTCCTTTTCCATTGGTAACGCCGCTTTCAATACATTTTGAAATCGCTTCTTCTTCGGTAAAACTAAATTTTTGATTTAATGAAGCGTGAATTCCCATTCCAAAATCACAAACAATTAATCGAATTGAATTTATGTTTTCAAAATATTGTGCTACAACCCAACCAACTTTTTCATCTGTGTGATTTAATACATTATCCAGAATTTCATTGAAACAATAATCTAAACTTGCATAAACATTATCATCTAAAGAACTTTTTTCTTTTAGCACTTTTAAAATGCTATTTAATACCTCTGTCTGATTTTCGGATGTGTATTTTTGTATTTGTACAGAATTATGGGGGTTAATTTTCGGAATTGAAATAGGCAATTCTACATTTAGATTTTCAAAGAAATTCATTTTTGCCAAGTAGCTAACTATTTCTGTATTAGTATCTAATTTAATTGTGCCTTTCACCTCAATTCCTAAATTCTCAATATGTTTTATTGAGCAAAGTAATAAAATAGCATAATCTGGATATATAAAGTTACAATCAGAGAAATCAATAATTATTTGGGTGTTTGGTTCGGCTTTATATTGGTTAACCAATGCTTTACAAACAGCAATTGTTTGCGTATGTGATTTAGAAATGTCCTTAATTAATAGTGTATATGTTTGCATGGCATTTATTTGTTAATCAAAAATAGACAATTAATTTAAACAATAATTTATTTGATGAATTTCTTTTGAATTGGAGAAAATGCAAGTGAATTGCAAACTGAATTAATTCCATAAATCCCTAGCCCTGATGGAAGGGAAAATCCTTTTTTATTGTGAGGCACGAACAATAACAAAGATTGGAATGACTGCAGGATAAAGCTCCAAAAGAAATAAATACCGGTTAATAAATTATCACAATACCTTTATAATCAAAACTAATTTCGGAATTGTGTTGGAATGGTTTTTAATTGTTAAATTTGCCGTACATAAAACTAAATTAATAAATATAAAATATGGCATTAGCAATAACAGACGCTACCTTTGATGAGGTAGTTTTGAAGTCAGACAAGCCAGTAATGGTAGATTTTTGGGCGGCATGGTGCGGACCTTGTAGAATGGTGGGGCCAATCATTGACGAAATTGGATTAGAATTTGCTGGAAAAGCAGTAGTTGGAAAAGTAGATGTTGATGCAAATCAAGAATTTGCTGCTAAATACGGCGTTAGAAATATCCCAACGGTTTTAGTATTTCACAACGGAGAAGTTGTAGGACGTCAAGTGGGTGTTGCTCCAAAGCAAACGTACGCAGACAGTTTGAACGCTTTATTGTAACAAGTACAATTCAAATAGTATTAGATTTAAGGTTTGGCGAAAGTCAAGCCTTTTTATTTAAAATGAATTTTATTTCAGTTGCTATATTTCCAATCTTTTAATTTTTAAATCGTTAAATCTTTTAATACATTTGAAAGATGAAAATTGATTCACAAATAGAGAAAATTTCGAGCTTTCAGCATCTGGAATTGTTGGCAAATCAGATTGTGGAAGGATTTATTTCTGGAATGCATAAAAGTCCGTTTCATGGATTTTCTGCTGAATTTGCAGAGCATAAAGTTTATAATCCTGGGGAAAGCACGAAACACATTGACTGGAAATTGTTTGCCAAAACTGACCGACTCTACACCAAAAGATACGAAGAAGAAACAAATTTACGATGCCATTTAATTATCGATAATTCGTCGTCGATGCATTATCCAAAGTTGAAAGACGGGCAGTTGTTTTATGAAAATAAGATTGGTTTTTCAGTATTGGCGTCAGCGGTTTTGATGAATTTACTTAAGAAACAACGAGATGCCGTTGGGTTGAGCGTGTATTCTGATGAGTATGAATATTATGCGCCCGAGAAAGGAAGCGATCGCCACCACCGAATGATTTTGAATAAATTGGAATCCTTATTAGAAAAGCAAAAGAGCACGAAAAATACGGATACTGTCGCATTTTTACATCAAATTGCGGAAAAAATTCACCGTCGCTCGATGCTAGTTTTATTTACAGATATGTTTCAATCTGGAAACGAAGAAGCTTTGTTTACGGCTTTGCAGCATTTAAAACACAACAAGCACAAAGTAGTTTTATTTCATGTATTTGATAAAAAAACAGAATTAAATTTTGATTTTGATACTGCACCCAGAAAATTCATAGATTTAGAATCGGGCGATGAGATTAATATTTTTGCCGATTCTGTAAAAGAGGTTTATGAAGCACAAGTTTCAAATTATTTTAAAAAAATAGCATTGACTTGTGCTCAGAACAAAATTAAGTATGTTCCTGTGTCTGCTGGTGCCGATTTCGAGAAAATTCTCATGACATACCTTGTTGAAAAACAAACCTTTGGATAATACAGTTTTAGTTTATTGAAATTTTTATCAAAAAACACTTGCGAGAGTCGAAATAGATTGTATATTTGCACTCGCTAATAAAGTTTTCTAGTACTCTAGAAAATCAACTTTAGCGAAACAATAAAGCGCTGGTTTGGTAGTTCAGTTGGTTAGAATACATGCCTGTCACGCATGGGGTCGCGGGTTCGAGTCCCGTCCAGACCGCTTGTTCCGATAGCTATCGGAAGGGAGAAGCACTTCAGAAATGAAGTGCTTTTTTGCCCCAAAAAAGGTTTTTAAGACTGTTGTGTTGTTTTGCTACGACTTTGTAACTCGTAGCCGGTTTAGTAGTTAGACCAATGAAAAGCTTTCTCGTTTTATAACGAGATGGCTTTTTTGATTTATACCTAAAAAATATGTTTTATATTTATATATTATTCTCAAAATCTAGCAATATATATTATAAAGGGTTTACAGAGAATTTAAAAAAAAGAGTGGAAAATCATCTTGCGGGACGAAGTAAATATACTTCAACCAAAAATGATTGGGTACTAGTTTATTCTAAAGAATTCGAAATTAAAAAAGAAGCTTTAATAGAAGAGAAAAGATTAAAAAAACTAAACAGAGCTTCCCTTGAGAAATTAATTTACAATTAATTATTGCCGGTTTAGTAGTCTCGTCTTTTTGGACGAGATGAAAAGCTTTCCGTTTATTCTGAATTTATTTCAGAATTTAAGGATAGCTTTTTTGATTTTATAGAGGTTTGCAGTATCACAAAACCTATTAATTATGTTATATAAAATATTTTATACCTGTATAACTTGCAATATCAAACACAATTCACTTACTTTGTACCGTTCTTAAACGTACTGATTGTTATCACGAAAGCCCGAGGGATTAGACCCGTTGAAAGCTTAGCAACCCTTTATGCGTAAAGAAGGTGCTACATTCTATTCCGATTTATCGGAAACAGATAACCCGAGATTTTCTCTCCCTTTCCACATAACATTTTTTATTTTTTTGAAGCAAATTTTTAGGCTTTCTAATACTTCGTATTCCCGTTTTCCGTTGCAATCTGCTCTAAAAAGAGCAGGATTTCCACTACAACCGGGGCTAAAAATGTATTCGTTTGAACTTTTGGAACTATTAATCAAAAAAACAAATCACCATAAATAGCGTGATTTATAAGTAATAAAATATGTCAAATATTTCAAAACACTCAGAATCAACTCCCCCTTCGGGGGTTTGGGGGGCAATCAATAAACGAATTCTTATTCTCGACGGAGCAATGGGAACCATGTTGCAACGCTATAATTTCTCGGAAGAAGATTTCCGAGGTGAGCGTTTCGCAACTTTTCCCTATTCCCTAAAAGGAAACAACGATTTACTTTCGTTAACACAACCAAATGCAATTCGAGATATTCACGCACAATATTTAGAAGCAGGTGCCGATATTGTAGAAACTAACACCTTCTCAGGAACAACAATAGGAATGGCAGATTATCATCTCGAAGACATTGTTTACGAACTTAACTTTGAATCTGCCAAAATTGCACGCGAAGTAGCCCATGAATTCACAGCAAAAAATCCTGAAAAACCCCGTTTTGTTGCGGGTTCAATAGGGCCAACAAACAGAACCGCAAGCATGTCGCCCGATGTAAACGACCCAGGCTTCAGAGCCGTATCATTCGACGATTTACGAATTGCTTATAAACAACAAGTCGAAGCCCTTATTGATGGTGGCGTAGATTTGCTTTTAGTGGAAACCATTTTCGATACTCTAAATGCCAAAGCAGCACTTTTCGCCATAGAAGAAGTCAAAGACGAACGCAAAATCGACATTCCAATTATGGTTTCTGGAACCATTACCGATGCTTCTGGAAGAACACTTTCCGGGCAAACCGTAGAAGCTTTTTTAATTTCAATTTCACATATTCCATTGTTGAGCGTAGGTTTCAATTGTGCTTTGGGAGCACACCAACTGAAACCGTATTTGAAACAATTGGCACACAATACATCTTTCAATATTTCGGCACATCCTAATGCAGGATTGCCAAACGCTTTCGGGCAATACGACGAAACGCCCAAAGAAATGCAAGCGCAAATCAAAGAATATTTAGACGAAAATTTAATCAATATTATTGGAGGATGTTGCGGAACAAATCCAGACCACATTCGATTAATTGCTGAAGTGGCGAAGGATTATAAACCAAGAAAAGTTGTCGGTTGATAGTTGATGGTTCTTGGGAAATCCATCCAATAAAAATTAATTTATCAATTTACAAAAATCAACAATAAATATGGAATACAATAAACTTGAAGTTTGGATTGAAGCAAGAAAATTGACAAATTTAATTTACGATTTATCTAAAGTTTTTCCAAAAGAAGAGATTTACGGATTGACAAATCAAATGAGAAGATGTTCGGTTTCAATTCCTTCCAATATTGCGGAAGGTTGCGGAAGACAAACTTCAAAAGATACAATTAATTTTTTGCACATATCAAGAGGCTCATTATATGAATTAGAAACACAATGTTATGTAGCTCTTGACCAAAAATATATTGACGAGAATAATTTTAATATTGTTTTTAACCAGATGCAATCTTGTAAAAAACTATTAAATGGATTTATAAATTATTATAAAAAGTTGTTATGATTATAGATACGGCCAACAACCAACAACCAACAACCAACAACTATTTAAAGTTATCAGGACTTGAACCACTAATAGTGACTCCAGAAACCAACTTCGTAAACGTTGGTGAACGAACTAATGTAACCGGTTCCCGAAAATTTTTGCGTCTTATAAAAGAGGAAAAATACGCCGAAGCACTTGCTGTGGCTCGTGACCAAGTAGAAGGTGGCGCACAAATCATCGATATTAATATGGATGAAGGAATGCTTGATGGCGTTTATGCAATGACCACTTTCCTAAATTTAATTGCTTCCGAACCGGATATTTCTCGTGTTCCTTTGATGATTGACAGTTCAAAATGGGAAATTATCGAAGCCGGTTTGAAAGTGGCTCAAGGAAAAAGTGTGGTGAATTCAATTTCTCTAAAAGAAGGGGAAGAACAATTTATTCATCATGCCAAATTAGTAAAACGATACGGAGCGGCTGTAATCATTATGGCATTTGATGAAAAAGGACAAGCCGATAATTACGAACGACGAATCGAAATTTGCAAACGCTCGTACGATATTTTAGTTGACGTAGTTGGTTTTCCGGCTCAAGATATTATTTTCGATCCTAATATTTTCCCAGTTGCCACAGGAATGGACGAACATAAATTGAATGCTTTAGATTTCTTTCGAGCCACAAAATGGATTAAAGAAAATCTTCCACACGCCCATGTAAGCGGTGGCGTGAGTAACGTTTCGTTCTCTTTTAGAGGAAATGATACGGTGCGAGAAGCAATGCATTCCGCATTTTTGTATCACGCTATCCAAAACGGAATGACAATGGGAATTGTAAATCCCGAGATGTTATCTATATATGATGAAATCCCAAAAGATTTATTGGAACACGTTGAAGATGTTTTATTAAACAGAAGGGACGATGCAACCGAACGATTATTAGACTTCGCTGAAAATGTAAAAGGCGATTTTAAAGTAAATGAAAAGGCAATCCAAGAATGGCGTTCTGGTAAAATCCAAGAACGATTAACGCATTCTTTGGTAAGAGGAATTGATGAATTTATAGAATTAGACATAGAAGAAGCAAGACTTGCAGCTTCAAAACCAATCGAAGTTATCGAGATTAATTTGATGACAGGAATGAATGTTGTAGGTGATTTATTTGGGAGTGGAAAAATGTTTTTGCCACAAGTAGTTAAATCGGCACGAGTTATGAAAAAAGCCGTGGCTTATTTACTTCCATTTATTGAAGCGAGCAAACAGGTTGGTGACAAACAAGGGGCTGGCCGCATTTTGATGGCAACCGTAAAAGGTGATGTCCATGATATTGGGAAAAATATTGTTTCCGTGGTTTTGGCTTGTAATAACTATGAAATCATTGATTTAGGTGTAATGGTTGCACCCGAAAAAATTATTGCAGCAGCTATTGAACATAATGTCGATGTTATTGGTTTAAGTGGATTAATCACGCCTTCATTAGATGAAATGGTTTATTTGGCTAAAGAATTAGAAAGGTTAAATATTAAAATTCCAATAATGATTGGTGGCGCAACCACTTCTCGTGCACATACCGCAGTGAAAATTGCGCCACAATATAACAGCACTGTAGTTCACGTGAATGACGCTTCGAGAGCGGTAACAGTTGCGGGAAATTTATTGAATACCGAAACAAAATTAAAATACACAACTGATATTCGATTAGAATATGACGAATTGCGTGAAGGATATTTGAACCGAAGTCGCGACAAAAATTTCTTGACAATTGAACAGGCTCGTGCCAATAAATTAAAATTAGATTGGGATAATTTCACACCTGTAAAACCAAATTTTATTGGTTCAAAAACCATAGAAGTTGATTTGGATGTTTTAGTTCAGTATATCGATTGGACACCATTTTTTAGAACTTGGGAATTGTTTGGAAAATATCCAGCGATTTTAACAGATGAAGTGGTTGGCGAACAAGCAACTTCAGTTTTTGCTGATGCTCAAGAAATGTTGAAAGTAATTATCAAAGAAAAGAAATTAACTGCTAAAGGAATTTATGGAATATTTCCAGCGAATCAAGTTAACGATGATGATATTTTGGTTCAACCAACCAACAACCAACAACCAGCAACATTTTTAACTTTGCGTCAGCAATCTCAAAAAACGGCAGGCGCACCAAACATAGCTTTAGCCGATTTTATTGCACCTAAAGACAGTGGGAAAACTGATTATATGGGTGCATTTTGTGTAACCACTGGTTTTGGTGTTGACGAATGGGCAACTGAATTTGAGAAGAATTTAGACGACTACAATTCGATTATGGTGAAAGCTTTGGCAGACCGATTTGCGGAAGCATTCGCCGAATATTTACACGAAAAAGTACGTAAAGAAATTTGGGGTTATGCAACTGATGAGGTTTTAACTACTGAAGAATTAATTGGCGAAAGCTACAAAGGAATTCGTCCAGCGCCAGGGTATCCAGCATGTCCAGACCATTTAGAAAAGCCAACGATTTGGAAATTATTAAATGTAGAACAAGAAATTGGAGTAAAATTAACTGAAAGTATGGCAATGTGGCCTGCGTCATCGGTTTCAGGATATTATTTTGGAAACCCAGAAAGTAAGTATTTTGGGCTTGGGAAAATAAAAGAAGACCAAGTAATTGATTACGCAAAACGCAGAAGCATACCAACGGAAGTTGCCAATAAATGGTTGAATCCAAACATAGCAGAGTAAGCCCCCTAACCCCCGAAGGGGGAACTCCAATCTTTATAAATAAATTGGGGTTGGGCAAAATGTTAACTTAATTAAACATAAAGAATTTTGAAAAATTATATAATTATTAACCAAGTTGTGTCTTCTGTATTAGGCGCAACTGCAATTCCCCCTTCGGGGGTTAGGGGGCTATGAAAGTAACACAACATATCGAAGACGCAAAAGGAACTACATTATTTTCTTTTGAAATTATCCCGCCACAAAAGGGGAAAAGCATACAAGAATTATACGATAATATTGACCCATTAATGGAGTTTAAACCACCATTTATTGATGTAACAACTTCTCGCGAAGAGTTTGTTTATATCGATAAAGGAAATGGATTATTGGATAAAAAACTCACAAGAATGCGTCCCGGAACATTGGGAATATGCGCATCCATAAAACATAAATACAATGTGGATACCATTCCACACGTGCTTTGCGGTGGTTTTACTAAGGAAGAAACGGAGTATCTATTGGTAGATTGTCATTATTTAGGAATTGATAATGTGATGGCTTTGCGTGGCGATGCAATGAAAGATGAAAAATATTTTATCCCAAAAAGTGGTGGAAATGACCATGCGATTGATTTGGTGAAACAAATTAAACTCTTAAATGATGGTAAATATTTACACGATTTATTAGACGTGGATAATAAATCAGATTTTTGTATCGGAGTTGCAGGTTATCCTGAAAAACATTTGGAATCACCTTCATTGCAATCGGATTTAAGAAGACTTAAGGAAAAAGTAGATGCTGGGGCAGATTATGTTGTTACTCAGATGTTTTTCGACAATTCAAAATACTTCGAGTTTGTTGATAAAGCAAGAGCAATGGGAATTACAATTCCTATTATTCCTGGTATTAAACCAATTGCCGTAAAAAAACACATGCAACTTTTGCCACAAGTTTTCCGAGTAGATTTACCTGAAGATTTGATTAGTGCCATCGAAAAATGCAAATCATCTGCCGAAGTTAAAATTGTTGGTGTTGAATGGGCAATTCAGCAATCTTTAGAATTAAAACAAGCGGGAGTTCCAGTTTTGCATTATTATTCTATGGGTAAATCTGAAAATATTAAACAAATAGCGAGTAAGGTATTTTAAGTAATTCAGACCTGACAGGTTTTTAAAACCTTTCAGGCATTTTTTTCGTCACAACCACTCAACTACTTCGTAATCTCCCTAAAAACAGCTTCCAGATTTTTATTTTTCTGATTGAGTTGTAAGGTTCTCAAACCATGGGCATTGGCAAAATCAAAAACCGTTGGTCGCATATCGGTTTCGGACTCAAAGGTTAGTTCCCAAATCATATCATGGGTATTTTTATAGGATTTCAAATGAGGTATTTTTGCAATTGCCTCTTCTTCAATTTTATAATCAAATTCTACTTCAATAACTTGTTCTTTATCGGCAGAAATTAATTTGTCTAATTTTTTATCAGTTACAATTTTACCATTATTGATAATAATTACTCGATCACAAATGGCCTCAACCTCTTGCATAATATGCGTAGAAAGGAAAACAGTTTTGTCTTTTCCAACATTTTTAATCACATTTCTGATTTCTACCAATTGATTTGGATCCAATCCTGTGGTAGGTTCATCCAAAATTAAAACGTCTGGATTATGTAATAATGCATTCGCCAAACCCACACGTTGACGATACCCTTTTGATAATTGTCCTATTTTTTTATGGCTTTCTGATAATAAACCTGTCAATTCAATAACATCGTTAATTCTGGATTTCGCAACCTTATATACATCGGCATTAAAAGCCAAATACTCTCGAACATACAAATCCAAATACAAAGGATTGTGCTCTGGCAAATAACCAACTGACAACTGAACCGCTTTTTGATTTGAAATTACATCAAAACCATTCACAACTGCAGTACCTTCATCGGCACTAATGTACGTTGTTAATATTTTCATTAAAGTTGATTTTCCAGCTCCATTTGGGCCTAAAAACCCCACGATTTCTCCTTTATTTACAGAGAAAGAAACTGCATCCAACGCTTTTTGGGTACCGTAACTTTTGGAAATATTTACAACTTCAATTGACATACTATTTGATTTTGAACAAAAGTAAGGAGAAAAATTCTGTTTTTACTATAATGTAGATTGCAAAATGGGAAGCACTTTTAATTGGGATTTTAAATATTTTCAAAAGGCAAACCAAACTTCAAATTTATTCAATTGAAGCACAATTGGTTAAACATGAATAAATCTCAATTTCAATAGCTTTTAACGATAATTTGATAAATTTAGTTAGTTCAATTTGAGAAATTCCTTTTAATTTAAAAAATTAAATTTTTTATAGTGTTTAAACAAATTTAATCTATAAATTTGCTAAACATTAATGGACAAAAATGAACAATAATTTCAATTTTACGCATTCTTATTATTTCTTCTTTAATAGAAGTAAGGATTGTGCTGTGGTTGTTTGAAACAAATAAAAAAACAAATAAAAGCTATACAATCCTGATGAAAATCAGGATTTTTTTTTGATTATATATGATACAAAAAGTTGCAATACAAGGAATAAAAGGTTCGTTTCACCATCAAGTGGCATTGGAATATTACCACCAAGACGTTGCCATTGAGGAATGCATGTCATTTGAAGAATTGGTGGATAGCCTTTTGTCAGGGAAATCGAATCAAGCGGTTATGGCAATTGAGAATTCAATTGCGGGTTCAATTATTCCAAATTATGCGTTGATTGACAAGAATAATTTACATGTGATTGGTGAATATTACATGGATATTCATCAAAATTTTATGGCGTTGAAAGGACAAAAAGTAGAGGATATTTCAGAAGTACATTCGCATCCAATGGCATTATTACAATGTATGGAATTTTTAAAAAAACTCCCGAATATTAAAGTTGTCGAGGATAAAGATACCGCTGAAACTGCCAGAAGAATTCATCAAAATCAATTGATGGGAATTGCAGCAATTGCAAGTAAAACCGCTTCAAACATGTATGATTTAGAAATTTTAGTTCCAGAAATTCAAACCATTAATAATAACATGACTCGTTTTGTTATTCTAAATAAAGAGAATTCATTTGTTCCAAAACAGGAAATAAACAAAGCCTCTTTGAAATTTGAATTGGATCACAAACGGGGAAGTTTAGCGGCGGTTTTGAACGTAATGAGTGATTGTAAATTGAGTTTAACGAAAATTCAGTCGTTGCCAAAAATTGAAACGCCGTGGAAATATTCCTTCTTTGTGGATGTAACTTTTGATGATTATGATGATTATTCCAAAGCAAAATCTTTATTGGAAATTATGGCGGAATATTTCAAAGTTTTAGGAGAATATAAAAACACAAAGCCAAGCCCTATAACAGGGAATTAGTAGAGCAGCAAATAGTTATATTTTTAGCATAAATAACAATAAATAAATTGGAAAATTTAAAAAATAGCACGATTTCTTCTTCGGCTCCCTCTCCTTCGGGGAGGGCTGGGGTGGGGCTTGCAAAACGTATCGCCATAGTTGAAGAATATTATTTCTCATCAAAATTGAGAGAAGTTCGACAACTCATTTCTGAAGGAAAACCGATTATCAATATGGGAATTGGCAGTCCAGATATGGCACCTTCTAAAAGTGTTATTGAAGCAATTCAAAATGCCGTGACCGATGAAAATGCGCATCAATATCAGAGTTATCAAGGGCTTCCGGAATTGAGAAATGGAATGGCTGATTTTTATAAAAACAACTTCCAAGTTGAATTGAATTCTAATTCTGAAATTTTACCTTTAATGGGTTCAAAAGAGGGAATTATGCACATATCATTGGCTTTTTTGAATGAAGGCGATGTCGTTTTAATTCCAAATCCTGGGTATCCAACCTATACTTCTGTAACAAAATTAGTAGGTGCAACACCTGTTTTTTATGATTTAATTGAAAATAATAATTGGGAACCTGATTTTGAAAAATTAGAACAACAGGATTTGTCCAAAGTAAAAATAATGTGGATTGGTTATCCGCACATGCCAACGGGCGCAACTGGAAGCTTGAATTTGTTAAGAAAAATAGTTGCTGTCGCCAAAAAACATAATATTTTAGTAATTAATGACAATCCCTATAGTTTTGTATTAAATGGAAATCCAATTTCAATTTTGCAAGTTGACGGAGCAAAAGAAGTGGCTTTAGAATTGAATTCGCTATCCAAAACATTCAATATGGCAGGTTGGCGAGTGGGAATGGTTTCTGGAAAATCTGAATTTATCGATGCCGTTCTAAAAGTGAAAAGCAATATGGACAGCGGTATGTTTTATGGCATTCAAAAAGGAGCAATCGAAGCGTTGAAATTAGATAAGTCTTGGTTTGATGCACAAAATCTAATTTATCAAAAACGAAGAAATCTCACCTTTGAATTGGCGAAAAAATTAGGTTGTACGTATGATGAAAATTCGGTAGGATTATTTGTTTGGGCAAAATTACCAGTTGGAATAGTCTCAGCAGAAGATTTTGTAGATAAAATATTATATGAAAAAGATATTTTTATTACACCTGGAACCATATTTGGAAGTAATGGAGAAGGTTATATTCGGTTTTCACTTTGTGTTAAAGAAGAAAAAATACAAGAGGCAATTTCGAGATTTTAGAAATCAATTTGATTAAATTTAGGTAGAAAAGATGAATGTATATATAATAGGAGTTGGATTAATTGGTGGTTCGATGGCGTTGGACATAAAAGCTAATTATGATAATGTGACCGTTTTTGGGATTGATACCAATGAAAATTATATAGAAGAAGCTTTAAATTTGAATAGTATCGATAAAAAAGCATCGATTTCTGATTTGGTTGATGCCGATTTTGTGATTCTTGCAGTGCCAGTTGATATTGCTTTAGTAATTTTGCCAAGTATTTTAGATGTGATAAATGAAGACGCATTGGTTTTTGATGTGGGTTCTACAAAATTTCCTATTTGCGAATCAATTTTGAATCATTCAAAAAGGAGAAATTTTATGGCAACACATCCTATTGCGGGAACAGAATTTTCGGGACCAACCGCAGCGATTTCAGGATTGTTTCAAGGCAAAACAAATATTATTTGTGAGGTTGAAAAAACAACATTTAAATTGCAGCAAAAAGCATTAGAATTATTTGACAAATTGGGAATGCGAATTCGATATATGGATGCAAAATCCCATGATAAACACATTGCCTATGTTTCTCATTTGTCTCATATAAGTGCATTTATGTTGGGTAAAACAGTAATTGAAAAGGAAAAAGACGAGCGAGATATTTTTGATATGGCGGGAAGTGGATTTGAAAGCACGGTTCGATTAGCCAAAAGTTCACCGGCAATGTGGACGCCAATATTCAAACAGAATAAGAAACACGTGGTTAAAACATTGGGGGAATATATTTCTAATTTATCGAAATTTAAAGAATTATTAGAAAGCGATAATTATGAAGCTGTTTATGATGAAATGCAAAGTGTGAATAAAATAAAAGAGATTTTAAATAATTTCAACAAGCAATAATAAATAATAGATTAAGCAAAAATAGATTAAAATGGAGAACAAGAAAGAAATGAGAACGTGGTTAGATGAATTCAATTTGACACATCCGTTAGTGATTGCAGGACCTTGTAGTGCAGAAACAGAAGAACAAGTTTTGAAAATTGCACACGAATTAAAAAATTCGGACGTTAGTATTTACAGAGCAGGAATTTGGAAACCAAGAACGCGTCCAGGTGGATTTGAAGGTGTTGGTGCAATAGGATTGAAATGGCTTCAAAAAGCAAAGGCAGAAACGGGATTGTTGATGGCGACAGAAGTTGCAAATGCAGCTCACGTAAAGTTGGCTTTGGAACACGATATTGATGTTTTGTGGATTGGTGCAAGAACGACCGTTAATCCGTTTGCCGTTCAAGAAATTGCTGATGCTTTACAAAATACAGACAAAATCGTATTGGTAAAAAACCCTGTAAATCCTGATTTGGCTTTGTGGATTGGTGGCGTGGAGCGTTTATATAATGCAGGAATCAAAAAATTGGGACTAATTCACAGAGGTTTTTCTACGTATGAAAAAACGAAATACAGAAATATTCCCGAATGGCAAATTGCAATTGAATTGCAAAGTCGTTTCCCAGATTTGCCTTTAATTTGCGATCCTTCGCACATTACAGGACGTCGTGATATGATTCAAGAAGTGTCGCAGCAAGCATTAGATTTGAACTATGACGGATTGATTATCGAAACACATATTGATCCAGACAATGCGTGGAGTGATGCAGCACAACAAGTTACTCCAACAGCTTTGAAACAAATTTTTAATGATTTACGAATTAGGAAAGTTACTATAGAAGAAGACGATTACAATACCGAAATGATTAAGTTGAGAGCAAATATTGATATTGCGGATGCTAAATTATTAGAATTATTGGGCAATAGAATGAAAGTTGCAGAACAAATTGGCGCGTTGAAAAAATCTAAAAATGTGGCTGTTTTACAAAATAAAAGATGGAATGAAATCCTTGGAAAAATGGTCCTTGATGGCGAAGAAAAAGGATTGAGCGAAGAATTTATCTTGAGATTGTTCAAGGCAATTCACCAGGAAAGTATTGGT
The DNA here is from genome assembly GCF_040402835.1 of Flavobacterium sp. Lineage (GTDB taxonomy): Bacteria > Bacteroidota > Bacteroidia > Flavobacteriales > Flavobacteriaceae > Flavobacterium. The sequence continues at coordinate 93,401 of NZ_JBBALW010000004.1, forward strand.
CACCAAGAGAAAATAATAAACAGCTAGAATCTCAATTACATAAATAATAAAGCAAAGACCAATTATTAATTTAGTTGGTCTTTACTTTTAAAAATAATAATAAATGATTCTCCGAATAAACTTTATCTTTGCCAAATGACAGGACTCGTTTATAAATCTACTGGAAGTTGGTACACTGTAAAATCGGAACAAGGTGATTTTATAGAATGCCGTATGAAAGGGAAATTCCGAATCAAAGGAATTAAAAGCACCAACCCAATAGCAGTGGGTGATTGGGTAGATTATGAGCTCGAAGAATCTTCCGATACAGTAACAGGTACGATTCATAACATTCACGATAGAAAGAATTATATCGTTCGGAAATCAGTGAATTTGTCACATCAAATGCATATTATTGCCTCTAATATTGATAGGGTTTTTCTATTAATTACAATAAATAATCCACCTACAACGACTAATTTCATTGATCGTTTTTTGGTAACTGCCGAAGCATACGGAATTGAAACCGTTTTGATTTTTAATAAAATAGATACTTTTGATGAAGCTACTTTAGACGAACAATTGTATATGCAGCATATTTACCAAGAAATTGGCTATCAATGTTTGCGAGTTTCATCTACAGAAATGAAAGGAATTGAGGCATTGAAAGAACTTATGATTGGAAAAGTAAGTATGTTTTCGGGGCATTCTGGCGTTGGAAAATCAACATTGGTAAATGCGATGGAGCCTAATTTGCATTTAAAAACTAAGGTTATTTCCGAACAAAGTAAGCAAGGGCAACACACAACAACTTTTGCAGAAATGTACGATTTGAGTTTTGATGCCCGAATTATTGACACACCAGGAATTAAAGGTTTTGGGATTGTAGATATGGATGCAGCAGAAATTAGCGGTTATTTTCCAGAGTTTTTTAAGTTGAAAGATCAATGCCGATTTAATAATTGTTTGCACAAAGACGAGCCACATTGCGCTATAAAATCTGCCTTGGATAAAGATGAAATCCCCTGGTCTCGTTATAAAAGTTACCTTAAAATATTAGAAGGAGACGAAGAAAATTTCCGTACGGATATTTATAATGAAGACAGAATTGCAAGTGATGAAACGAGGAATAAATAGTATTCAGTGTTCAGTTGTCTCAAACTTTTCATTTTATTGTAATTTCAAAAGTATTCAGTATTTAGATTTTTCAATTTATAATTCATAATTAATTTGAAAGTAATTTTACAAAGAGTTTCTTCGGCATCGGTAACTATTTCAGAAAAAATAGTAGCCCAAATTGACAACGGACTTTTAGTTTTAGTTGGAATTGAAGATGCAGACACACAAGAAGACATTCATTGGCTTAGCCAAAAAATTGTAAACCTTCGGATTTTTGGTGATGAAAAGGGCGTTATGAATTTATCTGTAAAAGACGTTGATGGCGATATTATTGTAGTAAGCCAATTTACATTGCATGCCAATACCAAAAAAGGAAATCGACCGTCCTATATAAAGGCATCTAAACCTGAAATTGCCATTCCTTTATATGAGAATTTTGTTCAACAAATGGAATTGGAATTAGGAAAAAAAATCCAAACAGGAAAATTTGGTGCTTATATGAAAGTAGCTCTTGAAAATAATGGTCCGGTTACAATAATTATTGATAGTAAGAAAAAAGAATAAAACTATTGTATATTTTTTGTTTATATTTGGTTATTATTAACTTTTACATGCCTTATTTTGAAACCAAAAATACTAGTAATATTATTTTTTTTCCTTTCAGGATTTTTATATTCTCAAAAAAATCAATATTTGGCATCCAAAATAGTTGATAGTTTAACGACAAATGCCAATGCTGTTGTACGTTTAATTCAATTGGATATTACCATTTCCTCTCAAAGAAATATGACCGTAAATATCAAAAGGATTGTTACGGTATTAAATAAAAATGGACTAGGAGCAATAAATGCCATTTCAGGTTATGACAAAACATCCTCAATTAATACCATCGAAGCCATTGTTTATGATGCTTTTGGAAATGAAATAAATAAAATAAAAAGAAAAGATTTTAAAGATCAAAGTGCAGTTGACGGAATTACACTTTTTTCAGATAACAGAGTAGTTTTTTTAGATTATACCCCTATAACGTATCCTTTTACTTTAGAATTTACATGTGATTCAGAAACATCAAATACAGCAGCTATTCCAAAATGGATGCCAATTGCGAATTATTTTACAAGTGTAGAAAAAAGTATTCTAAATGTTTATTACCCAAGTAATTTAGGATTCAAAAAGAAAGAATTTAATTTTTTGAATTTTCAGATTAAAAAAACCGTTGATACTTCATCACAGTTATCCTATACCGTGGAGAATATTGTAGCACAAAAACCAGAGGATATGAGTCCCGATTTTCAAAATATTTATCCAAAAGTCATCATGGGATTGGAATCCTTTAATCTTGAGGGCGTTGATGGAACTGCAAAAAACTGGAAAGAATATGGGCAATGGTTTTCTGAAAAGATCCTTTCAGGTACAAATAACTTGCCTGAGGAAACGATTTCTAAAATTAAAAACCTTGTTGGTGCTGAAATAGATCCAATTAAAAAAGCTAAAATTGTATATAAATATGTTCAAAATAAATCAAGATACATAAGTGTTCAAGTTGGAATCGGCGGATTTAAACCAATGCTTGCAAATGATGTAGACAGATTGAGTTATGGCGATTGCAAAGCGTTATCAAATTATACAAGAGCACTTCTGAGTGCTGTTGATGTTCCATCTTATTATACGGAATTATATGGCGATTCAGATAAAACGGATATAGAATCTGACTTTTCATCTCTTCAAGGAAATCATGTAATATTAGCTGTTCCTAATAAAAATGAGTATGTTTTTTTAGAATGTACAAGTCAAGACACTCCCTTTGGATACCAAGCAAATTTTACAGACGATAGAAATGTTGTAGTTATAAAACCGGAAGGTGGGGAAATTATACGAACAAAAAATTATGAAGCAAAAGACAATACTCAAATTAGTAAAGGAAATTATTCAATATCTGAAATAGGCGATTTTAATGGGAATTTGTCAATTGTTTCCGAAGGCACTCAATATGGAAAAAAATACTATTTAGAAAAACTTCCTCCAACTGAAAATGAAGCTCATTACAAAAGCTACTGGGACAATATCAATAATTTAAAAATCAATAAAACTTCTTTTTCAAATGATAAAGAAAAAATTGTATTTATCGAAAATGTTCAAATTAATGCTGAGAATTATGGGGCTATTTCAGGAAATAAAATTTTATTTATAGTAAATGCTTATAACCAATATTCAGGAAATCTAAAAAAAATCAGAAACAGACACAATCCATTTGAAATTGAAAGAGGGTTTTTGGATACTGATGAAATTAATATTGTTTTGCCAAACGGTTTTACAATTGAAGCACTACCGGACAATGTTGAATTAACCACTAAGTATGGTATTTATAAAACAGAAATTATCAAAAAAGACGTGGTAAATCTTATCTACAAAAGAAGTTTTTTATTAAAAAAAGGACTTTATCCAAAAGAAGAGTATGAAGAATTCCGCCTTTTTATTGAAAAAATAAAAAGAAATGATAACTCGAAAATTGTAATAACAAAAATTTAAATTAAAAAACCATGAAAAACCACAAACTACTTATTCTAATAATTCTAACCTCTGTTTATGCTGGATTTTCCCAAAAAAAACTTGAATTGGGAAAGGTTACAGTAGAAGAATTAAACGAAAAAATGCATCCAATAGATTCTTCGGCAGTAGCGGCAGTACTTTTTCAAGTGGGAAGAACCTTTTTTGAATATTCAGATATTAACGGTTTTGGAATGATCACAGAAATTGACACCAAAATAAAAATCTATAAAAAAGAAGGTTACAGCAATGCCAATCAAGCTTACAGTTATTTTACTGGAGGATCACCCGCTGAAACAGTTTCTTTTTCAAAAGCGATGACCTACAACCTTGTTGATGGTAAAATTCAAAAAGCAAAACTAAAAAGCGATGGGGAGTTTACGGAAAACAAGTCTAAAAACTGGTTTCGAAAAAAAATCACACTTCCGGATGTAAAAGTGGGTTCCATTTTAGAATATAGAGTTGTAATCCGTTCACCCTATTTTTCAACTTTGCCAGAGTGGTATTTTCAAAAAGATATTCCTGTAAATTATTCGGAATTTTTAGCGTGTATACCAGAGTATTATATTTATAACGTTAGAAATAAAGGGTATGTTTTAATAACAACTACGGTAGATAGCAAAGGTAGAAGTATCACATTTACTAATAAGGACAAAGGGGAAATTAGCTATGATAAATTAGAATATTCGGAAATTCAGACCAAATATGTGGCTGAGAATGTCCCTGCTATGAAAGACGAGGCCTTTGTTAATAATATTGACAACTACACATCCTCAATAATTCACGAACTATCAGGAAAAAGAATGCCGCAAAGCACCTATGAAAATTTTTCTTCCGATTGGGATGGGGTTGTAAAGAAGATTTACAATGCAGATAATTTTGGGGCTGAAGTTGAAAAAACAGGATATTTTGAAAAGGATATTGATATTATTCTAAATGGATTGGTAACTTCTGATGAAAAAATAGCAGCTATATTTACCTATGTAAAATCAAGAATGAATTGGAATAACGATAATAGTTACTATTGTGACGAAGGGGTTAGAAAAGCCTATAACGATAAAACCGGAAATGTTGCCGAAATAAATTTGATGCTTGTTTCCATGTTGCGCTATGCAGGAATAGATGTTAGTCCAGTATTGTTGAGCACTCGTTCAAACGGAATTACTGTTTTCCCCACTCGAACTGCTTTTAATTACGTGGTTGCAGGAGTTGAAAGCAATAATAACTTACTACTTTTAGATGCTACACATAAATATACATTACCCAATATTTTGCCATTTAATGCTTTGAATTGGGTAGGAAGAATCATTCGAAAAAACGGGACCTCTGCAGAGGTTGATTTAATGCCGAAAGGGAATTCTAAAGATGTAATTAATTTGGTAGCAAGTATTGAAAAAGACGGAAAAATGACAGGAAAAGTCAGAGAAAATTATTTGGATTATAATGCGTACGCTTATAGAGAACGGTATAATGCAACCAATAAAGAAAGCTATTTGGAGCAGCTTGAAAAAAAATATCCAGGAATTGAAATTGGCGAATATGAAGTGCTTAATAAAACTGATTTATCAAAGCCGGTTATCGAAAATTATTCCTTTACACACAACAATGCAGTTGAAATAATAGGAGATAAAATGTACTTTTCTCCCATGTTTTTTTTAGCAGAAACCAAAAATATTTTCACGCAAGAAAAGAGAGAATATCCAATTGATTTTATTTTCCCACATCAGGACAAATACAATATAAGTTTCACTATTCCAGAGGGATATGCTGTAGAAACAATTCCGCAATCAAAGTCAGTAGCCATGATGGACGGAATAGGTAGTTTTAAATACCTAATTTCTAACAATGGAAATCAATTTCAGATAGTATACACTTTAGACATTAATCAAGCAATTGTTGGTTCGGATTATTATGATGTGTTAAAAAATTTCTTCAAAGAAATAGTTGATAGACACAGTGAGAAAATTGTTTTAAAGAAATTGTAACTTGCGCTCTTAAGTTAAATAAACTGCAAGAATCTATGAACCTGAAAAACTCACAACTCGAAGTTGACAATTGGATAAAAGAACACGGCGTTCGTTACTTTAACGAACTTATAAGCGGGGTTTTAAAAATCTAAATTATGAGCAATATAAAATTATTTGAAGACAAAAAAGTAAGGTCGCTTTGGAACGAAGAAGAAGAAGAATGGTATTTTTCTGTAGTTGATGTAATTCAGGTTTTGACGGATTCTATTAATCCTACAGATTATTTAAAGAAAATCAGAAAGCGCGATATTGAATTAGGAAACTACATAGGGACAAATTGTCCCCAGGTAACTATGTTGTCAAATGGTAAAAATCGTAAAACATTAGCTGGAAATTCAAAAGATATTTTCCGAATAGTACAATCCATCCCATCGCCAAAAGCAGAGCCATTCAAACTTTGGTTAGCCAAAGTAGGAAGTGAACGATTGGACGAAATTGCCGATCCCGAAAAAGGAATTGATAGATTAATGGAAACCTATCTCAAAAAAGGGTATTCCAAAGAATGGGTAAACCAGCGATTAAAAAGCATTGAAGTCCGAAAAGATTTAACCGATGAATGGGAAAATAGTGGTGTGAAAAAAGGACAAGAATATGCTATTTTAACCGATGAAATCACAAAGGCATGGAGCGGACTTTCGGTTAAAGAGTATAAAAATCTTAAGGATTTAAAAAAAGAAAATCTTCGAGATAATATGTCAAATTTGGAATTGGTATTGAATATGCTTGCTGAAGCCACAACAACTGAAATCAGCAAAGAAAAAAAACCTAAAACCTTTTCTCAAAGTAAAACAATTGCCATTCAAGGCGGAACCATTGCGGGAAACACCAGAAAAGAAATTGAAGCCAAAACAGGCAAGAAAATAGTAAGTCCTGTATCCGCTAAAAAACTATTAAATACTAAAAATAATGAAGAATGAACCTAAAAAACTCCCAACTCGACGTTGACAATTGGATAAAAGAGCACGGCGTTCGTTACTTTAACGAGCTTACAAATATGGCGCAACTGACGGAAGAAGTAGGGGAAGTAGCCCGAATTATTGCTCGTCGTTATGGGGAACAATCCGAAAAAGAATCAGATAAAAATAAAGACCTTGGCGAAGAACTTGCCGATGTGGTTTTTGTGGTTTTGTGTCTCGCCAATCAAACAGGAATCGATTTGCAAGCCGCTTTTGATAAGAAAATGGATTTGAAATCTGTTCGCGACAAAGACAGGCACAAAAATAATGAAAAATTAAAATAAATTAAATCTCTTTGTACCTTTGGGGTTTCCGTGAAAAAATAAAATATGAATTTACTACTGAAATCTAAAGCATTATATCTTAACGCTGAAATTAAAATCACAGGTTCTAAATCGGAGACCAATCGGTTGTTATTGTTACAGGCATTGTATCAAAATATTACTTTAGAAAACACTTCCAATTCTGACGATTCAGAGGTAATGAGTAGCGCCTTGTCAACCAAAAACCAACAATCAACAATCAACAACCAAATAATAGACATTCACCACGCAGGAACAGCAATGCGTTTTTTAACTGCCTATTTTGCATCACAAGAAAATAGAATTGTGACCTTAACGGGTTCTTCAAGAATGAAAGAACGTCCAATTAAAATTTTGGTTGAAGCATTAAAACAACTTGGCGCCAAGATTGATTATCTTGAAAATGAGGGCTTTCCGCCAATAAAAATCACAGGTCAAAAACTCACAAACAACAAAGTTTCGCTTCCAGCAAATGTAAGCAGCCAATATATTTCCGCACTTTTATTAATAGCACCAAAACTTCAAAACGGCTTGGAATTGACATTAATAGGCGAAATTACGTCCATTCCATATATCAAAATGACCTTAAATTTGCTTGAAGAAATTGGAGTTGAAACGGCATTTATTGGTAATGTAATTATAGTAAAACCTAAGAATCAAGACGAAAAACTTAAAACTCTAACCGTAGAATCCGATTGGAGTTCCGCATCTTATTTCTATTCCATAATTGCACTTTCAGAGGTTGGTTCACAAATAACGCTTTCAAGTTACAAGAAAAACAGCTTGCAAGGTGATTCCGCATTAGTAGAAATTTACAAAAAACTGGGCATTGAAACCCATTTCAATGGAAATAAAATGAAATTGGTAAAACAACCCAATTTCAAACTTGACCCGAGCGATAGCGAACAGGCGAAGCAAACTTTAAACCTTGATTTAAATAACACGCCCGATATTGCGCAAACCATTGTGGTAACGTGCCTTGGATTAGGATTTGGATGTCATTTGACAGGATTACACACCTTGAAAATCAAAGAAACTGACCGTTTGGAAGCCTTGAAAACAGAACTTTCAAAACTCGGAGCTTCAATTTCAGTTACCGACGAAAGCTTGACATTAGCACCTTCAAACACTATTAATCCGAACCAATCCATCGCAACCTATAATGACCACAGAATGGCAATGGCTTTTGCTCCGTTGGCATTGAAAACAAATATTAATATAGAAAATGCTGAAGTAGTTTCTAAATCCTACCCCGATTTTTGGAATGATTTAAAATATTTAGGATTCGAAATTTCGTAACAAACCCCTAATTCATTGGTTAAAAAGATGCTTTTCTTCTCCCTCTCCTTTGGAGAGGGTTGGGGTGAGGATAAATAAACATCAAAACACTTGACAACGCCTATCTCACAATCGTATATTTGCACTCGATTTTAAATTACGAGCAGCAAATTCATAATTTATAATTCATAACTTATAACTTCCTTAAAATGAAATTATCCCATTTTCAATTCAATTTACCGAAAGAACTTCTTGCGGAATACCCAGCAGAAAACAGAGACGAAGCTCGTTTAATGGTTATCAACCGTGAAAAGAAAACTATTGAGCACAAAATGTTCAAGGACGTTATTGATTATTTTGATGATGGCGATGTAATGGTAATCAATAATACCAAAGTTTTTCCAGCCCGTTTATTCGGAAATAAAGAAAAAACTGGAGCAAGAATCGAGGTTTTTTTACTTAGAGAATTGAATGCCGAACAACGCCTTTGGGATGTTTTGGTAGATCCAGCTCGTAAAATCAGAATTGGAAACAAATTGTATTTTGGCGACGACGATTTGTTGGTTGCAGAAGTAATCGACAACACCACTTCTCGCGGAAGAACCTTGCGTTTTCTTTACGACGGACCTTACGATGAGTTCAGAAAAAAACTAACAGATTTAGGAGAAACGCCTATTCCAAAATACATTAATAGAGAGGTAACTCCAGAAGATGCTGAGCGTTACCAAACAATTTACGCAAAAGAAGAAGGCGCTGTTGCAGCTCCAACTGCTGGATTACACTTCTCAAAACACTTGTTGAAAAAATTAGAAATCAAAGGAATTCAATTTGCCGAAGTAACCTTGCACGTTGGTTTAGGAACGTTTAATCCAGTTGAAGTAGAAGATTTATCAAAACATAAAATGGATTCGGAAGAGTTGAAAATCAACCAAGAAGCCTGCGATATTGTCAACAACGCTAAAATCAGAAAACAGCGTATTTGTGCCGTTGGAACCACTTCAATGCGTGCTGTTGAAAGTGCTGTTTCGTCCCAAAGAACCCTGAATACATTTGACGGTTGGACAAATAAATTCCTTTTTCCACCCCACGATTTCAGTATTGCAACGTGTATGATTACCAATTTTCACACACCAAAATCAACATTATTGATGATGGTTTCAGCATTTTGTGGGCATGATTTAATGAAAGAAGCCTACGAAATCGCCATCAAAGAAGAGTACAAATTTTATTCTTACGGTGATGCGATGCTAATTATCTAATTACAATTCAGTTCAAATTATACCAAAAATCTCGTCAGCAATGGTGAGATTTTTTTGTTTATTTATTTTCCATTTTTAAAACTCACTGTTATAATTTCTATTATTTTCACTATTTTTACACCACTAAAAAACTAACAATGACATTCCAAAACACCAAAGAATTTGCACAAGAATTGGATAAACAAGACGAACTTAGTTCCTACAGAAATGAGTTTAGTTTTCCACAGGTTAATGGTAAAAACGTAATTTATTTCACAGGAAATTCACTTGGATTACATTCAAAAAGAGCAAAAAAATATGTAGATGAGGTAATGACCGATTGGGAAAACCTCGCTGTTGAAGGTCATTTCTATGCCGAAAAACCTTGGTGGGATTACCACGAACGTTTTGCAAATCCGTTAAGTAAAATTGTAGGCGCACTTCCATCAGAAGTTACCGTAATGAATACATTGACAGTAAATCTTCACTTGATGATGGTGACTTTCTACAAACCAACACCAAAAAGATTTAAGATTCTTTGCGAAGCCAAGGCTTTTCCAAGCGATCAATATATGATTCAAAGCCAAGTTAATTTTCACGGATTAAATTCTGAAGATGCCATTGTTGAAATTCAACGTCGAGAAGGAGAACATAATATCCGACTTGAAGATATTTTAGCCAAAATTGAGGAAGTCGGTGACGAATTGGCTTTGGTATTAATTGGCGGAGTAAATTACTATACGGGTCAAGTTTTTGATATGAAAACCATCACCGAAGCGGGGCACAAAGCTGGAGCTTACGTGGGTTGGGATTTGGCGCACGCCGCAGGAAACATAAAATTAAATTTACATGATTGGAATGTTGATTTTGCTGCTTGGTGCAGTTATAAATATATGAATTCAGGACCTGGAAATGCTTCGGGTTGTTTTATTCACGAGAAACACCACAACAATACAAGTTTATCTCGTTTTGCAGGTTGGTGGGGACATAATAAGGAAAGACGTTTCAAAATGGAACCTACTTTCGACCCAGTTCGTGGTGCTGAGGGATGGCAAATTAGTAATTTACCAATTCTATCACTCGCTCCTTATTTAGCATCTGTGGAAATGTTCGATGAAATTGGAATGGAAGCGTTGATTAATAAAAGGAATAAAATTACGTCCTATTTAGAGTTCATTCTACAAGAAATCAGCAAAGAAGTAAACGGTTCATTCGAAATCATTACTCCCAAAAATCAGGAAGAACGAGGCTGTCAACTTTCTGTGTTTCTTCACGGCGAAGGGCGTCCCTTGTTTGATTATTTGATGAATAGCGGCGTAATCACGGATTGGAGAGAGCCAAATGTTATTCGTTTAGCACCCGTTCCTTTATATTGTTCTTTTGAAGACATGTACAATTTTGGTCAAATATTAAAAAAGGGAATTCTAAAATAATTTAATCTTAAAACACTTTTTCAAAACCTGTTCATTTTTAGGAACAGGTTTTTTTATTTCTCATTTTCCAAAAATGGCATTATCAAATTTTTAATTTTTAATTTATATTTTAACTTACCCCTAAAATTTATGGGGTGTAAATTGTAATATGATAAAAATTATATATTTTTTGATATTTTTTTAGGGGGTATAAAATATTTTTTTACTTTTATTCCGAATTTAAATCAAAAAACAATGAGAAAAATTATTTTAAGTGTGATTCTAATCACGATTTTGGTATTATCCATTTTTTCAATTTATTTATTTCCTGAAAGTACAGTTTTAGGAGAGCATGTTGTGCCTCTTAAATTAGATACTGGAGATACCGCTTGGATGCTTGTAGCTACAGGACTAGTATTATTAATGACTCCTGGATTAGGGTTCTTTTATGGTGGAATGGTTGGTAAAAAAAATGTAATTAGTACAGTATTACAGAGCTTTATGGCGATGGTAATCGTAACTGTATTATGGGTTGTAGTTGGATTTGGATTGTGTTTTGGACCGACAATTGGTGGTTTCATTGGGGACCCAACGTCAAATTTGTTCTTTAATGGAGTAAGTGCAAATTCTGCTTGGGAATTAGCACCAACAATTCCATTTATACTATTTGCTTTATTCCAAGCAAAATTTGCAATTATCACACCAGCTTTAATAACAGGAGCTTTCGCAGAACGAGTTCGATTCTGGGCTTATTTGTTATTCATGGTTTTATTTATAATTTTCGTTTACGCACCACTTTGTCACATGACTTGGCATCCTGATGGAATATTCTTCGGATGGGGAGTTTTAGATTTTGCTGGAGGAACGGTAGTTCACATGAGTGCGGGTTGGGCTGCATTAGCTGGAGCTATATTTTTAGGAAAAAGAAAAGTACAAAAAGCAAATCCTGCTCGTATTACTTATGTATTATTAGGAACAGGATTATTATGGTTCGGTTGGTTCGGATTCAATGCAGGTTCAGCTGTTGGCGCTAGTAGTCTTGCTGCTCAAGCATTAGGAACTACAACAGTTGCTGCTGCTGCTGCTGCAATGGGTTGGGTATTTTTAGACAAAATACTTGGACACAAACTTTCAGCAATGGGGGCTTGTATTGGAGCCGTAGTAGGATTGGTTGCTATTACTCCTGCTGCTGGTTTCGTAACAATTCCTTCTGCCTTAGCAATTGGATTTATTGCAAGTATAGTGAGTAATGTTGTAGTTAGTAAATTCCCAAAAGGCAAAGTTGATGATGCTTTAGATGTTTTTGCGTGCCACGGCGTAGGCGGAATGGTGGGAATGTTATTAACAGGAGTATTTGCTTCAAAATCTGTAAATGCAATTGTTGGTGATAATCAAGGGTTAATTTATGGCGATGCGACTTTGTTTTTAATTCAATTAAAAGCATTAGTTATTGTTTCTATATTTGCATTCACTGTTTCTTATGCCTTGTTCTATATTGTAAATAAAATTACTCCTTTAAGAGTCAGTGAAGAAAAAGAAGAACTTGGTTTGGATATTTCTCAACATGGTGAGTTTCTATAAAAAAATAGTTTTTAGTTTCGGTACAAATTTTCTGATTATTGCGGTATGCGTTCGTATTCATTTTTTTAAAATTTGTTCCGAAATAGAATCAATTTATCAATCAATTTATTAATTAATAAAAATTAACAACAATTAAACATGAAAAAAAGTATTATTATTTTAGTTACTGCTTTAACCACTTTATTCTCTTTTGCTCAAGACTCTCCATTGGAAATATCAGGTTCTGCCGATCTTTATTACAAATATGATTTTGCCAAAACCGCTAATATCCCTACTAGTTTTGCAACAGATCAAAACTCAGTTTCATTAGGTATGATAGATGTAGTTTTAAAGAAAAAAACAGGTAAAACATCTTTTGTTGGAGAAATTTCTTTTGGGCCTAGAGGTGCAGGACAGTCTATTCCAGACGTTGCAGGTCAATCGTTTCACATTCAAAACTTATATGTTACTTATGCTTCTACTGATAAATTAAGCTTAACAGCAGGATATATGGGAACCTTTATTGGGTATGAAGTAATTTCACCTTTATCGAATTTTCATTATTCGACTTCTTATTTATTTACGAATGGTCCTTTCCAAAATGCTGGAGTCAAAGCGAATTACTCCATCTCTAGCAAAGTAGGTTTAATGTTAGGTTTATTTAACGATCAATGGAATACGTACCAAGCAGATGCTAAATTGGGTTTAAATGCTACTGGGGCTCAGTTAACATTGACTCCAAGTAAAAGTTTTACAGCTTATGTTAATTACTTGCATGGGTCTGCTAGCGGAACTATTGTTGATTTGACAGCTGCCTATCAAATTTCCGAAAAATTTAAATTAGGAGTTAACGCAGCGGATTATTCAGGAACTTTAAGTGGAACAGGATATAAAGGGTTTGCAATATATCCATCTTATGCAATATCTAATACTTTTGGAATAGGCTTACGCGCGGAGTCTTTTAAATCTAAAATTTCAGATGTATTAGTAACAGCTTACACTATATCAGCTAACTTAAAGTCAGGTGGTTTAACATTTATTCCTGAGTTTAGAATGGATAGCGGTTCTGATAAAATATTTGTTAATTCAAGTGCTGTAGCTACAAAATCAGCTTCACAGATTTCATTTGCTATGGTGTATGGATTTTAGATTAAAAACACACAATAATGAGTAACACTATTTTTTGTTTTTTAAAGACCCGATTTGTCGGGTCTTTTTTATTAGTAAAGAATTAATTATGTCTCGATTATTAGCAAAAAAACAACCTCTTAATTGCTTAAGAGGTTATTTTTGTGGAATCGCCGGGAATCGAACCCGGGTCCAAACAAGCAACTAAAAAACTTTCTACACGCTTATTTCCTGATTGAATTTTCGATGTTGTGTTTGACCAGAAACAGTCGCACAACACGTATCTTCTTAATTTCGAAATCCACCCGAAGCTCATGGAAATCTAGGTTTAAATTTACGATTCACCTTTATCGACCGCTATAAACCAAAGCTTTCGTGGTGAATCCTGCTTTCCTACCTTGTAGGACGAGGCTAATCTTACTTTAATTCAGATTATGCAGCAAGAGCGTAGTTTCCTTCGCCGTGTATGTGTTTTGAAACCTTTTATTAGCGAGAATTGTCCCAGTTCTCGACGTGCTTACTTCTCAATTCGACTTGCTGTCAAAACCAGTCGACCCCAAATTAGACTACAAAGATAGTGTATAAATTAATTGTAAATTAAAAATCATAAAAATTGAAAAACTTTTATTCGATAATAATTCTCTTAACTACTTTTTTATCTCCATCTTGAACTGTTACAAGATAAACTCCGGATTGAACATGATCAAGTTGAACGTTTTGAGAGAACAATCCAGTATTGCTATATTTATTATTCAATATTGTTCTTCCTCTCATATCATGAACAGAAATTGCTATTTCATTATTCGAAGATGAATTGAATTGAACCGTAAAGTTACCTTTATTTGGATTTGGATACAAAACAAAGTTCGATAATGAATTATCAACAACAGCCATGATAGCTTGACTTAACGAACAAATATTTAAACTCCAGCTATTTATTGTTCCACCATCTTGATCGTAAGGATCTAAAACTTTTAATTTCCAATTTCCACTTATAGCTTGTCCATTAAAAGCAGACAATAGTTGTAAAGGTTTAACAGTTCCTGAAATTGCAGGATTTGTAGCGCAAACTACTGTGCTTCCAGAATCATCAAAAGTTGCCGTTATATTTAATAGTGAAGCATTTGTACAAGGTCTTGCAACTAATTGAATTTCTGTTCCGTTAGGACTAATTACTGAAATAGTCATATCATTAACCCAAGTATGGCTTATGTCAACAGTGACATTTACATCAGAGACTATATTTTGAGAAACCATTGCTATAGTTGATATAAATGGAACTGTATTGGCAATTATAGGTATGTCAATAGGAGTATCCGTTGCAGTATTTGTTAAACAAACTAGTTGACCCGTGGTGAATCTATAACCTATACTATAGGCGCCTGAACAAGCGGGGCTTTTAGGAAGTACTCTCCAATAATAATTAGTAGCTTCAGATAAGCCAATTGGGGAGTAGGAATTTGTACTTACTGTTGCTGTCCTAATAATCGTTGAAAAATTCGCATTTGATGCTATTTGCACATCGTAAGAAGTTGCTGCAGGATTTAATGTCCAAGTTAAAACTACTGATAATGGATTTATTGTTGTTGTTAAATCGGCAGGACTAGTTAAAGTTTGTGTTCCAAAATTAGAATTAAATATTTCTAAATAAAATGAAGCATTTTTAATGACGGCACCCGAAGTTGCTATTACTGTCAATGGAATTAATCCCGCTGATGTAGATGCGGTTGTGGTCACGGTCATAGTCAAAGTACCACTTGCAGTCATTGTTGTTGGTGAAAATGTAGCTGTAATACCTGTTGGCAAACCAGTTGTTGTAAAAGTTGTTGCTCCCGTAAATCCAGCATAAGCAGTATAAGGAATTGTAAAAGTTGCACTACCTCCTAGACATGCTTGTTTATTTTGTTGTTCTGCTACTCCATTATAGGCGATTGCAAAACTTGAAGTAGGTGCCGAGATAACAAAATCTGCATTAGAAATATCAAAAAAGATATGGTTATATCCTTTAACCATTATTCTGTTTGAAGTTCCTGCATTATTTGGCACAGTAATGATAGAACTACCGTTATTTGGAACCTTACTCGCTAATTGAATTGGGTAAGTATAACCTCCATCTGTTGAAAGAAATATATCTACAAAAGCAGCATTTATTCCATTAGCAGTTGTACCGGCAACATTCCAAGTCACCGTTTGATTAGTACCTACAACCCAAGAAACCATTGTATTTGGTGAACTTACAACAAAAGGACCCGCAGTTGAAATAACATTAACAGCCATATCAGCGTAGGCCGTTTGACCCACTTTCACTGGGGCAACTGGACTGTAAGGGGCATTGTCTCTTACAGTCAATCTAAAGTTTAAAACTCTATCAACTGAACTTAATGCTTCAGATAACATACCTGCATCTCCGCCAACCTGACTGGTTGTATATGAACTTGCTATTACTGATTCTAATTTTGGAAAATATCTTAAAGGGGAAGCTGTAGGACTCCACGACAGAAAATTTGGACCTATTGTTTTGGTTTCACTAGCACTACTATTTACACCTGTAGACGCACCACCATCATCATTTTGTTCCCAACAATACGTTAGTACATCAGTTGTATTAGCATCGGTTGCAACACCTTTGAGCACAAATGGAGTACTAAATGGGATACTATAGTTCCCAACTGCTTGAACTATTGGAGTAGCATTAGCAGTTAATGGCGTAGTAATTGGACATGTTTTAGTTGCTAAATTATTTTGTATTTGTTCAATAGATGCTTCGTGATAAATATCAATTGAATGAGGTGCTAAATCTTGACTAGTTATTCCGGCATAACCCATAATAGTAATCCCAGAACCTACTTCTTTATTTACACCACTTCCTTCATTTGAATTAGAAAATGTATGATTTGCTCCCATTTGATGTCCCATTTCATGAACGACATAATCAATGTCAAATGAATCTCCTGACGGTATCCCATTTGCTGGAGAGGTGATTCCAGAACCTTTGTTTAAATCCGTTAAACTTGATGTGTCATCTACGCATACACAACCGATACAACCCGCATTTCCACCACCACCGGTTTTACCAAACATATGACCTATATCATACGCAGCATTATTATCTGCTAAAGACGTCCCAGCACCAGTTAAAGTAGAGCTTAAAGTGTTTTGCAATTGTTTGTTCCAATTGGCTAATGTAGTGTAAGGATCTGTACTGGCAACATAATAAATAACGTTAGTTGTACTAGCAACTAAGTTTAAGTGTAACGCTAAGTCTTTTTCGTAAACGCCATTACAACGAGTTAATGTAGCGTTAAAAGCTGCTAAAACTAATGCAACTTGAGTAGCACTTGTGGCGCCAAAATAATTCGCATATTCACCATTACAAGAAAGCGCTAAACGCATCGTTTTTAATTGGCCAGCGCTAGATTGAATTGTGTTATTGTTTATTACCGATTTTGAAGTTGATTGGATTACAGAATTTTCTTGAACAGTTGAACAGGCCCAACCTGAATTCTTGTTGTTTCTTTGAGATTTAAAAACAGCATAAACGGAATGATCTTGAGAATAGGCCTCAATGAATTCATTTTCTTTATCGGTTCTAAAAACCATAGTTTGAATTCCCTGTGGAGAAATACTTAACTTTAATGTGGCATATTTATCTGTAATTCCTTTGCCAGAATACGCTCTAATTTCAGGAAACTTTGATTGTAATTCCCCATCAAAATTAGGAGCGTCATTCACTTCAAATTGTTCGATTTGTCCATCTGAATTAGGTAAAGAAATTATTGTAGAGTGTTTCCCAGTTGAATCTTTTATCAATGAAAACAGTTCTTGTCTTAAGAGAGTAATATTTAAATCGTATAATTTAAATTCTTTTGGGTAATTGTCCCTTGCTACTGATTTATCAGTTATAATTTTATTTGTATTCAAATTAGGTACAGTCCAATACGTTTTATTTTGTCCATTGACATTACAAAAAAAGAGTATTGCGGTGAAAATTAATAGTAATTGTTTATTCATTTTAGGGGTTTTTAGTTTATACTTTAATTTTTTCCAAATATATAAAAAAAGTAGGTATTTTTTAATTAATATTCATTATTTAACATCAAAATAAAAAAAAGTGAGTGATTTAAACTTAAAAACTCAAAAGCGCCAAATTCTTAAGATTTATAATTATTTTTAAATATTTTAAAAGAAGATAGTATAAATTTGCAACTTTATAAAACTCATTTGCTTGAAAACTTTTCATTCTATAAACGATTTCAAATCAACAAAGAAAACCATTGTTACAATTGGTACATTTGATGGTGTTCATGTTGGGCATCAAAAAATTATTGAAAAACTAATTCAAAATGCATCAGAATACAACTACGAAAGTTTAATTCTCACTTTTTTTCCTCACCCGAGAATGGTTTTGCAAGAAAGTTCGGGCATAAAACTTTTGAATACAATTGATGAAAAGAGTATTTTACTTGAAAAGTTGGGTGTAGATAATTTAATTATACATCCTTTTGATAAAGTATTTTCAAGGCTTACTGCTGAAGAATTTGTAAAAACAATTTTGGTTGATATTTTTAACATCAAGAAAATTATTATTGGTCACGACCATCGCTTCGGGAGAGATAGAACTGCAAATATTAATGATTTGGAACTTTTTGGGAAACAATTTGGCTTTGAAGTAGAACAAATTTCTGCTCAAGAGATTAACGCAGTTGCTATCAGTTCTACAAAAATTCGCAACTCAATTATTGATGGAAACATGGCTGTAGCCAATGAATATCTGGGTTATAATTACCTGTTAACGGGAATTGTAATTGAAGGAAAACAACTTGGCAGAACAATTGGTTTTCCAACTGCCAACCTAAAAATGGTAGAAGAATACAAACTTATTCCGAAAAATGGGGTTTACATCGTGAAAAGTACCATTAATCAAAAAACAGTTTTTGGGATATTGAACATTGGAATAAATCCAACTGTAAATGGAGAAAAATTATCTATTGAAGTCCATTTTATTGATTTTGATAGCGATTTATACCGCTCAAAAATAACTATTTCTGTTTTGGAAAGAATTCGAGAGGAACAAAAATTTGATTCAATTGAAATATTAAAAAACCAAATCCAAAAAGATAAAGATTTGGCTATTTCTTATATAATAGAACATAGCTAAATCTATAAACTAGCATTATTTACCATTTTATAATCGCACTTGCCCAGGTAAATCCACTTCCAAAAGCCGCTAAAACAACAGTGTCCCCAGATTTAATTTTGCCTTGTTCCCAAGCTTCTGTCAAAGCAATTGGAATAGATGCAGCCGTCGTGTTTCCATATTTTTGAATATTATTAAAAACTTGACCGTCCGTTAATCCAAATTTCTTCTGGATAAACTGTGATATTCTCAAATTAGCTTGATGTGGAATCAACATATCAATATCTGAAACCTGCAAATTATTGGCTTGCAATCCTTCATTTATAACTTCGCTAAAACGCACAACGGCATTTTTAAATACAAATTGACCATTCATATAGGGGAAATAACTTTCGTCATTTGGATCATTATCAGTGATAATATCCGTAATCCAACGCCCTCCCATTCCTGGAGCTTTGACCACTAATTCCTCCGCATGTTGACCTTCAGAATGCAAATGAGTAGATAAAATTCCTTTTGTCAAATCTTCTTCCCGGCTTAAAACCGCCGCTCCTGCTCCATCGCCAAAAATAACAGAAACGCCTCGCCCGCGAGAAGTCATATCCAATCCTGTAGATTGAATTTCGGAACCAATTACTAAAATATTTTTATACATTCCTGTTTTAATGTATTGATCTGCAACGGATAATGCATAGACAAAACCCGAGCATTGATTTCTGACATCCAATGCACCAACGGTTCTCAAACCTAAATCACGTTGCACTAAAACTCCAGGTCCAGGAAAATAATAATCGGGACTTAAAGTAGCAAAAACAACAAAGTCAATGTCATCATTAGCAAGACCTGAGCGTTCAATGGCTATTTGAGCCGCTTTTACTCCCATAGAAGTCGTAGTATCTTTTCCTCTAATGATGTGACGGCGTTCTTGAATCCCAGTTCTTTCTTGAATCCAATCGTCATTTGTATCTATAATTTTCGATAAATCATCGTTTGTAACTCTGTTTTCAGGAACATAAAAACCCAATCCTGAAATTTTAGAATGATACATATTTAGTAGTGTTAATTAGTATTATTTGAATGCTAAATTAAGGATACTTTTTAGCAATAGTGACACAATCTGAAATTAATTTAATCTTAAAGTTCTAAAGCAACTTCTGTATTAAATTCCAATTCCGAAATATGATCAAAGAAAACGACCGTTCCATTAGCAACTGCCTTAATCAAGAAATGACTTCCTTTGAAATAGCATTTTTTTACAATGACTTTAAATATTCCATTTTCGACTACTTTCAATTGATGTGGATAGCGTAAAATTAGTACATCGTCACCATCGATTTCCTTGAATTGCGATAATTTTAATTCATTTACTTCACCAAAAAGCGAGGCAATGTATTTATTTGATGGGTTTTTATACAATGCTAAAGAGTCGGCTTTTGCTATCAATTTTCCCTCTTGCAAAACGATAGTTTCATCGGCAAAGGAAAGCGAATCCGTGCTATCGTGTGTGGCAACTATGCAGGTAATTTCATTTAATTTTAAATAAGCAAACAAATTTCTTCGCAATGCATTTTTTCTGAAATTATCAATTTGACTGAACGGCTCGTCTAACAATAAAACTTCAGGCTCCAATGCCAAAACTCTTGCCAATGCTACTCTTTGTTGTTGTCCGCCACTAAGGTATTTCGCCTTTATGGTAGCGAATTCTGTCATTTCAACGATTTCTAATAATTCATTTATCCGATGTTGTTTTTTCTCTAAATTAACATTGGACAGATACTTTCCTACATTCTCAGCAACGGTAATATAAGGCATCAAATCAAAATCTTGTGACAAGTATTTCATAAAAGACATACCTGGAACTAAGTTGGATTTTGTTCCCAAAACTTCAGTTTCTCCCCAAAAGATTTTTCCTTCATCTAAATCGTACAACCCATAAATCAATTTCAATAGCGTACTCTTCCCACAACCGCTTTCGCCAATAATAGCTATATTTTGACCTTTATTTATTGTAAAATCTATTTGCTTTATGACACTTTTATCATTGTAACCAAAGGTGATATTTTGAACTTGAAGCATAGTTTAAATAAGAAATGAATTCGAAAATTTATGGTGCAAAGATAGATTGAAAGTATAAAAAAAGCACGTAGTTTTTAGAATAATACCAATTAATTATTGCTGGTTATTTAACTATTTAAGACATATAAAATGTTTATCGAATTATCATTATGCAAGTTTACGAACATTATACTTCATACTATTTGTATATTTAAAATAATTACTTATCTTTGACGTTAGTACTGTAAAGCGTGAATTGTGATAAAAAGTTTTGGAGATAAAGAATCAGAGAAAATTTGGAATGGAATTCAGTCAAGAAAGTTACCTTCTGAAATTCAAAATGTTGCGAGACGAAAATTAAGAATGATTAATAACGCTCAAAACGTAATTGATTTAAGAATTCCACCAGCAAATCATTTAGAAAAATTAAGCGGCAATTTTTCTGGTTTTTACAGTATTAGAATTAACAATCAATGGCGGATAATTTTTAATTGGGAAAATGACAATGCCTTCGAAGTACAAATTATAGATTATCATTAAAAAATAGAATTATGGAAAATTTGAGAAACATACATCCTGGTGAAGTTTTAAAAGAAGAATTTCTTGTGCCACTAGAAATAAGTGCTTATCGTTTGTCTAAAGAAACTTTTATTCCACAAACTAGAGTTAGTGAAATAATAAAGGGCAAACGCAGAATTACCGCCGATACAGCGTTACGACTTTCTATATATTTTGGAACTAGTGCTAAATTTTGGCTTGGACTTCAAGACGATTACGATTTAGAGGCAGAAAACAATTCAAAGAAAGACGAATTGAAAAATATTAAGCCAATGAAAAATCACGCAGCATAAAACGAGAAAACTAAAGACTGATTTATATTTGAGTCAAGTTTAGAAACGTGATTCACTATTTTTCCATTTCAGGTATCCAAAAATGCTTGTCGAAATCTATAATTTGATTATCAATGACTTCAATTCCCTCGCTTTCAAGTAATTGTTGCATGAGATTGGTTCCGTCAAAATGGTGTTTTCCTGTGAGTAAACCTTTTCTATTCACCACGCGATGTGCGGGAACATCTTCCAAGTTATGTGAGGCATTCATTGCCCAACCCACCATTCTTGCCGAACGAGCGGCCCCAAGAACTTTAGCAATTGCAACATAGGAAGTGACTTTTCCGTAAGGAATTTGTCGGGCAACAGCATAAACTCGCTCAAAAAAATTTTCATCTTTATCGGTCATTTTAAATCCAATAGTTTTTAATGAGTTTCAAAAAAGTAATTATAGAAACCAATCCCGTTATAGAACCAATGATATAATTTCCTTTGTCAATCAGGAAAGATGTCTTGTTTTCTTGTTTTTTGAAGAATAAAATGTATAAGTAGAAAACTGAAAAAGAACCCATAACAACGCCCAAAACAAAAGAATATATAAAATAGGAATTAAAGAAAAAATAGCCGTAAGCCGATAATGTGACGCTTACAAAAACATAATAGGGAATGGGGAATAAATTCAACGCAGAAAGCAACATTCCAAGAAAAAATCGACTTGCTTTGCTGTGCATTTTTATCTCTTGTTTTTCCTTTTTAGGTTTTGAAGCGGACCAAAAAAAGTAAATAGACAATACTAAAAAAAGAACTACTCCAATTTCCTGTAAAATATTGATTATATCTTGACGACTAAAAATAAATTTCGCAAATAATAAAGCGACGTAGGTTTGAAAAAAAACAATAATGGTTGCGCCACTTGCGAAAGAAATTGCTTCATTTCTACCGTCAACTGCGCTCACTTTTGCAGCCGTCATATTGATTAAACCTGGCGGCATAATTCCAATTGACGCAATTGCAAAACCTAATAATAAAGGCACTATGAATTCCAAATGTTATTTTATTTTAAAACGAATATACGTAATTGCTTTGTTAATTTCCAAATATTGTTTTTCGTAAAATGTCTGAAAACCAGTTACTTCCTCTGGACTTCCTTCGTTTACATATACATTATGATTGGCATATAAAACATCATGCCCCTCGCCATGAAGCAACCCTAAAGTGTAACCGTGCATGAATTCGCTATCGGTTTTTAGATTCATTATTCCTTCTGGTTTGAGGATTTTTTTGTACAATTTCAGAAATTCAGAATTGGTCATTCTGTGTTTGGTACGTTTGTATTTTATTTGTGGATCTGGAAAAGTAATCCAAATCTCATCGACTTCATTTTCGTTGAAAATATGATTTACCAATTCAATTTGGGTTCTAATAAAAGCTACATTGTACAAGCCTGTTTCCACAGCAGTTTTAGCACCACGCCAAAAACGAGCTCCTTTTAAATCAATACCAATAAAGTTTTTATTTGGGTATTTTTCGGCAAGTCCAACAGAATATTCGCCTTTTCCACAGCCTAATTCTAAAACAATTGGATTGTCATTTTTGAAAAAATCAGTGTTCCATTTTCCTTTCAATGGGAATAAATCGCCAACCACTTCTTCTCTTGTAGGTTGAAAAACATTACTGAATGTATCGTTTTCTTTGAACCTTTTTAATTTATTTTTGCTTCCCATGGTGTGTTTTATGTTTTGGCAAAATTAAGGAAATATATAGGATAAAATATAGTTTTAGCAGTTGCTTTGGAAATATATTTTTTTTAAAAGGGAAAACGATTTTGGAATTTATTGCAACACCTTTTGCAATGTGAAAGAAAAGTTAGATCCAGAACTTAAAACACTTTCTACAAATATTTTTTCGTTATGCGCTTCAATAATATGTTTTACAATGGCTAATCCAAGCCCCGAACCACCTTCTGATCTTGCGCCACTTTTGTCCACTCGGAAAAAGCGCTCAAACAATCTAGGAATGTTTTTGACATCAATACCTTCACCGTTGTCGGAAATATTTATTAAAACCCGATTATTGATAACGTCTTCAATTCCAATTTCGGTTGAACCGCCAATTGTTCCGTATTTGATAGAATTTTCAATAAGATTGGTAACAACTTGTTGAATTTTATCATAGTTTGCATTAACTAAAATTGGTTTGTAGTATTTGTCATCAAAAGTTATTAAAATATCTTTTTTATGGGCTTTCATTTCCAATAAATCCATTACGTTTTGAATTAATGGAACAATATCGAAAGGCGTCATTGTGATTTGTTCGTCAGACATTTCAAGTTTGGCTATAGTGTCTAAATCTTCTACAATATATACCAAACGTTCTACTCCATTTAAAGCACGTTCTAAATATTTTTTGCGAATGGTTTTGTCTTTCATACCGCCGTCAAGCAAAGTTTCAATGTAGCCTTGAACGGTAAATAAGGGTGTTTTAAGTTCGTGTGAGATATTTCCTAAAAATTCTCTTCGGTATTCCTCACGGATTTTTAATGTTTCTATTTCTAATTTTTTATCGGAGGCGAATTTCGAAACTTCCCGAGTAATCGAATTCATATCGGTATTTGAAGATTTATTTATTATAGTAGAGGATTCTAAAAATGAAAAATCGTCGTAAATTTTTTTAACCTTTTGAAAAATAAAATGTTGGACTTTAAATTGCAATAACAAGAAGGAGAATAGGGCAATGCAAATAGCAAAAATCAAGCAAAAACTAAAAGAAAACTGAAAGAAAAAATAGGTTAAAAAACCAACTACTCCTGTTGAAAAAAAAGTAATTTGTAGGGCTGAGTTTACAGCAAAACGATATGTTTCTTTTATTTTTTTAGTCATCTATGCTTCAAACTTATATCCAACTCCTTTTATGGTTTTGAAAAATTCATCACCAATTTTCTCTCTTAATTTTCGGATATGCACATCGATAGTTCTTCCGCCAACGATAACATCATTTCCCCATACTTTATCTAAAATTTCTTCTCGTTTGAAAACTTTCCCAGGTTTCGAAGCCAATAAATAAAACAATTCAAATTCTTTTCTTGGCAGTACAATTTCAATGTTGTCTTTAACTATTTTGTATTCTTCTCTGTTTATTTCTATTCCTCCAACATTCAATGTTTCGGAGTTTTGTTCTGTTTCTTTCAATCTTCTCAAAAGTGCTTTGACTTTACTTACCAATAATTTTGGTTTGATTGGTTTTGTAATATAATCATCCGCGCCAGCGTCAAACCCCGCTACTTGCGAATAATCTTCGCTTCGAGCTGTTAAAAAAGTGATGATTACATTACTCAATTCTGGAATTTTTCTGATATTTTCACAGGCTTCCATTCCATCCATTTCTGGCATCATTACATCCATAATAATAAGATGCGGAAGAATTTTTTTTGCTTTGGCTACAGCCTCTTTGCCGTTTACAGCAGTTGAAATTTGGTAGCCTTCATGTGAAAGATTGTAGCCTACAATTTCTAGAATGTCTGCTTCATCATCAACTAATAGAATTCTAATATCTTTCTTCTTCATAATGCAAAATTAGTTAATTAATATAAATGTAAATATAATACAATTCAAAAATACAATTAACACTAATTTATTTTAGTGATAATTTAGTAACACTAAAAAAACAATTCGTTAATATTGATTATTTATTTTCTTTGTAAGAAAAAGCCACGCAAATAGCGTGGCTTTTAAATACTATTTCATGGTAAATTACTTTTTAATTACTCTGAAAGATTTAGTAACATCTCCTTGTTTTAAAACTAAGATATACATGCCTGATTGGTAATTAGTTCCAAATTCTTGATTATTGATATCTGTAAAATTAATTTTACGAGATTCAATTAATCTACCAGTAAGGTCATAAGCATTCAAATTTACATCGTCAGAACTTGAAGAAACAAAACTTAATCTGAAACTATTTGTGAATGGATTTGGAAATGTTTTTAAAGTTGACTCTGAATTGTTATCAGTAAAATCAACTGTTGCTAAGCTAGAATCCGTAAAATCAGCTCCAGATAACGCAATTGAAGCAGTTGCTGGTCTGTAGTCCAATCCTGTGTAGATTGTTGCGTTTGTAATATCATATGGTCTAACAAGAATCCCTGCATTAGAAGTAACTGTTGTATTTGTGTTTGCAGCATACCAAGTACCTATTACAAAACTTGGATTGTTCAAAGTTGTATTTACTTGCAAAACATTGGAAACCGTACCTGCCAAAATATTGTTTTTATATTTCAGTGTGTTGTTAACCGCGTTTGTTTCAGTTGTATTTCCATCAATATGAAGTCCTTCTTGGAAATCCATAAAAATAGAGTTATAAACTTTCAACTGTGAATTTCTTCTAAGACGTACGGCTCTTTTGTAACCAGTTGCAAGTACTCCTCCGTTTGGAAGTGTCAATCTGTATGAAGGTCCTAATAAGGTACAGTTTGAAAATATTGCACTTGTGTAAGGCGAAACCGAAGTACTTGATGCATTATTATCAGATTCAAAACCTTCTGAAGTTGAAATCAAAGGATTGTCAGAAATCTGAGGGTCTCTTACACCCAATGCAAATTGAACATTTCCACTGTATCCATTATCGGTATCAAAATCGTCATCTAAACCTCTGTAAGCAACTATATGTTTACAGTTTACAGAACCACCAAACCATTCGAAAGAATCGTCATTTGCAAAAGAAACTTGTACATAATCAATTGTAGTTCCTCTTCCAACAGCTCCAAAAGTCAAACCATTGATTTCTTGGTTTGGAGCATATATATATCCACCGTATTCAATTCTAACATATTTTAAAATACCTGAATTATCATTATCATTTGGAGTTAATCCTCCGCCATATTCGGTATCGGTACTAATAGCTATACCTTCGATGTTATTAACGCCATTATTGATATTAAAAGAAGCTTTACCTAAAAGAATAACTCCACCCCAATCTCCTTTGTTACGCGCTCCAATAGCATTGTCAGATGTAAATACGATTGGATTAGTTGCAGTTCCTATTGCATTAACTTTAGCACCTTTAGTTACAAATAAGCCAGCACCAACAGCAGTATGATCGGCACGAATTACAACACCTGCATCAATTGTTAAAGTAGCATTGTTTTTCACATAAATTTGACCTCTCAAATAGTAGGTATTTCCTGCGGTCCATCTTGTATTCGTAGTAATACTTGTTGTTACATCCACATTTGGAGTTGGATACACCGCGTTTTGTGGATCATAATTTGTCCAGTTGTCTGTCCACATTGCTGCTGGAGCTGGAGCAAAAGCACCTCTGTATGAAACAGCAGTCACAGGTAAACAACCCACATGAATTGAAGCATCTGAGTCGTCACAATCTGAACCAAGTGTAGTCAGAGAATATCCTAATGGAGCAGTTGTAGCATTTAAAACTACTGATCCTGCATTATATCCATCAGCATCTTGATCTATATAGTATGAAATCCCATTTAAAGTAATATCTGTAAAATCAGCTCCTGACAATGCAATTGATCCCGTAGCTGGTCTGTAATCTAATCCTGTATAAATAGTTGCATTAGTTACATTGTAAGGAGTTGTTAAAATCCCTGCATTAGAAGTAACTGTTGTATTTGTGTTTGCAGCATACCAAGTACCTATTACAAAACTTGGATTGTTCAAAGTTGTATTTACTTGCAAAACATTGGAAACCGTACCTGCCAAAATATTGTTTTTATATTTCAGTGTGTTGTTAACCGCGTTTGTTTCAGTTGTATTTCCATCAATATGAAGTCCTTCTTGGAAATCCATAAAAATAGAGTTATAAACTTTCAACTGTGAATTTCTTCTAAGACGTACGGCTCTTTTGTAACCAGTTGCAAGTACTCCTCCGTTTGGAAGTGTCAATCTGTATGAAGGTCCTAATAAGGTACAGTTTGAAAATATTGCACTTGTGTAAGGCGAAACCGAAGTACTTGATGCATTATTATCAGATTCAAAACCTTCTGAAGTTGAAATCAAAGGATTGTCAGAAATCTGAGGGTCTCTTACACCCAATGCAAATTGAACATTTCCACTGTATCCATTATCGGTATCAAAATCGTCATCTAAACCTCTGTAAGCAACTATATGTTTACAGTTTACAGAACCACCAAACCATTCGAAAGAATCGTCATTTGCAAAAGAAACTTGTACATAATCAATTGTAGTTCCTCTTCCAACAGCTCCAAAAGTCAAACCATTGATTTCTTGGTTTGGAGCATATATATATCCACCGTATTCAATTCTAACATATTTTAAAATACCTGAATTATCATTATCATTTGGAGTTAATCCTCCGCCATATTCGGTATCGGTACTAATAGCTATACCTTCGATGTTATTAACGCCATTATTGATATTAAAAGAAGCTTTACCTAAAAGAATAACTCCACCCCAATCTCCTTTGTTACGCGCTCCAATAGCATTGTCAGATGTAAATACGATTGGATTAGTTGCAGTTCCTATTGCATTAACTTTAGCACCTTTAGTTACAAATAAGCCAGCACCAACAGCAGTATGATCGGCACGAATTACAACACCTGCATCAATTGTTAAAGTAGCATTGTTTTTCACATAAATTTGACCTCTCAAATAGTAGGTATTTCCTGCGGTCCATCTTGTATTCGTAGTAATACTTGTTGTTACATCCACATTTGGAGTTGGATACACCGCGTTTTGTGGATCATAATTTGTCCAGTTGTCTGTCCACATTGCTGCTGGAGCTGGAGCAAAAGCACCTCTGTATGAGGTTGTAGTTAGTTGTGCATTCATTGAAGCAGCTACTAAAAAAAGTACAGTTAAAAAGTAAAACTTTTTCATTTTGATTTTTTAAAATTGTTACGCCAAAAGTAAAATTGCCATTTAAATAAAATGTTTCTAATTTGTTATATTAGTGCCAACTTTAAGTTACTAAATTGTTAAGTTAAAAGTTCAAGCATGAACAATAAAAAAGGCTAGAGAATATCTAGCCCTTAAATAAAATCGTTGTTGTTTATTAAAAGGAATAATTTAAAGATAGCGAGAATGTAGGTCCAAATTTAGTTCTCCACACTAGGTCATCAGCACTAGAATCATAACCATTTGTATCTTGAGAATCTCCTGTTAAAACAGCATTAAAAATTGATTTAATTCCCGTAACTGAATTGGCAGTACCCAAGTCATTATTTTGATAGAAAATCAAATCCTGTGCTAGCACATTTTGAACATTTAATTTTAATTCCAATTTGTTATTCATGAAATTCTTAGCAATTTGTAAATCCAAGAATGTTCTTCCTTTTTCCCAATAAGCAGGAGTTGCGCCACCAGGTGTTTGATTTCCGTGAATTGCAATTCTATCACCAATTCTATTTGCATTAATAGAACCTGACCAACCTAATTCTTTATTCAAATATTGAAGTCCTGCATTAAAAACATAGGGAGATTGCCCTTGTAAAGGAATGTCTTTAAGTGTTGACGAAGTAACTAAGTTTCCAATATCAACTTTAGAACGAATTATAGCAAGATTAGTATACAAAGTTAAATCTTCGAAAATTTTAGTATTTTGAGTTCCAAAAATTGAACTTACTAAAGTTCGGTATTCCAATTCAATGCCTCTATTGGTTCCTTCTTTGGCATTTTTATATTGGTTAGAATTATTAGCTTGTGCTTGTAATTCAATTGGATTTGTAAATTGCTTATAGAACGCTGATAATGAAAACAACTGCCCTTTTCCAGGATATACTTCATATCGTAAATCGGCATTAATAATTTCAGCAATTTTCAATGATGGGTCTCCTGAAGTATTGAACTTTGTAGCAGAATCATAAAATAAGAAAGGAGCTAATTCTCTAAATTCGGGACGATTTAGTGTTTTAGACGCACTTAATCTTAGGTTTTGCTTTTTGTTCAAACTGTAAATAAAGTTTATAGAAGGCAGTACATCTAATTGAGAAACATCAACGGTTACAGGAGTTCCTGCATCCGATTCTGAATTTAATTTCTGAGAATACGTTTCCAATCTTGCTCCCCAAACAATCCTTAATTTATTAAATACATTGTCAAACATAGCATATGCGGCATTCAGTTTTGAATTGGCACTATAAGTATCACTACCTTTTGTTCCGTCAAACAATGTCAAACCGCTAGAATTAGACCCAAATATTCCCATGTTTGAAGCATTAAAAATAGTTGCATTAGTTTGATTTGAAATACTAGATAGAAAAGTATTATTTCCATAATTAACCCCGCCAACAAGTCCATTAAATATAACATATCCCAATTGTCTTGCAGCAAAATCTCTAAATCGAGATTGGGTAATTGCGCCTACTTTTATTTCGGTGGTAAAATCGTCCGAAAATTTTATTTTTTTACTCAAATCTATTTTGGCACTCAATATATATTCTTTATTCTGTGAAGTATAAATGGAACCCGGATAATCAGACCCTACTGAATTTGTTGAGAAACTTGCTGTTGGCTGGGAAATAGCACCATTATCGTATTTTATATATACATAACTGTTTCTTCTCTCACTTGGCACCTCTCTATTTACATTACTAAATGAACTATTCCAGTTAATTTTTATTTTACTTTCAGGTAAAAAATGTTCTCCAATTAATTGACCGGTATATATTTTATTATTGGTAAACAATCTTGAAGTTGTATTAATATAAAAAGGGTCGCTATCTTGATTTAGGCTACCAGTTCTATCCATTATTCTATTGTCAGAAATAATACTATATAAGTTTTTAAAACTAAATGTATTGTTTGGATTTAATTTTAAAGACAAATTACCAATGGCAGCAAATAATGTTTGTACACTATAGTTTTGATCCATTTGGTTTGTTACTAATTGTCCCGGAGAATCATATGTTCTTCTATTAGTTTCGTTGTAATTATTTGTTTTATTATAGGTTACTGAAGTCAAAAAACCTAAACTTTTATTTTCATTGATCTTAAAATACCTACCTAAAGTATATTGCATACTAGTGTTTGGGCTGAATTTTTTTTCGTACAAATTCCAATCCGATTGATATGATTTTGCTAAAGAGGCAATTTCTAAAACACTACTCTGAGAACGTGTGTTCTGCAAAGCTTGAAAATTGGCAACACTTGGAAACGAAGATGGTAAAGCTCTAGTCCCATCATCTAGTCCTATCCATTCTGATTTTCCACCTGGAGAATAAAGTTGTGTTTTTCCAGTTGTAATAGTATTATATCCCGAACCTATAGATAGAGATTCAAAATTTTTATCTGGTGTAGCTTTTGTATTTATTTCAATAATTCCTCCCGCAAATTCCCCAGGTAAATCCGGAGTAGCTGTTTTATTAATCACCAAATTATCAAGCATATTTGCCGGAAAAATATCAAATGAAAATGCTTTTCGGTCCGGCTCGGTACTTGGTAACGGAGCACCATTTAAATAGGTAGTATTGTAACGGTCATTCAAACCACGAATAATTACAAATTTATTGTCCTGAACGCTGGCGCCACTAATTCTTTTTAAAACATCGGAAGTTGTTTTGTCCGGAGTTCTTTTTATTGATTCTGCAGATATTCCATCAGAAACTCTCGAACTATTCTTTTGTACCGATAAAAGCGAAGCTATCGATTCTGCTTTCATCTTAGTTCTTTTGATTACAACCTCATTCAAACTGTTATTTTTTTCTGCCATTGAAACGGTAAGCGATGTAGTTTCGTCTTTTATAGCATCTACATCTGAGATGATTTTAGTTTCTAATGTGAAATCAGAAAATTGAAGTTCTTGTTTTCCAACAGGCACATTTCTAATTATGAAATTTCCTGAAGCATCCGTTTGTATTGCTAATTTTGTGTTTAAGACCTTTACCAAAACACCCGGTATAGATTTTCCTGTGCCTTCTTCAACTACCATACCCTTAATAATGGCAGTTTGAGAATACATGGAACTAGAAATGAATAGGATGAAAAAAAAGTAAAAATATTTCATTATATTTTTTTTAGGTTAAATTTATTTGTGCAAAAATAATAACATCAACTTATTTATATGTTATCTATTTATTATGAAAAAGACCATTTTGAGTTTCAATGTAAAATTAAAGTCAATTTTAGGCGCGATTTATCGCTTCCGTAATTTTAAATTTACATTGCGTTTAATATTTTCAGATCAAAATTTTTTAAAAACAACAACAATACGACAATTTGTCACTTTAACTATTTTGTATTCTTCTCTGTTTATTTCTATTCCTCCAACATTCAATGTTTCGGAGTTTTGTTCTGTTTCTTTCAATCTTCTCAAAAGTGCTTTGACTTTACTTACCAATAATTTTGGTTTGATTGGTTTTGTAATATAATCATCCGCGCCAGCGTCAAACCCCGCTACTTGCGAATAATCTTCGCTTCGAGCTGTTAAAAAAGTGATGATTACATTACTCAATTCTGGAATTTTTCTGATATTTTCACAGGCTTCCATTCCATCCATTTCTGGCATCATTACATCCATAATAATAAGATGCGGAAGAATTTTTTTTGCTTTGGCTACAGCCTCTTTGCCGTTTACAGCAGTTGAAATTTGGTAGCCTTCATGTGAAAGATTGTAGCCTACAATTTCTAGAATGTCTGCTTCATCATCAACTAATAGAATTCTAATATCTTTCTTCTTCATAATGCAAAATTAGTTAATTAATATAAATGTAAAATGTATATCCGTAATTGCTCATATTTTTGTATATTTGTTTGATAAATAAAT
>NZ_JBBALW010000005.1:0-106071 GCF_040402835.1 Flavobacterium sp.
ACAAAAATAAGGGATTCTCAGACACTTTTTATTTTTGACTTTCGGATAGCAATGAAATTTTTTAATTAAATTCAAAATATTTTCTTAATCTTGTTAAATGTTAACTTATTTTTAAAGTAAAAATCTATTATGTTCGAATATTATAGAATTTCATTGTTTTTTAAAGATTATATAATTCATAAATTTATGATACTTCTTGTATTATTTTATGGATTATTTTCAAATACAGTAGCTGCCGGAACAAGCATTGCTGCAATCAACCATCTTTCAAAAATCGCGTTAACAACAAGTTTTACTTCTAATCCACCTGCGGTTAGTGGAACAATTTCCATTTGCCAAGGCCAATCCATTACCTATACTGACACATCTACTGGAGTAGGTACAAACCCGATATATGCTTGGTCATTTGGTGGAGGAAATATTACATCCTTTGCATCAGCAAGTCCACCAGCAATTATTTATAACACTTCTGGAACATTTTCAACTACATTAACAGTAAATGGTATAATTAGTAGTGTTACTGTGTTTGTAAATAGTGGAACTCCAAGTAATCCCATAATAACTGTTACACCAAATGTTGGTTGGGCAGTTACTAATTTTAATAGCACAAATTACTTCAATTATTGTGCAGACGGATCAAATGGGGGATTATTTATGTTTTCTACAAACTCAACCAACACTAATACAAACACTCAACATGCAATTAATTGGGGAGATGGTTCGCCAATTACTACATCTACAATAGCTAATATAACGGACGAATTTCATGCATACACAACTAACGGAATTTTTCAAATTACATATACGGTAATTTTACAATCTGGATGTAGTTATACCAAAACTTATAATGTTTTTATTGGTGCCAATCCTACCGCATCAATAATAAATAATGGAGTTCTAGTATTATGTAATCCGGGAAGTGTTCAATATTCAATAATACCAGGTGCTCAAAATACTTTTGGAACAATCTATACATTCCAAGTAAACGATACTAACCCTTCACAAACGCAAACATTTACGCATGCTCAAGTAATTACTCCTGGTTTTTCAGTTACACATAATTTTGCTACAGTATCATGTAATACAAGTTCAAATATTAACGGAACAGTATATCCTAATTCATTTCAAGCTTCAATCACTGTTTCAAATCCTTGCGGAAGCAGTTCTAGTGCTATTGGCCCTATAAATATTCAATCAAAACCTAATGCTAATATTTCAGCTAATCCGGCTAATAGTCAAATTTGTTTAAATACATCCGTTGTTTTTACAGACACTACAACTCCAGGTACCAATATTGGGTCAAGTCCAACTTTTACTTGTACACAAACCTATCAAAGATACTGGCAAATAACAGGCCCATCAGGACTATTTATTGTTCCAGCAACGGGAATTCTTGCCGCAAATACATTTATTTCTGTTATAGGGAATCTGGGCTTTAATGTAAATTTACCCAATAACCCTTCAATTTGGACTGGCACAGCAACGAATACATTAACCATTACATTTAATACACAAGGAACATATAGTATCACCTTATTTACTTCGGGATCAAATAACTGCGGTATAACATCTCAAACCAAAACCATCTGTGTCAACCCAGAAGTTATTGCAGATTTTACAATGAATCCAACTACCGGCTGTTCGCCAACTACGGTAACTTTAGACAATTTATCTAGTTTGCCAGGTTGTACCAATACCAATGTTTATGCATGGCAAGTAACCCCTTCAAATCCTCTAAATTGTCCAAACGTTACTAGTCCAGGTTGGAGTTTTACTTCAGGAAATGCTTCCTCTTTTGAACCTGAAATTACATTTACTAGCGCGGGAATATACACTGTTCAATTAACAACGTCATTACAAAACGCAATAGCAGGTCTTTTATGTCAGCCTGATATAAAGACTCAAACCATAACCATTAAAGATAAACCAAGAACAACACTATCACCACAAATCATATGTGAGGGAACTACCATAACTTTAAATCCAACCGTTTTTAATTGCTATGCTACACAAGCGGTTACATATTCTTGGGATTTTTTAAGTAATCCAGCTGTAACCATTTCCGACACAACAGCCTCAAATCCAACAATTATTTTTACTTCACCCGGAACCTATAACTACACTTTAACGCTTACAAATGAATGTGGAAGCATTCCTTTTTCAAGTTTTATCCAAGTTGATCCAGCTGTGCAAATAACCGCTTCTGGTCCTACAGCCACTTGTTTAAACACAGGTATTCCTCTTATAGGTTCTATTACGGGTGGGGCTACCATAGGAACTTGGACAGCTTCTATAACAGGTGGAGTATTTTCACCTAGCACTGCAGCTTTATCACCAACCTATACACCACCAACAAATTATACAGGAACAATAACCTTTACGTTAACGTCTGCAGCTCCAGCAGGCCCATGTCCCCCTAAAACAATTTCGTTTCAAATAGTAATTAACGCACAAGCAACCGTAGAAGCTGGTACTTACAATCCAGTTTGTCTAAACGGTTCGGTTCAATTAAATGGAATCGTTGGCGGTGCCGCTTCATCAGGTAGTTGGACGTCTTCAAATGGTGGTACATTTTCCAATGCTAATAGTTTAACTAGTACTTACTCGCCTCCAACAGGATTTATAGGAACAATTGTTTTAACATTAACTACAAATGACCCACCAGGACCTTGTAATTCAGTAACAGATACCGTAATAATTACGGTTATTCCTACTCCGACTATCAATTCCATTTCTAATGCAGTTGTTTGTCATAATGGAAGTGTTGGACCCATTTCTTTTTCAGGAACTAGTGCTACAAATTTTTCGTGGACGAATAGCAATCCCTTAATTGGAATTGTAGCTACTGGAACTACTACAATTAGTTTCGTAGGAACAAATACAGGTGCTACACCTATAACAGGAACCATAACAGTTACATCATTTAATACTAGTGGAGCTACTTCATGCCCCAGTACACCAACTACATTTACAATCACTATCAATCCTAGAGGACAAGTTAATACCATTCCTGGACAAGTTGTTTGTAATGGAAATTTAGTAACTGTAGCTAATTTTTCAAATACCAATACTGGAGGCACAACAACTTATGCGTGGACAAGTACTAATGCCGCTGTGGGTTTAGCTACTTCAGGAAACGGAGATATTCCCACATTTACAGCAGCTAATATAACTTCAGCTCCTATAAATACAACAATTACAGTCACCCCAACATTTGAAAATGGCGGAGTAAGTTGTTCAGGTACGCCTAAAACAATTACAATTACCGTAAATCCTACTGGGCAAGTTAACCAACCAAATAATGAAGTATTTTGTGCTGGAACTGCAACTACATCCACAATTCCTTTTTCAACTACAAATACGGGAGGAACGACTATATTCAATTGTACAATTGATAACAACACTATTGGATTACCAGCAAGTGGTTCTGGAAGTATTCCTATATTTACGCCCATAAACAATGGAACTTCACCCATAACTTCACCCATAACTGTTACGCCTTTATTCAGTAACGGAGGTGCTGCCTGTCTAGGAACTTCAAAAATGTTTACCATTACAATTAATCCAAAAGGACAAGTCAACACTATTTCAAATCAAATAATATGTAATGGTGATTCAACAGCAGCGGTTGCTTTAAGCACTACTATTATTGGAATAACCTCCTATTCTTGGACAAACTCAAACTCAAGTATAGGAATAGGATTAACTGGTATTGGAGATATTCCTACTTTTGTAGGTGCAAATAGTAGTAACAGCCCAGCTGTAGGTAATTTTGTAGTTACACCAATATTTTCAAATGCTTCGGTAAGTTGCCCCGGACCAACTCAAACTTTTAGTATCACTGTAAACCCTGTTCCACAGGTTAATACAATTTCTAATCAGGTGGTTTGCCATTTAGTATCGACATCTGCAATCAATTTTACAACTACAAATACAGGTTCTGGAACAGTTAGTTATAACTGGGAAAATGATACCCCTTCAATCGGATTAGCTGGAAGTGGCTCTGGGAATATTGCTGCTTTTAGTGCTTTAAACTCAGGTACAGCTCCCGTTATAGCGACCATTACTGTCACCCCTTCATATGTTAATGGAGTAGTAACCTGTTTAGGTACTCCTAAAATAGTTACTATTACGGTTAATCCAAAAGGACAAGTCAATACAATTTCAAATCAAACGGTTTGTAATGGTTTGCAAACTAATGCAATAAATTTTAGTACTACAAATACAGGAGGCAACACAACTTATAGTTGGGTAAATAATCTTTCAAGTATTGGTCTTTTGGGAAGTGGTTCTGGAAATATTGCAGCTTTTAATGCATTAAATAGTACCGCTTTAACAGTTATTGCAACTATTACAGTAACCCCAACTTTTGCTAATGGTAGTTCAACTTGTATCGGTGCACAGCAACAATTCACCATCACAGTCAATCCGAGTCCCGCAGTTACTTTTACCCCAACAAATCAGAGTATTTGTTCTGGAGATAGTTCAGTGTTGGTTACTTTGGGCAGTGCTACAGCTGGAGCTACTTACTCATGGACAGCGGTTCAACCAGCGGATATAATAGGAGTAACCACTTCGGGTACTACAACTATCCCGGTTCAAACGTTGACCAATGCTAGTAGTGCACCAATTACCATTACGTATAATGCTACGGCGACTATTGCAGGAGGAGCTACTTGTGCAGGAGCAGTTTATACATATACTATTACAGTTAAACCCAGACCAGCTATTACAGAAGCATTTACTTCAAATACATGTAGTGGTTCAGGATTTACAGTAACTCCTTTGTCTTCCGCTTTAAATAGTATTCCAACTGGAAATAGCTACTCTTGGCCAGCACCATCAGTTATTGGTGGACTAACAGGAGGTGCTTCAGGAGTAGGTCAATTGTCAATTACAGGTACATTATTTAATCCAACTAATACGAGTCAAACCGCAATATATAGCGTAACACCAATAGTTAATGGATGTATAGGAACTGCTTTTACGGTTACCGTTACAGTTAATCCAAAACCAGTTATAGCTGGGGTAACTCCAGCAGCTATTTGTTCAGGAACTTCCTTTAGTGTAACTCCTAACAATTCTGGCACTACCATTGTACCTTCAGGCACAACTTATATATGGACTGTAGGTGTCAATCCTAATATTACGGGTCAATCTGCCTCAACAGCCACTGGAATTACAATGATTAGTCAAACTTTAATCAACGGGGTTAATACCTCTCAATCTTTGATTTATACCGTAACACCAACTTCAGGTTCTACGGGTAATTGTGTTGGAACTCCTTTCACTATAACAGTTACTGTTAATCCAAAACCTACTATTACAGATGTTACTCCTGCAGCAATATGTTCAGGAACAACCTTTAGTGTAACGCCAAGTAATTCAGGAGCTACTATTGTTCCAACAGGAACGACTTATACATGGACTGCCCCAGTGAGCATACCTTTAGGGGCTATTACAGGAGGTATCGCACAGCCTATAGGTCAAAATAGTATTAGTCAATTATTAAACAATACAACAAATAGCACGGGCACATTAGATTATACCGTTACCCCTACATCAGGAAGTTGTCAAGGAACTCCATTTCATATAATTGTAACGGTAAATCCAATTCCAGGGACGTTGTCTTTGACAAATCTCTCTTATTGTAATGGCGTTTTAACTGCTCCAATTGTTTTTAGTAATGCAGTGAGTGGAACTACTTATGCATGGACTAACTCTAATCCGTTGATAGGATTAACCCCAACAAGTGGAGTAGGGAATATCCCTGCATTTACAGCTACTAATGGTGGTGCTACTGCTATTACTTCTACAATAAGTGTTATTGCAAGTGCCAATGGTTGTTCTAGAGCAGCAGAGACTTTTACCATCACAGTCAATCCGAGTCCCGCAGTTACTTTTACCCCAACAAATCAGAGTATTTGTTCTGGAGATAGTTCAGTGTTGGTTACTTTGGGCAGTGCTACAGCTGGAGCTACTTACTCATGGACAGCGGTTCAACCAGCGGATATAATAGGAGTAACCACTTCGGGTACTACAACTATCCCGGTTCAAACGTTGACCAATGCTAGTAGTGCACCAATTACCATTACGTATAATGCTACGGCTACTATTGCAGGAGGAGCTACTTGTGCAGGAGCTAGTTATGCTTATACTATTACCGTTAAACCAAGACCAGCGATACAAAATCAATCAATTGTAATCTGTAATAATCAAAGTTTTACTATTAATCCAATTAATGGTACACCAACGTCTTCTTCAATTGTACCTGTAGGAACTATATATACATGGACTATTGTTCAAAATCCAAATATTACAGGAGCAACAGCAGGGACTGGTACATCAATTAATCAAACGTTAACTAATTCATCAAATTCTGTACAATTAATAGATTATAATGTAATTCCTACTTATTTGAATTGCCCTGGAAATCCTTTTTCAGTAAGGTTAACAGTTAATCCAACTCCTACTGTTCAATTTTCTGGTTTCAATCAAGTTATTTGCAATAATTCTCAAAGTTTGCCAGTTACATTGAGTACAAATGCAACTGGAATAATTAACTATTCATGGACTTCTAATAATCCAGCTGGAATAACTGGAATTATTAGTTCAGGTACAAATAGTATTCCATCACAAACATTAATAAATAACACAAATAATCCAATTACAATTAATTATACTGCATTTGCAGTAATCGCTGGTAGTTTAAACTGTCAAGGTCCTTCATCAATTTATACTATTATAGTAAATCCAACTATATTGACTTCGAGTGTTTTAACTAATTACAATAGCTATAATGTAAGTTTTTTTGGAGGTTCAAACGGAGCAATAGATTTAACCGTAACAGGTGGTTCCGGAGTCTATACCTATAATTGGACTGGTCCAAATTCATTTGTAAGTTCTTTTCAAGATATTTCTAATCTTGTTGCTGGAAATTATTCAGTAAGAATAAATGATGGATATTGTAACCCTGTAATTCTAAATTTCACATTAACACAACCACCAGAATTATTGATACAAGAAAATCTTCAAGCACATGTAAACTTATTATGTTTTGGAGATAACAATGGAAAAATTGGTGTAACGATTACTCAAGGTTCAGTAGCACCTTACACTTATCAATTATTAAATTCAAGTGGTCTCTTAATTAATACAATACCATCTACAAATTTATTAAATGTAGTATTTAATGGTTTAATTGCGGGTACTTATTCAATTAAAGTAACCGATTCAAATAATGGTGTAAAAACAATTTCAGGAATAGTTGTTACTCAACCAAATGATATTATTATTACAGCAATTACTACTCCAATAACTTGCTATGGTGGCAATAATGCATCAATTACATTGACTGTAACCGGAGGGACATCTCCTTACACAGGAAGTTGGAACAATTTAGCAACGGGACTATATCAGAATAATCTCTCTGCAGGAACTTATACAGTATTAGTAAAAGATACAAATAATTGTCCTAAACCCATTACTGTTATCATTCCTGAAGCACCAATTTTTACAGTAAATCCAGTAGTAACAAATGTTTCATGCTTTGGAGCGAATGATGGTAGCATCAATTTGAATTTTATAGGAGGTATTTCTCCAATAGTGTTAACTTGGAGTGATGGAAGTATAGCTGGAACTACAAGAAATAATCTTGGCCCGGGAACATATTCAGTCACTATTAGAGACAGTAAACCGTGCTATATTAATAAAACGTTTATTATTGTTGAGCCACAATTGTTAGTTTTAGCATCAAACATTACAAACGCTTTAGATTGTAATAATGCAAATAGTGGTTCAATAAATTTAATGGTTTCTGGAGGAAATCCTCCTTTTACCTATTCATGGTCGAATGGAGCAACTACCGAAGATTTGACAAATGTCGTTGCGGGTAATTATTCTGTAACCGTTAGAGATTCTAAAGGATGTACAAAATCTGCCCTATATGTAATTAGTAGACCGCCGCCAATTGTTTTAGGTGTTCAAACAAACACGAATTTTAATTGTGTTACTAAGATAGTAAAACAAACATTTGTTGCACAAGCCTCTGGAGGTGTTCCTCCTTATAGTTTTAATTGGTCTAGCGGAACAGTTAGTGGTGTAAATAACCAAATCATGAACACAT
This sequence comes from Flavobacterium sp., assembly GCF_040402835.1. Classification (GTDB taxonomy): domain Bacteria; phylum Bacteroidota; class Bacteroidia; order Flavobacteriales; family Flavobacteriaceae; genus Flavobacterium. Next base: position 8,126 of record NZ_JBBALW010000005.1, read on the forward strand.
CAATAAATGGAATGATACTACTTCAAGCAACGGATGCTATTGGTTGCAGTACTAATTATACTTTTAATGTCGATATTCCAACTCTTGGAAATATTTCATTTAATTCAAATTCGTATGCTTTTGCAACCTATGGAAGCTATTCAATCAATGACCCGATACAGTTTACAAATATTGCTACTGGAAATTTTATAAGTGTAAATTGGAGTTTTGGAGATGGAACCTATTCAACTGATTTAAATCCAATACATCAATATGTTTCTTCGGGGACTTATATTATAACTCAAACTGTAACTTACCCTTTTGGTTGTGTCTATGACAATGTAACCTCAATAATTATTGGAGAAGGGTATGCATTGGTTGTGCCTAATGCATTTACTCCAAATAATGATGCCTTAAATGCCTACTTTCAGCCTAAATATAAGGGATTAACTGATTTCGTTTTAGATGTTTATGATACTTGGGGAGAACTGATTTATTCTGAAAATGGCGATGCAATTAGAGGTTGGGACGGAAAGGCAAAAGGTGTTGATTCTGAAAACGGTAACTATTATTATAAGGTTTCTGGAAAAACTTTTTATGGAAAAATCATTGAACAACAAGCCTCATTTGTACTTATTAAATAAAAAAATGAAATTAAAAATAATATATATAGCAACATTATGTTTTTTCTTTACAAAAAGTAAAGCACAAGATCCTATTTTTACGCAATATTTTATGGTTCCTCAAACAATAAACCCTAGTTTTACTGGTTTTATGGAAACTTTTAATGCTGGTATTATCCATCGAACACAATGGCCTGATTTAAATTTAAAAGTGGATACGGATTATGCTTTTTTTAATACATGGGTAGAAGGAATGAATAGCGGTGTTGGTGTGAATGTTTTGAATCATCGAGAAAATTTCACGAATTATAATTACACTCAAGCAAATGTAAATTATGCTTTTAAAGTAGAGTTAAATGACCAATGGTATTTTCGACCCGCAATAGAATTTGGATTAGGCACGAAATCATTTGGTTTTCAAAATTTATTACTTAATGATCAAATTAATATTGATACAGGCATAATAAATAGTTCCTCAATTGACCCACTATTATTAAATGACAAGGTACATTTTTTTGATTTTAATGCAGGAATGCTTTTTAATAATGAAGATGTTTGGTTTGGGCTTTCTGTAAAACATCTTAATCGGCCTAATATTTCTTTTTCAAATACAGGAAATGTGCCTTTAGCCCCATTTACTTCTGTAATAGGGGGGTATGAAATGAAATTGTCGGATTATGCAATTTATAATTTCCTGCCAAACAATACCAAAATATTATTTACAGCCAATTACATGAATCAAGGCCAATTTAACAGATTAGACATTGGAACAGGAATATTTTTAGACACTGTTTTCTTTGGAGCTACAGCGGTCACCAATCCTATGAAAGCAGCTCCAAATAGTCATTTACTAACATCTTTAAATATATTTACTGGTTTAAGGTATGAACATCTCAAATTTTCTTTCTCTTATGATTTGAATACATCAAAAATTGGAAGAACTGGAGGTATATATGAGTTATCTATGACTTACCAATTTGACTTGGATGCCAAATGTCTCGGATGTCCTAATTATTATTAATTTAATAATTAGATTGTGAAATATACACAATTAATCATAAATAATTACTGTTATTATTTATATATTTGAAAAATTAATAAATTAAATATTGCTGATAAAATGAAAAATATTTTTCTAATTATAGTTTTCTTTTCAATTAAATGCAACGCTCAATGTATATCTGGAGATTGTGAGAATGGTTTTGGAACCTATCTTTATGAAGACAATACAAAGATAGAAGCAAATTGGAAGTTAGGAAAACCTAACGGACAGAGTTCAATTTTTTTCGCATCTGGGGCAACTTATATCGGGAAAATGAAAGATGGAAAAAAGTCAGGAAAAGGAAAGGCTATTTCAAAAAACAATACAGTAAAAGAAGGTGATTTTGAAAATGATTTGTTGAATGGGTTTGGTAAAATTTCATTTTTAGATGGTCAAGTTTATGAAGGAATTTTTAAAAATGATACCCTTTCAGGAATTGGTAAGATAAGATATAAATCTGGAGATAGTTATGAGGGTCAAATTCTAAATTTTGATGAATCAGGGAAGGGGATATATAAGTATTTTAATGGTGATTTATTTGACGGAAATTTTAAAGAAGGAAAACTTCATGGGGAGGGAATACTTAATTTTGCAAAAGGAGGACTTTTAAAAGGAACATGGAATAATGGCAAGTACATTTCAGGACCAAATAAAAAAAATTCTGAAAATTCTATAAAATTGATACCAACTACGGGAGGTGTTTTTGAAGTAAATGTTGAATTTAATAGTGTACTAAAATTAGATATGATTTTAGATACTGGAGCTGCTGAAGTTTATTTGACTAAAGATATAGTGCTAACATTAATAAAAGCAAAAACAATTAATGAAGGAGATATTCTTGAAGGCGGCTATTTTATGGATGCTAGTGGAAACGTTAATAAAAGCGTAAGATTTAATATGCGTGAAATTAAAATTGGAAATAAAATAATTGAAAATGTAAGTTGTGGTGTAAATGAAAAAATAGATGGTGTAAATTTATTAGGACTAAGCTTTTTGAAAAAATTAAAGAGTATTAGACTAAATTTTGAAAATAACGAATTGGAAATAAATTAGTATAATTTTTTCATAAAATATTACCAATTTTCAAGAGTTAAACAAAAAAGCTCCTAGGAAAATCTAAAAGTTTTTCTATGGCATTTTCTCAACAAAATTTTCCAAAAATTCTAAGATTTGATTTGAGAATAAGTCAATAGCCTTCACAAGTTGAACTAAAAACCTTCAGAGAAATCTGAAGGTTTTTTTGCGTTAGGATATCTATTTATTATTTTCTAGTGTACTAATTATATTTTTTATTTGTTCTACATCAATTCTTTTAGCTTTAATTCTTTTGTCTTTGTCTAAAATATAAATCACTGGAGTAGAGTAAATGTCATATTTGTCTCTCAAATTGTTATAATGAACGCCATCATATACATTTATCCAATCCAATTTTTTCTCAACAATATATTTTTGATATTTATAAAATTCCTGAAGAGTATAAACACTAAAAACTTTTAAATCGATATTCTCTTTCAATAATTCATGATAAACATTTATTAATTTAGGAATTTCAACTTGACAATGACCGCAGTCAACATCCCAAAAAACAAGGATCACGTATTTTGCTTTTATAGAATGTAACCTTAAAAATGTTTTTTCAATTTCTTGATTATTCGCATAAAATATTTTAGTTAGTTCTTCGCTAGTTTTCGCATTTTCAAAACCCATTTTAGCAATTTTATCATGACTTTCCATCGGTATCATTGGTAGTTCTGGAGCAATTTCATCAAGCAATAAAGGACGAAGGATATCAGCTCTAGCAATTATGTTTTTTATTATATTATCGTCATTATAGAGGTCTTTTGCTTTTCCAGTTCTAAAATAGGCATCTACAACATGAATAAAAACTTTGTCAAATCCCATTATTTTTGAAGTTTCATAAGTTGAAACAAAGTGAGCTAACAATAATTTGTACATAATTGAACCCTCAATTGATTGCTTCATAATTCGGTCAATTTCAACAGATACTGAATCAGGATGTCTTGGAACTACGGATTCAAAATAACGGTTCAATCGACCCGAAAAGAAAGGAGTTCTTACAAGTCCATCTTCTTTAAAATCAACACCATCCCAATAATGTTTTCTATAATAACGGTAAACTGCTAAACTGTCGGGCCTTCCATTTGAAGCTTTTGGAATGTCTTTAAGGTACTTTTCAATTTTTAAATTTAGAGCATCACCTATAAATGTGCCTTTATTTTTAGAAATAAAATCCTTTTCGTTAGATTCTATATTTTCAGTAATTAATTTTTGTTTACTTGATACAAAGTCGGTTGAATCTTTTTTATTCATGCCTTTTGTTTTCAATAAATGCGAATCAAAATCATTTTTTTGTGTTTCGAAAAATTGAATATATTCAAAGAAATCATTCTCTATTTTTGAATTGCTGCATTTTAGGGTAGATCTATAATTTGAAATTGCATCACTATTAATATCTAATTTTTGATTTTGGTCGTCAATAAAAAAATCAAAATAGATAGATTTCCCTTGACTAATTAAGGAATAAATGCCTTTGTTTAATTTATTTTTTCCATTGAAAACAATTCTTCCATTTTTAATTTGTGTACAAGTATCAACAATCATATTTTTATCAAATTGATAAAAAGTTAGGAAGGCAATTGTGTCTTTACAATTTTTTAAATTAATTTTTATTTCATAAGCATTTTGAGCTTTGACAGTATTTATAAAAAATAGAAAAAGTAAGGATAAGATAATTTTTTTCATTCTGAACTAAATAATATTAAAAATATAACAACGTTGATTATAACAAAAATAAAATATTTTATAAATTAAATGTACTTTGACATTTAAAATATAACATTATTAAGAGCTATTTAACATTAATTACCCAGTAATAAAACGAAATCCACATTATGAATGTGGATTTTGAAATTGTTTTATGGTATTGTTTATCGCAATTGGGCTCCTAATTGAGTTTCTAAATTACTTTGAAGTTTACTCATAATCTTTTCAATTTGACTATCTGTAAGGGTTTTGTAGTCGTCTTGTATTTTAAAACTAACGGCGTATGATTTTTTTCCTTTAGGTAAATTTTGTCCAATATATACATCAAATAACGTAATGTTTTTTAATAACGATTTGTCGGTTTGATGTGCAATATTGTAAACATCTTCAAAAGCCACAGTTTCGTCAACTAATAATGCTAAATCTCGTCGCACTTCCTGATATTTAGGGATCTCTGTAAACTTAATTTTATTAGAAAGTGATTTTAAAATTGCATTCCAATTGAAATCAGCATAAAACACTTCTTGCTTTATATCAAAATGCTTTAATATTGATTTTTTTACGGTGCCAATTTCAACTAAAATTTCAGTTCCAGTAGCAATTGCAATTCCCTCCGCAAAAACATCGGAAGTTACTGGTTTATATTGTATTTTGTTAATACCTAAACGAGACAAAATAGTATTTACATAGCCTTTAAATAAGAAAAAGTCAGATGGTTTTTGAGCATTTGTCCAGCTTTCTCCCATGCGGTTACCAGTTAGGAACAAAGTCAAATGCTTTGGCTCCTCAAATCCTGAAGGCAATTTATGGTACGTTTTTCCAAATTCAAATAATTTTAAATCGGAATTTCTTCGATTAATATTAAATGAAACCGCTTCTAATCCGGAAAACAATAAAGACTGTCGCATTGCAGATAAATCGATGCTCAATGGATTTAATATCAAAACATTAAATTCCTCTCTTAGATTTTTTGATAACTTAACATAATCGGGAGTTGTCAATGAATTGGACATCATTTCATTGAATCCTAAAGAAGTCAACTGATTGGCGATAATATTTTGAACTTTGTAATCTTCTGTTCTACTTGAATTTGAAACTGTAGCGTTTAATTTTTTGGTAAAACTAATATTATTGTACCCATAGACTCTAAGCAATTCTTCAATTACATCAATTTCTCTTTGCACATCAACACGATAAGCAGGAATTATTAGCCCCAAACTTGAATCTGAAACACTCGTCACTTTAATATCTAATGAAACTAAGATTTTCTTAATGGTTTCTTTTGGAATTTCTTGTCCAATAATTTTCGAGACATTATTGAAATTTAAAACTACCGAAAAATCTTCAATTTTCTTTTGGTACACATCTATAATATCAGAAGTAATTTCTCCACCAGCAACTTCTTGAATTAAAATTGCAGCTCTTTTTAAAGCATATTCTGTTATACTAGGATCAATTCCTCTTTCAAATCTAAAAGAGGCGTCAGTGCTAAGTGAATGTCTTTTGGCAGTTTTTCTGACAGAAACAGGATTGAAATAAGCACTTTCTAAAAAAATAGTATTTGTATATTCTGAAACTCCAGAATTTTGACCGCCAAAAACTCCTGCTATACAAAGAGGTCCCTTTTCATCACAAATCATTAAATCTTCTTCATGCAAAATTCTTTCAATTCCGTCTAATGTAGTAAATTTTGTACCTGTAGTGACCGTTTTTACGATTATCTTACCATTAATTTTGGCAGCATCAAACGCATGTAGTGGCTGACCGAGTTCATGTAAAACATAATTAGTAACATCAACAATATTATTTTTTGGGGTTAGCCCAATAGATTTTAGTCTATTTTTTAACCATTCAGGGGATGGTTTTACTGTAATTCCAGATATAGTTACACCGCAATATCTTGGGACTAATTTGGCATCTTCAACTATTACATCAATTTTAAGAGTTCTTTTGTCAATTTTAAACTTATTTACTGAGGGGGTAATTAGTTCAGAAAAATTAGTATTTTTTTGAATTAATCCTGCTCGTAAATCTCTTGCAACTCCCCAATGACTCATTGCGTCTGCTCGGTTAGGAGTTAATCCAATTTCAAAAACTTCATCTGTTTCGATATTAAAAACTTTAGATGCGGGTGTTCCCGGTAGTAATTCTTCTGAAAGAATCATAATGCCGTCATGACTATCGCCTAAACCTAATTCGTCTTCAGCACAAATCATCCCATGACTTTCTTCGCCACGAATTTTTCCTTTTTTTATTTCAAATGAATTTCCTTCTTTATCATAAAGTTTAGTTCCAATTGTAGCAACTGGAACCATTTGCCCCACTCCAACGTTAGAAGCTCCACAAACGATTTGAATTGGAGTTCCAGTTCCAATATCTACTGTAGTAACTTTTAGTTTGTCGGCATTTGTATGTTGTAAACATGTTAAAACGCGTCCAATAACAACCCCTTCTAAGCCACCTTTTAAACTTTCATATTTTTCAATACCTTCTACTTCTAACCCTAAATCGGTTAATATGTCAGCCGTTTCTTCAGATTTTAAATCAGTTTTTATAAATTGTTTTAACCAGTTGTAAGATATTTTCATTATTAATTTTTCAGATTATTTTTTCTGTTTTATTCGGAATTTTGAGTACAAATATAAGAATTGCTAGTGTAGTAAGAAATAAAAAGAAATATAAAATAATCAAATGTTGTTGATTGTTTTGTTTAATAGTTTTAAAATTCAATGCTTCCCGAGTCATATAGTTAAAACCAATTCAATATTTTTTTTATTTTCATTAATTTATCTTTATAAGGTGCATATCGAAAAGGCAAATCAAGCCAATTCGCTTTTTTAACAATGGCTTTTTTATGGGAAAAAGTATCAAAACCTAATCTACCATGATAGGCACCAATACCAGAATGACCAACCCCTCCAAAGGGTAATCTTTTATTGGAAAAATGAATAACAGTATCATTAATGCAACCACCACCAAACGGGTATTTTTGAATCATTTCTTCTGCGAAACAATTGTTTGTTGTGAATACGTACAATGACAAAGGTTTCTCATATTTTGTGATAACGTATCTCAAATCGACAATATTTTGATATGATAAAATTGGTAAAATGGGTCCAAATATCTCATCTTTCATTATTTCGCTGTCCAGTGATGGCTCGTCAATGAGAGTGGGAGCAAGGAAGCAAATTTCTTTATTGGATTGACCACCAAAAACTACTTTTTCAGGTTCTATTAAATTAAATAATCTTTCCCAGTTTTTAGTATTTACTATCCGAGTAAAATCAGGTGATAATTCAGGATTTTCTCCATAAGCATTGGTGATTTCTTGTTTTAAATGTTCTGTAAATTCCAATTTTACGCTATCGTGAACTAATAAATAATCAGGTGCAATACAGGTTTGTCCAGCATTAATAAATTTTCCCCAAACAATTCGCTTTGCTGCTAATTTTAAATTCGCCGTTTCATCAATAATACAAGGGTTTTTCCCACCCAATTCTAGGGTTATTGGTGTGATATTTTCTGCAGCAGCTTTTGCTATAATTTTACCTACTGCTACACTTCCAGTAAAAAAAATATAATCCCAACGTTGCGATAAAAGTTTTTGAGATACATCAATTCCGCCTTCAACTACGGTAACATGATTTTTATCAAACACATTTGAAATTATTTCTGCTAATAAACTCGATGTGTAAGGAGTTAATTCCGAAGGTTTTAATACTATAGAATTTCCCGCTGCAACTGCTGCTATTAATGGACTCATAGACAGTTGAAAAGGATAATTCCAAGGCGCAATTATTAATACTTTGCCATATGGCTCATTGTATATATAATCTTTTGAGGGAAAATTTAATAGTGAGGGAAGTACTTTTTTAGGTTTTGACCAATATTTTATATTTTTTATGGTGTTTTTTAAATCGCTAATTACATAATTAGTTTCTGTTAAAACCGCTTCAAATGCTGGCTTCTTAAAATCTTTATACAGCGCTTCAATTATCCTATCTTCATTTACTTGAATAGAAAACAATAATTTTCGCAACGTATCTTCCCTAAATTGTATATTTTCTTTGAATTCCTTACTTAGCATAAATCAGAATTTAATTTTAATATTGATAGTAATTATAAGATTCCAAAACGGAATCCAGTATAAAAATCGGCTTGTTTTCCTTGACTTGAAAGAGCAGTTAAAATTGAATTGGAGCCTAGAAAAAACCCGCCTAATCTAAATCCTACTCCAGCTGTTGTTCCTGAAATTTCATTAATAGCGAATGGAATATAGGCCTCAAAAAAACCAATAGCAAACCTAGGCGTTACAGAAATTATATTTTGTGAGGTAATTTGATTATTGCTACTATTGCTATTTATTTTTTGTTGAGTGAAAAGGGTGATATTAAGTTTTGGAATTAGTTTAAAATCAGCATAAAAATTTAAAACGGTTGGAAGTTGTACTTTAAAATCATTATTTTGAGTAACTTTTGTTAAAAAGCCACTATTTAATAAAATTAGTTCTATGTCTTTTACTCCATTTGCATTTTGAAATTGATTTAAATTCAATTGTTGTGAACCTTGAATAGCCAATCTATAATCAGTTGAATTATTATTTGAAGATTTAAAAGACATGCTCCCAATATTTTTTAAAGCTGCACCAATTTTTATTTTATAATTGTTTCCAGAACCTTTTATTTGATAGTCAATTCCAATATCAGTAGCAACGCCTTGAAGATTTCCGAAAACGGATTTTGTATAATCATTAATGTTATTGAATTCATTTGCAAGACTTCCAGAATATGCAATATTCAAATTAGCAGTAGCATTAGTAAGTTTTAAATTTCCAAAATTATCAGTTATTGTTCCTTTAAAATTACCAGCTCCTATATTTGCATAGGCACCGGGAAATAATAGTTTTATAGTAACCCCAGCATTAATTTTGTATTTTTTGGTTTCATATATTTTATGTGCTACTGAAAATCCGATTTCTCCCCATGCTGTCCCATTTATTCTTTGATTTTTTTCATTTGAAATAATAGCGGAACTTCCAATGGCACTTAGAGCACTATTTGTTAAAGCAGAACCAAGGTTTGTATCAACATCAATAATATTAGCTTTGATATGTCCTTTTGAGGTCACGGCAAATCCCCATTTTAAAAATTTAATTGCAAAACCTGGCCCTAAAAATTCGGAGTCAATATTAAAATTTACTGGTTCTGAACCTTTAAAAATTATATTTTTTAAATTATTTCCTCCTAAAATATCACCAAAACCTATTTTATTATTAGAAATATTAATGCTAGACGAAAATAATTGCACTTCTAAGCGACTGTCTAAATTACTTAATTCTGAGGGATTCAATCCTATATTTAAAATTCCAACTCGTTTTGAGGTTGTAATTCCTGAAAAATGGTCTTGTGAAAAAATATTTAAAGAAAAAAGTAAAACTAAAAAAAACAGTAAATTTTTCATAGGTTATGAATTTAAGTTATTATAAAAAATATCATAAATATAGGTATTTTTTTTATTTATATAGCATTCCAAATCACATCATTTGGGGTTGGGGCTATAATTAGAATGGTTTCTTTGGAAACAGGATGTACAAAAACTAATTTTCGAGCGTGAAGATGTATGCCACCATCAGGATTACTTCTGTGAAAACCATATTTCAAATCTCCTTTTATTGGTGTTCCAATTGCTGATAATTGAGCCCTAATTTGATGGTGTCTTCCCGTGTGAAGATTTATTTCTAATGCAAAATAGTTTTGAAGTATAGCAATTATTTTATAATCTAAACTTGCCAATTTACTGTCGGGAACTTCTTTAAGATGTGCTTTTGAAGTATTATTTTTTTCATTTCTTTTCAGATAATGAACTAATTTATCTTCAGAATTTAATGGCTTGTTTTTCACAATTGCCCAATATGTTTTTAGCGTTTCTTGATTACTAAAAAGTTCGTTCATACGTATCAAAGCCTTACTAGTTCTCGCAAAAACTACAATTCCGGTCGTCGGTCTGTCCAATCGGTGAACTACGCCAAGAAACACTTCCCCCGGTTTGTTATATTTAACTTTGATATATTCTTTTACAATCTCAGACAACGGTTTGTCGCCTGTTTTATCTCCTTGCACAATATCTCCAACACGTTTATTAATCACAATAATATGATTGTCTTCATGAAGTACTTGCAGGTTATTTTTATCGGAAACTATTTTCATTTCAATTCCCCCTTTGGGGGTTAGGGGGCTTTAATATTGTTCGTTTGCGTTAGGAAAATCACTCGATTTCACATCTTTCACATACTGCCCAATTGCAGAAGTCATTTCTTCATATAAATTCAAATAACGTCTCAAAAATCGTGGACTAAATTCAGTATTCATACCCAACATATCGTGTATTACAAGTACTTGCCCGTCAACGCCACCACCAGCACCAATTCCAATAACAGGAATCGAAATACTTTGTGCTACTTTCGCTGCTAAATGAGCAGGGATTTTTTCTAATACCAATGCAAAACATCCAATTTTCTCAAGCATTTTAGCGTCTTGCATCAACTTTTCAGCTTCTTCTTCTTCTTTGGCACGAACGGTATAACTTCCAAATTTATATATCGATTGTGGGGTCAAACCCAAATGTCCCATTACAGGAATTCCAGCATTTAATATTTTCTTTATTGAATCTTTAATTTCGCTGCCACCTTCTAATTTCACTGCGTGTCCACCACTTTCTTTCATAATTCTAATGGAAGAACGCAACGCTTCTTTTGGGTCTGATTGGTAGCTTCCAAAAGGCAAATCTACCACAACTAAAGCCCTTTCGATGGCACGAACTACACCAGACGCGTGATAAATCATTTGGTCTAAAGTAATGGGTAACGTGGTTTCGTGTCCCGCCATTACATTGGAAGCAGAATCACCAACAAGAATCACGTCTATTCCAGCAGTATCAACAATTTTTGCCATTGTATAATCATAAGCCGTAAGCATTGAAATTTTCTCGCCATTAGCTTTCATTTCAATAAGTGACTTGGTAGTTATTCTTTTATAATCTTTTTTAGCTACTGACATTATGATTTTGAATTACGGTTTATGTAAAAATTTAGGCAAAAATAATCAAATTTGTTTGATTAAATAGATAATTATGCGGAGGTTAATTTTAGATTTATGATTTCAGATTTTAGATTTTTAATCTGTGTAAATTTGTGAAATCTGTGTTTATATTTAAATTAGTCAAAAAAACCTATTAACAATTAACCGATTTAACTTTTACTTTCAAACGATTAACTGATTCACCAATTAAACTTTAAACTTTTCCCTAACAATCAGCCATATTCACTGCGATTGCTAATCCACCTTCTGAAGTTTCTTTATATTTGTTATTCATATCTTTAGCAGTTTGCCACATAGTATCAATCACTTTATCCAAAGGTACTTTTACATTTTTAGGGTCTGTTTCTAATGCTAATTCAGCTGCATTAATTGCCTTAATTGCTCCCATTGTATTTCTTTCGATACACGGAATTTGAACTAAACCACCAATAGGATCGCAGGTCATTCCCAAATGATGTTCCATAGCAATTTCAGCTGCCATCAAAACTTGTTCTGGTGTTCCACCCATTAATTCGCACAAAGCAGCCGCTGCCATAGATGATGAAACACCAATTTCAGCTTGACAACCACCCATTGCTGCAGAAATAGTAGAACCTTTTTTGAAAATACTTCCTATTTCTCCTGCAACCATCAAGAATTGTTTGATTTCATTCTCGCCAGCATCGTGATTTTCGATAACTAAATAATACATCAAAACGGCAGGAATGACGCCCGCACTTCCATTGGTTGGTGCCGTAACGACACGTCCCAAAGCAGCATTTACTTCATTTACAGCTAATGCAAAACAACTTACCCATTTCAAAATTTGACGAAATTTAACTTCGGTTTTTCTGATTTCTTCAAGCCAAGTTTGAGGCGAATCATAATTGGCCAAACCAATTAAATTCTGATGCATATCAAATGCTCTTCGTCTCACATTCAATCCTCCCGGGAGAATTCCTTCAGAGTGGCAACCTATATAGATACATTCTAACATTGTATTCCAAATACGCATCAACTCATTATGAATTTTTTCTTCGGAACGCATTGCTTTTTCATTTTCATAAACGATTTCTGAAACCTTTTTATTTTCGCTAATACAATAGTCTAAAAGTTCTGCTGCGTTTGCAATTTGAAACGGAAAAGCACATTTTATTTTTAGTTTTTGTTTCGCATTTTCACGCTCTTCTTTCACGACAAATCCTCCTCCAATTGAGTAAAATGTTGATGAATATTCACTATCATCATTTGCGTAAGCAGTAAATTTTAAACCATTAGAATGAAAGGGAAGGAAGTTTTTATTGAAGACAATATCTTGAAGGAAATAGAATGGAATTGGCATTTCGTTTCCCAAAAAAATTTCGTTTTTATCTTCAATTGATTTTATAATTTTAAATATATTTTCGATAGGAATATATTCAGGATCTTGACCGCTCAAACCAAGCATAAGTGCGGAATCAGTGGCGTGTCCTTTGCCAGTTAAGGAAAGAGAACCGTATAAATCGACTTTAATTTGTTTGGTTGTTTGTAAAATATTATTAGCTCGTAACTCAACAAGAAAACGCTCTGCTGCTCGCCATGGACCTAATGTGTGAGAACTAGATGGGCCAACACCTATTTTTAGCATATCGAATACAGAAATACATTCTTCCATAATATTTTAATTGGTACAAATATAAATCAATAGACGCATATATTAGATTTATACACTAAAAATTATGAATTTAATAATAAAGACTAAATTTTTGATTAAAATTTGTGTAATGTGTAATATTTTTTTTTCTTGTACAAATTCTCAAGATTTTTTTAAAGAAACAGCATTTTCCTTAACAATAATTTCTAGTGGAATATAATGAGTTAATTTAATTTCTTCCTTTAAAACTAATTTTTTGTAAAGATGATTAATCCCTAAATAACCTTGTTCTTCTGGTTTTTGATTGATTAAAAAATCAATGTGATTTTCGTTTAGATATTCTAAATTTTGTTTTAATAAATCATAACCGACAACACGAATCTCATTTAGATTATTTTCTTTAAGAAACTTAGCTACAATATAAACCCTTGAATTAGGGACAAAAACACTATTAATTCCATCAAACATTTTTTGGGTAAGTTTGTTTGATTCAGAATCTTTTAGACTAATTTCTGAAAATTTAAAATTTGGAAGCCCAAGCGTATCTTTAAAAAAAGAATAAAATCCATTTATCCTTTGTAAAAATACTGAAGTACTTTCTATCTCACGAGTTATTTTAATTATTAAAACTTTATTTTCAGTTTTAATGCCAAAACTAATTAGTTTTCCTGCTAAATAGCCACTTTGATAGGCATCTTGACCAATATAGTCAAGTCCTTCAATTTCTGGAATATTGGAATCAATCATCACTATTGAAATATTTTTCTTTACGAATTCTTTTAAAAAAAGTAATGATTCGTCATAAAATATTGGAGCAAATAGTAATCCGTCAAAATCTTTTTCTAAAACTTTTTTTGCAAGTTTTTTAAATGCTGAAGAACTGTACTCATAATAAAAATAATCTATTTGAACTCCAAATCTTTCAAATTCTTCGGCAGCTTTTTTAACCCCTAAAACAGGTGCTGCCCAATATTCCAATCCTTCGTGTCGGGGTAAAAATACAGCAATCCTAAATTTTTTATTAAAGGCTAAGTTACTTGCGTAAATATTTCGTTGGTATCCGTAATCTTTGACTATAGCATTTACAATAGCAATATTTTCTTGAGAAACTTGGCCGCGATTGTGTAGAATTCGGTCAACAGTCCCAACAGAGATATTCGCAAGTTTCGCAATTTTTTTTATTGTTATGATGGCAATTGTTTTTATTTAAACATTCCTTAAAGATTACAAATTTAATTTTTTATTTAAAATTATTGAAATAAAAGTAAATTATAATATTTTTTTTATAGATTTGCATAGCCGTGTTCGTGCACGATACATTGTCGTTTTTATATTTTTTTTAATAATTTTTTTTTAGTTTAAAAATAGACTTTAAATATGTCAAAAAAAGTTGTAACATTTGGTGAAATATTACTCCGGTTGTCGCCACCAAGTCATTTACGATTGACGCAAGCGACTTCATTTGACTTATATTACGGGTGTGCTGAAGCTAATGTAGCTGCATCGCTTTCTAAATTTGGATTGCCAGTAAAATTTATAACGGCAGTTCCTCCAAATGAATTGGGTGAATCGTCCTTGAGCATGTTGCGTTCTTTTAGTGTTGATCCCGTGGCCATTATTCAAGGCAAAAGGCTTGGGATTTATTATTTTGAACAAGGTGCTTCGGAACGACCAGGAAAAGTGGTTTATGACCGAGAAGATTCCTCTTTTTCTTTATTGAAAAAAGGAATGATAGATTGGGAAATGATTTTCAAAGATGCCGATTGGTTTCATTGGTCCGGAATTACTCCATCTTTGTCGTTGGATTTGTCAGAATTATGCGAAGAAGCGTTGCTAGTTGCTTCCAAAATGGGATTGATGATTTCGGCGGATTTAAATTACAGACCGACCCTATGGAAATATGGAAAAGAAGCCAATGAAATTATGCCTAACCTAGTTAAACATTGCGATTTATTATTGGGAGGCGCAGATGAAACTGAAAAAGTTTTGGGAATTAAAGTAAAAGAAAATGAAACTCAAGAAATGATTTTTGCCAATTGGATGAAAGCATTCCCGAAGTTAAAGAATATTGTTACTACACAAAGGATAGCCGCCAATGCCTCATCGAACGGAATAAGTGCTTCTTTTTGGAACGGAACGCAATTATTGCATTCTCAAAAATACAATGTTTCACATATTATAGATAGAATTGGAGCAGGAGATGCCTTTATGGCTGGAATTATTTACGGAATGATTACCTGGACAAAGGATTATCAAACGACTTTAGAGTTTGCTGTTGCAGCTGCATGTTTGAAACACTCCATTTCTGGAGATATTAATTTGGCTACTGTAAACGAAATAACAGCCCTTATGACTGGATCGGGCGGAGGAAGAGTGTCTAGATAATACGTAATTAAAAAACAAATAAATTAAACAATTAATAACAATTAAAAAGTAAGACCATGTCTAAAAAAGTAGTAACATTTGGTGAGATAATGTTAAGATTGGCTCCACAAGGATTTTTAAGATTTTCACAAGCCGACAATTTTGATGTTGTTTATGGAGGAGGAGAATCGAATGTAGCGGTTTCATTAGCAAATTATGGAATTCCAGTTGATTTTGTAACGCGTTTGCCAAAAAATGATATCGGAGAATGTGCCATGATGGAAATGCGAAAAAGAGGCGTTGGTGTTGACAAAATTGTTTGGGGTGGCGACCGTTTAGGAATTTATTTTTTAGAAACCGGAGCGGTATCAAGAGGAAGCAAAGTAGTTTACGATAGATCGCATTCTTCTATGTCGGATATTCAACCGGGAATGGTGAATTGGGAAGAAGTTTTTCAAGGAGTGGAGTGGTTTCACTGGACAGGAATAACTCCAGCTATCTCACAAAGTTCTGCCGATGCTTGTTTGGAAGCTGTAAAAGTAGCCAGCAAATTAGGAGTTACAATTTCAACCGATTTGAATTACCGTGCTAAATTATGGAAATATGGTGGCGACCGTGAGGCAATCATGACCGAATTGACTTCGTATTGCGATGTGATTTTAGGAAATGAAGAAGATGCCGAAATGCACTTTGGTATCAAACCATCAGGAGCAGCAGTTCAAACACACGGACATGATGTTAAAGCAGAAGCGTTCTTGTCTGTTTGTCAACAAATGATGGAAAAATTCCCAAGAGCCAAAAAAGTAATTACTACTTTAAGAGGTTCGATTTCTGCTTCTCATAATACATGGGCAGGAGTTTTATACGATGGAAAAGAAATGTTACAAACTCGTCAATATCAAATTACTGATATCGTTGATAGAGTAGGTGGTGGTGATTCATTCATGGGAGGTTTAATCTACGGATTGTTAACCTATCCAGATAACGACCAAAATGCATTGGATTTTGCTGTGGCAGCTTCTTGCTTAAAACACACGATTAAAGGCGATGCCAATTTAGTTACGGTTGATGAGGTGAATAAATTAATGGGTGGCGATGCTTCTGGAAGAGTTGCTAGATAAGTAAGAATCATGATAATAGATACCTTAATTAACGCATCAAAATATTATAGTTTGCATCCTTCCTTTGCGAAAGCATTTGACTTTTTACACCAAAATGATTTGGCTAATCTTGTCGAAGGCGTTTCAGAAACTCCAGAAGGTTTGAAGTTAATTGTCAATACAGCAAACGGAAAAACAGAAGAAGCTAGTTTAGCAAAATTTGAATGTCACGATAATAATATCGACATACAAGTTTGTGTAAAAGGATTGGAAACTTTCGGATGGAAACCAAGAGAAAAATGTGTAGCACAAAACGGGACGTATAATCCAGAGAAAGATGTTCGTTTTTTTAGCGATGCACCCGACATGTTTTTTCAATTAACAGACGGACAATTTGCTATTTTCTTTCCAGCAGATGTGCATGCTCCCATGATTGGCGAAGGCGAAATTAAAAAAGTAGTAATAAAAGTTAAAAAATAGATTTATGAGCACTATCCAAAAAGTATCAGATTCCATTGTACAACAAGGAATGCTTCCGTTGTATTTCAATGCTGATGAAACCGTAACAATAGAAGTTTTAAGAGCAATTTACAGAGCAGGAATCAAAGCAGTAGAATATACAAGTCGTGGCGAAACTGCTTTGAGTAACTTTACCAAAATGGTGGAAGTGAGAAATGCTGAAATGCCTGATTTATTATTGGGAATAGGAACAATCAAAAACTTGCAACAAGCAGAAGAATATTTTGCTGTTGGTGCTGATTTTTTCATCAGTCCAGGTTTTGTTCCTGAAGTGGCTACATTTTTAAAAAGCAAAGGAATTTTATACAGCCCGGGTTGTATGACACCAACAGAAATTATTACAGCTGAAAATGCTGGGATTCACTTCATCAAATTGTTTCCTGGGAATATGCTAGGACCCGATTTCTTGAGTGGAATTAAAGATATTTTCCCAAAATTATTGTTCATGCCAACAGGTGGTGTAGATACAACCAAAGAAAATATTGGCGGTTGGTTCAAAGCAGGAGTTTCGGCAGTGGGAATGGGAAGTAAATTAATCAGCAAACAATTAATGGCTGACAAAGATTACGCAACAATCGAATCGGAAACAAAAATCGTATTGGGCTTAATTCAATCTATAAAAAACTAAAAGATGAAAACAGTAGTTATAACAGGAGCAGGAGGAGTTTTGTGTGGTACATTGGCAAAAGCATTGGCTAAACAAGGCTACCAAATAGCACTTTTAGATTTAAAAAAAGAAGCCGCAGATGCAGTTGCTAACGAAATTAATGCAGCAGGAGGTAAAGCGATTGGCGTTGCCGCAAATGTGTTGGAAAAAGAATCATTAGAAGCAGCCAGAAAAGAAGTCAATGAAAAATTGGGAAGCTGCGATATTTTGGTGAACGGCGCAGGTGGAAATCACCCATTAGGAACAACTTCAAATCCATTTCTATTAGAGGAAGATTTACAAAACACAACCGAAGGTTTCAAAACTTTTTTTGATTTGGATGCCGAAGGAATAAAGTTTGTTTTCAATTTAAACTTTATCGGAACTTTATTGCCAACGCAAGTTTTTTCAAAAGACATGATAGGCAAAAAAGGCTGTAGCATTTTGAATATTTCTTCGATGAATGCCTTTACACCTTTAACAAAAATACCAGCATACAGTGGCGCAAAAGCCGCGGTATCTAACTTTACGCAATGGCTTGCAGTACACTTTTCTAAAGTGGGAATTCGTGTCAACGCTTTGGCTCCTGGATTTTTCTTGACAGACCAAAACCGTGCATTATTGACGACTGGAAACGGTGAATTGACTGCAAGAGGGAATACCATTATTGGGCAAACGCCTATGGGAAGATTTGGAGAACCGGAAGATTTAATTAGCACCACACTTTATTTATGTGATGATGCATCCTCTTTTGTGACGGGTGTGGTTATTCCAATTGATGGCGGTTTTAGCGCGTTTAGCGGAGTTTAAAAAAAATAACACTTAAAACGAAATACATATAGTTATGGAACAAACATGGAGATGGTACGGACCAAATGACCCTGTAAAATTATCTGACGCTAGGCAAGCTGGTGCAACTGGAATTGTTACTGCCTTGCACCATATTAAAAATGGACAAGTGTGGGAAGTTGACGAAATCATGAAAAGAAAAAATGAAGTGGAAGCGGCAGGATTAACATTTTCTGTTGTTGAAAGCATTCCAGTTCACGAAGATATCAAAAAGCAATCGGGGGATTATTTGAAATACATAGAAAACTATAAGCAAAGTATCAAGAACTTAGCGACTTGTGGAATTACTATTGTTTGTTATAATTTTATGCCTGTTTTAGATTGGTCTAGAACCGATTTGTCTTATGAAATGCCAGATGGTTCGAAAGCCTTGCGTTTTGATACCAATGAATTTGCCGCTTTTGAATTGTTTATTTTAAAAAGACCAGGAGCAGAAACTACCTACTCAGAAGCACATCAAGTAAAAGCAAAAGCGACTTTTGAAAAATTAACGGAAGCCGAAAAAGTAAAATTGCAACAAAACATTATTGCAGGTTTGCCAGGAGCAGAAGAATCTTATACTGTTGAAGATTTTTTAAAAGTACTTCAAGGATATGACGGAATTGATGCCAATAGATTGAAAGAAAATTTATATTATTTCTTACGCGAAATTATTCCTGTAGCCGAAAGTGCGGGTGTTTTAATGGCTATTCACCCTGACGACCCACCTTATCCAATTTTAGGATTGCCTAGAGTGGTTAGTACAGAAGCGGATTTGATACAATTATTAAATGCAATTGATTCGCCTTCAAACGGATTTTGCATGTGTACTGGGTCTTACGGTGTTATTGCTGATAATGATTTGCCTGGAATTGTAGATCGTCATGGTACTAAAATGAATTTTATTCACTTGAGAAGTACACAACGTGATGCCGAAGGAAATTTCTATGAAGCCAACCATTTAGAAGGCGATGTGGATATGTATGAAGTGGTAAAATCCATTCTAAAAAAACAAAAAGAAACGAAAAGAATCATTCCAATGCGTCCAGATCATGGACATCAAATGTTAGATGATTTGAATAAAAAAACAAATCCTGGCTATTCAGGAATTGGTCGTTTACGAGGTCTTGCTGAATTGAGAGGATTAGAAATGGGAATAGAACGCAGTTTATTTTAATATAAATTATGGTTGAAAATATATTTATTACGGATGATTTTTTGCTACACAGTGAAGCAGCAAGAACGCTGTATCACGATTTTGCAAAAGCGCAACCTATTTTTGATTACCATTGTCATTTGTCTCCAAAAGATATTGCTGAAGACCGCCAATTTGAGAATTTAACTCAGATATGGATAGATGGTGATCATTATAAATACAGAGCAATGCGTGCCAATGGAGTAGATGAAAAATTCATCACGGGCGACGCAAGCGATTATGAAAAATTTGCTAAATGGGCAGAAACGGTTCCTTATACTTTAAGAAATCCTTTGTACCATTGGACTCATTTGGAATTGAAAAATTATTTTGGAATCACCACTTTATTGGATTCAGATTCTGCGGAAGCCATTTACAACCAATGTTCTGATTTATTGAAAAAACCAGAATACAGTGTAAAAAATATTCTTCGGAAAATGAATGTTGCTGTTGTGGGAACTACGGATGATCCAACTGATGATTTGCGCTACCACAAACAATTGCAAGATGATAATTTTGAAATTAGAGTTTTGCCTTCTTTTCGTCCTGACAAAGCTACGGAAATGGAAAAAGGGCAAGCATTTGTAGATTGGATTCAAAAATTAGCAAAAACTGTTGGTTATTTTATAACTGATTTTTCAAATTTAATAAAAGCGCTTCAAGAACGACATGATTTTTTCCATGAAATGGGATGTCGAATTTCCGATCACGGACATGCTAATTTCTATGGAGAAGATTATACAGAAACTGAAGTAAATATCATTTTTGCTAAAGCATTGAAAGGCGAATTAGTTTCTGTTTTGGAAATTAATAAGTACAAATCGGCTGTTTTATTTGAATTGGCTTTGATGAACAAGAAAAAATCTTGGGCGCAGCAATTTCATGTTGGAGCTATAAGAAACAACAATGCTAAAATGTTACAGGATATAGGTCCCGATCAAGGATTTGATTCGCTTGGCGATTTGAATATGGCTGATAATATGAGTAAATTTTTCGGCAGATTGAGTCAATGCGATGGTTTAACCAATACTATTGTCTATAATTTAAACCCACGAGATAGTGAAATGTTTGCCTCTATGGCGGCTAATTTTAACGATGGAAAAGTGGCGGGTAAAATGCAATATGGTGCTGCTTGGTGGTTTTTAGACCAAAAAGATGGCATGGAAAAACAATTGAATGTACTTTCTAACTTTGGTTTATTGAGCCGATTTGTTGGTATGGTAACGGATTCCAGAAGTTTTCTTTCATTCCCACGTCATGAATATTTTAGACGTATCTTGTGCAATGTTCTTGGAGATGAAATTCAAAATGGAGAATTGCCAAACAATATGAAACTTATCGGAGCTACGGTGGAAGCTATTTGTTATAAAAATGCTGAGGCTTATTTTGATATAAATAAACAATAAATAAAACCCGAATTTGTATAAATTCAAAAACTAACCAAACCTAAAAACTACTATGAAAGAAACAAATCAATCAATCGGAAAATACAGATGGACCATTTGTGGTTTGCTATTTTTTGCAACTACCGTAAACTATTTAGACCGTCAAGTATTGAGTCTTTTAGCACCAAGTTTGTCAAAAGAATTCAATTGGTCCAATAGTGATTATGCCAATATTACAGCAGTATTCCAGTTTATTTATGCTATTTCGATGCTTTTTGCAGGAAGAATAATTGATAAATTAGGAACCAAAAAAGGATATATTTTAGCGATTACCGTTTGGTCATTAGGAGCAATAATGCATGCGTATTCGTTGCCTGTTGGAACTGCATTTTCAACATTTATGGTTTGGATTGGTGTTGGAGCAGTTCCAATTTCAATTGCAGGATTTATGTTGTCCCGAGCAGTTTTAGGTTTTGGAGAATCAGGAAATTTCCCTGCAGCAATAAAAGCTGTAGCAGAATATTTCCCTAAAAAAGAACGTTCGTTTGCAACAGGAATTTTTAATTCGGGTTCTAATGTAGGAGCAATTTTAGCACCATTAACAGTTCCTGTGATTGCAGAATATTATGGTTGGGAATTTGCTTTTATCCTCGTTGGAGCTATTGGATTTATATGGGTAATTGCTTGGTTTATATTTTACGAAATTCCATCAAAACAAAAAAGATTGTCAAAAGCAGAATACGATTATATCCACGATGATGAAGCACTAATTACCGAAAATATCGAAGCACCAAAAGAAGAAAAAGTAGCTTGGTTTAAATTATTAGGATACAAACAAACTTGGGCGTTTGTATTTGGAAAATTCATGACCGATGGAATTTGGTGGTTCTTTTTGTTTTGGTTGCCAAAATATCTTGAAGCGCAATTTAATATGAAAGGAACTGATATTGTACTTCCGTTGGCAGTTTTATATAGCATGACAATGATTGGGAGTATCGGTGGAGGCTGGTTTCCGATGTATTTTATCAATAAAGGACACAATCCTTATGAAGGAAGAATGAAAGCCATGTTGGTTATAGCTATTTTTCCATTAGTAGTTTTATTGGCACAGCCATTGGGTCATATTACTTTTTGGATTCCTGTACTATTAATTGGAGTTGGAGCTTCTGCTCACCAAGCATGGTCGGCTAATATTTTTACAACAGTTTCTGATATGTTTCCTAAAAAAGCAATTGGTTCCATCATAGGAATTGGAGGAATGGCAGGCGGTCTTGGAGGTGTTTTAGTATCTAAATTAGGTGGCGCTTTATTTGATTATTATGATGGTTTAGGTCATATTCAAACAGGTTATACCATTATGTTTGCAATTTGCGCTGTGGCCTATTTGATAGCTTGGTCAGTAATGAAAGCATTAGTTCCAAAATACAGTCCGATTAATGACTTGTAATTATTTAATTGGAAATAGATTTTTAATACGATTTACTTAATATTTTTAAAAATGAATTCAACCTCTAATATATTTAATTTAATAACGAGACAATGTGTTGTTTTTTTTTCAATAATAATTAATTCAACACTACTTTATTCTCAAGAAATTCCCCAAATAATTAGTCAGAAAGAGGTCTATTCTCAAAATTTCTTACCCGATTTTAGTTATGCGGGCTATCATTTTGGAAATATTAAAATCCCAGTAATTAATGAAAAAATAATTTTAGCTACTGATTATGGCGTTATTGCCAATGATAATTTAGACGATTCTAAAGCATTGCTAAAAGCATTTAAAGTGGCTAATGAAGTTCAAGGAAATGTTGTTTTACAACTGCCTGCGGGAAGAATAATACTGAGTGATATTTTATATATAGAGCGTAGTAATTTTGTGTTACGTGGTGCTGGTTCTGAAAATAGAGGTACTGAGATTTTCTGTCCTCGTCCAATGATGTATTTAAAAAATCAAGATTCTCTCTCGGAACTTCGTGAATATTTAACATCAACTGGTAAAAGACAGGTTGAAAAAGAGAATAATATTGACCTGCCTTTTTCACAATATGCATGGTCGGGAGGAATGATTTGGACGCAAATTCCAAACCAACGTGTAAAATCTTATCTAGAAAAATACGATACTCCACCAACAGTTCTTGCCAAGGTCATTGAAGGAAAAAGAGGTGAAAGTGTTTTACTTGTTTCGGATGTAAATGGTTTAAAAGTGGGCGATGTTGTTGAATTAGATTTGTTCAATAAAGATGGAGAAAAAGGGGATATTATAGAAGCATTATATAAAAATTCAAAAGTTAAAGTTGGCTATTCTCATTGGAAACAACCAACATTGGCTTTGGTTCGCCAGCAAGTTGAAATTGCAGCGATTTCTAAAAATAAGGTTACTATTAAAACACCTTTATTGATAGATATAAAACCAAACTATCAAGCACTTTTGATAGAATGGAATCATTTATCAGAAGTTGGAATTGAGCATTTACGTATCAGTTTTCCTGATGCAGCAAGAGTTGCTCATCACATAGAACAGGGTTATAACGGTATTTTTTTAACCCGTGTTTTTAATAGTTGGGTTAAAGATGTAACTATTAATAACGCGGAAAGTGGAATTTTAACCGAAGAAATTGCCAATGTAACCATTCAAGATATAGTAACTGAAGGGAAAAATATTGCGCATTATACGGTTGCAATGGGTGGAGTTCACAATGTATTGGTCGAAAATTTGAAAGTCTATAATAAAGCGGTACATCCCTTAAGTTTCAATACTTTTTCAACTAAAAATGTTTATGAAAACTGTGAGATTTTTACCGATCCCGATTTAGATCAACATGCAGGTGCCAATCATCAGAATTTATTTGACAATATAAAAGTACATTTTGCGCCTAATGCGGACAATACCTATCCGCTTTTTGCAGGTGGCGGTGCAAGTTATTGGAAGCCTTCACATGGCGCTTACTCTACTTTTTGGAATATTAATATAGAGGTATTAGATGATAATTCTACAACTCCGATTGAGCTAAATGGAATGGAGGAAGGTCCTTTTGCAAGAATAATAGGCATAAATGGCAACAGAAATTTCACTGTAAAATATGGTCCAGACGCCTACATGGAATCTATAAATAAGTCGATGGCAAAGATTCCCTCTTTATATGAATACCAATTAAAAAAACGATTAAAGTAATTTTCTTTGTGTATCAAAAGTTAATATACTAATTTCACTATTCGATCAACCAATTTGAATTGTTTTCACATAAGTAAAGCATGAAAAATCAACTAATTTCTTTTTTTATACTGTTTTTAAGCATTGGAACTTTTTCCCAATCCAATCAATATAGATTAAAAAACATTACTACAGTTAATGGACTTTCCCAAAGTTCTGTTATCGCTATTCACCAAGATTTGCAAGGGCAAATGTGGTTTGGAACGCGTGATGGTCTTAACAAATATGACGGCAGTAGCATAACTGTCTTTAGGAATAATCCTAAAGACACGTTGTCGATTTGCAACAACGATATTCTTTCTATTGAAGGCGACAAATCAGGAAATATATGGATAGGAACCTACAACGGATTAAATTGTTACAATCCGGTCACCAATATTTTTAAGCATTATTTGCATGGTAATGCCGCCAATACGTTGTCTAATAATACAATTTGGAATATTAAAGAAATTAAAAATGAAATCTGGATTGCTACAGCAGGAGGACTGTCAATTTTCAATAAAACTTCTCAAAAATTCACCACAATTTCGCATAATTCTAAAAACAATTTAAGTCTTTCAAATAATTTTATTTTGTCTATTTGTGAAACAAAAAAAGGCGCAATATGGATTGGAACATCAAAGGGATTATGCCAACTAATTGATCGTCAAAAAGATAATTATAAATTCAAACAATATTATACTTTAAAAGGCGAAAGCGTTTATGTTCAAGACATCAAAGAGGATTATTTTGGGAATTTATGGGTAGCTACCAAAACAAATGGGCTTTTAAAATTAGATCCAATTTCAAAAAAGCTAGTTCCATTTTCAGTAAATCAAAACCAAATAAACGCGGATGTAAGAACTTTAGATTTTGATAAAAAGGGAGTTGCTTGGGTTGGAACGTATGAAGGTGTGAGTACAATTCAAAATGATGGAAGTACTCAAAAAGTATATAATAATCCAGACAGAATGACAAGTTTTAGTAAAATAAAATCAGTTTTCACAGATAAAAAAGGATTGATATGGATTGGGTCTTATTACAATGGAATTAGTATTTGGGATGAATCGAATAATAATTTCACCAATTTAAATCAAAGCTCTGGAACAAGTGCACTAAGTTATGATGTGGTGAGTTCATTGGCTGCCGATGCAAATAAAAACATATACATAGGAACTGAAGGTGGGGGAATTACCGTTTTGGATAGTAAAACGGGAATGACTTCAAAAATCAATTCGGCTGCTTCCAATGGTATTTCTGTTGATAATATTAAATCTTTGTGCCTCTCAAATACGGGTACTCTTTGGATTGGTACTTTTACCGAAGGATTGGCAGCTTATGATATTAAATCTAAAAGATTTATTAATGAAAAAATTGCTCCAGAATTAAAAAATGTACTCAAAGAATCTGGAGTATATGTAATTAAAAAAGGTCGAAAAAACGATGTTTTTTGGTTAGGAACATTTGGCAAAGGATTGATTAGATATGATAGTTCGAATAATTCTTATCAAATAATTGGCAATGATAATTATTACGATAATTTTTTGACTAATAATAGAGTCAGAACACTGTTATTAGACAAAAAAGACAATTTGTGGATTGGAACTCAAAGCGGACTGAATGTGATTAATCTTAATGATTTTGATAACAAAACCTATCACATAAAACACTATTTCTTTGACAATAAATTGCTTTCTGGAGATGATATTTTATCATTATTTCAAGATAAAAAAGGAAAAATTTGGATAGGGACAAAGGCTAAAGGACTGTATGATTTTGATGGCATAAATTTTCATAAAATAAATATTAAAAAAGACGATTCAGAAGTAACGGCGATACATTCTATCGCTGAAGATAGTACTAATAATTTATGGATGAGTTCCAATTATGGTATTATAAAATATAATCTATCAAATAAATCTGCCTTTATTTATGACCAAAAAGATGGTTTAGTAAGCAATGAATTTAATGACAATGCCTTTTTGCAACTTGGATACAACAAATTTTATTACGGAGGTCCATCTGGGATTACCTATTTTGACACCAAAAAAATTCCAATTAATAAATATTCGCCTCAAGTTATTTTAACTGATTTTAAAATAGCTAACAAATCTATTAATGTTGCCAATGAAAATGATATTCTAGAAAAAGCAATTACTTTTACAAAATCACTAACTTTAAGTTATGACAAAGCCAATTTTACTATAAGTTTTGCAATTCCAAATTTTGTAAATTCTACAAATAATCAATACTCTTATCGATTGGTTGGTTTGGATAATGAATGGACTACGACTTCAAATACTTCTGCAACTTTTACAATTCAAAATTCAGGAACGTACGTTTTTGAGGTAAAAGGAGCTAATAATGATGGAGTTTGGAATACTGTTCCAACCACTTTAGAAATAGTTGTAAAACCCGCGCCTTGGAAAAGCTGGTGGGCGCTTTCTTTGTATGCAATTTTATTATGGATTTCACTTTATGGTTTGGCATGGATAATAAAATCTAAAGAAAAACTACGCCAA
Source organism: Flavobacterium sp. (assembly GCF_040402835.1). Lineage (GTDB taxonomy): Bacteria > Bacteroidota > Bacteroidia > Flavobacteriales > Flavobacteriaceae > Flavobacterium. The sequence goes on from NZ_JBBALW010000005.1 coordinate 35,012, forward strand.
GAATTAGTATTGGAATACAGAGAAAGCGAAAGAAATAAAGAAGATAATAGTGCTAAACTGCAGTTTTTTACAAATATTTCTCATGAGTTTAGAACTCCTTTAACCTTGATTTTAGGGCCGCTACAACAAATACTTTTGAACTACAACGGTTCAAATGAAATGTATAAAAAACTCCTCGTAATTGAAAGTAGCGCCAACCATCTTTTGAAATTAATCAATAGATTGATGGATTTTAGAAAATTTGAAAACAATCAATTTATACTAGAAACAGCCGAGGGAAATATTGTTAAATATATCAAGGAAATCTTTTTATCATTTACAGAATATGCCAAAGATGGTAATTATAAATTTACATTTGAATCTACAGATGAGGAAATTTTAGTCTATTTTGACAGGTTTAAATTGGAACGCGTATTCTATAATTTAATTTCAAATGCCTTTCGTTATACTCCAAAAGGAGGCGAAATTGCAATTAAAATTAGAAAAGAGAAAAATGAAATAATCATTGAAGTTGAAGATACTGGAATTGGAATTGATAAAAAACATATCGAAAAAATATTTGATTTATTTTTTGAAATCCCAACGCACATTGAAGTTCAAATTAATTACAATAAAGGAACGGGTATTGGGCTGTCTATTGTGAAAAACATAGTAAATCTTCATAAAGGAACTATTACTGTCGAAAACAAAAGCACCAAAGGAGTTGTTTTTAAAGTGGCAATGAAGTTGGGTAGAAAACATCTTTCGGACAAAGAAATTTTAAAAGATTTTAAAATAAGTGATGATGTCGCGCAATATGAAGTTCAATTGGATTTACCCGAAATTAAAGACGAAGAAGACATTAATGACCTAGATGTTACCGATGAAAAACGAACTATTTTAATTGTAGAAGATCATAAAGTTTTACGATCCTTTATGAAAAATCTACTTAAAGCAGAATACAATATCATCGTTGCTGAAAACGGAGCAATAGGTTTGAAAAAAGCATTGAAATTTGTCCCGGACTTAATTGTAAGTGATGTAATTATGCCAGAAATGGTGGGAACAGAATTGTGTGCTAAAGTTAAAGAAAACATTAAAACGAGTCATATTCCTGTAATATTACTAACTTCAAGGTCATCATTGATATATAAAATTGAAGGATTAGAAAGCGGTGCTGATGATTACATTAGCAAACCATTTAACCTAATTGAATTTAAATTACGTATAAAAAATTTGCTTGATTCTAAACAACGTTTAAAAGCTAAATTTTCATCTGAAGACAATTTTGCGCCAAGCGAAATTACCGTTTCGTCATTAGACGAGCAATTGTTAAAGAAGGCTTTTAAAGTTGTGGAAGAAAATATCTCAAACGAACAATTTGATATTCCATTTTTTTGTTCTGAACTTGGAGTTAGTAGAACGATGCTTTTTACTAAAATAAAAGCGTGGACAAATTTTACTCCCAATGAGTTTATTCATGAAATCAGAATGAAAAGAGCTGCACAATTATTAGAGCAAAACAAGATAAACATATCTCAAATTAGTTATAAAGTAGGGTTTAATAATCCCAAATATTTTAGTAAATGTTTCCAAAAGAAGTTTGGCGAAACCCCAACGCAATACTTGAATAAATTTTCTGACAATACTAAAGCCTAAACTAAATATCATTTTTTTATGCTTTTGTATTTTTGAATACCCAATTTTGGATTTCTGAAATCATAGTTCCTTTTAAATTTGTGGAATGAATTCCAAGAAAATTAAAATCAACTTGTTTCAATCAATATTGATAGTGTTAATAATAGCGATGAGTTTATTGTTAATAGTTCTTATTTAGTTGTACAAACTGATTTATTTTTTTGGATGTTATTAATCAGATATTCAAATTTACCATGAAGAAATTCAATTCTTTATTTTTTATAGTTGTTTTTACATTAATCAATAGTAATTGTCAAGCCCAATATAAACCAGCTACTATTGAAGTTAAAAAAGAAATCAATTCAAGATTTTTAAAACTTTTAGATTTCCCAATTGATTCCGTTTCAATTCCAAGAAGTATGGATTGTTCGACTGGAGTTGTAAAAAAAGTTAAATCCAAAGATTGGACAAGTGGTTTTTATGCGGGTAATCTCTGGCAGATATACAAACTTACGGGCGATACTAAATACAAAGAAAAAGCCGCTGTTTGGAACGCATTTATTGAAAAAGAAAAATTCAACGGAACTACTCACGACATAGGTTTCAAAGTATATGGGAGTTTCGGTAAAGGATTAGCAGTCGAAAATAATGATAAGTATAAAAAAATTATCGTTAAAAGTGCTCAAACTCTTATTTCTAGATTCAATCCAAAAATTGGAGCCATCCGATCTTGGGACCACAGTAAAGAACTTTTCGATTACCCAGTTATTATTGACAACATGTTAAATCTAGAATTGCTATTTGAGGCATCAAAAATTTCTGGCGACCCTACTTTTAAAAATATTGCAATTCAACACGCCAATACAACCCTAAAAAATCATTTCAGAAAAGACAACAGTTGTTACCACGTAGTTGATTATGATACTGTTTCTCATGGAGTAAGAAAAAAAGCCACTTTTCAGGGATTCAACAACGAATCGTCATGGGCTAGGGGGCAATCTTGGGCGGTTTACGGTTTTACGATGTGTTATCGCTATACAAAAAACAAGGAATATTTGAAACAAGCCGAAGCTACTGCAAAATATTATATTAATAATAAAAATATGCCTGAAGATGGAATTTCCTATTGGGATTTCAATGACACGAGTATTCCAAATGCCCCTAGAGACGCATCTTCAGCAGCTATAATGGCTTCTGCTTTAATAGAATTATATTCTTTTACAAAGAACCAATCTTATTTAGACTATTCAAATAAAGTAATAAACGCTTTAAGTTCTGATAAATATCTTTTAAATGATACTGTAAAAGGGCCATTTATTTTAAATCATAGTACTGGAAATTGGCCTAAAAAAGATGAAATAGACCAGCCAATCGTCTATGCTGATTATTATTTTTTGGAAGCAATTATTAGAAAACAATCTCTTTAAATTTATGAAATTCAAAATTCACACTCCCTCTAACGCACTAGCGATAATTATATTATTTTGTTTTAACGTAATCTATGCTCAAAAATCAGAAAGCATACTTCGAACTAAAACCAACATTGATTTGGGTTGGAATTACCTAGAAAACGATACTAAAAATATATCGGAAGTAAAAAATGCAACGAATTGGGTTGCCTTAAACGTACCTCATTCTTGGAACAGTCAAGACGCAACGGATAATGATCCTGGCTACAGAAGAAGCGCCAGTTGGTACAAAAAAAACCTTGTGATATCAAATATTGATTCGAATAAACTTTACAAATTATATTTTGAAGGTTCCAACATTACTACAAAAGTATATGTAAATGGAAAAGAAGTTGGCGAACATATTGGTGGTTATATCGGTTTTACTTTTGATATTACTAAATTTATTAATGAAGGAAATAATGAAGTTTTAGTTCGTGTTGATAATAGTTATAACATTGAAATAATTCCATCTCAAAAAAGCGATTTTATTATTTATGGCGGAATTACCAGAGATGTTTGGTTGCTTTCAATGGCAAAAAATAATATCGATAATATTAAAATAATAACACCTCAAGTTTCAGAAAAATTAGCTACATTAAATGTAATTGCAACTGTAAAAAATCTTCAAAACCAAAGTAGTTTCAATTATGTAGCCCAATTATCTAATCCTAAAGGAAAAATAGTTGCAACTAAAAAAGGAAATTTTTCAGGGGAAGAAACTTCAATTACTTTTAATGATATTAAAAATCCTGAATTATGGGATATTAACAAACCAAATTTATATTCGGTTTCTGTTTCATTGTTAGAAAATGGAATTGAAAAGGATAAAATTGAAGATAGAGTAGGTTTTAGATGGTTTGAATTTAAAGATAACGGTCCGTTTTTCCTTAACGGGAAACGAGTTTTAATTCGCGGAACACACCGCCACGAGGAACATGCAGGAGTTGGGGCTGCGATGTCAAACGAGCAACATCGAAAAGATATGGAATCCATCAAAGAAATGGGTGCGAATTTTGTTCGATTGGCACATTATCCACAAGATCCAGAAATCTATAAAGCGTGTGATGAATTGGGTTTATTGGTTTGGGATGAATTGCCATGGTGTCGTGGTGGAATTGGAAATCAAGTTTGGCAAACCAATGCTAAAAATATGCTTGGTGAAATAATCAATCAAAATTACAATCATCCTTCGATTATTCTTTGGTCTTTGGGAAATGAAATGAATTGGTTACCCGATTTTGAAGATGGAGATAATACCTTAAAGATGAACGTTTTTTTAACGGAGCTTAATGATATTGCACATAAATTAGACCCAAATCGAAAAACTGTTATTCGTAAATATGAAGAAGGTTCAAAAATTGTAGATGTTTTTTCTCCTTCCATTTGGTCGGGTTGGTATTCTGGAAGTTATAAAAGCTATAAAAAAGCAATTGATAAATATAAATTAGATTACAAACATTTTATTCACGCAGAATACGGTGGTGATAGCCATGTTGGTCGCCATTCAGAAAACCCAATTACTGGCGAAGGTCAGATAAAATCGGAAGGTTGGGAAGAAGCAATCGTTCAAACAAAAGTCGCTAATATTGCTCAAATTGGTGATTGGAGCGAAAACTATATTGTCGATTTATTTGACTGGCATTTGCATATTTCTGAAAACGACCCAACATTTGTAGGGAATTTGCAATGGGCATTCAAAGACTTTGCAACGCCTTTACGTCCTGAAGATGATATTCCATATATGAATCAGAAAGGATTGGTTGACAGAAATGGAAATCCTAAAGATGCCTATTATGTATTTAAAAGTTATTGGAGCGACAAGCCATTTACCTACATCGAATCGCATACTTGGACAGACCGACAAGGTCCAAAAAACACGCCTCGAATTTTGAATGTTTATAGCAATTGTCCAAAAGTGGAGTTCTTCCAAAATGGAGTTTCTTTAGGAATTAAAGTTCGTGATATTACTGCTTTTCCTGCCTGTGGTTTGACTTGGGAAGTGAATTTTGCAGATGGGAAAAACACTTTTATCGCTGTTGGCATTTCAAATGATGGAAAAAAAGTATCCGATACAATCGATGTAAATTATCGTTTTACTAAAAATGGACCTGCAGACGGATTGGAATTATCAGCAGAAAAAATGAAAAACGGAAATTATCTGGTAACTGCAATTGCAGTCGATAAAAACAAATTACGTTGTTTGGATTATGAAGATCGTGTCTATTTTCAATGTTTATCGGGTGGACAAACACTAAAAAACCAAGGGACTCCAACCGGAAGTGAGTCTATAAAAATGGCAAATGGGAAAGCGTCAATTGAAGTTATTCCAGATTCAACAAGCGATTCTATCGAAATGAATATCCTGAATCAAAATTTTAAAGGAGAATTTTTAAAGTTCAAAAAATAATAAATCGGGTATTTCTACCTCTTTCAAATGAAAAAAATTAATCTAAAAGTTGTTATGTTATTTATTGGAATTACGGCTATCAGTTGTTCCAATATCAAAATGGCTTTTAATTTAAATGAAATTGAAAGAAGTCGCGTATTAATAAATGCGGATGCTTATTTGAATGAACTTCCTCAAACAGTTACGGCTTCCTTTTGTGAAAGAAGTGCGGGAACAAATCACGATTTTTATTCTGAAGGCGATTATTGGTGGCCTGACGAAAAAAATCCAAACGGTCCTTATATTCGAAAAGACGGTTTAACCAATCCAGCTAATTTCACTGCGCACCGAGAAGCTTTAATCCGGTTTAGCCAACTATCTGGTGCTTTGGCTTCGGCTTATGTTTTGACGAATAATAAAAAATATGCTGAAAAATTAGCCCTTCATTTAAAAGCTTGGTTTGTGAATCCTGATACTAAAATGAATCCGAATTTGCTATATGCTCAAGCAATAAAAGGTGTTGCAACAGGGCGTGGAATTGGAATTATTGACACGGTACATTTGGTTGAGGTTACCTTAGCTATACAAGCAATTCAAGATTCGGCAGTTCTTTCATCAGCAGAATACAATTCAATTATTCAATGGTTTACGAATTATTTAAAATGGATTACCACTCATGAATATGGAATTGCGGAACGGGACAACGGCAATAATCACAGCGTATGCTGGACGATGCAAGTAGCCGCTTTTGCGAATTTTATAGGTGACGAAAATACAATGGTTTTTTGTAGTAATTTTTATAAAAATACCTTATTACCTAATCAAATGGATAAAGATGGTAGTTTTCCATTGGAATTAAAACGAACAAAACCGTATGGTTATTCGTTATTTAATTTAGATGCGATGACTAGTATTTGTCAGTTATTATCTACAAAACATAATAATCTTTTTGCTTACACTACACCCGACGGAAAAAATTTAGAATTGGGAATAAAATTCATGATTCCATATATCGAAAATAAATCAGTTTGGCCGTTTCAACATGATGTAATGTATTGGGATGAATGGCCGGTGCGACAATCGAGCTTGCTTTTTGGTGGTTTTGCCTTCAAGAATAAAAAGTATATCGAATTATGGAAATCGCTCAAGGCAAATGTAACTACGCCTGAAATAATTAGAAATATGCCGGTTCGATATCCAATTTTATGGGTTTTTAAAAATTAATTAAAATACAAATCGTTTAAACCAAATTGAATAGTAATAGTCTTAACATCAAAAATAATTAACAACAAATAACAAATAAATTATAATGAAACAGTTAATCGCAGCAGCACTTTTAGGTATTTTATCAATTGCTCCTATAATTGCCCAAGAAAAATCAAAACCTAATGTTCTTTTCATCGCAATTGATGATTTGAAACCAGTGTTGGGATGTTATGGAGATAAAATTATTAAGACGCCAAATATTGATCGACTGGCAAAAATGGGTACGGTATTTATGAATAATTATTGCCAACAAGCGGTTTGCGGACCAACACGTGCAAGTCTTTTAACGGGAATGCGTCCAGATGTAACTAAAGTTCGTGATTTGAAAACAAAAATGAGGGATATGAATCCTAATATTGTAACACTTCCTGAATATTTTATAAGTCAAGGTTATACTACTTCTGGAGTTGGAAAAATATTTCATCCGAGTTGTGTGGACAAAAAATATGACCCACAGTCTTGGTCTATTCCTTTTTTAGTTCCAAAAGAATCTGATTATTCTAATGGATTGCCAGTTCAAAAACATTATCAATCTCCAGAATTAAAGGCATTAAATGCAAAAGAGGAAATCGGGAGTACAGATGAAGCTGGTAAAGGAAAAGGTAAAAAGAAAGACAAAAAAGAGGATTTAGATGAGGATGGCGGTAGTTCAAGAGGTCCAGCTTTTGAATGTCTAGATTTGCCAGATAATGCTTATGAAGATGGCGTAAGTGCACTTTTAGCCCAAAAACAAATAATTAAATTGTCTAAAGAAAACAAACCTTTTTTTATGGCAGTAGGTTTTCATAAACCCCATCTTCCTTTTGTAGCACCAAAAAAATATTGGGATTTGTACAAACGCGAAGATATGCCAATTGCCGAATTTCAAGAGCATGCGGCAAATAGCAAAGATTTTTCATACCAAAATTCAGGAGAATTAAGTAGCTATTCGGGCGTTAAAGAATTTGCGAAATACACTGACAAAAGCGTGAATAAATTTGGTTTAGCTATCGAAAAACAAAAAGAATTGGTTCATGCTTATTATGCTGCGGTTTCTTATACTGATGCACAAGTAGGAATTTTATTAAATACATTAGAAAAATTAGGAACTCTGAATAACACGATTATTGTCCTTTGGGGAGATCATGGGTGGCATTTAGGAGATCATGATATGTGGGGAAAACATACGAATTATGAGCAAGCTACCAAAGCACCTTTAATTATTACAGCACCAGGATTGAAAGCAGGTCAAACTAAATCGATGACTGAATTTGTGGATGTTTATCCTACACTTTGTGAATTATCAGGGGGAACAGTTCCAACTTATTTAGATGGAAAAAGTTTGGTTCCTGTAATGAAAAACAATAAAGCTTCGGTAAAAGAATATGCAATGAGTCAATATCCTCGAAAAATGGATAAAGCCGATATTAATAAAGTAGAAGATGGAAAAGGAAAATTAATGGGGTATTCTATGCGCACAGAACAATATCGTTATACGGTTTGGTTGAAAAATTTCACCAGCGACCAAGTGTATAGTGCCGATAAAGTTTACAATAAAGAATTATACGATTATGTGAAAGATCCATTAGAAAAAGTAAATGTTTCTGACGATAAAAAATATGCCGCAGTTGCAGCCGATTTAGATAAAAAATTGGTTGCTTATTTCAAATCAAAGGAAGTTAAATTATAATTAAAAGCATTTTTATGAAAAATCAATATTTCAAATTAGCCTCTATATTATTTTTATTTGTAATTTCAAATGCTATAATTGCCCAAAAGAAACCAACAAGCAAACCAAATATTTTATTTATTGCAGTGGACGATTTGAAGCCACTTTTGGGATGCTATGGAAATACTTTAGTTAAATCTCCCAACATTGATAGATTGGCAAAAATGGCGACTGTTTTTGATAAAAATTATTGCCAGCAAGCTATTTGTGGACCTACGCGTGCTAGTTTAATGACGGGAACTCGACCAGATGTTACAAAAATTTGGAATTTAACGACTCAAATGCGAGATGCAAATCCGAATACTTTGACACTTCCACAATATTTAATTTCGCAAGGATATACAACTTCAGGGATTGGAAAAATTTACCATCCTTCAAGCGCAATTGGTGGCGTAGATCCTGTATCTTGGAGTATTCCTTATTTAAAATCTAAAGAATCTGATTTCCCAGCCGATTTGGGACTACCAGCAAATGGGCAATATCAATTGCCTGAAACAAAAATTAGAATGACGCCAGATATTATTGCTGAAAGAAAACAACAGAATAAAGACTTGGCAGCAAATGATGAAAATCCTAAAAGTATCAAAGGACCTTCGACCGAATGCATGGAGGTACCAGATACTGCTTATGAAGACGGAGTAATTGCATTATTAGCTAAAGATCAAATTATTACTCTTTCTAAAACCGACAAGCCGTTTTTTATGGCAGTTGGATTTCACAGACCTCATTTGCCTTTTGTAGCGCCTAAAAAATATTGGGATTTATACAAACGGGAAGACATGCCGATAGCGCCGTTTCAAGAGCATTCTAAAAACGGTCCGCTCATTGCGTATCACCAATCTGGGGAATTACGTAATTATATCGACATTCCTGAATTTGCAACCTTACCAGCTGATTCTCTTCGTATCGGTTTGAAAATTGAAAAGCAAAGAGAACTTATCCATGGTTATTATGCAGCAGTTTCCTATATGGATGCGCAAGTTGGAATTCTTTTGAATACTTTGGAATCTTTAGGAACTTTAGACAATACTATTATAGTGCTTTGGGGCGATCATGGTTGGCATTTAGGCGATCATGATTTATGGCACAAACACACCAATTTTGAACAAGCTACTAGAGCACCATTAATCATTGCAGGCCTTGGAATTAAAGCAGGTAAAACAAGTTCATTAACAGAATTTGTTGATGTATTCCCAACTATTTGTGATTTGGCGGGTGTTACTATTCCTAAAAACTTGGACGGAAAAAGTTTAAAACCTTTAATGTTAAACAATAAAGCTAAAGGAAAAGAATATGCTATTAGCCAATATCCTAGAAAGCTAAAGAAAGCTGAAATGACCAAATTGGGTTATACCGATTCTAAAATGATGGGCTACAGTTTGCGGACTGATAAATACCGTTATACCATTTGGATGAACAACTTCACGAGTAAACAAGCTTTTAATGAATCGCAAGTTTACGCTTCGGAATTGTATGATTATGTAAAAGATCCTTTGGAAAAAGTAAATGTTGTAAATGATAAAAATTACACTTCGATTTCAGCGGGTTTAAAATCAAAAATGATTGCTTTTTTTAAGAGTCAAGAAACGAAACAATAGTTTCAAATAATTATAATTATAAAATGAAAAAACACTATTTCCTTGTACTTCTAATAATTGTATTATTACAAGGAAATAGTCATGCTCAAACCTCAAGTTTGGTTTCTGTTGGAACCAATGGTCGTTTAATTTATACCGCTGACGCAAAAGGTAATGTTGTTCCCGATTTTAGTGCCGTGGGTTATCGGAATAGTGAAGCGCCAATTCCAACAGTTGGGGTCGTACTCACTGTAAATTCTGTACTTGGGGATAATTTAGCCAATGTGCAAAATGCAATCAATCAAGTAGCAGCAATGCCATTAGACGCAAATGGTTTTAGAGGAACAATACTTTTCAATGCAGGAACCTATAATATGAGCGATGCAGTAACTATTTCAGCAAGTGGAATTGTTCTTCGTGGAGTTGGATTTAATGGAAGCGGAACTAATTTTGTTGCAACTAAAACCTCACAATACACACTATTTATTTTTGCAGGTACTTCAGGAACTGCTTACAATTCTTCAAGTTCAACTAGAAAACCAATTACAGATTTATATGTTCCGATTGGAAAAAAACAAATTACAGTCGCTTCAGGACACACATTTGCCATTGGTGATAAAGTTTTTGTACATCGAATTCCTAATGATGCTTGGATAAATTTGCTAGGTATGAATTTATTATCAACAATAGATCCTTTGGCGGTAAATTGGACAGCGAGTTCCTATGACATGAATTCTGAAAGAAAAATAATGAACATTAATGGAAATGGTATCACTTTAGATGCGCCAATAATGGATATTATTGACCCGATTTATTCAACTGGTGAATTGGTGAAATTTACGGATAGTAGAATTCAAAATTGTGGTATAGAAAACATGAGAATTTCATCTAGTTATATTTCATCTATTGATGAAAATCATGGTTGGGAGGCAGTTTCGTTTGATAACATTTATAATGGATGGGCTAAAAATTTAGAAGTATATTATTTTGGATATTCGGCGGTTCACATCAATTCTAACGCCAGTTTTATAACAGTAGATAGTTGTAAAATGTTGGATGCAAAATCAACAGTCGATGGTGGCAGAAGGTATTCTTTTGATATTGACGGGCAACGTTGTTTGGTTCAGAATTGTACCACCAGAAGCGGTCGTCATGATTATGTTGACGGAAGTCGAACCTGTGGCCCTAATGTTTTCTATAATAGTACTTCTACACTACAACTTAATGATATTGGTCCACACCATCGTTGGGCGACAGGAATATTATTTGATAATTTAACTGGTGACGGAAGAATGGATGTGCAAAACCGGTTGGTCATGGGAAGTGGTCATGGATGGTCTGGTGGACAAATTATGTTTTGGAATTGTAATGCAGCTAGAATGGCAATACAAGATCCTCCAGGCGATGAGATAAATTGGGCTATTGGTTGCATTTGCCCAGACATTACTAATGTTGGGGATGCTACTACCGAACAATTAGGTGTAATTCAATCTCAAGGAACCCACATAACGGCAATTCCAAGTTTGTTTATTGCGCAATTAAATGACAGACTAGCTACATTATCTAACAATCAATTTGATTTCATAAATGCTGAAAACTCGATATTTATTGTTCCAAATCCAGCTAAATCTCAAATTACAATTCATTCAAATCAATTATTTCATTCAAATTGTAAGATTTCTATATTTAATGTAAATGGACAAATCGTAAAAAAACAAATAGAAATAGTTGATTATTCTGATGATAAATTGGCATTTAATTTTGATATTTTTGATTTGAATGATGGCATTTATTTTGCCGAAATTATAAATGACATAAATCTTAATACAATTAAATTTATTGTCAAAAAATAGATTATTAATTAGCTTAAAATAAAAAAATGAAAAAATTAAAATTAGTTACTTTTTTATTACTCCTAAATTTGATGGTTTTACAGACATTGAAGGCAACTACAATCAATGTGAGCACTATAGCCGCTTTGCAACTAGCTTGTAATTCTTCAGTTACTGGAGATGTAATAATTCTTGCCAATGGAACGTATTCTAATGTAACTTTAAATATTAACAATAGTAATATTTCAGTTCTAGCTCAAACTCCAGGTGGTGTTTTTTTAAATGTTTACGGCGATATTAATATCTATGGAAATAACATTACATTTAGTGGATTTCAGTTTACGGATGGTGATATTGGAAGTAGTTATTTAATAGAAGTATATGGAAGCAGAAATAGACTCACACATTTAAATTTCAGCAATTATTACGCTAAAAAATACATTGAAGTCAAAGCTGGAACTCAATACAATGAAATATCCTATTGCAATTTAGAAAAAAAACCTGCGGCAGCAATTGCTGGTTGTACGATACAAATATCAACATCTGCGACTGTTCCGGGATATCATAGAATAACTTATTGTTCTTTTCAAAATTATTATGGTATTGGTGGCGATAACGGAAACGAGCCGATACGAATTGGTTTGGGTGCAGAATATTTAAATAAATCAAGAACAATTGTTGAACATTGTTATTTCAATAATACAGGACTTGGCGACAGCGAAAGTGTTTCTATTAAATGCCAAGAAAACGTGGTTCGTTTTTGCACTTTTACAAATCAACAAAATGCGATGCTTTGTTTTAGAAATGGAGACTATAATGTAGCTTATAGTAATTTTTTCATAAATGCTGGTGGAATTAGAGTTAAAGAAGCCAATAATATCTACTGTTATAACAATTATTTTGAAAATTCAGGAGGCAATTCTATGGGTGCGGTAATTTATGTATATGTAGCTCCCTTAATTCCGCCAACAGCAGCATCTCCTAGAACAATTAATCAAGATAATATAAATTTCATTCACAATACTTTTTATAATTGTGGTGATATTGATTTAGGAGGAACAGGAGCAGCTAATAATACTTGGGCAAATAATATATTTAAAAAGAGTTCAGGTTCTCTTTTTATAAATCCAAATCAAGGAACCACCTGGGTTGGGAATATCTACCAAGGAACTTTAGGTGCTACTATTGCTTCTGGAATGACTAGTACAAATCCATTTTTAGCTTTTAATTCTGAAGGCTATTATGGATTATCATCCAGCAGTCCTGTTAATAATGCTATTGCTGGTTATCCAGCTATTTTAGATATTACAAATATCGATGATGACCCTAATTTATTGTTTGATATTAGCGGCCAGCCACGTCCTTCAACCGTTACTTTAAAAGACGTGGGTTGCGATGAATACACAACTGGAACTACAACAAACCATCCGTTGACTTTATCGGAAGTTGGACCTTCTTATTTAGTGGCGCTTTCTACAAATTCATTTGATTTACAAGATAAAAAAACGAGTATCTTCCCAAATCCAGCAAAAAATAATTTTTCTATTCAATTTCCAAATACTATTGATTCGGATTTGGAATTAACAATTATAAATACAAATGGACAAGTTGTTAAAAAACAATTCATTGCTATAAATGAGATAATTAACAATGAAAAATCTATTGATATTACCAATTTAAATAATGGAATTTATTTAGTACAATTGTATTCTAATTCTTATTCAAAAGCAATAAAATTGGCTATCTCAAAATAATTAAAATTGTTTTAAATAAACATTAAACCTTTTACTAATATTAGCATCTTATAAATAAAAAAATCAAAATGAAAAACTACTCGAATTTCCTTAAAGTAATAACAATCGTCTTTACATTTCTTTTTCTTTCGAATGTTTCAGCACAAGAAAAAACAAAACCAAATATTTTATTTATAGCTATTGACGATTTAAAACCTATTTTAGGATGTTATGGAAATACGTTAATTAAGACCCCAAACATTGACCGATTGGCAAAAATGGGAACTGTTTTTATGAGTAATTATTGCCAACAAGCCGTTTGTGGACCAACTAGAGCGAGTATAATGACAGGAAAACGTCCAGATTATACTCAAGTTTGGGATTTAAAAACCAAAATGCGTGACATCAATCCAGATATTTTGAGTTTGCCACAATATTTAATTACCCAAGGATATTCAACTCAGGGAATTGGTAAAATCTATGATTCAAGATGTGTAGATAAAAAAATGGATGCCCCTTCTTGGAGTGTTCCTTTTTATAATTATTTCAAAACAGAAGAACGGTATTATGCTAAAGAAACAGGAATGCCTGTTTTAGGAGCCTATCAATTGCCTGAAACTAAAGAATTGGCTTTGAAATATACTAAAGAGGGAGAATTAAAAGGTTTGGCCGATAAAGAATTGGACGATTATGTTTCAAAATTGGTAAAACCATCAGTTGAATGTGCCGATGTTCCTGATAATGCCTATAATGATGGAGCAAACGCATCACGAGCTTTAGAAATTTTAGAAAAATTAAAATCAGATACAAAACCTTTCTTTTTTGCTGTTGGATTTTCAAAACCTCATTTGCCATTTGTAGCACCAAAAAAATATTGGGATTTATATAAAAGAGAAGACATGCCGTTAGCTGCTTTTCAAGAGAAATCAAAAAATGGTGTTGATGTTGCCTATCACAATGCCGGAGAAATCAGAGGGTATTCTGATATTCCACCTTTAGTTTCTTTCACTGATCAAAAGGATTTTGGTTTGACTTTGCCAATAGACAAACAGAAAGAATTAATTCACGGGTATTATGCTTCAGTTTCCTATACCGATGCTCAAGTAGGGAAATTATTAGACAAATTGGATGCTTTAGGATTGACCAAAAACACAATAATTATACTTTGGGGTGATCACGGATGGCATTTAGGCGATCATAATCTCTGGTGCAAACATACCAATTTTGAACAAGCAACTCGAACACCAATGATAATTGCTGCGCCAGGAATTGCGGCTTCAACTACTAATGCTTCAACAGAATTTGTGGATATTTTTCCAACATTATGTGATTTAGCTGGTGTGAAAATTCCTGAAGTTTTAGACGGAAAGAGTTTGCTGCCTTTGATGAATAAATCAGTAAAATCAGTAAAAGACTATTCAATAAGTCAATATCCACGTAGCGGAACTAATACAGAAACAGAACGTCAAGGTTATGCTTCTTCAAAAGTGATGGGCTATTCTTTGAGAGACAAAAGATACCGATATACGATTTGGATGACCAATAATTTTAGAAGTACACAAGCTTTTGATTCTAATTTGATTGTAGGAACGGAATTATATGATTACGATAAAGATCCAAACGAAACGATAAATGTGGCTGATGAAAAGGAATACAAATCGGTTGCCAAAGATTTAAAAAATAAAATGCTCGCTTTTTTCGCTTCACAAGTAAAATAGCAATTTAAGCTAAAGTATCTAAATTATTTTATAAATTTAGTGTCGAATAAAACGATTTAAAATCATACGATGAAAAACATTATTTCGGTCTTTTTTTTAATGCTAAGTTTATTTATAATTACTCCTTTTAAAACAGTTGCTCAACAAACAACTATTAAAAAAGAGAGAGCTGTAAAAAAGACTAACAACACTAAATCATGTTGTACTGCGGCCATTCCAAATCGGTTTGCTGTTAAAACAAAATCTAATTTCACAGAAGGGAAATCGGTTACGAATTCCAACCTAAAAAATCATGAAGGAATGGTTTGGATTCCCGGCGGAACATTTAGTATGGGTGGAGATAACAATCAAGCGCGTCAAGATGAATTGCCAAAACATGATGTGAAATTGAATGGTTTTTTCATAGATATTACGGAAGTTACAAATGCCCAGTTTGCAAAATTTATAGTAGCAACAGGATATGTCACTACAGCCGATAAAGATATTAATTGGGAAGATTTAAAAAAGCAATTGCCATCAGATACTCCAAAACCGGAACCTGAAACTCTAAAGGCGGCTTCTTTGGTATTTGTGGCAACGGGAGGCGAAGTAAGTTTGCAAGATTACAGTCAGTGGTGGAGTTGGTCGCATGGAGCGAATTGGAATCATCCACAAGGAAAAGACAGTAATATTGTTGGTAAAGAAAATTTCCCCGTGGTTCATATTAGTTGGGATGATGCGAATGCCTATTGCAAATGGGCAGGTAAACGATTGCCAACAGAAGCGGAATGGGAATTTGCCGCAAGAGGTGGTTTAGTGAAAAATGTGTATTCTTGGGGTAACGAAAAAGTGGATGAAGGAAAAATACATTGCAATTATTTTCAAGGAAATTTTCCCTATAAAAATGACGGTACCGACGGTTTTATGGGGTCAGCACCAGTAAAATCTTTTAAACCAAATGGTTATGGTTTGTATGATATGGCAGGGAATGTTTGGGAATGGTGTGCTGATAAATACAACAACACTTATTATGATTCCTTCAAAAAAGTTAAAGTAGCGATTAATCCAAAAGGAGCTTTGAAAAGCTTTGATCCTGATGAACCTTTGGTTGCTAAAAGAGTGATGCGTGGCGGTTCGTTTTTATGTAATGACTCCTATTGTAGCGGCTATCGTGTTTCGGCAAGAATGAAAAGTTCGGCTGATTCTTCCATGGAACATTTAGGATTTAGATGTGTATCCAATTAATAAAATCACTATGAAAAATTTCTTTTTATTTTTAGTTTTGTTAGCGTTAACGGCTCAAATAGCGGTTGCAAATAGTCATTCGATTTCAAATATATGTTTAGAAAATTTTGCTATTGCAAATAAAGATTCAGTTGCTTTAGACAATGCTTACATGAAAGTGCTTCGAGATGGTGCGGCTTGTACTTTAGCAAATACACCAAATTTTGGAACACGTATTATTGTTGCTTTAGATAAAATTAAATTTAATAGTAATCGCGGAACAATAAAGATAAAAAGAGGGGAAATTGCCGTTTTTTTTGAGAATGAATCCTATGATTTGCCGAAAGGCTCTTATTTTGAAATTGCTTTAAAGAAAGTTCATCCGGCTTTGACAAAACCTAAAGAATGGGTTGAACCAATGAAAAATACTATTGTATATGAAAATGATGAGTTTCGAGTTTTTGAGGAAAGACTAAATCCAGGAGATACAAGAGCCTTGCACAGTCATGCTCAAAGGGTGGTTGTTCGGTTGAATCAAGTGCAATTAACTGATCCTCGCTATTCTATTGGAAAACCTGGGACTGGAATTCAAGTTGCCAATACCGTAAAATTTGCAGAGCCGATGGTGCATGTAACTAAAAATATCAGCAAAATTCCGTTGTTTAATATTGTCATTGAATATAAAATTGAGCATTAAAATTAGATAATGAGAAATCCAGTAATTAAAGCGTTTTTTGCAATTTTTCTTTTGGCAACTTTCAATGGTTATTCTCAAGAATTTACCAAAGGCAAATTGCTTTACAGTAATTCTTTGGCGACTTCTGAAATCGTAAACGATTGGATTTTAGAAGGGCCAGCAAAAATTGAATTCAAAAATAATTGGATGCATATTTTTTCTCCAAATGAAGAAGGACATCACGTTTTTTGGTGTCTTGCTGATTTTCCAGGGAATTTTATAGCCGAATGGGAAGCTCAAAATCAGGAAATCGACGCGGGTTTGTGTATTATTTTCTTTGCAGCTAAAGGTTTGAAAGGAGAAAGTATTTTTGATGCTTCGATGCCAAAAAGAACGCTTGGAACCTTTACGGATTATACCAAAGGCGCCATGAATGACTATCATATTTCGTATTATGCAAATGGACGGGACAATCCAAATCGGGAAACTGCTAATTTGAGAAAAAACAAAGGATTTAATTTGGTGCAAACAGGAGAAATTGGAATCCCAGTGCTATCAACAGCAATTCATAAAATGAAATTAGTTAAATATGAGGGTAAAATCCTAATGTATATTGACGATAGAAAAATAATTGATTGGACTGACGATGGAATTAAATACGGAAAAATTTTAGAAGATGGTAAAATCGGATTCCGACAAATGCAATGGACCCATTTCGCCTATAGAAATTTTAAGGTTTGGGAAAATGCAAGTATAAAAACAACAAATAAATAATAAATAATTCAACATGAAAAATAAATCGCTATTGCTAATTGGCTTTGCCAGTTTAGTAATAATTACAGCTTCCTCTTTTCAGCTTTCGAGTTCAAATTTCGAGAAAAATAAGATAGTTAAAGACACTAAAAAACTAAATACGATTCATTCTAAAACAGATTTAGCAACTGCTTTATCTGAAAAATTGGGAGCTAAAAAACCGATTATTGCTTCTTTGACAAAACACGGAATTGTAATTAAAAATGCTGCGACTAAAACGACTGCATCAAAACCAGATATTTTGTTTTTCATTGCCGATGATATGACCTCAATTGATTGTGAACCTTATGGAAATAAAGACGTTCATACTCCAAATTTAGCTAAATTAGCAAAAGAAGGTTTGTCATTTGACAATATGAATAACGCTACAGCGATGTGTGGCCCAACGCGTCAGAGTTTATATACGGGCTTGTTTCCTGTAAAAAACGGTAGTTATCCAAATCATGCTCAAGTATATGACAACGTAATTAGTATTGTACAGCATTTCAAGAAAATTGGATATCGAGTAGCTTTGATAGGAAAACAACATTATGCGCCAATGGCAAATTTCCCTTTTGAATATTTAGGAGGAAGAAATAGTGATAATGGCAAGGGACAAGACGTGGAATTAGCAGATGCTGAAAAATGGATAAATAAAGACACTTCAAAACCGTATTTGTTAATTGTTGCTTCAAACCAGCCCCATTCTCCATGGAATAGAGGCGATGCAAAACAATATGATGCAAGCAAAATTACAATTGCTCCTTACATGGTTGACACCAAAGAAACTAGAGATGATTTAGTGAAATATTACGCCGAAATTACTTACATGGATAGTCTTGTTGGAACGTGTACTAAAATTGTTGAAAAACAGAAAAACAAAGACAATACGTTGTTTCTTTTTGCAAGTGAACACGGAAGTTCTATGCCTTTTGGAAAATGGACATGTTACAATATGGGCTTGAAAGCGGCATTTATAGCGCGTTGGCCGAAGGTTATTAAACCAGATACAAGAACGGATATTTTGGCGCAATATATTGATGTTGTTCCAACACTTTTTGAAGCTGCAGGTGGAAATCCAGAAACTTTAAGAGGAAATAAAGAGGAAACCATGAAATTGGACGGGAAGAGTTTTTATGCAGCTTTGAATGGAAAACCAAAAGAAGTTCGTGACTATGTTTACGGCGTTCACACCACAAGAGGAATTAAAAATGGTTCTGATAATTATCCCGTTCGTTCTATTCAAGATCATAATTATAAATTGATTTGGAATTTGCAATTCAACGAACCTTTTTTAAGTTCGGGTTCCCAACCAAAAAACAAATTGTATAACAGTTGGTTGAAAGCTACTAATACAACACCAAAACAGGCGGCACATGCAAAATTATATAGAAACAGACCAGAATTTGAATTGTATAACATCAAAAAAGATGTTTATGAATTGGATAATTTAGCAGATGATAAAGCATTGACTTCTATAAAAATTAAATTGGTTTCTGAATTGAAAAAATGGATGTTAGACCAAGGAGATAAAGGGATTAAAACAGAAGCCGAAGCATTAAGACATTTGAAAGGAGATACTTTAAATTGGAAAACTTCTGGAGATTAGTAACTTGCAATTAATTAAATTTACATTTAACACTCATAATTTTAAGATGATTAAACCAATAAAATACCTATCGTTACTTTTTGTGCTTTTAGTTATTAATTGTGTTTCGGCACAAAATAAAGTGGAAAGTATAAGCAGTTTTCCAAAAACACTCGCTATCGACGGAAAAGACTTGCAGAAAAATTACGATTTAATTGTTGCTTACGATGCTGATAAAGTGAGAGCGCTAAAATCGCTTTTAAAAAAAGCAGATAAATTGCTTGAAGAAGCAAATGTATATTCAGTAATGGATAAAAAACAAGTGCCTCCGAGTGGCGACAAACACGATTATATGAGTACGGGGCCTTATTGGTGGCCAGATCCAACGAAACCAGACGGATTGCCGTATATCAAAAAAGACGGACTTCGTAACCCGACCTATTATGATATTTCCGATTCTCAAGAATTAGATAAAGTTGAAGATGGTGTCTTAACATTAGCATCAGCGTACTATTTCACACATGAAAATAAATACGCCAATTTTGCATCGAAATTAATTAAGACCTGGTTTTTAGATGCTGAAACACGTCAAAATCCAAATCTAAATTTTGGACAAGGAGTCCCTGGATTGAATACGGGTCGCGGAACTGGAATTATTGAAACGCGTGATCTTTATCGTGTTTTAGATGCTTCGATTTTAATTCAAGAAACTCTAAATTGGAATAAAGAAGACCATGAAGCTTTAAAAAAATGGTTTTCAGAATATTTAACGTGGATGTTAGAAAGCTCAATCGGGAAAGACGAAGCTAAATCAAAAAACAATCATGGTACTTTTTATAGCGAGCAAATTATCGCCTTTTCACTTTTTTCAGAAAGACCAGAAGTGACGTTAAACGAAATAGATATTTTTAAAAACAGAATGGAAAGTCAATTAAAACCGGATGGAAGTCAGCCATTTGAATTGGTTCGAACAAAATCTTGGGGTTATGTTAATATGAATTTATTCGGTTATTTTTTAATTGCAAAATTAGCCGAAAATGCCAATATTCAACTTTGGAATCAGCAAATTAGTGAAGGTAAAAATATGAGAAATGCCTTAAATTGGATTATTCCTTATTTGAAAAACGAAAAAAAGTGGGAATATGAGCAAATTCAAAAAATTAGTTACGGAGAAACTATTAAAATATTAAAATTCGCTGCCAAAAAATATTCTAATCCTGAATATGAAATATTGGCAAAAAAAACAGACTTAAAAACCTACCAATCGGATAGTATTGAATTAACATATTAATAAATTAGAATCATGAATAAATTACGTTTCATACTCGTATTTGTAGCATTTTCTGCTATTTTTAGTGTTTCTGCTCAAAGTAAGAAAGTTATAAATCGCACTTCAAAACCGAATATAATTTACATTCTTGCCGATGATTTAGGCATTGGGGATGTCAGTTGCTATGGTTCGGACAATAATAAAACACCAATTATTGATAAATTGGCAAAGGGCGGAATTCGATTTACACACGGTTATACTGCGCCACTATGTGGTCCTTCCAGAGCTATGATTTTAACGGGGCGTTATGCTTTTAGAACAGGTGGTGTTAACCAAGACATGGTTGGACAAATAAAACCAGAGAATGAAGTTTTAATTCCGTCAGTTTTAAAACCCGAGGGATATACAACTGCCTTAGTAGGAAAGTGGAGTCAGTTTGGATTAACACCAAAAGATTTTGGGTTTGATGATTATATTACCTTTCAAGGAAGTGGAGATTATTGGGCAACCGAAAAAAAGAAATCAGAAAATTATATTGAAAATGGAGTAAATAAAAAGTTAGACACTTTAACCTATATGCCCGATTTGATGCACAAACATTTGGTTGATTTCCTGACTACAAACAAGGACAAACCTTTCTTTTTGTACTATTCTATGGTAAATGTTCATGCGGTCATTCAGCGAACTCCAGACAGTAAGCCAGGAAGTGATTTTTATGATGACAATATAGCTTATATGGATAAGTTAGTTGGAAAACTATTAACTACACTTGATGATTTAAAATTAAGAGAAAATACGCTAATCGTTTTTATGGGTGATAATGGAACTGCAAGTCAATATGCTGGAAGAAGTTCAATAGGAGGGAAAGCACTTTCGGGAAAAAAAGGTACCATGCTAGAATGTGGAAGTTTAGTCCCTACAATTGCCAACTGGCCAGGAGTTATTGAACCAGGAAAAGTGAATGATTTATTAATTGATTCAAGTGATATATTGCCAACATTTGCTGATTTGGCTGGGGCAAAACTACCAACAAAAAACGTATTAGATGGACATAGTTTCTTACCGCAATTAATGGGAAAGAAAGGAAATCCTAGAGAATGGATTTTCATTGAATTAGGAAATAAATGGTATGTTCGAGAATCCAAATGGAAACTAAATAGAGAAGGAGAACTTTTTGACATGAGCAATGCGCCATTTGAAGAAAAATTAGTTTCCAATTATGCAGATAACAAAGAAGCGAGTGCGGCATATTCCCGTTTGCAAACAGCTTTAAAAACATTAAGCCCCGAGAAAGGCATTTTAGACAATGCGGGAGGAAGTGGAAGACATGCTAGTAATGTGAACAAGAAAAAGGATAAAGTGGATGAGTGATTTGTAGTAGATAAAATTGTTTTTAATCATAACGAAAAAATAAATAATATAAAAAAGGTATCCAATAGGGTGCCTTTTTGTATTAATTAAAATAGATGATACTACTTTTGATAAACCGTAATAGATTAATTTACAATTACTAATAACTTTGCGGGTCTATATTTTTATTAAAACGCAGTTTGGTTAATTTAAATAGAAAGGTGTACAATTTTTATACTAATAACGGATTTTAGTTTCAATAGAAATTTATATTTTTGAATTTTAAATTAAATTATAATTAAATATTTTAAATCAATTAACCAAAAAACCAATTAATACATTCAAATTATGAAAAAACTATTATTATCCTTTTTATTAATTTTTGCTTCAATTGCATTCGGTCAAAATGATCCTAAAAAGATTACTGGCTCTGTTGTTGATAGCAAAGGTATTCCAATACCAAGTGTTACAGTAACATTTGAGGACAAAAACACCACCACAGATTTAGATGGAAAATACGCCATTGTAGTCAAAAATTCGAAATCTATTTTACGATTTTCATATTTAGGATATGCATCTCAAATTGTTATTGTAGGAAAAAACAAAGAAATCAACATCACATTAGTAGAATCTAAAAATGATTTAGATGAAGTGGTAGTAATTGGTTACGGAACTCAAAAAAGATCAAATGTTACGGGATCTATTTCCAAATATAAAAATGAGAAATTAGATGAAATTGCGGTTTCAAGACTAGATCAAGCTTTACAAGGAAAAATTGCAGGAGTACAAGTTCAAAATATTTCTTCTGAAGCTGGTGCAGACGCTAAAATTTCTGTTCGGGGAATTAGTTCTATTAATGCTGGTGCAAGTCCTTTAGTTGTTGTTGATGGCCAACCTATTCCTGACGGATTAGCAACTTTAAACATGGCTGACGTTGCCTCAGTTGAAGTTTTAAAAGATGCTGCTTCTTCTGCAATTTACGGTTCTAGAGGAGCAAGTGGGGTAATCTTAATTACTACAAAAAGTGGTAAAACTGATAAAGCCAAATATTCATTCAAATACAGTACTGGTTTTAAAAGTGCGTATGAAAAATATCCCATGTTAACTACTTCTCAATACACTGATTTATTGTTTCGAGAAAGAGCTTTGAGAATTACTGACCCTGCTATACAAGCAGAAGCAATTACTAATCCTAATGCGTTAAATTTAGTATATTTAGCAACTGCTACCAAAACAAATAATTTAATAGGTGCCTATATTGTTGAAAACACCATGTTAGGTGGTCACGGTTACGATTATCAAAATGAAGTTTTGAGACACGGAGAATTTAAAAACATTCAATTTGGTGCAACGGGTGGTACCAAAGCAATGAAATATTATATTTCAGCAGGATATCAAGGAGATCAAGGGATTATGCTAAAAAGTAATTTCCAAAAATTAAACTTTAGAACTAAATTTGATATTGAATTGAGTAAAAGAGTAAAGTTAAATGTTAATCTTAACCCATCTTACACCAGCAAAGAATCACCATCTGAAAACTTAACAAATTTTTGGCGTTATCCAACTTGGTTACCCTACCAACACAATGCTTTAACCGCAGCTTTTGTAAATCAAAATGCGCAATGGGCAAATATCAGACCGGGAGATTATGCACATCCTAGACATTTTATTGGTTTAACTTATAACCCAGTATATCCTGATGGATCTGTTTTATATATGCCTGACGGTTCAACTTTTATTCCTGCTGCGGGTAACCCGTCAAATTCAGCTCAAAATAATCCAATGGCTTCTTTGTTGAATCATGATATTAACGCAAAATCTTATGGATTTCAAGGGGGTTCTACTTTAAACATAAATATTGTGCCTGGTTTGGATTTCAAAACTATGAACACCTTGTATGTAAAATATGACACTAAACTCGATTGGAGTAATAGAAATGCTGATGGTGACGGTATAGTTAATAAAGGGGTGTATTTTGATAATTCGTATGTTGATTTATTGACTGAAAACACATTAAATTATAAAAAAGAAGTTGGTGATCACAATTTTGATGTTTTAGCGGGTTACACTGCTCAAAGCACTAAGAATACTTATACTCAAACTACTGGATTAGATTACGCAAATAACGAATTCAATACTTTAAACAATGCCTTATATATTGATAAATCGGGAACTTTTGGATCTAAAAGTCAAATAGGTTTAATTTCATATCTAGGAAGAGTAAATTATGCATTCAAAAGTAAATACCTGCTCTCTGTGAGTTATAGAACAGATGGTAGTTCTTATTTTGCATCTGGAAAAAAATGGGGTAATTTCCCAGCAGCATCTATCGGTTGGGCAGCTAACAAAGAGTCTTTCTTGAGTAATGTTGATTGGCTTAACAAATTGAACTTTAGAACTAGTTATGGTGTTTCTGGAAACAATAGAATCTTAAATTATGGTTTCCAAAACTTATTATCAGCATCTAACTATTCTTTTGGACCTGGAACTGGGACTCAAACAGGTGGTCAAGTAGGAAATCCTTCAATTAATGCCAATGAAAATATTACTTGGGAAAGTACTTTCCAAACGAATTACGGTATGGACTTATCTATGTTAAGTAACCGACTTAATTTTACCTTAGACGTTTATAATTCTATCACAGATAAATTACTTTTACAACAAGCAACTATGGCATTTTCAGGAGTTCCTTTATCTTGGAATAATATTGGAAGTCTAAGAAATAAAGGTTTTGAAGTGGAATTAAATACAACTAATTTAAAAGGTGATTTCAAATGGTCAACTTCTGCTAATATTGCTCATACTGAAAACAAAATTATCGAGTTAGGAAATGAAGCGTATTTACTTAATTATGGGGAAAGAAATGAAATTTACAAAAGTGTAGTAGGAGGCCCATTAGTTCAATTCTTCGGATACAAAACCGATGGGGTTTGGACTTCTCAAGCTCAAATAGATGCTTCGGGTTTAACTTCAAACTTACCATCTGCTTTAAAACAAGGCGGGCTTAAAATAGTTGATGTAAATGGTGACGGTGTTTTAGATACCAAAGACAGAACTATTATTGGAAACCCATATCCTGATTTCACATGGGGAATAACTAATAATTTTAGTTATAAGAATTTTGACTTAAGCTTTACTTGGCAAGGAGTTCAAGGTGGACAATTGATTAATGGTGATCCAAATTATGGTGAAACAAAATCAGGAAATGTGAACTATAATTCAAATCGTTGGATTAGCCCACAGAATCCGGGTGATGGAAGAACTCCATACGAAGACTTAGGTTTTAACTGGATGTTAACGGATTATGTTGTGGAAGACGCTTCTTATTTTGCTTTTAGAGAAATAAATTTGGGATACAATTTACCCGTTAATTTGGCTAAAAAAATAGGTTTAAGTTCTTTAAGATTATATACCTCTGGACAGAATTTATATTTCCACTCTGCTAATGGCTACAGAGGAATCAACCCTGAGGGAAGATCTACATCTGGACCATATTCGTCAGCATTAATTTCTGGATATCAAAGAGGGGCATTTCCAATACCAAAAACTATTGTTTTTGGTATCGATATTAATTTTTAATTTTTAATTTTAAAAGTAGTTACAATGAAAAATTCAATAAAATATTTAAGTGTATTATTTCTAGTGGTAGCATCTAGTTGTTCTGATATTATCGATTTGAACTCTGAATCTAATATTATAGCAACTAATTATTACAGCAATTATACCGAGTTACAATCTGGTTTAACAGCCTGTTACAAAGGAATGCAAAATCCTTTAACAGAAGAATGGTCGCTAACAGAGATGCGAAGTGATAATACCTGCGAAAGCGGTGCAACCAGTACTTCAACTCCAAAAATGGATTTGGCTTATATTGATCAATTTTATCCTTCAACAACTCAAACCGGGATTTATAATTATTGGTTAAAAAGCTACAATAACATTAAAAATTGCAACACAGTTTTAAATGCGTGTGGTGCCAATTTTAATGCTTCACCTGGTGTAATTGAATATGCACCTGTAACAATTGATGCAACTGCCTATCAATGTAAAAGTGTTGCCGCAGAAGCTTCTTTTATTCGTGCGTATCACTATTTTAATTTAGTTCGTTTGTATGGCGGTGTATTTTTAGTTGACGAACCGGTTACGGCTCAACAAGAAAAAACTATCAATCGATCCGCTGTTACAGATATTTATAAATTAATAGTTGCCGATTTAAATAATGCTATAGCAAATGGTAAAAATGCTGCTTACGCTGCAAGTTCACCAGATTTAGGACGTGCAAATGTATGGGCGGCAAAAGCATTATTGGCTAAAGTTTACTTAACTCTTGGTAGAAATCAAGAAGCATCAGCGTTGTTAGATAGTGTAATTGCAGCAGGAGGTTATAGTTTACAATCTACTTATGCAAGTGTGTTTTCTATTAACAATGAAATGAATTCAGAAATTTTATTTTCTGTACGATTTAAATCGGGTGGTTTAGGTATGGGTAATCCATTATCAAATATTTTTGCACCTACAAATAGTGGTAATGCAATAATTAATGGTGATGGAAGTTCGTCCAACAACCCTACTTTGGAATTAACCAAAACCTCTACATCTTATACAACTTATATCGATCCAGCGTCGAGTAGGAAAGATGTAAATATTGGGTTGTATGGAACAAGTACTTATTATGTGAAAAAATACATTTCACCTACTGCTCTAGCAAATGATGCTGAAAATGACTGGCCTGTAATTCGATATTCTGATGTTTTATTAATGAAAGCGGAAGCAGATGGAAACACAGCAGGAAGTTTGGATTTAATTAACTTGGTTCGCGCTAGAGTTGGATTAGCTGCCCTAACTACAACAACAATTACTTCAACTGCACTATATGAAAAAGCATTGGCTCAAGAAAGAAGATGGGAATTTGCTTTTGAAAACCAACGTTGGTTTGATATCCTTAGGTTTACAACTACTACAACGTCATTGTCAGCTTCAACGGATGCATTCCCTAATATGAAGGTTCAAGGAGTAGAATACGTGATGAAAAAACATTTTACCAATATGTACACAAAATTATATGGTACCTTTAGTGTATTAACTATTACTTTGCCCCAACTTCAATCAAATGCAAACCTAAATCGTTTTTTATTGCCAATTCCACAATACGAAATTGACACGAATTCATTTATAACCATACCTCAAAACCCTGGTTATTAAGATTTTTTTAAAAACAGTGATTATTAAAATAATAGTCACTGTTTTTTTTTTATTGCTAATGTATCTATTTGTCCTAAATTAGCATTTAAATTCCTTAACTAATAACATAACAAATACAAAATGTCCGCAACCTACGAAACAAGATACGCTTCAAGTCCCCAAGCTGTAAAAGAATATAATACAGCACAATTAAGAGCCGAATTTCTAATTGACAATTTAATGGAAGTGGGGAAAGTAAATCTTACTTATTCTCATTACGATCGATATATTGCGGGTTCAGCAGTGCCGTTAGAACCATTAACGCTAGAAACTATTGCCCCTTTAAAATCTAGTTATTTTCTAGAAAGAAGAGAATTAGGCATTATCAATGTTGGTGGAAGTGGTTCTGTTATTGCTGATGGAGTTGTTTATGATTTGGGTTTCAAAGATGCATTGTACATTGGAAGTGGTAACAAAGAAATTATCTTTAAAAGTGATGATATTTTAAATCCAGCTAAATTTTATTTAAATTCTGCTCCTGCACATACCAATTATCCAAATAAAAAAGTGGGACTTGCTGAAGCAAACAAACTACAATTGGGCGCAATGGAAACTGCAAATCACCGCACAGTTAATCAAATGATTATTGGTGGAATTGTAACTACCTGCCAATTGCAAATGGGAATGACGGAATTGAAAACAGGGAGTGTTTGGAACACAATGCCTGCGCACGTTCACGATAGAAGAATGGAAGTCTATTTCTATTTAGACATACCAGAAAACCAAGCAGTTTGTCATTTTATGGGGCAACCTCAAGAAATGCGACATATTTGGATGAACAATCACCAAGCGGTAATTTCACCACCTTGGTCAATTCATTCTGGCGCAGGAACTTCAAATTATACTTTTATTTGGGGAATGGCAGGAGAAAACTTGGATTACGGAGATATGGATGTTTGTAAAATAACTGATTTAAGATAATATGGGAAGTTCATTATTTGATATAAAAGGAAAAATTGCTCTTGTAACAGGAAGTACGCACGGACTTGGAATGGCAATGGCCAAAGGGTTAGGACATGCAGGTGCGACAATTATTATAAACGGAAATTCATCACAGCCTAAAATTGATGAAGCAGTTTCGGAGTTTAAAAAAGAAGGAATTGCAGCTTTTGGATATAAATTCAATGTTACCAATGAAAGCGAAGTCATTGAAGCGATTCGTAAAATTGAAAGCGAAGTAGGCCCAATCGATATTTTAATTAATAATGCGGGAATTATCAAACGCATCCCTTTAATTGAAATGGAAGTTTCCGATTTTAAAGAAGTGGTTGATATTGATTTAGTGAGTCCATTTATCGTTTCAAAACACGTTGCAAAAGGAATGATTGCAAGACAACAAGGAAAAATAATCAACATTTGTTCCATGATGAGTGAATTGGGTAGAAATGGAGTAGGAGCGTATGCTGCTGCAAAAGGAGGACTGAAAATGCTTACCAAAAACATGGCTACGGAATGGGCAAAACACAATGTTCAAGTCAACGGAATTGGTCCAGGCTATTTTGCAACAACACAAACGGAACCTATTCGAGTAGATGGACATCCGTTTAACGAATTTATTATCAACAGAACTCCTGCAGCAAAATGGGGAAATCCTGATGATTTATCTGGTGCAGCAATATTTCTTTCTTCTAAAGCAAGTGATTTCGTAAACGGTCACATTCTTTACGTTGATGGTGGAATATTAGCTACAATTGGAAAACCTTCAAATGAAATTTAACATGAAAATTACTAACGGAATACTAGTTTTATTGCTTTCAAGCAGCTTAGTATCGTATGCTCAAAAGTCGAAGAGCATCACCATTTCCAATCCATTGAAGATAAACAGAGAATTTGAAACTGTAGCATTATCTAAAAATGCTTTGGGTTTAAATTCTTCGGATGTATTAGAAAAGTTCGGTATTAGAGAGGTTGGAACTACTGCATTTTTTATTTCCCAATGTGTGGATGAAAATGGTGATGGAATTTCTGATGTTCTATTATTTCAACCTAAAATTAAAGCATCAACCTCTAAAAAATACGAACTTGTATTAAATAATGATTCTAAAACCAAAGAAACAATCTCATATTGTTATTCTAGATTTGTTCCTGAAAGAATAGATGATTACGCATGGGAAAATAACAAAGTTGCCTTCAGAACGTATGGTCCAGTAGCTCAAAAAATGACAGAAGATAACGTAAAAGGCGGCACATTAACAAGCGGAATTGATGCTTGGTTGAAAAGAGTGGAATATCCAATTTTGAACAAATGGTACGAAAAATATACTACAGGAACAGGAACCTATCACAAAGATACGGGAGAAGGTTTAGACAACTTTCATGTGGGTGATAGTAGAGGAATTGGCGGAGTTGCGGTTAAAATAGACACGACGTATTACTATTCTAAGAACTTTATTTCATGGAAAACTATTACCACTGGGCCTCTTAGAACTAGTTTTGTTTTAACCTATGCCGATTGGGATGCCGCGGGGAATAAAATCACAGAAGTAAAACACATCAGTTTGGATTATGGAAGTTTTCTATCTAAATTTGAAATTGAAGTTTCGGGAACCAATACCCTTTCAACTGGGATTACATTGCATAATAACGATGGAAAAACTGAAGGAAATCTTAAAGAAGGCTGGATTGATTATTGGCAACCAATTGACGATTCTGAATTGGGTACAGGAATTGTATTTTCAAAAAATACTGCAATCAGTTTTGAGAAATATGTAGTTTCAAAAAAGGATTTATGCAATTTATACGTAAACCTAAATGTAAAAGAGAAAAAAGTTGTTTATTATACTGGGTTCGGTTGGAAAAAGCAAGGAGAATTTACCACCAAAGAAGCTTGGGAAAAGTATTTAGGTCAATATGCTACCAAAATCAATAATCCACTTGTGGTTAAGATTAAATAACACCAATTTAAAGTAATTATTTCAAAACAAATTCCACAAATTTTCACTCTTAATAAAGTGAAAATTTGTGGAATTTTTGTTTTATTCCCAATCATCCGTTCTAAAAGAAGAAGCTGGAAGCATGCTATTATCGTATAATGTTCCTACAAACCAATTATTCCAACCGTATCGAACTGCAACTGGTTCAAGAACTTCTGAACAAAATACTTTTACTTGCTTTCGATTGATAATTACAGCTTTTGCAGGATGAAACACTTTATCAGCTCCGGCAATTTCAAAATTGCTAACTTCTAATTCAGGAGAATATATTCCTGTTTCTGCAAAATTAAAACTCAATAACAAAGCCCCTTCTTTTGCTTCCATTGACTTGTAAATTGGTCCGGAGTAATCTACTTCTTTAAACCCGTAAGATTTGTTTAATGCTATAAATAGCAATCGTTCAGCCACTTCTTTTTTGTGTTGAGGATGGATTGTTTGCTCCGAACCTATATCTGAAAGCACTGCCATTCCTGAATTTGGAATTTCATCTAATGCTTTCAATTGCGCTTCTCGAAGGTATTGGGAATTACTTTTATCGATGTATTTATTCGGTGCAATTTGAACATAATAAAAAGGGAAATCTCCAATATTCCATTGCTTACGCCAATCTTTTACCATTTCAGGAAGCAATTTTTGATATATTTTTGGTTCGTCACGATTTGTTTCCCCTTGATACCAAATTGCCCCTTTGATTATATAAGAAGTTATCGGATGTATCATTGCATTAAAAATCGCAGAAGGAATTCTTTTGTACTTTTCAGTAGTGTCTTTTTTAAATTTATTTACATCTAAAAATGGCGCAACAGCTTCTTTACTTATCCAAGGTTGGATGCGTGTTCCTCCCCAAGAAGTCATTACTAAACCAACAGGAACATCTAATGTTTCTTGTAATTGTTTGCCGTAAAAATAGGCAACGGCACTGAAATCTTTAACGGTTTCAGGCGATGCGATATCCCATTTTTTATAATTACTTACAGAATCTAATGGCGTTGGGGAACCATTTTCAGAAATGAAAAACAATCGTAAATTGGCGTTTCTTGAAGTTGCAATAGACAAATTTCCGTCAAATGTGGGTTGTCCAGTAAATCCTTTTAAAGACATTCTCATATTGGATTGTCCAGAACAAATCCAAACTTCTCCAAATAATATATTGTCTAAGTTGATATTCGACTCACTACTTTTCAGTTGAATAGTTTGTGGTTCTTTACTTAAAGTGGTTTTTATTGCAATTTCCCAACGACCATTTTCAGGAGTAGTTATTTTAAATGTTTCAGAAATCCAACTGGTTTTAATGGTAATTTTTTCGCTAGGATTAGCCCAACCCCAAATTTTCACAGAAGTATTTCGTTGTAAAACCATATTGGAAGCAATTATCCCAGGCAACTTAATTTTAGCAAATACAAGAGCGTTATTTGATAGAAAAATAATGGAAACGAAAACAATTACAAGTTTTTTCATAAAGCTATTTTTTTATTAATTTAATTAGTTTAGATTTGTTACCATCATAGTAAAATTGGATAATATACAGCCCAGATTTTAAATTTGAAACTTCAATCTTATTGTTTAAACTATTTAATTCTAGTAGTTTTTTACCAGAAAAATCAAATAATTTTAATTTATCGTACTTTTTTAAAATAGCATCTGATAATTCTATATTATCATTTATTGGATTCGGTATTGATATAGTATTTTCTTCTAAATTGTTTGAGTTTACATTTAAAACAGCAACTTCTTGAATACTAAATCCAGAAAACCGAACGGCTTCATCACGTAAATTACCAACATCTAATAAGCTTCGGTATATTCCCCATTTTGGTCGAATAAATGAATTATACGGACGAATTGTAGTAATGTTATTATTAGTGTATGACATTAAAATAGTCCCATCACTATGTTTTTTTATAATCATAGAATAAATTCCATTGCTTCCTACTTTAATTCGTTCTTCTGCATCAACCCAAATTCCCAAAAAGGGTAATAAATCAACGATACACACTTTATTTGTCCCAGAAGTTGCATTTGCAACATAAATTAATTCTAATTTGTTTGTTGTTCCAAGCCTTGGTGTTAGGGTAAAGATTGGGTTACTATCATCGCCATCGACTGCTTTTATTTGATGGATATGAGTAAAATTTGATGATGGTTGAAAACCAAGAGGTAATTTAAAACTCCATTTGTATATAATATTTTCTCCAATAGTTCCTTTTAAATTATCAGGTGAAGCCGCATAGGTTTTAATTTCAACTCGTTGCCGATCTATTAATGTAGGATCAACGGGTTCATTATCTAATAAGGCATGTGAATAAAATTCAAATACATACCTAAATAATTCAGCATCATAAACCTCAGCAATGTGTCTGTTACCTCCTGCTGCCCATGGATGATATAAATCAGGTGCTTCAACTGCACTCACGCCATTTCCGGGCGCAAAAACACTTGTTATTAATTCGTAGGTATTTCCAGGTCCGTCAGCATTTAGCGTTATTTGTGAATAGGAAATATTAAAAGTAATAAGAATTAAAATTGCTGATAATTTCACTTTTTTATTTATTTAATTTCAATTAATTTACACCTTCCTTGATTGAAAATTCATTAAACCGAACCGCTTCATCTCTTAAATCTTCCGCTTTTTTAAGGCTTCTATAAATCCCCCATTTTGGTCTAATAAATTCATTATTAGGTCTAATAGTCATTATGTTATCACTTTTGAAAGCAAGTAATTCCTCACCATTCTTTACTTTTTTGATTGAAATAGAGTAGGTTCCGTTGGCACTAATTTTGATTTTCTCTGTAATTTCAACCCAAACGCCTTCAAAATCAGAAAGATTAGCACTAGCGAGAGTTGTTTCATTATTATGAATTACAATAAGCTGATTTACTTTGCCTTTTCGAGCTGTTAACGTAAAAATTGGTAAATCTTGTGAACCACCAACCGCTTTTATTTGATGTAAATGAGTGAAACTGTTAGAAGGTTGAAATCCTTTTGGAAGTTTGAATTTCCAATTGTAAGTAACGGTTTCTCCCAAAGTTCCTTTCAGATTATCTGGTGATGGCTCATAAGTTTTAATTTCAACACGTTGCCGATCTAGCTTTTCACATCTGTCATTATCAGGCGTTACATGAGAATAAAATTCAAATACATTTTCTTTCAAATCATCATCCCAAACTTCGGCAATATGTCTCCCAAAAGCACCATGGATACATTCAGGATTTTCTACTGCTTCATTTCCTGGGGCTAAAACACTATTGATTAATTCGTATGTATTTCCAGGGCCATCAGATTTTAATACCACTTGTGAATTACAGATAATTGGAATAGATAGCGCTAAAAAGGCAAAATATAATTTCATGAATTTTTTACTTAAATGGTTCTAGATTAGCAATAAATTTAAAAATCGCCTCATTAATTTCTGTGTTTTTATCCTTGTCAAATTTTCCGTGATGCCCTCCAGGAACCGTAAATAAATCTGATTTAACTCCCAATTCTTGCAGTTTTTTATATAGTTCAACCGATTGTTTGTAAGGTACAGTAGGATCTGCATCACCGTGTACTATAAAAATTGGAGGGCTATTTTTGGCTACGTAAGTAATAGGAGAAACTGATTTGATAAAAGCCTCATTTTTTAAATTGTCACCCAGCCAAAAAGCTGGTGAAGAACTTTTATGTTCAGGGCCATATGTCCAATCCCAAACATCCATAATTCCATATTTATCAATTATTGCAGCTACTTTAATGTTCTCGGTACCCATACAATTTGTATCAAAACGATGGTCATTTGCTAGTAAACCACCCATTAGCGCTAAATGTCCTCCTGCACTTCCGCCCATGATGATAATTTTATTAGGGTCAATATTCAATTTTGTAGCATTTTGTATCAAATAAACTAGCAAGCATCTCGTATCCTCAATTGCAGCAGGCGCTTTTGCTTGTTCACTCATACGATATTCCATGTTAGCTACAGCAAAACCAGCTTTAAAATAGGGGCTAAATCCACCTTGAGTATCTTTAGATCCCGATTTCCAACCGCCACCATGAATATTTATGATAACTGGGGTAGGCTTGGATTCATTGAGAGCTAAATATAAATCGGTTTTACCTTCCCAATCTTTAACTTTTGTATAAACTACATCAAGTTGTGCCACATAATTTTTAGGAATAGTAACAGGTTTTTTTATAATTGTATCCTTAATCTGTGCAGTGGCAAACAAAGTGGAAGAAAATACTAAAATAGAAAGTAACAGTGATTTTTTCATTATGCGTTGGTATATATGATTTTTTGATTTTGATTTTTAAATAAAAATGCGATATTTTAATAAAAAATACCGCATTTTCATTTCAATACTGAAATTAACTATTGAATAATTAATTTTTTTGTTGCTGAAATTCCAGCTTCAGTAATTTTTACAAAATACGTTCCTTTGTTCAAATTAGAAACATTAATAGCCTCAGTAATTGTTTTAACCTTATGTACTTGTTGTCCTAAAGTATTAAAAATAGTTACTTCTTTCTCTAAATCAGATGTTGCTGAAATATTAAACTTTCCATTATAAACTGGATTTGGGTATATATTAATATTTAAAATCGAATTACTTACTAAACCTAAAGCAGCTCCACCTAAAGCTTGTCCCCAATTGTTTGCCACTCTAATTTCATCAACAATTATTGTAGGGGTTGTAGTTGAAGAAGCTTGTAGTATTTTTATTCTGTCTAAATGATCTCTTGTAATAGAAGTTGTTGGATTATTTTGAGACAATGTTACAGCAGGTTGAGTAGTTGATGCTTGATCAATCCATAATTTTGCCTCTTGTTGTAAAGCATCTGCATTTCCAATATTCTCATAACTAATTACAATAATGTGCTGTGTATTAAAATCAAATTCTGTTGGACTCCATACGCATTCGTCACCATTATTCGATTTAGATAAACCTAAATTATATTTTCCCGTAGTCATATTTTTTCTGAACATTACATCTGCTGCATAATTTGTAACTGTTAATGATGTTACGGGATCAATACTGTCAGAAGAAAAACTATAGAAACCCGTTGGGACAGAATAAGTTGTGTTTGTTGTTGTAGATGCTACTATTGCAACTGGAGCATCCACTACGTTAACTACAAATGAAGAAAATAAATTTCCACTTGTAGTATTTGTAAATTTTAATTCAGGATCTATACCAGAACCAACGAATGAAATCGCGTTTCCAGCAGCAGCAGGCAATACCGTATTTGTCCATGTTGGTGACGCTACGATTAAAACATCGTCAGTAATATTAGTACTTGGACTTATTGACCAAGAGCCTAAACCTGTACCTGGGTTTTCAAGAACAGCAGTTGAAGCTCCGTTATTCATTTGAATTAATTTATCGCCAACAGTATAACTTGCAAAACTTTCATATAATGGTAAAGTTTTTAAATTTGTATCTCCTACAAATGCCTGCGTTGCAATACGAGTACTTTCAACATTGTTAACTGTTTGAGAACCATAATAAGTAACATAAGTTAAAGGTGTACTTGCAGCAATTGCTGTTCCTCCAGTAACAGTAGAATACCATTTTATGTTAGTTCCTGTGGCAACCAAACTACCAACTGTTGGATTTGTTGTTGAATTAAATACTTGTCTGTTTGCAATTGTTGGAGGTAAGGTATAAGCTGGTGGTGTGCTCAAACTAATTTTAAAGTTATCAAATTGGTAGGAGTTTGCCGTACTAGTACTACTCATCAATCCAGCTACAAAACCGAAGCTAGTCATTGGGGTAGTAGTTGGGACATCCGCTACAGATCCCCCAAGTGTGAACGAACCTGTTGAAGGATCTACAAACGTTATTGGTGTTGGTAAAATCGGATCTTCTCTGTAAAATAATTCCCAGACATCTACTGTTGGGTTATAAGTTACCTTAATACTCAAATTATTTGAGGTTGTAATTGAGGTTGGAATCTGAGCTAGTTCAGGAGATTCAATTAATCTTGTAACAACAGAAGCTTCACTTATGACATCTCCAATTCCGTTAGAAAATTTTATCAAATAAATACTTACTTTTCCAGAAGTAGCATTGTTAGCACTTTTCTGTAGTGTAACAGCATATCCAGCACCAGCACCAGCACCATTAGACAGTGCAGTTCCAGTTGTAGAGCAAAGAACAACACCACTAAAATATTTATTAGCCGGATAACCTGTTGAAGATGAAAAAATATTAGTAGATGCTCTAGATGCTTTCATGTTAAAATTCCATGTAACCAGATTGGTATTAGAATGAAGCGCTCCGTTCAATCCTGATCCTGTAGGTAATGCTCCAATTACACTTACTCTATTTGCGCCAGTTGTTGCATTTGGCATAAAGTTTAGAAAAGCATCAGTACTATTGAGATCTACTGAAGCATAACCAGCAACATTAGTTACATAACTTACAGACGGAGTAGAAGTAGCACCGCTGTAATTATTTGCTATTGGAACTGCTGTTGTACCAAATGTTTCTAGAACCACTGTTTGACTCGATATTGAGTTAGCGCAAAGTAACATCAATATTAATACACATTTAATAGACTTGTGATTAAGTAATAATTTTTTCATAAATTTTTTATATTCATTAATTTTTATTTCACATAATTAAAATATCAAGAATTTAATAATTCCTAATTAATAATTTAGTATTTCAAAATTACACTACTAATTGAAAATAAAAATACGAATGTATGGGTAAAATTGTACAGAATTGTAATGAATAAAAATCTATTTAAAATAATTAATAAAGAAGCCCGGTAATTTAATTTACCGGGCTTCTTTATTAATTATTTATTGAGTTTTATGAAATTATTTATTGGTAAGGAGGAAAACTCGTAGGGTCTAAATGTCTTCTCAATCTTGTAGGATCTGTAAAGTCAGAGGGTAAAGGAGTAGGTAAATTAGTCAATGGGTTTATTGGGCCGGTAAATTTTCTAGGAATACCTTGTCTTTCGTCAATATTCGGAGTTGAAGGATCATCAACATCAGCACCGTTATAAGGGTAATAGCCATTACTTACTGAAACTCCGTTTACAATTATATTTGGTCTTTTAATTTCACTTTTAGTCATATAGTGATCACCGTCATCGTCAATATCATAAAAATTTGGCACTCCATCTCCATCGCTATCGTAATCTTTAGGTTTTTGACCAACTACAGTCAAACTAACTTCGTCTTTTGATAAAATTCCATCTCTATCATGGTCTCTCGTGCGTTGGCTTTTTAATTTGAAACTAAAAATAAGCGGGGAATAAGCAGGTAAATAAGCGGAAGGAATTTGGTTATAATACCCTAGACCTGAAGGAATAAACATCACCCCAGCACCAAAGTTGGCAAAAGTTGTTGGATTTGGACCTAAAGCAGTGTCGTATGTTCCAGTTTTAAATAAAGGAATAATTTCTCCCCAACCAGCAACAACCGATTCTAATTGAAACCAAATTGGAGTTTGAGAATAATCAAATTGTACATCTGATACTAAAGTTCCTCTGTAGGAAACATACACAGAATCTACAGCGGTAGTACTTTGATTAGTTCCTTGACGTAAATTTAAATAATAAACTTTATAATTGACCGCTTGAATATCATTTTGAACCATTTTGAATTGCAAAGGATAGGTTTGTTGCAAACGAATGGATTGTTGTGTTCCACCTACTGGAATTTTAGTCATAGTTACATTATAATCTGAATCAACTGTTAAATAATGTGTATCAATGTATTTATTTATAGAATCCATGTCAGATGTATTTTGAACACTAAAATCCCTCAAAGTAATTGTTGGAATAGGATCACTTTTTGAACAGGATACAATTGTTATTCCAACCACAAGAAATAAAACGATTTTGAAATATTTATTCATTATTTATTAAATTTTAAGGCTGCAAGATACAATATTGATTTATTTTTGTAACCAATTTAACTTTGATTTTAGAAAAAAATATGAGAGTAGATAAATTTTTGTGGTGCGTTCGCTATTATAAAACCCGAAATATGGTTACAGAAGCCTGTAAAAAAAATCATATTACTGTGAATGGATTGGTTGCAAAACCCTCAAAAGAAGTATTTCCAACAGATAGAATCACGTTTAGAAAAGATCAAATCACACAAATCATAGTAGTTTTAGATGTTCCTCCAAATAGAGTTGCTGCAAAATTGGTTGATATTTACAGAAAAAATGAAACTCCAATTGAAGCATTTCAACATTTGGAATTATTGAAATTATCAAAAGAGCATTATCGAAAAACAGGGGATGGACGTCCTACAAAAAAAGACCGTAGAGATTTAGAGGATTTTGGAAATGAAACAAATGAAGATGAAACTGACTAAAAATTACTGGGAAGAACGTTATAAAAATGGAGAAGTAGGTTGGAATGTGGGAAAAATTACTACACCAATTAAGGAATATATCGACCAATTGACTGATAAAAATATCAAAATTTTGATTCCAGGTGCCGGCAATGGTTACGAGTTTGAATATTTAATTGAAAAAGGATATAAAAACTCCTATGTGGTTGATTATGCATCAACTCCTGTTGAAAACATTAAAAAAAGAATTCTAGATTTAGATGAAAATCAAATCATTAACTCTGATTTTTTTGAGTTGGAAGGAAAATATGATTTAATAATTGAACAAACATTTTTTTGTGCTTTAAACCCTGAGTTACGGGAAAATTATATTCTGAAAATGAAGGACTTATTAAATCCTAATGGCAAAATAGTAGGGCTTTTATTTCAATTTCCTTTAACATCTGAAGGACCGCCTTTTGGAGGTTCAAAAGAAGAGTATATCACTTTATTCCAAGACAATTTTAACATAATTACCATAGAAACTGCACATAATTCAATTGCATCGAGAAGTAAAAAAGAACTATTTGTTATTTTTGAAATTAAATAAAAGAATATAATTACTATGGAACAACTGGAAACGGTGCATTCTTATAAGCGCCTAAATCTGGAGGTGAAGTCCTTATAATACCCAAAATGTCAGTCAAAATTAAATATGCTTGATTTCCCTTTGCAAACGCTGCGGAAGTACTGTTAATATTTAACTTATTTTGATTTGAATTCAAAAATTTAGGGTCTTGATTTCTAATTATATTGGAATAATGAGTAACATCAGTATCAAATAAATACAAAGGATTGTTAGTAAATTGATTTGCTGTGTTATTAAATTTGAGCAAACAATTATTAAATTGATAATTGAAATTGGCACCGTCTTTTTTATCCAAAAGCATTTCAACTTGATTTAAACCATAAATAATACAATTGTCAAATTCTGCTTGATTTAATCCTATTGTAGTTATTACTTCACCCACTTTTTTGTAATTATTAACTAATACAGCCACTTGTTTGGAACTTTGCCAGTTATTATTGAAAGTGCAATGTTTGAAAAGATAGGAACCGCCTTCGGTACAAGCGATACTGGCTTGACCTGCAGAATTGATGACTAAATTCGTCCCCTGTATTTTTGCAGTTCTTGCCAATATTCCAACATTTGAACAATTATAGATCTGAGAATTATCTATTTTTAAAGTCGTATTTGTAGCATTTTCAACATCTCCCACAAAAATCCCTACTGTTGCATTTTTTAAAGTTAGATGATTAATTTGGTTGTTTACACTTCCTTGGCTCATCCAAATCAAACCCCATTGTCCGGGAACATCAGAAAAACCAGGTTCTAATCGGTCGCCTTCAAAAACGACTTCTTTTTCTAAAGCGGTAGTTGTAGAAACTTGCCCGTTTACTTTTAATGAACCGCCATTTCCAACAATAATGCCTGAATTAGCATGAAAATGTATTCGAGCTCCTGGGTCAATATTTAACGTTTCACCACTCGGAATTCCCGCATAACCATAGATAACGTATGGCTTTGCATTTGTCCAATGGTATTCGTCATTGTGGTCAGTATGGTCTAGAATAAATCCATAAATTTGGTCTTGACCGAATGTTAAAGATTCATAACTCACCGCGCCAGTTGTGGCGTCAACATATTTTTGTGGGTATAAAAAAACCGCATCTTGAATCAAAGTTACTAATTCAACATTTTGTAATTTACTGCCAGAATCAAATTGAATTTGATCGGTATATAAAAAATCGGTCGGATTTGCATCGGCAATACCAGCTGTAGTTTCAATGAAAACATACATACTATCTTTCGCTAAAAGTTCTACATTATTAAATATTTTCCCGTTTTGACCTTGCCTACCATCAATAGTCATTCTGTATTTTGATGCCGCTCCTTTTCCTAATTGTATTCTAGGAATTAAGATGTCATTATTACTTTTATTATATACTTTTAAAGTGTAAGTACTTGATCCTATGTTGGTAAAAACGGTATCTAAGTAAACTGTGTCTTTTGAAAAACCTAAATTTCCAGCGCTTGGTTCAAAAACAAAATCTTTTCTACACGATGACATTGAAATTAAAATTCCGATAAAAAGTACATAAATTGTATTTCGCATTGCAACTGATTTTTTGTAAAAATAAGGTATTAATTTGATAATTATAAATACACTAACTTTTAAATTGTAAATATATAACGAAAAAGTATTGATTTTAGTTTGCCATTTTGCATTAGCGTACTAAAATGGTAATAAATTTTCAACTAATCATATAATATCTTATTTTTACATCAAAAAAATGGCTTTCGATAAAGAGAAAATCCTTTTAATGTGTAATGCTTTTTCAAAAAACACTTTGATGGAAACATTAGAAATTGAATTTATAGATGCAGGCGAAGATTTTTTAGTTGCCAAAATGCCTGTCAATCCAAGAATTCATCAACCAATGGGATTGTTGCACGGTGGCGCATCAGTAGCTTTAGCAGAAAGTGTGGGAAGTGCGGCTTCAATGTTGTTTGTAAATCCTGAAGAATATGAAATTCGAGGCATTGAAATTTCAGCCAATCATTTGAGAAGCAAAAAAGAAGGAATTGTTTTTGGAACTGCAAAAATCATTCACAAAGGTCGTAGTTTGCATTTATGGGAAATTAAAATCACTGATGAAGAAGGGAAATTAATTTCGCTTTGCAAACTCACAAATATGGTTTTACAAATAAAAAGCAAATAGTAATTTAAATTTGTTTTAAACTCATACAAATGAAATTATGATTGATTTTTTTATAAAAGTAAAACAACAATTTCAGCAAAATTTACCGTTTGTAATTTATAGCAAACCCAATATAAATCGTATTTCAGGATTTTTTCAAAAGAACAATCAGTTGTATTTTACAACCGATTTTGCCGAAAAGGGATTTGTTATAGCTCCATTTGATGGTAAGCAGGTATTGCTAATTCCTGAGCGGGAATCGGAATTGATTGAAATTGAATTCACTCCCAATCCCATAATTAACAGAGCCAAATTCGATACTTTTATAGATGAATTAGCTAAAAATAATTTTGAAAATTTAGTTCAAAAAGCAATTGACGCCATAGAAAATGGAAGTTTCAATAAAGTTGTTTTATCACGTGAGGAAGTAATTGATTTGCCAAATTTCGACTTAGTTTCATTATTTGAAAAATTAGTAAATTCCTATTCCACAGCCTTTACTTATTGCTGGTTTCATCCTGAAATTGGTTTGTGGATGGGCGCTACTCCGGAACGATTGCTCAAAGCAAATGGGAATGAATTTCATACTGTAGCTTTGGCAGGAACGCAGTTATATCGAAATAATGAGACCGTAATTTGGAGAAATAAAGAACAGGTTGAACAACAATTTGTCACGGATTATATATTGGAAACAATAAAAAATGTGACTTCTGAAGTCAAAATTTCATTGCCATATACTTTAAAAGCTGGAAGTTTACTGCATTTGAAAACAGATATTAAAGGAATAATAAATGAAAATGCGTCATTAACACAATTAGTTTTACTTTTGCATCC
Organism: Flavobacterium sp.; assembly: GCF_040402835.1. GTDB lineage: Bacteria > Bacteroidota > Bacteroidia > Flavobacteriales > Flavobacteriaceae > Flavobacterium. The sequence continues at coordinate 77,232 of NZ_JBBALW010000005.1, forward strand.
AACTCCAGCAGTTTGTGGTTTGCCAAAAAGCAGTGCTAAAGATTTTATTATTAAAAATGAAGGATACAAAAGAAGTTTTTATGCTGGTTTCTTGGGTGAAATAAACAAAAATAAAAATTCAGAAACGGATTTATTTGTGAATTTAAGATGTATGAAAATAACATCAAAATTGGATAAAATAAAAGCACATTTGTATATAGGTTGCGGAATCACAAAAGATAGCAATCCTCAAAAGGAATGGCAAGAAACAGCGAATAAAGCAATGACAATGAAAAATATAATAGTATGAAATTAGATATACTTGCCTTTGGCGCACATCCAGATGATGTAGAATTAGGATGTTCGGGAACTATTGCAAAAGAGATTTCCTTGGGGAAAAAAGTTGGAATTATCGATTTGACACGCGGCGAATTAGGAACTCGTGGTTCAGTTGAAATTAGGAATAATGAATCGGAAGCTGCGGCAAAAATTCTTGGGGTTTCCATTCGAGAAAATCTGGATATGCGAGATGGTTTTTTTCTAAATGATGAAAGTCACCAATTGAGAATCATTGAAATCATTAGAAAATACAAACCGGAAATAGTTTTGTGCAATGCAATTGACGACCGTCATATTGATCACGCAAAAGGAAGCAAATTAGTTTCTGACGCTTGTTTTTTATCAGGATTAGTAAAAATTGAAACTTCAATTAATGGTATTCATCAAACAGCTTGGCGACCAAAATTAGTGTTTCATTATATTCAATGGAAAAATATTGAACCTGATTTTGTTGTTGATATTACTGGATTTATCGATAAAAAGGAAGCTTCAATTTTGGCTTACAGCTCCCAGTTTTACAACCCTAATTCCGAAGAACCAGAAACTCCAATTGCAACAAAAAACTTCTTGGAAAGTATTCATAATCGTTCTAGAGAATTAGGACGATTAATAGGAACGGAATATGCAGAAGGATTTACCGTAGAAAGGTATTTAGCAGTCAATAGCTTAGGGGGTTTGATTTAATTATTTTATTTTTTCCTTTGCAAAATAAAACTTTTCACCTATATTTGCACTCGTTAAAAATGGTGGTTGTAGCTCAGCTGGTTAGAGTATTGGTTTGTGGTGCCGAGGGTCGCCGGTTCGAACCCGGTCAGCCACCCAAAAACGCAAAAGCTTCGAAGTAATTCGAAGCTTTTTTTGTATTCTTATTGCTACAATTATTCTAAATAAGAATCATATTATTTACGTAATTTTGTATTCCTAAATTAATAATTTGAGAACATCAATTTATAAAGATATTTCCGATGTAAAGTTGCTTAAACAACAGCTTTTGTCTTGGGCACAGCAATTTCGGGAAGTTGTTTTCTTGGATAGCAATGAATATCCACAAAAATATTCCAATTACGATTGCGTGTTGGCAGTTGATGCTTTTACATCAATTACAACCGATTATCACAATGCTTTTGAGGATTTAAAACAATACCAACAAACAACAAAAGACTGGCTTTTTGGTTATTTGACTTATGATTTAAAAAATGATACTGAAGCATTACAATCGCGTAATTTTGATGGTTTAGAATATCCCGATTTGTTCTTTTTTCAACCAAAAAAACTTTTTTTATTGAAAGGAAATCAACTTGAAATTCAATATCTCAATATGTGTGATGATGGAGTTGAAGATGATTTTCAAGCGGTATTAAAATATTCAGAAACTACTATTGAAACCAATGAACCACTTCTAATCCACCAACGTATTTCTAAAGAATTTTATTTGGAAAAAGTTTCAAAAATGCTTGATTACATTAACAATGGCGATATTTATGAGGCTAATTTTTGTATGGAATTTTATGCTGAAGGAGCTATAAATCCAATAACGAAATTCCAACGGTTGAATGAAATTTCAAAACCACCATTTGCAGTTTATTTGAAAAATAACAAACAGTTTTTGCTTTCTGCATCACCAGAACGGTATTTGAAAAAGGAAGGCGAAAAGATTATTTCTCAACCTATAAAAGGAACTTCCGAAAGATTTTCGGATGTTAATGAGGACGAAATTGCTAAGCAAAATTTAGCATTAGATCCAAAAGAACGTTCTGAAAATATTATGATAACTGATTTGGTCCGGAATGATTTGTCACGAACGGCACAAAAAGGTTCGGTGCAAGTGGAAGAATTATGTGGCATTTATTCCTTTTTGCAAGTGCATCAAATGATTTCTACGATAACTTCAATTATTGACAATCAAAATGCTGTTATTGAAGTTCTTAAAACAACTTATCCGATGGGAAGTATGACGGGCGCACCTAAAATTTCCGCAATGAAAATCATTGAAGAATTGGAAGAGACAAAACGAGGTTTGTATAGTGGTGCAGTAGGATATTTTACTCCTAACGGCGATTTCGATTTTAATGTGGTTATTCGCAGTATTCTTTACAACCAAGAAAATCAATACGTTTCCTTTTCTGTAGGAAGTGCAATCACCTCACTTTCAGTCCCTGAAAAGGAATATGAAGAATGTCTTTTGAAAGCCAATGCGATGTTTAATGTATTGAATTGCAATTAGTTTTAAGTTTGCTTTAATCCTCTGTTTAAAATAACTATTTTTGACTATGATTGAAAAATTCAAATCTCATCTTTCCAATAATTTTCCTTTTCTGAAAGGTAAAAAATTGCTTTTGGCAACAAGTGGCGGTTTGGATAGTATGGTAATGGCGCATTTATTTCAGGCTTTGGATAATGAATTTGCAATTGCACATTGCAATTTTCAACTTCGTGGAATGGAAAGTTTTGGCGATCAAAAATTCGTACAAGACTTTGCAGACACTAATAAAATTCCAATTTTCATCACTCAATTTGACACGCAAGCATTTGCAAATGATTATAAATTATCCACTCAAGTTGCTGCCCGAGAATTGCGTTACAATTGGTTTTATGAATTATTAGAAACCGAAAACTACGATTATATTTTGACCGCGCATCATTCCGATGACAACATTGAAACCTTTCTAATTCATCTTGTTCGAGGTTCTGGATTGGACGGTTTTACTGGAATTCCAACTCAAAATAACTCTGTAATTCGTCCTTTATTGGCTTTTAGCCGTGATGAAATTTCAAATTATGCTTCCGCAAATGCCCTTCTGTGGCGTGAAGACAGCAGTAATGCTTCGGATAAATATTTACGAAACAAAATACGCCACGATTTGGTTCCGATACTAAAAGAATTGAATCCGAATTTTTTAACTTCATTTCAAAACACTCAAAAATATTTGAAAGAAGCACAAGCAATGGTTGAAGACGCTACGATTATGATTTACCAGCAAGTAGCAACAGAAATTGAAGATAAGATTCATTTTGACATTCAAAAACTTACAAAATTGCCCAATTATAAATCCTATTTGTACCAATGGTTGAAAGAATTTGGTTTTTCTGCTTGGGATGATATTTATGATTTGGTAACTTCACAATCAGGAAAACAGGTTTTTTCTGGTGAATTTAGACTTTTAAAAGACCGCCATTTTTTGATTTTAAGTCCAATGAATGAAACCGATGCAACAAAAGTATATTGCATTGATGAAAATCAAAAAGAAGTTAATTTTCCTATAAAACTTTCGTTTTGTAACAAAGATTACAACCCAAATACTGATAATTCCATTATATTTGTGGACGGTGATAAATTGAAATATCCTTTGGTTTTGAAAAGATTTGAAAAAGGTGCCGTTTTTCAGCCTTTTGGAATGAATGGAAAATCGAAAAAAGTAAGCAAACTTTTTAAAGATGAGAAATTATCACTTTTGCAAAAGGAAAACACTTGGATTTTATATTCAGATAATGAAATTGTTTGGGTTGTTGGAATCCGACAAGACGAGCGATTTAAAATTGAAAATACAACAATAAATAGTTTACAAATAGCCCTATTATAATGAAAAAATTACTTTTTTTACTTTTTACTTTTTTGGTTTACACCAATGGAATTGCACAAATTTTAGATCCTGTAAAATGGAAATCTAAAATCGAAAAAATTTCTGAAACCGAATTTAATTTAGTTCTTGAAGGTACTATTGACAAAGGTTGGCATTTATATTCCCAATTTACACCAGACGGAGGACCAATTTCATTAGAATTAAAATTTGCGGAAAGCGCAGGAAATTATGAATTGGTTGGAAAAACGAAAGAAAGCAAAACCAGAAAAGAATACAATTCCATTTTTGAAGTAGATGAAATTTTCTTTGAAAAGAAAGTGGTTCTTACTCAAAAAGTAAAAATTGTAAATTCTAAAACAAGAAGTATTAAACTAAAAATTGATTATCAGGCTTGTAAAGAAGTTTGTATAAATTTAAACAAAGACTTTCAATTTGAAATTCCTGTTATAGCTTCAAATGCGATACTTCCTGTAAAAAAAGACATGGTTTTAGTTGATTCTACATCCAATAAAGTGACATCCGAAACCATTAAAACAGAAGTTGAAACACAAGAATCTGTTCCTCAAAAACCAATTGAAGAACCTAAAAAAGGTTTGTTTACTATTTTTATAATTGCTTTTTTCTCAGGTTTTGCAGCACTTTTAACGCCTTGTGTTTTTCCGATGATTCCGATGACGGTGAGTTTTTTTACAAAACAAAGCAAAACCAAAGCACAAGGAATTAGAAACGCAATTTTATATGGTATTTCAATAATCCTAATTTATGTCGTTTTAGGATTTTTAGTCACTTGGATTTTTGGTGCCGATGCGTTGAATGCGTTGTCCACAAATGTCTGGTTTAATATTATTTTCTTCGGATTATTGGTGTTTTTTGCAGCATCCTTTTTGGGAGCTTTTGAAATAATGTTGCCTAATTCTTGGGCAAATAAAGTCGATCAACAAGCGGATAGAGGAGGAGTTGTAGGGATTTTATTTATGGCATTGGCATTAGCTATTGTTTCTTTTTCTTGCACAGGACCAATTGTTGGAACCTTATTAGTTGATGCAGCGTCTAAAGGCGGTATTGCCCCAATTATTGGAATGTTCGCCTTTTCATTGGCTTTGGCTTTACCATTTATGTTGTTTGCAATGTTTCCTGGTTGGTTAAATTCCTTACCAAAATCAGGCGGCTGGTTGAATACTGTTAAAGTAGTTTTGGGCTTTTTAGAATTGGCTTTAGCCTTTAAATTTTTATCAAATGCCGATTTAGTTTTGCAATTGCATTTATTGGAACGCGAAGTTTTCCTTGCCATTTGGATAGCCATTTTCGGAACTTTGGCACTTTATTTATTTGGAAAAATCACCTTGCCACACGATAGCCCGTTGACGCACATTTCTGTGGGTAGATTATCATTGGGATTATTGGTTTTGACATTTACAATGTATTTAATTCCGGGACTTTGGGGCGCACCATTAAAATTAACTAGCGGTTATCTTCCTCCAATAGAGTACAGTGAAAGTCCGTTTGGAATAGGTCAAAATTCAGCTTCCGTATCTAAAGAAGCTTTGCCAGGAGGGGCAAAATTTGGACCTCACGGAATTGTTGTTTTTGAAGATTACGAAAAGGGATTAGCGTATGCGAAATCGGTAAATAAACCTATTATGCTTGATTTTACGGGTCGTGCGTGTGTGAATTGTAGGAAAATGGAAAACAATATTTGGGGAGATAATGCAATTTTACCAATTTTAAAAAATGAAGTTGTACTTATTTCTTTATATGTAGACGAAGATATAGATTTACCAAAAAAAAACCAATTTATTTCTAAAAATGGTTCTGAGATTATTACTGTTGGCGATAAATGGACTGATTTAATGATTTCTAAATATAAAACAAACACACAACCATTGTATGTAATTACCGATTTGGAAGGGAATAATTTGAATGCAACAACCCCAACAATTAGTTATACGCCCGATGTAAAAGTCTATAAAGACTGGTTGAAATCAGGAGTTTCAAATTTTAAAAAATAATAGTAATTTCATCTTTATAGGTTAGGATTTTTATTTTAAAAACATCATGTTTTTATTAATTATCACTAAAAATTAATATTCTAATTAAAATAGTAGTACTTTAGACAAATATAAAGTATTCGCCATGTTAGTAAAAGTATTTGGAAGTGCCGTTTTTGGAGTTGAAGCCACAACTATAACTGTAGAAGTCAACATTGACAAAGGAATAGGTTACCACCTTGTTGGGTTGCCCGATAATGCCATCAAAGAAAGCAGTTACCGAATTGCCGCTGCTTTGAAAAATAATGGTTATGCCATGCCTGGCAAAAAAATTACAATAAATATGGCTCCTGCCGATTTGCGAAAAGAAGGTTCTGCCTATGATTTGACTTTGGCAATTGGAATACTAGTTGCTTCGTCACAAATTCAAACTACCGAATCCGATAAATATATTATTATGGGCGAATTGTCACTTGATGGCGGTTTGCAACCCATTCGAGGCGCTTTACCCATTGCCATAAAAGCAAAAGAAGAAGGATTTAAAGGTTTTTTTCTTCCAATTCAAAACGTAAAAGAAGCTGCAATTGTTAGCGGTTTAGATGTTTATGGTGTCGAAAACCTGCAAGAAGTTATAGATTTCTTGGAAGGAAAAGGAACATTGCAACCTACAATTATAGATACACGAGCCGAATTCAATAAAACATTAGATTTTCCAGAATTCGATTTTAGCGATGTTCGCGGTCAAGAAAGTATCAAAAGATGCATGGAAATTGCGGCTGCTGGTGGACATAATATAATTTTAATTGGACCTCCAGGAGCAGGAAAAACAATGCTTGCCAAGCGATTACCAAGTATTTTACCTCCAATGACTTTACGAGAAGCACTTGAAACCACAAAAATTCATAGTGTAGCAGGCAAATTGAAAGAAGTAGGTTTGATGAACCAACGCCCTTTTAGAAGTCCGCATCACACGATCTCAAACGTGGCACTAGTCGGTGGCGGAAGTTATCCTCAACCCGGTGAAATTTCTATGGCACACAATGGGGTTTTATTTTTAGATGAATTACCAGAATTCAAACGTGATGTTTTGGAAGTAATGCGTCAACCCTTGGAAGATAGAGAAGTTACTATTTCCAGAGCGAAATTCACTGTGACCTATCCGTCTTCATTTATGTTGGTTGCAAGTATGAATCCAAGTCCGAGTGGTTTTTTCAATGATCCAGATTCACCGCAAACTTCTTCGCCTCACGAAATGCAAAGGTATTTGAGTAAGATTTCAGGACCATTATTAGATAGAATTGACATTCATATTGAAGTTACACCCGTGCCTTTTGAAAAATTATCGGACGATAGAAAATCAGAATGTAGCGTTGATATTCGAAAAAGAGTTACTGCTGCACGTGAAATTCAAACCGCAAGATTTGAATTAATGGAAAAAGTACATTACAATGCTCAAATGAGTTCCAAGCAAATTAGAGAATTTTGTGCGCTTGATGAGGTTTCAAAACAATTATTAAAAACAGCTATGGAAAGGTTGAATCTTTCGGCACGAGCCTATGACAGAATCCTTAAGGTGGCGCGAACCATTGCCGATTTAGAAGCCGCAGAAACTGTTGTTTCTTCGCATATTGCCGAAGCCATTCAATACAGAAGTTTGGATCGAGACGGTTGGTTGGGGTAGAATTTTAGTAATACAAACTTGGATATTTCAAAGAGTTATCTTCACTCATCATTTCATATATTTTTTCATAAATATCTTCAGCAGATGGTTTTGAAAAATAATCACCATCCGTTCCATAAGCAGGACGGTGTTCTTGAGAAGTTAGCGTTTTTGGTTGGCTATCCAATTGAAAATATCCTTTTTGAACTTCTAAAATTTGTTGTAAAATATAAGCCGAACCACCACCAGGAACATCTTCATCAACCACCAATAATCGATTTGTTTTAGAGATACTTTTCAGAATATCATGATTGATATCAAATGGTAAAAGAGACTGAACATCAATGATTTCAACATCAATTCCAATTTCCATCAATTCTTTTGCAGCTTGTTCCACTAATCGTAATGTGGAACCATAAGAAACTACTGTGATGTCTTTCCCATATTTAATAGTTTCCACAACCCCAATTGGAGTTTTAAATTCACCTAAATTTAAAGGCATTTTTTCTTTTAAACGGTATCCATTTAAACATTCTATTACCAATGCAGGTTCGTCTGTTGACAGTAAAGTATTATAAAAACCAGCTGCTTTTGTCATGTTTCGGGGTACTAAAACATGAATCCCACGAAGTGCATTTATTATCATTCCCATTGGGGAACCAGCGTGCCAAATTCCTTCTAAACGGTGACCACGTGTTCTGATTATTAACGGCGCTTTCTGACGTCCCGCAGTTCTGTATTGCAGCGTAGCCAAGTCGTCACTCATAATTTGAATACCATATAACAGGTAATCTAAATATTGAATTTCTGCAATCGGACGCAATCCACGCATCGCCATTCCAATTCCTTGCCCAATAATTGAAGCTTCTCTAATGCCAACATCTGCAACTCGAAGTGCTCCGTATTTCTCTTGCATTCCTTCCAAACCTTGGTTTACATCTCCAATATTACCTGCATCCTCACCAAAAACCAAAAGTTCAGGAAATTTTGTAAAAAGAGTATCAAAATTATCTCTTAATATCATTCTTGCGTCAACTTCAATTGAATTTTCATCAAATTCAGGAAGTACTTCTTTTACCGAAAATACATTTTCTTTCGATTCAGAATATAAATGAGAACTAAATTTAGGTTGAACTTTTGAAGTGACATCTGTAATCCATTTTGCCAATTTACTTTTATCGTTTTCAGCAACTATTTTCCTTAAAATTTTTCTTGCTGTCGATAAAATATCTTTTCGAAGTGGCTCTTTTATTGCTGCTAAATCACTTGCAAATTGCTCTATAAAAGCACTATTTTTTGAAGATTTGCATATTTCCTTTAACAAGGTTACTAATTCTAATTGTTCTGCTTTTATGGGCGATACAAATGCATTCCAAGCGGCTTTTTTTCCTTCTAAAACGTCTTTTTTGGCTTGATTTGCTATTGAATCAAGATTTTCTTCTGTGGAAAATCCATTTTCAATCAACCATTTTTTCATTTGTTTCAAACAATCAAATTCACTTTCCCATGCTAATCTTTCGGCATTTTTATAACGTTCATGAGAACCCGAAGTGGAATGTCCTTGTGGCTGCGTCAATTCTTTAACATGAATTAAAACTGGAACGTGTTCTTCTCTTGCAATTTTGGCAGCTTTCTGGTAAACGTCTGTTAAACTTGGGTAATCCCAACCTTTTACAGTCAAAATTTCATAGCCTTCATTATTAGTGTCTCTTTGAAAACCTTTCAATATTTCTGATATATTCTCTTTTGTAGTTTGGTGTTTTGCGTGAACCGAAATTCCGTATTCATCATCCCAAACACTCATAACTACAGGAACTTGTAGCACCCCAGCTGCATTTATAGTTTCAAAAAACAATCCTTCCGAAGTTGAAGCATTTCCAATTGTTCCCCAAGCAACTTCATTTCCATTGATAGAAAATTTAGTTTTATCTTCTAATCCCTTAACGTTTCTATATATTTTTGAGGCTTGCGCCAATCCAAGTAATCTCGGCATTTGACCAGCAGTAGGTGAAATATCGGCACTTGAATTTTTTATTTGCGTTAAATCATTCCAATTTCCATTTTCATCAAGTGAATGTGTAGCAAAGTGCCCGCCCATTTGACGTCCTGCACTCATCGGATCGTGTTCAATGTCAGTATGACCATACAAACCTGCAAAAAATTGCTGAATTGTCAAATGTCCAATTGCCATCATAAAAGTTTGATCTCGATAATATCCAGATCTGAAATCTCCTTTTTTAAATGCCTTTGCCATCGCCAATTGTGGTACTTCTTTTCCGTCACCAAAAATACCAAACTTGGCCTTTCCAGTTAGCACTTCACGTCTTCCTAACAAACTGCATTCCCGACTAATACATGCAATCTTATAATCGTTTAACACCTCGATTTTAAAATCTTCAAAAGTCAACGCTACAGTTTCTGTATGTTTCATAATTTTTTCTTTGCTGTAAATTTTAACAAAAATATATAAAATCTATGTATTTACATAATAGTTTGAATAAAATATAATTAAATTATCAATAATAATAGTTCTGATATAGGAGTATATTTTATTTTATTGTTATTAAAAACACATTTTTATTAAATATTTAATAATGAATTTAAGACATTAGCATTGGTTAGAACCATTTTCTTGTGAAAAGATTAATCAATAATTTTGGGTCAAATGTAATAACAAATCTAATTTTTTCATTGTATTTGTATTGTGAAACTTCCCAACCATTATTTGAATACACAGGAAAATAAAATTCAAAATAATTGGTAACCAAATTTAAACGAAGACCACCATCATACATGAATTGAGGATTTTGAAATTTATTTTTTAACAATCCAAAATCGCTGTATATTTCAACCCAATTCCAAATAGTATAACCTGCATTTATGGTCGTCATCCATTGATTTGCAAATGGTGTATCCAATTTTGATTTGAATCCACCGTCTGCTAGTATGAATTGTTGACTAAAAAAACCAGTGCTTTCAGACCTTCCATAATAATTATAATCAAATAAATAGTCTGTTGGTCTATCCAAAGCAAAACTAAAGAAATTGGAATTTGTAGTATTGTATAAAAAACTTCCTGCAAACAAACGCAAACTGAATTCTCGATTGTCATCAAATAACTTTCTATACTGAAGTTGCCCTGCTAATTTTCCAAATTTTGAAGCTATCTGAAAATCGGTAACTAGATTAAAATGATTGACTACTTCTGTTTTAGTATTACTATATTTGACATTAAAAACAGAATAGTTTTCTGTAGTATTATCAATAATAAAACCACTTTTTTCTCTATTTACTGATACTTGACGAATTAAAATCAATTGTTTTCTATTGTCTCTAAAATCACTTTCTCTAAATCTAAATTGAACCGATTGGTTTAATTTTTGATAGGTTGCATCTGGCGCATAATGAAAATAATCCCCTGACATTGAATATCTAACATTGTATAAATTACCATCTCTATAATTTTTATTTATATCAAAAGAAGCAGCGCCAGACAAAGATTTTGAAGTGGTTGAATAGGCTGGATTTAAATCGAATGTAAAGGGTTTGTCTAATATTGTCTTATTATGAAGCCTTAATCCAGGTGATAATCCGTCATATAAATTGTATGTCAAGGTTGGAACATATAAAATTTGATTATAATAAGAATCTTCTAAATCTTTCATAAAAGTAAATTTTAGCGGTTTATTGTTTGGATAAAACCCTTTCAACGATTTCCAATTATTTCTCAAATTATATTCAGGAACTTCATTTTTATAATTCAAAATAATCTTATCTGCATTTTTTCGGTCAATCGTAAAAATGCTATCTTTATTTTTATAATCAATCCATTTCTTAAATACAATTTCGTCACTTTTTATCCCATAAACAGGGATTGGCACCATAACTCCTGTTCTGTTATTTATGGAAAAAGTAATGCTGTCTTTTGTTTTTGACACCCTGGAAAACTTATAATCTATAATGTCCCTAGAGTCGATAATTGTTTTGAAAAACCAATCAATTTCTTTCTTTGAATTCGCTTTTATAATAGTTTCAAAATCCAATCTTTGAACTTGTTTGCTTTTGTAAGCGTCATAAAATTGATGAATACTTGCAGGAATTGTTTCGTCTCCTAAATAATCGTCCAAGTAGCGAAAACTCAATCCAGCTCTGTATTTACTTGCTATTTGTTCGTTAAATTTAATCAAAGTATTTTTAGGATTACCAAGCGGTTGATCTAAATTCTTTCGAGCCATTAGCATATAAAAATAGCTGTATTGCTCATTAAAATTGACATTTGTCAAATTGAAACCTTTTAACAATTTATAGGTTGACAAAGTTCCTAACATTTTCATATCTGGATGATTTTCATCAATATATTTCATCATTGCGTACACCTGAATTCCATCATAAATCCAATTGTCTTTTCTCGGATTAAAATGCAAACTATTTTTTAAATAGTTATTCAAATAGGTCTTTAAAAACTTAATTTCAAATATAAATTCATCAGGAAATGGACTCAAAAACGAAGGCAATTGATTGAGCCCGTAAAACGGATTTCGTTCATAATCAGCTTGCGAAACAGTGATTTTTTCAAATGGATAATGACCAATTAATTCATCAACAAATGTCATCACTTTATCAACAACCACAGCTTCTTGAATGGTATTAATCTTTGTTTCTTTTAAATTAATAGCGACGTTTACAATGCTATTTTTATAGTTATAAAAACTAATTTTTGGTTCTATGTAAAGACTGAAATCGGTTCTGTTTTTCCCATCTAATATATAATTTGTAAAAAGCATATTACCATCAACTTTTCTGCTATTCAAATCTGTTGTTGCAAATACATTTTTCGAAATTTTTAAATCAATATCAAAATCTGAAACAGCATTCGCAATATCATCTAAATTATTATTGTCATATTGAACAAAACCGTGATTTTCAAATCTGGCAGGAGTTAAAAACCAGTTTTTCAAGTTCATTCCGCCATCTTCAGAATAACCATATTTCGTGAATTTATCACTCGGAATTTTTACCGAATACGTAAGATGCAAAACGATTTTTTCATTCGGTCCCAATTTAGTCCTCAATTCTACAGCTATAAAATCGGAATTAGCTTCAGGTCTTTTCCACGATAAAAATAAATTTGAATTATCAATAATCGTTAAATTGTTGGTGCTTCCATGTTCTTTTTCATTTGCCAAATGAAAGTCTCTATAAAATTCGTCGGAAAATCGTTCAGCCAATGCCGTATTTCTTGAAGAATAGGCGTGAATCCAATCGTTCAAAACAATCGCTTTTAGCGTGTCTTCAGATTGATTTAAAAAAGTGAGTTCTTGTTGAATATTTAGCGTTTTCGTCGCCATATTCACTTCCATATTAATTTGAGAATGGTGTTGCGCAAAGCTTTTTGCCGAAACAAATAACACCAAAAGGGAAGTAAATATTTTAAAATAGGATTTCAAATTCAATTTTTTTATAAAAAAACAATTTACAAATTTTGACACATTAATTTACCAATTATCCCCAAAAAATAAAGCTGTTTTTGAGACAGCTTTACATTTAAAAATTAGGTGATAAATTGTATTTTTTGTAGAAGGTATCCAACACCTCAATGACTTCATCTTCAGTATCTACGATTTTAATTAACTTCAAATCCTCGGCACTCACATTTTTATATTGTTCAATCAAAACCGTTTTTATCCACTCCATCAAGCCCGACCAAAAAGTTCTACCGACCAATATTATTGGGAATTTCCCTATTTTTTTTGTCTGAATTAAAGTTATCGCCTCAAACATTTCGTCTAAAGTTCCAAATCCACCTGGCATAATTACAAATCCTTGAGAATATTTCACAAACATCACTTTTCTAACAAAGAAATAATCGAAATTCAAGTTTTTATCTCGGTCGATATATGGATTGTAATGTTGCTCAAATGGCAAATCGATATTCAATCCCACAGATGCTCCACCGCCTAAACTCGCGCCTTTATTGCCCGCTTCCATAATTCCAGGACCGCCACCAGTGATAACTCCATAACCCGCTTTTCCAATTTTATAGGCTATTTTCTCTGCCAATAAATAAAATGGATCGTCAGTTTTCGTTCTCGCCGAACCAAAAATAGTCACGCATGGACCAATCCGACTCATACTTTCATAACCGTTCACAAACTCCGCCATAATCTTGAAAATGGCCCAAGAATCGTTCGCTCGCACCTCATTCCAAGTCTTTTGTTTCAACTTATCCTGAATCACTTTGTCCTCATCATTGTCAAAATCTTCTAATTTCATAAGTATTTTTTTTATTTTTTTTGGAGGTTTATCCCGCTGTTCGTTTCAATCCTCGTGATTGCTACGTACCTAGCAATACAAGGGATTTTCACTTCCATCGGGGCTAAGCCTCTCGACTAAATTACTTTTTTAATTTAAAATTAAGTAAATAAATAAATTTTCATCCTACTAAAGTAACTCTTTTTTTAAAAATTGTGCCGTATAGCTTTTTTTATTTTTTACAATTTCTTCGGGTTTTCCTTTCGCAACAACTTCTCCGCCGCCTTTTCCGCCTTCAGGACCAATATCAATTATATAATCCGCCAATTTAATTACGTCCATATTATGTTCAATAATCAATATCGTATTGCCTTTATCAACCAATTTATTTATCACATCCATCAAAACCCGAATATCCTCAAAATGCAATCCTGTGGTAGGTTCATCAAGAATATAAAACGTATTTCCTGTATCTTTTTTAGACAATTCGCCAGCCAATTTAATACGTTGGGCTTCGCCACCAGAAAGCGTTGTACTTTGTTGACCAAGAGTTATATAGCCCAAACCAACATCCTGAATCGTTTTTACTTTTCTATAAATCTTTGGAATCATTTCAAAAAACGGAACCGCTTCATCAACAGTCATATTCAAAACATCTGAAATCGATTTTCCTTTGAACCGAATTTCTAAAGTTTCCCTATTAAATCGCTTCCCTTGGCACGTTTCACATTCAACATAAACATCGGGTAAAAAATTCATTTCTATCGTCCGAACTCCCGAACCTTCACAGGTTTCACATCTTCCGCCTTTCACATTAAAACTAAATCTCCCTGCTTTATAACCCCGAATCATACTCTCAGAAGTCATCGTAAACAGGTTTCTAATTTCCGTAAAAACTTCGGTATAAGTCGCAGGATTTGAACGTGGCGTTCTCCCAATCGGACTTTGGTCAATATCAATAACTTTATCTATATGCTCCAAACCTTCAATTTTCTTGTACGGTTTTGGTTTCTTAACACCATTAAAATAAAAAGCGTTCAAAATAGGATAAAGCGTTTCATTTATCAATGTCGATTTTCCACTTCCAGAAACGCCTGTCACACATATTAGTTGCCCTAACGGCATTTCAATGGTAACATTTTTTAAGTTATTTCCCGTTGCTCCAGTCAATTTCAAGAACTTTCCGTTGCCTTCACGTCTCTTTTTTGGAATCTCGATTTTCATTTCTCCATTAAGATACATTGCAGTGATAGTATGGTCTTTCAAGATTTCAGCCGGTGTTCCTTTGCTAATTATTTCACCACCAAATTTTCCCGCTTTAGGACCAATATCAATCACATAATCGGCACGTTCAATCATATCTTTGTCGTGTTCAACCACAATCACAGAATTTCCTAAATCTCGCAATTGCTCCAAAGAATGAATTAATTTATCGTTGTCTCTTTGGTGCAAACCTATACTCGGTTCGTCCAAAATATATAAAACCCCAACCAATTGCGAACCAATTTGCGTTGCCAATCGAATCCGTTGTGCTTCGCCACCAGAAAGTGATTTTGAACTTCGGCTTAAAGCCAAATAATCCAAACCAACATTCATCAAAAAGTTTAATCTGTCCTTAATCTCTTTAATCACTTCAGTTGCTATAAGCGTTTGTTTGTCAGATAAATGATTGTGTAAATCGTGAAACCATTTTGTTAAATCTGAAATATCTAAATCGCATAATTCAGCAATATTTTTTTCATTGATTTTAAAAAACAACGCTTCTTTTTTTAATCTCGTTCCTTCGCAAACAGGACATTTCATTTCGTCCATAAATCCAGAAGCCCAACGTTTTATTGTTGCTGAACCACTTTCGTCGTGTTGGTTTTTTATAAAATGTGAAATTCCTTCAAATTCAATTTTGTATTCCTTCGTAATCCCCAATGTTTTAGATGCAACAGAAAATTTCTCTTTTCCACCGTTCAAAATCATATCCATCGCTTCCTCAGAAATACGTTCTATGGAATCAGATAATTTGAAATCAAATTTTTCTCCAATAATTTCTAATTGCTTGAAAATCCAAGTTGATTTATATTCACCTAAAGGCGCAAAACCACCACTTTTAATTGATATTTTAGGATTTGGAATTATCTTTTTAATATTAATTTCATTAACCGTTCCTAATCCATTGCAATGTTCACAAGCACCTTTTGGCGAATTAAATGAAAATATATTTGGTTCTGGATTTTGATAGGAAATTCCTGTAGTTGGACACATCAAATTCCGACTAAAAAAGCGAACTTGGTTGGTGTCTTGATCTAAAATCATCAGTACATTTTCACCATGATACATTGCAGTTTTAATGCTGTCAGTCAATCTTTTTTCATTTTCAACTGAAGAATCAACAGCAATTCTGTCGATTACAATTTCAATATCGTGGGTTTTATAACGGTCTAATTTCATTCCAGCCGTTATGTCTTTTATTTCGCCGTTAACACGAACTTTTAGAAATCCTTGCTTCGCAATTTGCTGGAATAATTCACCATAATGTCCTTTTCGCGCTCTAATTACAGGGGCAAGAATATTGATTCGCTTGCCAATAAAATCTTTCGTAATCAATTCTTTGATTTGGTCGTCATTATAGGAAACCATTTTTTCGCCCGTATTATAACTGTAAGCATCACCACCACGTGCATAAAGAAGCCGTAAAAAATCGTAAATTTCTGTAATAGTTCCCACAGTAGAGCGAGGACTTTTACTGGTTGTTTTTTGTTCAATGGCAATAACAGGTGAAAGTCCGTCTATTTTGTCAACATCGGGACGTTCTAAGCCACCAAGAAACTGTCGGGCATACGCAGAAAAAGTCTCGACATAGCGGCGTTGTCCTTCGGCATAAATAGTATCAAACGCCAAAGACGATTTTCCAGAACCTGAAAGTCCAGTAATCACAACCAATTTTTCTCGGGGAATGGTAACGTCTATATTTTTAAGATTATGAACTCGCGCCCCTAATACTTCAATATTATTATCAGTTTCTAACATAATTTGCATCAAAACGCAAAGTTACCATTTTGATTTAAATTTTTGATACAACGCTTATGAAGATTTTGTTAATACAAATAATAATCACGGGAATTATTTAGCATTAATTATTCTATCGTCATCGATTTTAATTTGCTTCTATAGGCTTCAAGCGCAATAGATTTGGATATAAAACCAAAATATTTTCCATTTTTAATTACCGGAAGAAAGGCAACTTTTGAGTTTTCAAATTTATTCATTACCGTTTCCATACTATCGGTTGGATAAATAATTTCTTTTGGTGTCTGCATAACTTCTTTTGTCGGTGTATATTTTACTTTGAATGCACTGAAAATTATTTCCCGAATATCATTAAAATAAATCACACCCAACAATTCAAGGTTTTCATCGACAACCGCAAATACAACTTGGTTTGAATGTGAAATCAATTCTACTAATTTTTCTAAATTACCTTCGGAACTTACTGTTAAATAATCAGTTTGTATGATTTTATTAATATCCAAAGTAGATAAAATATTCGTGTCTTTATTACTTGTAAAGGCATTTCCTTTTCTCGCTAAATTTTTCACATCTAAAGAATGTTTTTCAAAACGCTTGGAAATTGCAAAACTAATGGAGGAAACAATCATCAATGGAATCATCAAATCATAACCACCAGTAATTTCTGCAATTAGGAAAATTGCGGTTAATGGTGCGTGAAATAAACCACTTAGAATTCCTGCCATTCCAACCATAGTAAAGTTGCTGATTGGTAATTTTGTAAACCCTGATAGATTAATCAATTTTGAAAAGAAAAATCCAGCATAAGAACCCAAAAATAGGGAAGGGGCAAAATTTCCTCCATTTCCACCACTTCCGAGCGTAATTCCTGTTGCAAAAACTTTCAATAACATGGTTGCACCTACAAAAAGTAAAAGCACCCAACTGTTATTTCGGAAATCGCTAAATAAGGTGTTTTCTAATAATTGTCCAGGATCATTTTCTGATAATGTTTTGATGCTTTCATAACCTTCACCAAATAATGTTGGAAATACAAAAATAATTATCGCTAAAATAGAAGCACCAAAAAATCCTTTTTTATAAGGACTTAATTTAACTTTACTAAAAAAATGTTCTATTTTTTGAAAGTTTCGAGAATAATAAACGGCTATAAAACCAGCAAAAATGCCAAGTAAAATATAATACGGAATATTATGATAATCGAAGGTTTGTTGTTGCTTAAAATTCAATAAAATGCTTTCATCTAAAACAATCACAGAAACTAAAGCACCTGATGCTGCAGCAATCATTATAGGTGTAAAAGCAGAAATACTAACATCAACCAACAGAACTTCAATAGCGAATAAAACGCCTGCAATTGGTGCGTTAAAAGCGGCTGCAATTCCCGCAGCAACCCCACAACCTATTAATAAAGTTCGGTCTTTGTAACTCAATTTATACCGTTGCGCATAATTTGAACCAAAAGCAGCACCCGTAATTACAATTGGACTTTCTAAACCTGCAGAACCACCCAAACCAACGGTTAGCGAGCTTGTTACTATTTGAGCATACATTTGTTTTCTAGGAATTACACTCGATTTTTTCGCAACGGCATACAAAATTTGTGATGTTCCTTTTTCAATTGTGCCGCCCAAAACTCGTTTTACAACAAATAGGGTAAGTAAAATCCCAACAATTGGTAAAACACTATTAATGAAACTTAATTTTAATATTCCATTGATGTAGGTTGCAAATGAAAAAACAGAGTGTGCAAAACTCTTTAACACAATCACAGCAAAGGCTGCCGAAATTCCAACCAAAACACTCGACAGAAAAATAAACTGTTTTTCTGTTAGTTTTGATTGCGACCAACCAATTAAGTTTTCAATTTTATAAATATATCTTTTGAACATTGTTTTTTTGTAAAGTGCTAATTTACTATTATTTTGTATTTATATACTCTAGTTATTTCAAATTTAGTTCAATTAAAATTGGACTTTATGAAATGTATTACTGCATTACAAATGAACGTTTGTACTAATCAATACTCATAACTGCAGTAATTTTTCAGAAGAATGAACCTGTAAATCATTGAAAAAAATCGTAAATTCAACCTCAAATTCTTTGTAAAACAACCTCAATTCCTGAATCGAAAACCGCAGATTTGATTCTCTTTTTATTCGGTTGTCCATTTGAGTTAAAATTTTCTCAATTCCGTCGATAGTTTGATAATTCAAAAGCCAATTTTGTTGAATCATATACGGCTTCATCATTTGTGCTTTTTCTGTCAATAAATCGTGATTCGTGTTCAATGAATTATAGAAATTGTCAACATAATTTTCTAATTTTTCATCTGAATATAAACTCCAATTCTTAGCTAAAAAATGGTCATAAAAAACATCCACAATTACTCCCGAAAAATGATGGTAATTGGCGTGCAATCGTTTGGTACTTTGTCTAAAAATTGGATGCGCATCGGTGAAAGTATCAATGGTGCGATGCAAAATAATGCCTTTCTGAATTTCAGAATGCAATTCCAAGTGCTTATTTCCGCGAACTCCATCTGCCATAAAATTACCGATTTTAATCAAATCAGAATCGCCGGAAAGGTAAATATGTGCTAAAAAATTCATTCTCCGAATTTAGGAATTTTATTTCAAATTCGACTTTAAAAACATCTCAAATTATTATATTTGCTAAAATTAAATCCATAAAAATGACATTAATAAAATCTATATCAGGAATTCGAGGAACTATTGGCGGAGTTGTTGGCGATAATCTAACACCCGTTGACGCAGTTAAATTTGCGTCAGCTTATGGAACTTTCCTTAAAAACAACAGTAAAAAAGACAAATTAACCGTGGTAGTAGGTCGTGACGCAAGGATTTCTGGACCAATGATTCATAATTTAATTACACACACCTTAATAGGTTTGGGAATTGATATCATCGATTTGGGTTTGTCAACCACGCCAACAGTTGAAATTGCGGTGCCGTTAGAAAATGCCGACGGTGGAATTATCTTAACCGCTTCTCACAATCCAAAACAATGGAACGCCTTGAAATTACTTAACGAAAAAGGAGAATTTCTAAGCGCTAAAGAAGGTGAATTGATTTTGCAAATTGCCGAAGACGAAGCGTTTACATTTTCAGAAGTCGATGATTTAGGAACTATTACCGAAAACGATGCCTACATGGACATTCACATCGACGAAGTTTTAAACCTACCTTTAGTAGATGCTGAAGCCGTTGCAAAACGGAAATATAAAGTGGTAGTGGACGCTGTAAATTCATCGGGAGGAATTATTATTCCTAAATTGTTGGAACTTATGGGCGTTGAAGTTGTCAAATTATATTGCGAACCAAACGGACATTTTCCTCACAATCCAGAGCCTTTAAAGGAGCATTTGGGCGATATCTGTAAATTGGTTTTGGAAGAAAAAGCCGATTTCGGAATTGTTGTCGATCCCGATGTCGATCGTTTGGCATTCATTTCCAATGATGGCGAAATGTTTGGCGAAGAATATACACTTGTGGCTTGTGCCGATTATGTTTTGAGCAAAACCCCAGGAAATACGGTTTCGAATATGTCGTCATCCCGTGCGTTGCGTGACATCACCAACAATCACAACGGAAACTATCAGGCAAGTGCCGTTGGCGAAGTCAATGTGGTTGAATTAATGAAGGCTACAAACGCAATTATTGGTGGCGAAGGCAACGGTGGAATCATCTATCCTGAGTTGCATTATGGACGTGACAGCTTGGTTGGCGTGGCGTTATTCCTAACGTATTTGGCAAATCAAGAGAAAACCGTAGCCGAATTACGAGCGAGTTACCCACAATATTACATGAGCAAAAACAAAATTGAACTCACACCACAAATTGATGTCGATGCCATTTTGATAGCCATGACCGAGAAATACAAATCCGAAGACATCACCACAATTGACGGCGTAAAAATAGATTTCGCCGAAAATTGGGTACATCTTCGCAAGTCCAATACCGAACCAATAATCCGTATTTACACCGAGGCACAAACACAAGATTTAGCCGATGCGTTAGCACAACGAATCATTGCCGAAATCAAAGCAATAGCAGGTATTTAGACCGATTTCCCAATACTAAAAAACCTCAAAGTAGCGTTTACTTTGAGGTTTTTCTTTTTTATTTGGGCATGCCCTTCCTTAAAAACTTCAGGTCAGGCTCTTCGCTGCAATCTCTGTTGCACTTCGTTCCACAGAGGATTTCGGCTGCCATCCTTCATGCAAATCCCGATTTTAGATTTATGATTTTCCGAATAACCAAATCAACGAATTACCGAATCAACACTTTGACAATTTGAATTTATTTCAGATGCTATTTACATTTTTATTCTTTGAAATATATAGCTGTTTCAAATCCCTCTTTTAAAACTACAATAAATAAAATTTTGTTTTGTATCGAAAGGGGTTGTGTGGTCTTCAGTGAAACATTTTGTTACTTGGAAATCATTTTGAAATAATTTTCCCAGCATTTCTTGGGAATAGGGTCTAATTTCCAAACCGCTGCATTTTTGAGGACCATTTTCAGAAAAAGTTCCAATAACAATATATTTTGAAACAGAATTTTTCACAATTTCTATATATTTATCAATATCAACTTTAGAAGTTAAGAAATGAAAGGTTGCTCTGTCGTGCCAGATATCATAAGATATAGTTGGTTTAAATTGGGTTATATCAGAAACAATCCAATTTACTTTATTGGCTTTGGAGCCCAATCGGAGTTGTGCTTTTTCAATTGCTTTTTCAGAAATATCCAAAACAGTTATGTTTTCAAATCCTTCCGCAAGAAGAAAATCTACCAATTTACTATCGCCACCGCCAATGTCAATAATTTTTGCCTTTTTGTCTAATCCAAAGGAATAAATGAAATTTAGCGAAGTTTTTGGGATTTCTTGTGTCCAACTAACTTGGTCTGGACATTTAGTTTCATAAACAGTTTCCCAATGTTTTTTCATTGAATTTTCCATTTTTTTAATTTTTGCAAATTGTATTTTGCTTAGAAAGTAATTGCTATTATTTATTCTCTATAAATATACGAAATATAATTTATTTTAGATAGTTTTTAGTAATCTATGAAGTTTTAAAAACTAAATTGACTTATGATTTGGATTGCGCGAAGGATGGAAGTGGAAATCCCACGCTTTTGGGCGTGGATTGCAAAGCACTGCCTGACATCGTTTAACGAAAAATAATGTAGTTTCTGGTAATGTTATAAACGGTGGCGCGCCCCAAAAAAAAATCCGCTGAAGCACACACAACAGCAAATTTTCTCAACAATTAATAAACAAACTAAAGGATAGAAAGTGCTACCATACACGATTTCATGCTTTGGTAGGTTCTTTCGATGTCATTGTCGAGTCCAATTGAAAACCGAATTAAGCCGTCGGTTAAGCCCATTTCTTTTTGTTCGTCCAAAGGAATCTCACTGGATGTTGATGTTCCGGGTGCGCTGAACAAGGTTTTATAGAATCCTAAACTCACGGCTAAATAGCCTAAATTCTTGCTTTGCATCAATTCCATTAAGGCGTTGGCTTGGTCTAAAGTGCCTACGTCCAGAGTCATCATTCCTCCAAAACCGTATTCTGGATTGATCATATTCTTATATATTTCGTGACTCGGGTGGCTTTTTAAACCTGGGTAAACGGTTTTAATTCCGTCTTTCTCAAATCGCTCCGCCAAATAAAGTGCATTATAGCTGTGTTGTTTCATACGAATGTGCAGCGTGCGTAGGTTTTTCATGACACTTGCCGAGCGCAAACTGTCCATTGTAGGTCCTAAAAGCATGCTCGCTCCGTTGTTCACATTTTTCAAACTATCGATAAATTCTTGCGAGGCACAAGTTACTCCGCCCACAGTATCACTGCTTCCGTTGATGTATTTCGTTAAACTGTGAATCACAATATCGGCACCCAAAAGCGCTGGTGAAACGGATAATGGCGAAAATGTATTGTCAACCACCAATTTCAAATTATATTTTTTGGCAAGTTTTGATAAACTGGCAATATCGGCAACTTCAAGCAACGGATTGCTAACAGTTTCACAATATAAAACTTTGGTTTCTGGTGTAATTTCGGCTTCAACGATTTCTAATTTTGTAATGTCAACAAACGTGGTTTTGATGCCAAATTTAGGCGTGAAATTCTTCAAAAAAGCATACGTTCCGCCGTAGATTGTGCGGCTCGAAACAATGTGGTCACCCTGTCCGCACAACTGCAAAAGGGTAGGAGTGATGGCGCCCATTCCCGATGCCGAAACATTGGCAGATTCTGTTCCTTCCATTGCTGCCATTGCCTTGTCGAGGTATAAGTTGCTTGGCGATGAGTGTCGGGAATACAAATAACAGCCTTCAGCATTGCCTTCAAATGTATCGAACATGGTTTTTGCCGACAGAAAAGTATAGGTCGAACTATCTGAAATGGATGGATTTACACCTCCAAATTCTCCAAAATATTGCAAGTCCTGAATGTTGTCTGCGGGATTAAAATTTTCCATAGAATTAATTATTTAATTTATGTCAAATAAATAAAATATCAGTTATTAATACAATACCATAGTAAATATTTAGATTATATAATTATAATTTAGTACATTTATAGTTTAAATGTCTAAATTAGTATTTAAATATTTATTTTTTTAGATAATTTTCAACTTTATAAATAATACTTCAATTTACTTATGGATTCAATAGATAAAAAGTTACTGTTCCTGCTACAAACAGACAGCAAAAAAACCACAAAGGAACTTTCTTTGAAACTCAATTTGTCAGTAACTGCAGTATATGAGCGCATAAAAAAACTAGAACGTGAAGGAATTATTGATAAATATGTGGTATTGGTAAACCGCTCCAAAGTCGATAAAGGATTTGTCGTATTTTGTCATCTTAAACTCATTCAGCACACCAGAGAATTCTTGACCAAGTTCGAAAGTGAAGTGGTAAAACTTAGCGAAATTTTAGAATGCCATCATGTGAGTGGTGATTATGACTACATTTTGAAAATTGCAGTCAAAAATATGGAAGCATATCGAGAATTTCTTGTAACTAAATTGACTACGTTAGAACATATTGGGAGTACGCATAGTACATTCATGATTAGCGAGGTTAAAAACACCACTTTAATTGTAGTTTGAATTTAGAAATAAAAAAGTGTATGAATAGGTTTTTAATTTCTTAAATTTGTACCAATTTTATTTATACACAAAAATAATAATAAATTATGAGTTCATTTGACGTAGTCATCATCGGTTCAGGACCAGGAGGATATGTAGCTGCAATTCGTTGCGCACAATTGGGAATGAAAACTGCCATTATCGAAAAATATTCTACACTTGGTGGAACGTGCCTGAATGTAGGTTGCATTCCATCAAAAGCATTGCTTGCATCGTCTCATCATTACAGTGAAATTGCCCATTTTGCAGAACACGGAATTGAAGTTTCGGGAGAAGTAAAAGTGAATTTGGAGAAAATGATTGCCCGTAAACAAGCAGTTGTTGACCAAACTTCTGGCGGTGTGAAATTTTTGATGGATAAAAATAAAATCACAGTATTTGAAGGATTAGGTTCTTTTGTTGACGCCACACATGTTGCTGTTGCAAAAGCAGATGGAACTTCAGAAACTTTAGAAGCTAAAAACATCATTATTGCAACTGGTTCTAAACCGTCTTCGTTGCCTTTTATAAAAATTGATAAAGAAAGAATTATAACTTCTACGGAAGCTTTGAAATTGAAAGAAGTGCCCAAACACCTTGTGATTATTGGTGGTGGAGTAATTGGAATTGAATTAGGACAAGTCTATTTACGATTAGGAGCGCAAGTTTCGGTTGTAGAATTTATGGATAGAATTATTCCAGGAATGGACGGTTCGTTGTCTAAAGAATTGATGAAAGTTTTGAAGAAACAAGGAATGAAATTCTATGTTTCACACAAAGTGAAATCGGTAGAACGTTCAGGAGATGTGGTTACGGTTCAAGCTGAAAATGCGAAAGGAGAAACCATCACATTAGAAGGAGATTATTCTTTAGTTTCTGTGGGGCGTCGTCCTTTTACAACAGGATTAAATGCCGATAAAGCAGGCGTTAAAATTTCGGATAGAGGACAAGTGGAAGTGAACGACCATTTGCAAACTTCAATTCCAACTATTTATGCGATTGGTGATGTTGTTCGTGGAGCAATGTTGGCACACAAAGCCGAAGAAGAAGGAACTATGGTTGCAGAAATCTTGGCGGGACAAAAACCACATATCGATTATAATTTGATTCCAGGAGTTGTTTATACTTGGCCAGAAGTGGCTGCAGTAGGGCAAACAGAGGAACAATTGAAAGCTTCGGGAGTTGATTTTAAATCGGGAAGTTTTCCATTCAAAGCATTAGGAAGAGCAAGAGCTGGTGGCGATTTAGACGGATTTGTGAAAATTCTTGCTGACGCTAAAACCGACGAAGTATTGGGTGTTCACATGATTGGTGCTCGTTGTGCGGATTTAATTGCAGAAGCCGTTGTAGCGATGGAGTTTAAGGCTTCGGCAGAAGATATTTCAAGAATGAGTCACGCTCACCCAACATTTGCGGAAGCAATTAAAGAAGCGGCATTGGCAGCAACTGATAACAGAGCTTTGCACGTTTAACATTCAATATATTTTAATGGCGAAATCCGTTCCATCGAGCGGGTTTTCCTTTTTTAGGTGAGTTAATATGAATTTTAAGTAATGAATTTGCTGAATTTTCGGTTTTTCATTCGACTTTAATACTTTCGACACATTTCTAATCTTCCTCAGTTGCTTCCAAATCAACTTTTACTTCTTCATCGGCATTTCCAATAATTTCAAAGAAACTAAAAATAGAACCGCCATAACTTTTCTTGAAGGAAAAATGAATCATGTGATCGAGCTTGGTATATTTTGAATGTTCAATAACCATCATCCCATCTTCCCGAAGTAATTCTTGTTGGAATACTAAAGTCACAATATTTTCAAATGTTTTTTGGTCTAAAGCATACGGTGGGTCTGCAAAAATAATATCGTAGGAATTGGTATTTTTTTCTAAGAATTTAAGGACATCGCTACGCATAGCTGCTATATTGAAATCGTATTCTTCGGCAACTTGTTTTATGAATTTTACACAGCCAAAATCGGCATCAACAGCGGTGATATTATCACTTCCACGAGAAGCAAATTCAAAACTGATGTTGCCCGTTCCTGAAAATAAATCTAATATTTTTAAGCCTTCAAAGCTAAAATGATTGTTCAAAACATTGAATAATGCTTCTTTACTCATGTCGGTTGTTGGGCGTACGGGAAGGTTTTTTGGCGGAAAAATGCGTCTTCCTTTGAATTTGCCTGAAATTATTCTCACGATTGGAAAAGTATAAAATGCTTTAGATTCTGAGCAGTTGAAAAATCATTGTGTTTTTGTAAATCAGAAACATCCAACAATGCAATGTTTCTGACATATTTGTATGCGATTTGGTATAAATCAGATTTTTCAGTAATAGCACCTAAAAGGGAAACTTTAAAATGCTCTGGATTTAGATTTAATTGTTCGGTTGTGAACAAAAGATAGTATATAAAGTCTTTTTTTGTAACAAAATCAAAAGAATTGAACAGTAATAATTTTTGGTTTTGAACAATTACAATTTCAAATTTATTAGTTGAAAAATGTACAAAAACCTGTTTTTCATCAACATTTTTAGAAAAATCTAATAATTTTGAAACCAATATGGTATTCGTATGTTTATAATTGAAAGTAGTAAACTGGTCAAGCAAATAATTGTTGATATTTACAAATGGTATATAAACATGGTTCATTTCATAACTTGAAAGTGCATCAAAAGCAAAGAAATCGGTTTCAAAAACCTTTGTATTGTATTGCAAATAACTTCCTAAAAAATCTTCGTCAAATAATGCCGTTGGAACAAACGTGTCTAAATTGCTATCATGTAAAACAAGAATTTCATCGTAAGAATCTTTTAATTCTGGGTTATCCGTAAACGCTTTCCAAAAATAATCTTCTACGTTTGTAGCTTTTGGAAAGTCTGCAAAATCAATCTCTTTTACCAATAAAACAACTTGGTTTAAAGTATCAAAAATACAAAAGGATAACCCATTCAAAGTTACTTGAAGTGTTAGTTTTTTATATTTTTTATCCGTTATGTTTGCGTTTACCGACATAAATAGTTGATGATAATCGCAAACTTACAATTTTTTTAAATGACAATAATTTTTGGAGGTAATAAAATTATGTTTACGGCTTAAAAAGTAAGGAAGTAAACAAATATATTTATTGAATTTGATTCAAAATAAAGCCATCTCCAAAAAAACTTTGCGTACTTTGCGATGAAATATCCATTTATGAATTCTAGTCATTTTTATTCTCTTTTGCGAAGACAATTTCCGTTTACTCCGACGAATAAACAGGATATTTTCTTTCAGCAAATAGCAGAATTTATTACAAATGACGATAATAATGAGATATTTGTCTTGAAAGGATATGCAGGAACTGGAAAAACTACTGTGATTTCTACGATTGTAAATAACTTAGTTGAAATCAATAAAAAATATGTTTTGCTAGCGCCAACAGGTCGTGCGGCAAAAGTTATTGCAAATTATTCTCAGAAACCTGCGTTTACGATTCACAAGAAAATATATTTTCCAAAGAAAGGCGCTGGTGGTGGCGTGAGTTTTACGTTGCAACAAAACAAACACAAAAATACTTTCTTTATTGTTGATGAAGCCTCTATGATTTCGGACACGAATTCCGAAAGTAAAATGTATGAAAACGGGTCTTTATTAGACGATTTGATTTCGTATATTTATTCAGGAACCAATTGCAAAATGATTTTATTGGGAGATACAGCGCAGTTACCACCTGTAAATTTAGACATTTCGCCCGCTTTAAATATTGATACTTTGGGAATGCATTACAACAAAGAAATTAAGCATATTGAGTTGGACGAAGTGATGCGACAAGAAGAAAATTCGGGTATTTTATTCAATGCTACCGAACTTCGAGAAGTGCTGAAAGATACTTTTTTTGACAGTTTCAAATTCCAATTACGCGGGTTTAAAGATATTGTTCGCCTCACCGATGGCTACGATATTCAAGACGCAATTAATTCGGCATATAGCAATTATAGTATTGAAGATACTGCTTTTATTGTACGTTCTAATAAACGTGCCAATCAATATAATGAGCAAATTCGCACCAAAATATTAGATAAGGAAAGTGAATTGTCCACAGGCGATTTTTTGATGGTCGTGAAAAACAATTACTTCTGGCTTAAAGATTCTGATGAAGCTGTTTTTATTGCTAATGGCGACATTATTGAAGTCTTAGAAATTTTTAATATTCAAGAGTTATATGGTTTTAAATTTGCGAAAGTAAAAATCAGAATGGTCGATTATCCCAATCAAATTCCATTGGAAACTGTTTTATTGATGGACACAATTACCAGTGAATCGCCATCGTTAACCTACGAAGAATCCAACAGATTGTATCAAGAAGTGATGAAAGATTATGAAGGAGAAACCAAGTATAAAATGTTTCAAAAAGTAAAAGAAAACGAATATTTCAATGCGTTGCAAGTCAAGTTTTCGTATGCAATTACGTGTCATAAATCGCAAGGAGGACAATGGAATACAGTGTTTATAGAGCAACCGTATTTGCCAAACGGCATCGATAGAGATTATATCAGATGGTTGTATACAGCAATCACAAGAGCAAAAGACAAGTTGTATTTGATAGGTTTCAAAGACGAAAATTTTGAAGAATAGTTTTATTTGAGTTATTGTCAGATAAAAAAATGTATAGTCCCTACGGGACAAAAAATCAACTTCATAACTATCAATTTACCAACATATAATCTCTACGAGGTATACTCCGTTAGGAGTTAAATGTTGGTAGAAAATAAGAATTGTTACCGGTGAAAATGTCCCGTAGGGATTATACTATTTGATGTTATGACTAGTCCTAAATAATCGATACAGATTATTAGACAAAAATAGATAAATTA